>DATCFY010000120.1:0-6330 GCA_036509255.1 Streptosporangiaceae bacterium
CTCGCCCGCCTTGTCGTGCACCACCAGGTCGAGGATGTTGTCGCACTCGGGGGTGGCGTACTCGGGATGGCTGCCCACGTCGAGGTAGAGCCGTGCGCCGTTGCGCAGGAACACGTTGCTGCTGCGGCCCCAGGAGACCACACGGCGGAAGAGGTACCTGGCTACCTCGTCCGGGGACAGCCGACGGCTGCCGCGGAAGGTACAGGTGACCCCGTATTCGTTCTCAAGCCCGAAGATTCGTCTGTCCATGGTCGCTCACTAGACCCTACGACACGTCGGCGCGCGCCCGCACCAGGTGGGGTGGGTCAGAAAGCGTGTCGCGGCCACGCCCCGGCTCTTCACGCGCTGCGTCACCAGTCGACGGCGATGTACTTGGTTTCGGTGAACTCCAGCAATCCGTCGTGCCCCCCCTCGCGGCCGATCCCGGACTGCTTTACCCCGCCGAACGGGGCTGCCGGGTCCGAGACCACGCCGCGGTTGATGCCGATCATCCCGGCCTCCAGGGCCTCGGCCACCCGCAGCGAGCGGCGCAAGTCCCGGGTGTAGACGTAGGAAACCAGCCCGTATTCGGTGTTGTTGGCCCAGGAGACCACCTCGGACTCCGAGCTGAACCGGACGATCGGGGCGACCGGGCCGAAGATCTCCTCGTCCAGGATCCCCGCGCCGGGCGGGACGTTGTCCAGCACGGTCGGCGCGTAGAAGTAGCCGCGGCGGTCCGGGACGGAGCCCCCGGTGACGACCCGGCTGCCGGCGCTGGTGGCCTCGTCCACCAGGCTGGCCACCTTGGACCGGGTGTCCTCGTTGACCAGCGGGCCCAGCTCGGTACCCTCGTCCAGGCCCGGGCCGACCTTGAGCGCCCCGAGCCGCGCCGCGAACGCCGCGGTGAACTCGTCGGCGACCGCTTCGTGGACGTAGAAACGGTTGGCGGCGGTGCACGCCTCGCCGCCGTTGCGCATCTTGGCCAGGAAAGCCCCGTCCAGGGCCGCGCTGATGTCAGCGTCCTCGAAGATCAGGAAGGGCGCATTGCCGCCCAGTTCCATGGAGCAGTTGATCACGTTGTCCGCCGCGGCCTTCAGCAGCACCCGGCCGACCTCGGTGGACCCGGTGAAGGACAGCTTGCGGACCCGGGGATCGGCCAGCACGGTCTGGCTGAACCGGCTGGCCGAGGACGTCGTGATCACGTTCACCACGCCGTCCGGCACGCCGGCCTCGTTCAGGATCTCGGCCACCGCGAGCGCGGTCAGCGGCGTCTCCTTGGCAGGCTTGAGGACCACGGTGCAGCCGGCGGCGAGGGCCGGCCCGATCTTGCGGGTGGCCATCGCGGCCGGGAAGTTCCACGGGGTGATCAGCACGCTGACGCCCACCGGCTGGCGCTGGACCAGGATGCGGTTGGCGCCGGACGGCGCGGTGAGGACCGAGCCGTCCAGCCGGACCGCCTCCTCGGCGTACCAGCGGAAGAACTCGGCGGCGTAGATCACCTCACTGCGTGCGTCCGGCAGTGCCTTGCCGTTCTCCAGGACCATCAGCCGGGCCAGCGCGTCAGCCTTGGCGATCATCAGCGACCAGGCCCGGCGCAGGCACTCGGCCCGCTCCCGGGGCGCGGTTGCGGCCCAGCCGGGCAGCGCGGCCGAAGCGGCGCTCACGGCGTCGAGCGTGTCCTCAGCCGTGGCGTCGGCCACGTCCGCGATGATCTCCTCGGTGGCGGGGTCGGTCACGCCGATCAGCCCGCCGTCGCGGCCCTTGGTCCACTGGCCGCCGATCAGCAGCCCGGTGGGCACGTCGATCCCGGTCGTGGCCGCCAGGTCCGCCATACTGCCTGTCAATCGTCCTCCAGGGTCGTGCCGAGCACCTCGGTCATCATCCCCGACACTAAGCGGATCCCGGGCCCACGCGCTAGCCGCCCGGCGGCCCGACGATAGCTGGACGCCTAGGGGGTGACCCCGTCATCAGGGCTGGCGGCCTCGCCGGGCTGTGGCTCTTCCGGTGCCGGGCTGACCGCGCCAGTGCCCTCCTCGGCCGCCGCCTCGGTCAGCAGCAGCTCCAGCCGGGCCCCGGTCAGCCTGCGGAACGTCCGGTGCGCCCGGTCGCGGGCCAGGATGCCCACTTCGAGCTGGCTGGCACTCAGCTCGGTGCCCTCGCCGTTGCCCTGGCCCTGGCCCTGGCCTGCCAGGCCCGCGATCGCAGCGCCCAGCGCCCGGACCAGCGGGAGGCCGTCCGCGTAGTGGTCCTTGAGCACCGCCGTGACCTGATCGGCCTGGCCGCCCATGGCCACGAAGCCGTGCTCCTCCGCCACCGAGCCGTCGAACGTGATCCGGTAGATCTGGTCGTCGACCGGCGACTCGCCGACCTCGGCCACCACCAGCTCGACCTCGAAGGGCTTGTTGCTCTCGGTGAAGAACTGCCCCAGGATCTGCGCGTACCAGTTAGCCAGGCCGCGGGCGGTCACGTCACTGCGGTCGTACTGGTACCCGGTGTAGTCCGCGTACCTGACCCCCGCCTTGCGCAGGTTCTCGAACTCGTTGTAGCGGCCGACCGCGGCGAACGCGATGCGATCGTAGATCTCGCTGATCTTGTGCAGGGCGCTGGACGGGTTCGGCGCCACGAACAGGATGCCCCCGTCGTACTGGATCACCACCCCGCTGCGGCCGCGGGCGATGCCCTTCCGGGCGTAATCCGCCTTGTCCTTCATCGCCTGCTCAGGCGACACGTAGAACGGCATACTCACCGCAGCTTTACCCCTAATCGTAACGGCGCTACTGGAATGGCGGCTGGTCAGGCGGGAGCGCGGGTCACCCGCTCAGGCCGGGCGACAGGTTCAGCGGCGCGACCGGCCCGGAAGGCTCCCTGGTCCGCTCCTCCACGACGGTCCGGGCGTACTCGCCCGCTTCCGCGTCCGAGAGGCGGCGGAACCCATCGGCGGTGATCATAGCCACCACCGGGTAGATCTGCCTGGCCAGGTCCGGGCCGCCGGTCGCCGAGTCGTCGTCGGCCGCGTCGTACAGGGCCTGCATCAGGGCCAGGACCACCGCCCGGTCGGACATGTCCTCGGTGTAGAGCTTCTTCAGCGATCCCTTGGCGAATATGGACCCCGAGCCGATGGCGTGGAAGGGACGCTCTTCGTACCGGCCGCCGGCCACGTCATAGCTGAAGATCCGCCCCCGGCCAGCGACCTCGTCGTAGCCGGCGAACAGCGGGACGACCACCAGCCCCTGCATGGCCGCGCCCATGTTGCCGCGGACGAACGCGGACAGCCGGTTCGCCTTGCCCTCCAGGGACAGCGTCCGGCCCTCAAGCTTCTCGTAGTGCTCCAGTTCCAGCTGGAAGAGCCGGACCAGCTCCATCCCGATCCCGGCCACGCCCGCGATGCCGACCGCGGAGAAGTCGTCGCTGCGGAACACCTTCTCGATGTCCCGCTGCATGATCATGTTTCCCGCGGTGGCGCGCCGGTCACCGGCCATGACCACGCCGTCCGCGAAACGGGCGGCCACGATCGTGGTCGCGTGCGGCAGTTGCGGGCCTGCGCCCTCGCTTCCGGCGCCGGTGACCCCCGAAGCGCCGCCCACCCGGGTGGCGGCCGCAGCGCCGGCCCCCGGGAGCAGCTCAGGGGCGCACTCGGCCACTAGGTCAGCGAATGACGATGTGCCAGCGTCCATGCACGCCGCAATGAACTTCCCGGCAAACAAGCCAGAACCCACGCTCAGTCCTCCCGGTTAGACCGCGCCCGATACCTGACCCGACCCTACTGCGGCCACGCGCTGGCCGCGCATACGGCTTGTCAGCCCAGCGCGAACCCGGCCGGGCTGCCGCCCGGGCGCGCCCCGTGGTGAGCTCTGCGGGGGGCCGCCGTCACTGGCCGCCCTTCTGCACGTAAGACCGGACGAACTCCTCAGCGTTCTCCTCGAGCACCTCGTCGATCTCGTCGAGGATCGCGTCTACGTCGTCGGCCAGTTTCTCCTGGCGCTCCTTGACCTCGCCCGATGCCTGCGGCTCCGCCTCCTCGGCGTCCTCAGTACGCTTCGAGGTTTGCCGCTGACCGCCAGTGTCTTTCGTCGCCATGCCCGAAACCTCCGTGCTACAAGGGTCATCCTCGGCTTAACCGTATCCTCGCCTGCCGATGGCCTGTCCAACCCTGAAATCGGGCATCGGGATCAGGCGCCTCAATAATGCCCTGCCGATGTGTCCTGGTCCCCGGCGTGCCTGCCGGGGCTGCGGCCCCGGAGCGGGGCGCTCACGGGTGCCGGAAGGGCCACGGGGCCGAGGGCGATCGTAGGGCCCCGCGGGTGGTTGGGGTCAGTTCTCGCCGGTGAGCGCGGCTACCAGCTCCGCGGCGGTCCGGCACCGGTCGAGCAGGCCGCCCACGTGGGCTCTGGTCCCGCGGAGCGGCTCCAGGGTGGGCACCCGCTGCAGCGACTCGCGGCCGGGTATGTCGAATATCACCGAGTCCCAGGAGGCGGCGGCCACCGACTCCGGATACTGCTGCAGGCACCGGCCGCGGAAGTAGGCCCGGGTGTCCTCCGGCGGCGTCTCGATGGCCCGGGTCACGTCCTCCTCGGTCACGAGCTGCACCATCCTGCCCCGCGCGGCGAGCCGGTTGTATAGCCCGCGGGTAAGCCGGACGTCGGAGTACTGCAAGTCGACCAGCTGGAGCTTGGGATGCCCCCAGGCCAGCCCCTCACGGGTCCGGTAGCCCTCGAGCAGCTCCAGCTTGGCCACCCAGTCCAGTTCCCGGGACGCCAGCATCGGGTCCTCGGCCAGCCGGATCAGCACGGATTCCCAGCGGGCCAGCACGTCCGCGGTCATGTCATCGACGTCGGACCCGAACTTGTCCTCGGTGTACTTGCGGGCCAGCTCGAGGTACTCCATCTGCAGCTGGACCCCGGTCATCTTCCGCCCGTCGCGCAGGGTAAGCAGATGGCGGCAGGTGGGGTCGTGCGAGATGGCCCGGAGCTCGGCCACCGGTGACTCGACCGACAGGTCACCGCCGAGGAACTTGTCCTCGATCATGGCCAGGACCAGCGCGGTGGTGCCGAGCTTGAGGTAGGTGCTGACCTCGCTCATGTTCGCGTCGCCGATGATGACGTGCAGGCGGCGGTACTTCTCCGGGTCGGCGTGCGGCTCATCCCGGGTGTTGATGATGGGCCGCTTCAGCGTGGTTTCCAGGCCCACCTCGACTTCGAAGAAGTCGGCGCGCTGGCTGATCTGGAAGCCGTCCTCGCGGCCGTCGGCGCCCAGGCCCACCCGCCCGGCCCCGCACACCACCTGCCGGGACACGAAGAACGGGGTGAGGTGCCGGACGATGTCCGCGAACGGCGTGGCCCGGCGCATCAGGTAATTCTCGTGGCAGCCGTAGGAGGCGCCCTTGTTATCGGTGTTGTTCTTGTAGAGCTGGATCGGCTGGCTGCCGGGTATGGTGGCCGCCTTGGCGGCGGCCTCGGCCATGACCCGCTCCCCCGCCTTGTCCCAGATGACCGCCGCCAGCGGGTTGGTGCATTCCGGCGCCGAGTACTCCGGGTGGGCGTGGTCCACGTACAGCCGGGCCCCGTTGGTCAGTATCACGTTGGCCAGGCCGAGGTCCTCGTCGGTCAGCTGGGTGGCGTCCGCCGACTCCCGGGCCAGGTCGAACCCGCGGGCGTCCCGCAGCGGGTTCTCTTCCTCGAAGTCCCACCGCGCCCGCCGGGCGCGGGCCGAGGAAGCCGCCTGGTAGGCGTTGACGACCTGGGACGAGGTAATCATGGCATTTGCCCCAGGCTGACCAGGGACCGAGATGCCGAACTCGGTCTCGGTCCCCATCACCCGCCGAACGCTCATATCAGGCAGCCTAGTGCCGGCCGGCCGGGCGCGGGACGGGTGACCCGCCGCACGCGCCCGGCGCAATATCGGTGACGGTCCGGGCGTCCTGGAAACGCGCCACCGCGCCTGCCCAGGTCAGAGGTACTGCCCGGTATTGGCCACCGTGTCGATGGAACGCCCGGCCTCGGTGCCCTGCTTGCCGGAAACCAGGGTCCGGATGTACACGATCCGCTCGCCCTTCTTGCCGGAGATGCGGGCCCAGTCGTCCGGGTTGGTGGTGTTCGGCAGATCCTCGTTCTCACTGAACTCATCCACGCAAGCGGCCAGCAGGTGGGCGACGCGCATGCCCTTCTGCCCGGTGTCGAGGAACTCCTTGATGGCCATCTTCTTGGCCCGGGCCACGATGTTCTCGATCATCGCGCCGGAGTTGAAGTCCTTGAAGTACAGGACCTCCTTGTCCCCGTTGGCGTAGGTGACCTCGAGGAACCGGTTCTCCTCCGTCTCGCTGTACATGCGCTCCACGACCCGCTGGATCATGGC
>DATCFY010000121.1:0-33491 GCA_036509255.1 Streptosporangiaceae bacterium
CCGCCGCCACCATGATCGAGATTGCCGGGCTGGTCGACCCCCGGATGCTGGTCGAGGTGGAGGCAGTCGCCTACCGCCCCGGGATCGGCGCCTGATGCCCCCGCGAGCCCTGGCGGTCCCGGTCTCTAGGGCTCAGGGGGCTGGCGGGATTGCTGGGGCTGACGGGGCTGGATGGGCAGTGGGGTGGGGGACGCCATGACGGTGGCGGTGCGGGTAATTCCCTGCCTGGATGTGGACGCGGGGCGCGTGGTGAAGGGGGTCAACTTCCGCGACCTGCGCGACGCGGGTGACCCGGTGGAACTCGCCGCCGCGTACGACGCGGAAGGCGCCGACGAACTGGTGTTCCTGGACATCACCGCGTCCAGCGGCGGCCGGGACACCATGATCGACGTGGTGGGCCGGACCGCCGACCAGGTGTTCATCCCGCTCACCGTGGGCGGCGGGGTGCGCAGCGTCGGGGACGTGGACCGGCTGCTGCGGGCCGGGGCGGACAAGGTGTCGCTGAACACCGCGGCCATCGCCCGCCCCGAACTGCTCGCGGAGGCCGCCCAGCGGTTCGGCTCGCAGTGCGTGGTGCTGTCCGTGGACGCCCGCCGGGTGGCTGATGAGGCCGGTGGGATCAGTGGGACTGATGTGACTGGCGAGGCTGGTGGGGGTGGGGTTCCGGGCCTGGGGGATGGTCTGGCCCGTGAGTCCGCGCGTTTCGAGGTGACCACGCACGGGGGGCGCCGGGGTACCGGGATCGATGCGGTCGAGTGGGCGGCCCGCGGGGCGGAGCTGGGGGTCGGCGAGATCCTGCTCAACTCCATGGACGCCGACGGCACCAAGGCGGGGTTCGACCTGGAACTCATCCGCGCGGTGCGCGCGGTCGTGGATGTGCCCATCATCGCCAGCGGCGGGGCAGGGGAGCTGGCTCACTTTGCTCCCGCGGTCGGGGCCGGCGGGGACGCCGTGCTGGCGGCCAGCGTGTTCCACTTCGGCCAGCTGCGGATCAGCGAGGTCAAGGACGCGCTGCGCGGCGCCGGCCACCCGGTCAGGTAGCAGTCGTCACCCCACGGGGTCCTCAGCCCACGGGGTCCTCAGCCCACCGGCGCGCCCAGGCCGGCCGCCAGGGCGGCCCCCACGATGCCGGCGTCGTTCTGCATCGTGGCGGGCACCACCGTGGCCCGCAACGACGTCAGCAGCGGCAGGAACTTATCCGCCTTGCGGCTGATCCCGCCGCCGATGATGACCAGGTCCGGTGCGGTGAGGGCCTCGACATGGCGCAGGTACTCGTCCACCCGCCCGGCCCACTTGCCCCAGCTGAGGTCATGCAGCTCCTTGGCCCGTTCCGAGGCGCGCTTCTCAGCGTCCCGGCCGCGGATCTCGATGTGGCCGAACTCGGTGTTGGGGACCAGCTTCCCGCCCCGGAACAGCGCGCTGCCGATCCCGGTGCCGAACGTGAGCATGAGGACCGTGCCCTGGTGACCGGCGCCCGCGCCGAACGTCATCTCGGCCAGGCCCGCCGCGTCGGCGTCGTTGATCAGCGTCGCGGGCACGCCCGCCGCCTTGCTGAACAGCTCCCGGGTGTCCAGCCCGACCCAGGCGGGGTCCAGGTTGGCCGCGGTCATCGTGACCCCGTCCACCACGACGCCGGGAAACGCGATGCCCACCGGCCCGGTCCAGCTGAAGTTCTTCACGTGCTGGGCCACCACGGCTGCGACCGCGTCGGGCAGGGCCGGGTGGGGCGTCTCCACCTTGACCCGCTCGGTGAGCAACTTTCCGGTGGTCGTGTCCACCGGCGCGGCCTTGATCCCCGTGCCGCCGATGTCGATGCCGAGTACCTGCACTGCACAGCCCTCCGTTCACCCGCGAATCCCCCCGGCACGGTGCGGCCGGAGCAGGAGACCAACTCCATGGTGTGTCATCGGCTGACCCGGTAGTACCCGGGCCGCCCCGATTATGGCCCGGGAGGGCGATGTTTTCCGCCGTTGGGCCGCCCGGTACCCGATGTTCAGGCCTGCGTCACCGCGTGCCGTTTGACTGGGTGCTTTGACTGGGTGCCCTGGCTGGGGAGGCCGCGCGGATGTCGGTGGTGGTCGTGGGCGGGGGCGTGCTGGGCTTCATGCACGCGCTGGAGGCGGGCCGGCGTGGCCACGCGGTGACCCACCTCGAACGTGAGGCCGGCTCCCGGGGCGCGAGCGTCCGCAACTTCGGCCTGATCTGGGTCAGTGGCCGCGCGGGCGGCCCCGAGCTGGACCTGGCCCGCCGGGCCCGGGCCCGGTGGGCGGAGATCGCCGCGGAGGTGCCGGGCACCGGCTTCCGCCCGAACGGTTCCCTGACGCTGGCCCGGGATGACGCGGAACTGGGGCTGCTCAAGGAGGCCGCGGCCCGGCCGGACGCGGGCCTGCGCGACTACGAACTGCTCGACCCGGCCGCCGTCCGGGCGGTGAACCCGGCGCTGCGCGGCGAGTTCGCCGGCGGCCTGCTCTGCCGGGCGGACGCGGCCGTGGAACCCCGCCGGGTGCCCCTGGCACTGCGCGCTCACCTGCTGGACGGCGCGCCGGGGCAGCCCCCGTACGAGTGGCTGCCCGGCCGGGAAGGCGTCGAGGTGGCCCCGCACGCGGTACGTGACCACACCGGTGCCTGGCACCGCGCCGACCTGGTTGTACTCTGCCCCGGCGCGGCGCACACCGGGATCGCAGGCCCGCACCTGGCCGCGTTCCCGGACCCGCCGGTCCGCCGGGTCCGGCTGCAGATGATGCAGACCGCGCCGCTCGGCGACGAGCTGACCACCTCGGTGGCTGACGGTGACTCGATGCGCTACTACCCCGCGTTCGACCTGCCGGGCCGCCAGCGGCTGGCCCCGCAGGACCCGGGGGCCGCCCGGGTCAGCGCGCAGCTGCTGCTGGTCCAGCGGCTGGAGGGCGGCCTCACGATCGGCGACACGCACGAGTACACCGAGCCGTTCGGGTTCGACGTCGAGGAAGATGCCTATGAGCACCTGCTCGCCGTGGCCGCGCGGCTGCTCGGCACCGTGATACCACCGGTCCGGCGCCGCTGGGCCGGGGTGTACAGCCAGGTCACCGGCACCGAGCTGTACCACCGCTCCCAGGTGGCGCCGGGCGTGGTGCTGGTCACCGGCCCGGGCGGCCGGGGCATGACCTGCGCCCCGGCCATCGCGGAGCAGACGTTCGGCTGACCGCAGGCCGCTGAGTCCCGGGAGGGTCCCATGAGCAGCATCACGATCGCGTGCCTGGATATGGCGGGCACCACGGTCGCCGACGACGGCAGCGTGATGGCCGCGTTCACCGCGGCCCTGGACCGGTTCGGCCCGGCCCGCGGCACCGCGGCGCACGACGAGGCGATGCGGATCGTGCACGCCACCATGGGCCAGTCGAAGATCGAGGTCTTCCGCGAGGTCCTGGGTGACGAGGCCACCGCCCAGCACGCCAACGACGTCTTCGAGGACGCCTACGCCGGGGAAGTGGCCGCCGGGCGGGTGACCGCGTTGCCCGGGGCCGCCGAGGCGATCACCGCACTGTGTGACGCGGGGATCCAGGTCTGCCTGCTCACCGGGTTCTCGCCGGCCACCCGCGACGCGATCATCGACCAGCTCGGCTGGCACCCGGTGATCGACCTGGCCCTGTCCCCGGCCGACGCGGGCCGCGGCCGCCCCTGGCCCGACCTGCCGCTGACCGCGCTGCTGCGGCTGGGTGGCGGCGCAGTGAGCGAGCTCGCGGTGGTCGGAGACACGCCGAGCGACATCGAGTCGGGCCTCCGTTCCGGGGCGGGACTGGTCGCCGGCGTGCTCACCGGCCGGACCACCCGGGACGAGTTCGAGGCGGCCAAGACCCCGCATGTGCTGGACACGATCGCCGACCTGCTCCCGCTGGCCGGCGTCAGCACGGGCCCGTAGGCCGGGTACTAGCGGTCGGCGAGCATGACCGGGGCGCCGGCCATGCTGACGTCCACCGGGTCGCCCGGGGTGAGCGCCGCCGCCTCGGTGCTCTGCTGGTCCACCTGCACCACCACGTCCCCGGACAGCCGGACACTGACCCGGGTCAGCTGGCCGAGGAACGTCCGGCTGACCACGATCCCGTTGCCAGTTGAGCTGGCCGCGAGGCGCAGCCCCTCGGGCCGGACCAGCACATCCACAGCTCCGGCCGGGCTCTCCGGGTGGCGCACCACGTCCGCGGCGAGCGCGGACGCGCCGAGCAGCTCGAGCAGGGCGGCCGGGATCCGGTTCATGATTCCTACGAACTCCGCAACGAAGGGCGTCGCGGGCCGGTCATACAGCTCGTCCGGGGTGGCGATCTGCTCCAGCCTGCCGTTGTGCATCACGCCCACCCGGTCCGCCATGGACAGGGCTTCCTCCTGGTCGTGGGTGACGAACAGGGTGGTCGTGCCGAGCCGTTGCTGGAGCGAGCGGATCTGCTCACGCAGCTGCAGACGGACCTTCGCGTCCAGCGCGGACAGCGGCTCGTCGAGCAGCAGGACCCGGGGCTCGATGGCCAGCGCCCGGGCCAGCGCCACCCGCTGCTGCTGGCCGCCGGACAGCTGGTGCGGGTACTGCTTGCCCTGGGGGGTCAGGCCCACCATGTCGAGCAGGTCGGCGGCCCGGCGCTGCCGGTCGGCTGCCCCCAGCCGGCGCATCCGGAGTCCGAAGCTGACGTTCTCCAGCGCCGACATATTTGGGAAGAGGCTGTAGCTCTGGAACACCATGCCCATATCCCGCTTGGCCGCCGGGATGCCTGACACGTCATGGCCGTCTACCTTGACCGCGCCCGAGTCGGCGGTCTCGAACCCGGCCACGATGCGCAGCGCGGTGGTCTTGCCGCACCCGGACGGGCCGAGCAGGGCGACCAGCTCCCCGGGGGCGAGCTCCAGGTCCAGCCCGTCCAGGGCCCGAGTGGTGCCGAAGGCGCGGGACAGGTTCTGCAGGCGGACGATGGCGCCCGAGCTGTTCCCTGCGTCCTGCCCGACGGTGTCGTCGCTGTTGCGCCTGCCCCTAGCGGCCTTCATCAAGCCCCTCCCGTATTGACATCGGCTCCGCGGTCACCGGGTCACCCGCCGGCTGACTGAGAACAGCGAGACCTCGGCGCCGCCGCGCGAGGTCCTGCCGCCGATCAGCGTGATCGCCAGCAGGAAGATCCAGGTCACGAACAGCGCCAGCAGCGAGGCCGCGACCGAGATCGGCCCGCTGGTCTGATCGAACGCGACGATCCACACCGGGAAGGTCTGGTAGAGGTCCAGGCTGGCCATGGTGAACTCGCCGAGGACCAGGGCCACGGTGAGAACGGTGGCCGAGAGCATGGCGGTGCGCAGGTTGGGCAGCATGACCCGCCACAGCGTGGACCGCCAGCCCGCGCCCAGCGACTGCGACGCCTCGACCAGCGTCTGCAGGTCCAGGGCGCGCAGCCCCGCGTCGAACGCCCGGTAGGCGAACGGCATCGCGAGCACCACGTAGATCAGCGCGAGCAAGTACGGGGTGCTCTTGAGGAATCCGGGTGCCACCTGCAGCACGCCCACAATCAGGACCACCGGCGGGATCACGATGGGCAGGATCGTGATCCCTTCCATCAGCCGGCGCAGGCGGGGCAGCCGCAGGTGCACGTAGACCGTCGTGGGCAGCATGAGCACGATGGTGAGAACCGTGGTGATGGCGGCCAGCTTGACCGACAGCTCGAAGGCCGCGGAGAAGCCTTCCTGGTGGACGACCTGCGGGAAGGACGACCAGCCGGTGAACCGCAGCGCCGCGACCAACGGGATGATGAAGTAGGCGCCGACCACGATCAGGATCACCCAGCGCCAGACGGGGAACTGGCGGATGCCGGGCCGGGTCCGGCGTGCCGGAGGCGTGGCGCCCTCCACGAGGGTGGTACCGGTTACCGCAGCCACTGGGCCGCCCTTCGCTGGAGCACCGCATAGGCAGTCATCACGATCGCGATGATCACGATCATGCCGAGCCCGAGGGCCTTGCCCACGTTCTGCTGGCCAGCCAGCACGTTGCCGTTCAGGAACGAGCCGATCTGGATGGCGGTCAGCGGGACACTCCCGCTGGTCAGCGCTTCGGCCGTGGCGTAGGCCGAGAACGCGCTGCCGAACAGCAGCAGCACGCAGCCCAGGAAGGAGGGGAGCAGCACGGGGCCGCCGACGTAGCGCCAGTACTGCCAGGCGCCCGCGCCCAGGTTGTTGGCGGCCTCCCGCCAGGCGGGCCGGAGCCCTTCCAGGGCGGGCAGCATGACGAGCACCATGAGCGGGATCTGGAAGTACATGTAGACGACCACGATCCCGCTGAACGTGTACAGGTCGAACCCGTTCGTGTACGGGTTCAGCCCGATGTCGGTCAGCCACGCCGTGACCATGCCGGTCGAGCCCAGCGTCGCGATGAACAGGAAGGCCAGCGGCACCCCGCCGAAGTTGGCGAACACGCCGGAGGCGGTGATCACGCAGCGGCGCAGCAGCGCCCCGCGCTTCGCCGTGAAGATCGCGTAGGCGACCAGGAAGCCGACGATGCCGGGCACGATGGAGGTGATCACCGCGACTCCGAGCGTGGTCTCGAAGCCATGCAGGTAGATGCCGGTGGCGGCCGTCTTGACGTTCGATAGCGTGAAACCGCCGGTGCTCGAGTCCTGGAAGGCGCCCACGGCGATCGCCACCGCGGGCAGGACGAGGCCGAGGACCACGTAGACGGTGAAGGGCAGCACGCCGAGCAGCGTCCGCGCGCTGCGCAGCCGGGCCCCGAGGACCCGGCCCGGCCGGGCCGGCCGGGCCCCGGACCCGCCAGGGGTATCCGGGGCCACGACCGTGTCAGTCTGCTGGGCCATCAGCTAGCCGGTCACACTCGACCACTGCTGCGCGACCTTGGCCTCGGCGGCAGACTCCTGCGCCTGGGTGGGGAAGCTCAGCCCGCCCGCCGGGGCCGCCGGGAGCGCCGCGTCAGCCGCCTTGTCGACGGTGCCCTTGGTGACGAGCGTCTGCAGCTCGATGGGCCGCGCCTTGCCCTGCAGCCAGAGGTTCTGCCCGGTGGTCGAGTACAGGTACTCCTCCCAGAGCCTGGCGCAGGCCGGGTTGGGCGCCGTCTTGCTGATCGCCTGGCTGTAGTAAGCGGCGTAGTGCGCGTCAGTCGGGATCACGATCTTAAACGTGGGCGCCGCGCTGGAGATCTCGGAGGCGAGGAGGTAATCCCACCAGATCACGATCGGGGTCTGCCCGCTCTGCACGGTGGTCGGACCCGCCGTGACCGGCACGAAGTTCCCGGCCTGGTGCAGCTTCTTGAAGTACGCGATGCCCGGCTCGATGTTGGACAGCGACCCCCCGTTCGCCAGTGCGGACGCGTAGACCGCAGAGAAGGCGGCGCTGGCCTGGGTCGGGTTGCCGTTGATGGCGACCTGGTTCTTGTAGATGGGCTTCAGCAGATCCTTGAACGACGTCGGCGGGACCTTCACCTTGGCCGAGTCGTAGCCGATGGCGACGTAGCCGCCGTAGTCGTCGTACCAGGTGGAGTCGGACGCCTTGGTGTTCGCCGGGATGGCGGTCCAGGTGGCCACCTTGTAGGGGGCGAGCAGGCCTGCCTGGTCCGCCTTGATCGCGAATGAGGTGCCCATGTCCAGCACGTCAGGGGCACGGTTCTGCCCCTTCAGCTGCTCCATCGCGTTGATCTCGTCCTGGCTGGACCCATCAGGGTTGGCATCGTTGATCTTGATGCCATATTTGGCGGTGAAGTCCTTCATGATGGTGCCGTAGTTGGCCCAGTTCGCCGGGAGGGTGATGACGTTCAGCGTCCCCTCCTTCTTGCAGGCGGCCACCAGGCCGTTCATCCCGCCGAACGCGGCGGCGGACGTGGCCGTGGCCGCGTTGGTGGTGCTGCCCGAACTGGAGGAACTGCCTGCACTAGTGCTGTTCGTGCTACTGCCGCATCCCGCGGCGAACATCAGGCCGCTGACCGCGATGGCCGCAGCCGCGACTGTCTTACTTCTGGGCTTACTCCTGGGCACTGAGTCCCCCTCCGACCTGCGAGCCTGGTGGCCCGCATCCGGGCCCCGATGGCACGGACGGGGGAATCGTCGCGGGCGGAATTGACCGGGAGATGGCTGCCTGATGGCGCAACGCCGGTTTTCCTGTGAAGGGTGGGGCTCTGCGGCGCGAACAGTTGGTGCAGCACGCCTGCAGGTCACGCCCCGGACACGGTGCTGTCTCCCGCAGGTCACGGCCGGCCCAAGCGGCCGCCTGCCCGCAGGCCGGGGCCTAAGGGAGAAGGTACCGCCCGGGTTAGAGGCCCCAGCGGCTGGCGTGCAGCGTGCGGACCGCCGCCTCGGTGCCGTCCAGGCGCACCTGCGCGGCGGCGCGCCGGCCCGACGTCCAGAGGGCGAGTTCCCCGGGGGCGCCGGTGACCGTCACCACGGGGGTGCGGGCCTTGGCCGTGATCCGGACCCGGCCCTGACCCGGGTCGGTGGTGATGTCGTCGCGGACCAGTTCCACCCCGACCGGGGCCTTGCGCAGCACGAACCGGGCCATGCCGAGCCGCCCCCACAGGGCCTCGGACAGCGCGGGAGTGACCTTCCGCTCCGCATAGCCCGGGGTGCCGCGCCGGATGTCCTCGTGGTGCACGAAGAATTCGACCAGGTTGGCCCGCTCGTCCACGCCCGGCAGGCTAAAGACGGAAAGCCGGGGCGGCCCATTGCGGATGGCGGTGATCAGGCTTTCGAACGATTCGCGCTGGGTCAGCCCGCGCTGCACCCGCCGGGTGTACCCGGCGAGCGGGCCGCCCAGGATGCCGGCCGCGGCGTCCGGGCGGCGTTCTCGCAGCACCAGGTGGGCGGCCAGGTCGAGGGTGGTCCAGCCGTCGCATAGCGTGGGCGCGGACGGGCCAGTCTGCTCTAGCAGCGCGCACAGTGCCAGCCGCTCATCCCGGGCGAGAGTCATCTCGCGATGGTAGCCACCCGCACCGCCCAGGGGAATGGGCCACTGAAATGGGCCGGTTCCGTAGGGCCGGTGAGCTGGCCGAGCGGAATGGGGCGCAGCGGAATGGCGGGCAGAGCCAGCCGAGGGCGGGGCGCGCGGACCTGAGAGGATCGGGCTATGAACACGCAAGCGAGCGCGGTCACCGGCCCCCGGACCCTCTCCGCGCTGGACCCCGAGATCGCCGCGCGGCTGAAGCGCGACGCGGCCGGGCTGGTCCCGGCCGTGGCCCAGCAGTACGACACCGGCGAGGTGCTGATGGTCGGCTGGATGGACGACGAGGCGCTGCATCGCACCCTGACTACCGGCCGCTGCACGTACTGGTCCCGCAGCCGTCAGGAGTACTGGGTAAAAGGCGAGACCTCTGGTCACGTGCAGCAGGTGAAAGCGGTGGCGCTGGACTGCGATGGGGACACCCTGCTCGTGAAGGTGGACCAGACCGGCGGGGCCTGCCACACGGGCGACCGGACCTGCTTCGACGCGGACCCGCTGCCGGCCACGGTGGCGGGATGAATGGTGGCGGTATGACCGCGGCGGGCCCGGTGGCTGAGCGGCCGGGCACCCGCCGCCCGGCCGCGGGTGCCCGCCGGGAGTACCTCCTCACCCTGCTGGCGGGCGCGGTGGGCGCCGCTATCGTGCTGCTCGCGGCCCGCCAGGGGTGGGCCCGGGTGGAGACCATCGAGCCGCATCCGCTGCCCGCGTCGCGGGTTGCGGTGAGCGGCCAGGACCTGGTGCCGGCGGCGGGTGCGCTGGGCCTGGCCGCGCTGGCCGGCCTGGCTGCCGTACTGGCGACACGCGGGCTCGCCCGCCGGATCGTCGGCGGCCTGCTCGCCGCGTTCGGCGTGGCCATCGCCGCGTCCGTGAGCCTGCCCGTGACCGCGGCGCAGGTACGCAGCGCCGCCGTGGGCGCGACCGCGCAGGCCGGTTCGGTGCCGGGCGGCAGCACCATCGGCAGCGGCACCACGCCGGGTACCGGGGGGGCCGGCCTGGCCGGGCTCTCGCTGGCCAGCCACGTGGAGATGGCCGCGTTCCCGTGGCGCTGGGTCGTGCTGGCCGGCGGGCTCCTGGTGATCGGGGCCGGGTTGCTGGTCGCCTGGCGCGGCGCTCGCTGGCCGGTCATGTCCAGCCGCTACGACCAGCCGGCCAGCCAGAAGGCGCCCGCCGCGGCCGACCCGGCCAGCCTCTGGGAATCGCTGAGCCAGGGCCTCGACCCCACCGAGTCCGCCACTCCCACCGCAGGATCCGGGACCGTATCCAGGAGTTCGGGGACCGGATCAGGCGGCCGCGGGACTGGCCGCGGCGGCGTCCCGGGTTAGTCTGAAGAGTACGTCGGTCGGGCAGCCATGGGAGGTGAGGACGTTGGGGCAGGAGCTTTCCCCCAGCGTCCCGGGCGGCGGAGAGCTGGGTCGGGCCTGACCAGGCGACGGGTGAACCCGGGCACGGTCACCGTGGGCGAGCGGGTGGCCGGCGTTCCGAGGGGGCCCGCATCCGGAGAGAAGCAGCCTCGCTACGATCGGGGCGCAAGGAACCCAACCCGAGGGGACAGCGAAACCGCGTGAGCGTGCTCAACGAGATCCTTGACGGGGTACGTGCCGATCTCGCTGCCCGGCAGCGGGAAGTCACTCTCGATCAGCTCAAGGACATGGCCGGTCGGGCGCCGTCGCCGAAAGACGCGATGGCGGTGCTCAAGGGCGAGGACGTGGCGGTCATCGCCGAGGTGAAGCGGGCCAGCCCGTCCAAGGGCGCGATGGCGGCCATCGCTGATCCTGCGGCGCTGGCCGTGGACTACGAGGCCGGCGGCGCAAGCGTGATCAGCGTGCTGACCGAGGGGCGCCGGTTCGCGGGCAGCCTCGCCGACCTGGCGGCGGTGCGGGCGGCGGTGCGGGTGCCCGTGCTGCGCAAGGACTTCGTGGTCACGTCCTACCAGCTGTGGGAGGCGCGGGCGCACGGGGCCGACATGGTCCTGCTCATCGTGGCCGCGCTGGAGCAGAACGCGCTGGTCTCCCTGGTGGAGCGGGCCGTGTCCATCGGCCTCATCCCGCTGGTCGAGGTGCACGCGGACGAGGAACTGGAGCGTGCCCTGGACGCCGGGGCGAAGATCATCGGCGTGAACGCGCGCGACCTGGCCACCCTTGAGGTGGACCGCACCGTGTTCGCCCGGCTCGCCCCGCAGATCCCGGACGGCGTCGTCAAGGTCGCCGAGTCGGGCATCCGCGGGCCGCACGACCTGCTTGCCTACGCCGCGTCCGGCGCGGACGCGGTGCTGGTCGGGGAGAGCCTGGTCACCGGCAAGGACCCGCGGTCGGCCGTGGCCGACCTGGTCACCGCCGGCTCCCACCCGGCGCTGCGGGGTGACCGCGGATGACCAGCCCTGCGACGACCCGCGACGATTACGGGCGGCCGCCTGGCGCAGGCCGGGACGCCGGCCACTTCGGCCCCTACGGCGGCCGGTTCGCTCCCGAGGCGCTGATGTCCGCACTGGAGGACCTGGCGGCCGAGTACGCGTCGGCCCAGGCGGACCCGGCGTTCCAGGCCGAACTCGCCGACCTGCTCCGCGGCTACGCGGGGCGGCCGACGCTGGTCACGGAGGTGCCGCGGTTCGCGGCCCGGGCCGGGGACTGCCGGATCCTGCTCAAGCGCGAGGACATGGCGCACACCGGCTCGCACAAGATTAACAATGTGCTCGGTCAGGCCCTGCTGACCAAGCGGATGGGCAAGAAGCGGGTCATCGCCGAGACCGGGGCCGGCCAGCACGGGGTGGCCACCGCGACCGCCGCCGCCCTGCTGGGCCTGGACTGCGTGGTCTACATGGGCGAGGAAGACACCCAGCGGCAGGCGCTGAACGTGGCCCGGATGCGGATGCTAGGCGCCGAGGTCGTCCCGGTGGCCACCGGCAGCCGCACTCTCAAGGACGCCATCAACGAAGCGTTCCGCGACTGGGTGACCACCGTGGAGACGAGCCACTACTGCATCGGGTCGGTGATGGGCCCTGACCCGTTCCCGACCATGGTGCGCGACTTCCAGCGGATCATCGGGGTGGAGGCCCGGGAGCAGGTGCTCGCCATGACCGGGCGGCTGCCCGACGCGGTCGTCGCCTGCGTGGGCGGTGGCTCGAACGCCATCGGGGCCTTCCACGCGTTCATCCCGGATGAGTCTGTGCGGCTGATCGGCTGCGAGGCCGGCGGCGAGGGCCCGGAGAGCGGTCGGAACGCGGCCACGCTGGTGGCCGGCTCCGCCGGCGTGATCCACGGCATGCGCACTTACCTGCTGCAGGACGCCGACGGGCAGACCCTGCCCACGCACTCGGTGTCGGCCGGCCTGGATTACCCCGGCGTCGGCCCGGAGCATTCCTGGCTGCACGACACCGGCCGGGCCAGCTACCGGGCGATCTCCGATTCCCAGGCCATGGACGCGTTCGCGCTGCTGTGCCGGACCGAGGGCATCATCCCGGCGATCGAGTCGGCGCACGCCCTGGCCGGCGCGCTCCAGCTGGGCGGGGAGCTCGACCCGGGCGCCGTGCTGCTGGTCAACCTGTCCGGCCGGGGCGACAAGGATGTGGACATCGCGGCCCGGTGGTTCGGGCACCTGGACGGGAAGGCTGCCCCGTGAGCACGGTTAGCGTCGCGTTCGAGAAGGCCGCCGCGGGCGGCCGGGCCGCCCTGGTCGGCTACCTGCCCGCCGGCTTCCCGTCGGTGGCCGGCGCGGCCGAGGCGGCGGTGGCCATCGCCGAGGCGGGCGCCGACGTGATCGAGATCGGCCTGCCGTACTCCGACCCGCTGATGGACGGCCCGGTCATCCAGGAGGCCACCTACCGCGCGCTGGCCGGCGGCACCCGCGTGACCGACGTGCTGCGCACCGTGGAGACCGTGGCCGCCGCGGGTGTGCCCACACTGGTGATGACGTACTGGAATCCCGTGGACCACTACGGCGTGGCCGCCTTCGCCCGTGACCTGGCCGCGGCGGGAGGGGCCGGGCTGATCACCCCGGACCTGCCCCCCGAGGAAGCAGGCGACTGGCTGGAGGCGGCGGACGCCTGCGGCCTGGACCGGGTCTTCCTGGTCGCGCCCAGTTCGTCGGACGCGCGGATCGCCCGGATCACCGCGGACTGCCGCGGGTTCGTGTACGCCGCGTCGCTGATGGGCACCACCGGCGCCCGGGACAGTGTCGGCGCCGCGGCCGCGGGACTGGTCAGCCGGGTCCGCGAGGCCACCAGCCTGCCGGTCGCCGTCGGGCTCGGCGTGCGCGACGGGGTGCAGGCCGCGGAAGTGGCCGGCTTCGCCGACGGGGTGATTGTCGGGTCCGCGTTCGTGCAGCGGCTGCTGGCCGCGCCGGACGCGCAGGCCGGCCTGGACTCCGTCCGCGAGCTGGCCGCCGAACTCGCCGCCGCAGTCCGCTCGTCCTAGACCAGGGAACCGGTAATACAACCACCCACCTACCGGCAGGTGCACTAGCCTCACGTGCCGTGGCATCACCCGGTACAACGGTCGCGTTCCTGCCCAGCCCGGGCCCCGGGACGTGGCATCTGGGGCTGCTGCCCATCCGCGGGTACGCGCTGTGCATCGTGCTCGGCATCCTCGTCGCCGTCCGCGTCGCGAGCCGCAGGTACGAACGGCTCGGCGGCCGTCGGGGCGTGATCCTTGACGTGGCCACCTGGGCGGTCCCGGCCGGCCTGATCGGCGCCCGGTTCTACAGCGTGGTCATGGACTACGAGCTGTACTTCCGGCCGGGCCGGGACTGGATTGACATCTTCCGGGTCTGGGACGGCGGGATCGGCATGCCCGGGGCGGTGGTCGCGGGCGCCCTCGGGGCCTGGCTCGGCTGCCGCCGCGCCGGGGTGAAGTTCGGGCCGGTGGCCGGGGCCGCGGCTCCCGCCCTCGCCTTCGGCCAGGCCATCGGCCGCTGGGGTAACTGGTTCAACCAGGAACTCTACGGGCGCCCCTCCAGCCTGCCTTGGGCGGTGAAGATCGACCCGGCCCACCGGGTGATCCCGTACGAGAACTACGCCACCTTCCAGCCCGCTTTCCTCTACGAATCCCTCTGGGACCTGGCTCTCGGCTTCACGCTGATCTGGGCCGCGCGCCACTTCCGGCTGACCGGCGACCGTGTCTTCGCGCTGTACGCGGCGGGCTACGCCACCGGCAGCTTCGCGGTCCAGTCCCTGCGCATCGACTTCGCGCACCACCTGCTGGGCCTGCGGACGGACCAGTGGGCGATGATCATCATCTGGATCGCCGCGGTCAGCTACCTGATCATGACGGCCGGCCAGCGGGGACCGGACCGCATCGCCAGGCCAGACCCCCTGGCGTCCCGGGGACAGCCAGAGTTTGCCGCCCGGGTGGCGGGGGCACATCCAGGGGACAATCCTCGCGAAGCGGATGTTCCCAGCGAGTCAGGTGTTTCGCGAAGCGCACGAAGCGGGGATGATTGCACTGGTGGCGTAATCTCCGTGTAACCTACGAGCGGTAGCTCGAGGGAGCCAGCGATACCCCCTTCACGGGGTTCATGGCAGGGCCAATGTCGTCCCGACCGCATGCGAGAACGCGAATTCGGACGAGACGACAGGAGTGCGGATGGCACCTGCCGCTTCAGTGGACGCCGGGGGCCTCTACGACGCCAGCTTCGAGCACGACGCCTGCGGCGTCGGCTTCGTGGCTGACCTGTCCGGGCTGCCCAGCCACGACATCGTGGCCAAGGCCCTGACCGTGCTCCGCAACCTGGAACACCGAGGCGCCCAGGGCAGCGACCCGGACACGGGCGACGGGGCCGGCATCCTGACCCAGATCCCCGACGCCTTCTTCCGCGCGGTCTGCCACTTCGAGCTTCCGCCCCCTGGCGCCTACGCGGCCGGGATCGTCTTCCTGCCTGCTGACGACCAGGGCAGCGCAGACGCCGCCATGGTGGTGGAACGGCTCGCCGCCGAGGAAGGCCTGACCACCCTGGGCTGGCGCGACGTCCCCTACGACCCGGAGCACTGCGGACGTGCAGCCAGGGACGTGCTACCTACGCTGCGGCAGGTTTTCGTTGCGGCGGATGGTGAAAGCGGTATTGCGCTGGACCGGCGCGCTTACTGCCTGCGCAAGCGGGTGGAACACGAGACTGACTGTTACGTCGTCTCGCTGTCCTCGCGGACCATCGGCTACAAGGGGATGCTGACCGCCCTCCAGCTCGAGCCGTTCTACCCGGATCTGGCCGACCCCCGGTATGTCTCGACGCTGGCCCTGGTGCACTCGCGGTTCTCGACCAACACGTTCCCGTCCTGGCCGCTGGCCCACCCGTACCGTTACATCGCGCATAACGGGGAGATCAACACGGTCCGGGGGAACCGGAACTGGATGCGGGCCCGCGAGGCCATGCTGGCCAGCGACGTGTTCCCGCGGTCCGCGGATGGCCGCGGCATGGAGCGGCTGCTGCCGATCCTGGATGAGACCGGCAGTGATTCGGCCAGCTTCGACGAGTGCCTGGAGCTGCTGCACCTCGGCGGCCGGTCGCTGCCGCACGCCATGCTGATGATGATCCCCGAGCCGTGGGAAAACCACGACGAGATGGATCCGGCCCGGCGCGCCTTCTACCGTTTCCACTCCACCCTGATGGAGCCGTGGGACGGCCCGGCCTGCGTGGCGTTCACCGACGGCACCGTGATCGGCGCGGTGCTCGACCGCAACGGGCTGCGCCCGGGCCGGTACTGGGTGACCCGCGACGGCCTGGTGGTGCTGGCCAGCGAGGTTGGCGTGCTCGACATCGACCCGGCCGACGTGGTCCGCAAGGGCCGCCTCCAGCCCGGCCGCGTCTTCCTGGCC
The DNA here is from genome assembly GCA_036509255.1 of Streptosporangiaceae bacterium. Lineage (GTDB taxonomy): Bacteria > Actinomycetota > Actinomycetes > Streptosporangiales > Streptosporangiaceae > RYN-230. The sequence continues at coordinate 15,741 of DATCFY010000121.1, forward strand.
GACACCGGCCGCCGGCGGATCCTGGAAGACGGGGAGGTGAAGTCCGCGCTGGCCAGCGAGCACCCGTACGAGGACTGGCTGCACGCCGGGCTGCTGCACCTCGACGACCTGCCCGACCGGGCCAGGGACCTGCCCGCCACCGCGGAGCTGGCTACCCAGCAGCAGGTGTTCGGGTACACCGAGGAAGAACTGCGGGTGCTGGTGGCCCCGATGGCCAGGACCGGCGCCGAGCCGGTCGGGTCGATGGGCACCGACACGCCCGTGGCCGTCCTCTCCGACCGTCCCCGGCTGCTCTTCGACTACTTCTCCCAGCTGTTCGCGCAGGTGACCAACCCGCCGCTGGACGCGATCCGGGAAGAGCTGGTGACCTCGCTGGAGTCCTCCACCGGCCCGGAAGGCAACCTCTTCGAGCCGGGCCCGGCCTCGTGCCGCCAGGTCGTGCTCCCGTTTCCGGTCATCGGTGGCAACGAGCTGAACAAGATCATCCACATCAACGACGACGGGGACCTGCCCGGCTTCGCCTCCCACGTGGTGGACGGCCGGTACGAGGTCGCGGGCGGCGGCGCCGCGCTGCGCGCCCGGCTCGACGAGATCTGCGCCGAGGTGTCCGCCGCGATCGCCGGCGGCGCGCACCTCATCGTGCTGTCCGACCGCGGGGGCGGTGAGCCGGCCGACTCTGCGCTGGCGCCGATCCCGTCGCTGTTGCTCACCGGGACCGTCCATCACCACCTGATCCGGAAGCGGACCCGGACCCGCGCCGGGCTGATCGTGGAGGCGGGCGACGCCCGCGAGTGCCACCACATCGCGCTGCTCATCGGCTACGGCGCCGCCGCGGTGAACCCGTACCTGGCCCTGGAGTCCGCGCAGGACATGGTCCGCCGGGGCCTCCTGGACGGGGTTACCGCCAAGAAGGCCGCCGAGAACATGATCAAGGCCCTGGGCAAGGGCCTGCTGAAGATCATGTCCAAGATGGGCGTCTCCACCGTCGCGTCCTACACGGGGGCGCAGATCTTCGAGGCCATCGGGCTGGGCGAGGAGATCGTCAGCATCTGCTTCACCGGCACCACATCCCGGCTCGGCGGCGTCGGCTTCGACGTACTGGCCACCGAGGCCGCCGCCCGGCACACGCGGGCCTTCCCGCCCCGGGGAGCCGGCCCTGATCACCGGCGGCTGGAGACCGGCGGCGACTACCAGTGGCGCCGCGAGGGTGAGCCGCACCTGTTCAACCCGGAGACCGTGTTCAAGCTGCAGCACGCGACCCGGAGCCGCCGCTACGAGATCTTCAAGGAGTACACCCGCCTGGTGGACGACCAGTCCGCCCGGCTCATGACGCTGCGCGGGCTGCTGCGCATCCGCGGCGTCGATGACCCCACTGACCCGCGTGGGCTGGGCGCAGCGTCGCTCCCGGCCCGCGCGCCTCGCGCCCCTGGCGTGCCCCGCCCGCCCGAAGAGGACGGTAACCAGGCCGGGCTGCACCCGACGGGGCCGCACCCCATCGGGCGCCGCCCGGTGGCCGACGCCGCGGCCGGGGCGCATTCGCCCAGGCCGCTGCCCGAGGGACCGATCCCCATCGACGAGGTCGAACCGGTCGGCGAGATCGTCCGCCGGTTCTCCACCGGAGCGATGTCCTACGGCTCCATCTCGGCCGAGGCGCACCAGACTCTGGCCATCGCGATGAACCGGCTGGGCGGCCGGTCCAACACCGGCGAGGGCGGTGAGGACCCGGACCGCTTCGTGCCCGACGCCAACGGCGACCTGCGCCGCTCCGCGGTCAAGCAGGTGGCCAGCGGCCGGTTCGGGGTGACCAGCGAATACCTGGTCAACGCCGATGACCTGCAGATCAAGATGGCCCAGGGGGCCAAGCCGGGGGAGGGCGGGCAGCTGCCCGGGCACAAGGTGTACCCGTGGATCGCCAGGACCCGGTACTCCACCCCGGGCGTCGGCCTGATTTCCCCGCCGCCGCACCACGACATCTACTCCATCGAGGACCTGGCCCAGCTGATCCACGACCTGAAGAACGCCAACCCGCGGGCCCGGGTGCACGTCAAGCTGGTCGCCGAGGTCGGCGTGGGCACCGTCGCGGCCGGCGTGTCCAAGGCGCACGCCGACGTGGTGCTGATCTCCGGGCACGACGGCGGTACCGGCGCCGCGCCGCTGACCAGCCTCAAGCACGCGGGAGCGCCGTGGGAGCTGGGCCTGGCCGAGACCCAGCAGACCCTGCTCCGGGCGCGGCTGCGGGACCGGATCGTGGTCCAGGCCGACGGTCAGTTGAAGACCGGCCGGGACGTGATCATCGCCGCGCTCCTCGGCGCCGAGGAGTTCGGTTTCGCGAGCGCCCCGCTCGTCGTGTCGGGCTGCATCATGATGCGGGTCTGCCACCTGGACACCTGCCCGGTCGGGGTGGCCACCCAGAACCCTGAGCTGCGGAAGCGGTTCAACGGCAAGCCGGAGTTCGTGGTGAACTTCTTCGAGTTCATCGCGGAGGAGGTTCGCGAGTACCTGGCGGCGATGGGCTTCCGCACCCTGGAGGAGGCGGTCGGCCGGACCGACCTGCTGGACAGCGAGCGGGCGGTGGGGCACTGGAAGGCGTCCGGGCTGGACCTGGCGCCGATCCTGCACATGCCCGCCCTGCCCGAGGGCGCGGACACCCGCAACACCACCACCCAGGATCACGGCATCGAGCGGGCCCTAGACAACACGCTGATCCAGCTGGCCGAGGGAGCCCTGCAGGACGGGAAGCCGGTCACCCTGGACCTCCCAGTCCGGAACGTCAACCGGACCGTCGGGACGATGCTGGGCTACGAGGTGACCCGGCGGTGGGGCGGCAAGGGCCTGCCCGATGACACCATAGGTGTCCGGTTCCGCGGCTCGGCCGGGCAGTCCTTCGGCGCCTTCCTGCCTCACGGGATCACCCTGCGGCTGGCCGGGGACGCCAACGACTACCTGGGCAAGGGCCTGTCTGGCGGCCGGATCATCGTGGCCCCGGACCCTGAGGCCACGTTCGTGGCCGAGGAGCAGATCATCGCGGGCAACGTGATCGGCTACGGCGCCACCGCGGGCCAGATGTTCCTCCGCGGGGTGGTGGGCGAGCGCTTCTGCGTCCGCAATTCCGGTGCCAGCGCGGTGGCTGAGGGCACCGGCGACCACGGCTGCGAGTACATGACCGGCGGCATCGTGGCCGTGCTCGGCCCGGTCGGCCGCAATTTCGCGGCCGGCATGTCCGGTGGCATCGCCTACCTGCTTGACCCGGATCCGGTCCGGGTCAACACGGATATGGCTGACCTGGAGGGCCTCGACGACGACGACGCGACCCGGCTGCGTGAGCTGGTCGGGCAGCACCTCGACGAGACCGGGTCCGAGGTCGCGGCGCGGTTGCTGGCCGACTGGGACGCGGCGCTGACCAGGTTCGGCAAGGTCATGCCCAGGGACTACAAGCGCGTGCTCGACGCGGCCCGGATGGCCGAGCGTGAGGGCCGCGACGTCAACCAGGCCGTGATGGCCGCGGCGCACGGCTAGAGGGGCGGACGGAATGGCTGACCCTAAGGGGTTCCTGACCACGCCGCGCGAGACGCCCGCCCGGCGGCCGGTGGACGTGCGGATCCGCGACTGGCGGGAGGTATACACAGACTTCCCGCCCGCGGCGCTGGAGTCGCAGGCCGGCCGCTGCATGGACTGTGGCATCCCGTTCTGCCACCAGGGCTGCCCCCTGGGCAACCTGATCCCGGAGTGGAACGACCTGGTCTGGCGGCATGACTGGCGCGAGGCCGCGGAACGGCTGCACGCCACCAACAACTTCCCCGAGTTCACCGGCAGGCTGTGCCCGGCGCCGTGTGAAAGCGCCTGCGTGCTCGGCATCAACGCCGACCCGGTGACCATCAAGCAGGTCGAGGTCGAGATCATCGACCGGGCCTGGGCCGAGGGCTGGGTACGCCCGCTGCCGCCCAGCGCCGAGGCGGTCGCGGCAGGCCGTCGTGTGGCCGTGATCGGGTCCGGTCCGTCCGGGTTGGCCGCGGCGCAGCAGCTCACCCGGGCCGGGCACACGGTCACCGTGTTCGAGCGGGCCGACGCTCCCGGCGGGTTGCTGCGCTACGGGATCCCCGAGTTCAAGATGGAAAAGCGCCACCTGGATCGCCGGCTCTGGCAGATGCAGGCCGAAGGCACCAAGTTCCGCTGCGGGGTGACGGCCGGCCGGGACGTCACGGCCGCCCAGCTGCGCGCGGACTTCGACGCCATCGTGCTCTGCGGGGGCGCGACCGTGGCCCGCGGGCTGCCCGTCCCCGGCGCCGACCTGGCCGGGGTACAGCAGGCCATGGAGTTCCTGCCGCTGGCCAACCGCGCGGTCGTCGCGTCCCAGTCCCGGACCGGCGGGGGCCCGGTGCCCGAGCCGCCGATCAGCGCCCGGGGCAAGAACGTGATCATCATTGGCGGCGGTGACACCGGGGCCGACTGCCTCGGCACCGCGCACCGGCAGGGCGCCGCCTCGGTCACCCAGCTGGAGATCCTGCCCCAGCCCACGGCGAACCGCCCGGACAACCAGCCCTGGCCGACCTACCCGATGATCTACCGGGTCTCCAGCGCGCACGAAGAGGGCGGGGAGCGGGTCTACGCGGTGTCCACGCAGGAGTTCGTGGGCGACGACGCCGGCCGGGTGCGCGCGCTGCGCCTCACCGAGGTGGAGCTGGCCGACGGCAAGTTCACGCCGATCGGGAGGACCGAGCGTGAGCTGCCCTGCGAGCTGGTCCTGCTGGCCATGGGCTTCACCGGGTCGGAGCGGGCGGGCCTGCTGACCGACCTCGGCGTCGAGTTCGACGCCCGCGGCAACGTGGCCCGGGACGGCAGGTACGCTACCTCGGTGCCCGGGGTGTTCGCGGCCGGGGACATGGGCCGCGGCCAGTCCCTGATCGTCTGGGCCATCGCCGAGGGACGCTCGGCCGCGGCGGCCGTGGATACGTACCTGGAGGGGAACAGCATGCTGCCCGCCCCCATCCCGCCCACGGCCCGCTCTCTGTCCTGAGCCCTGCGCTCCCGCTGGTTCTGGCCGCCGGTCCCGCGGGTCCGGCTGGTTCTGGCTCCCGGTCCCGCGGACTGTGTGCGCAAACGGCTGCAGCGCGCTGGGCCGCCCGCCCCGGCATCGTATGCCGAAAGCGCTGCGGGGGCGGCACTGTCAATATGTGCCATGGAAATGACCCCGCCCGGTGTTAGCCACCTGGCTAGTGATGCTGGTGGGGCAGATGATGCTCCCCTGGCCGCCCAGTTCTTCGTGATCATGACTTAGGTGTCGCCCTGGCGACACCTAAGTCATGATCACGAAGCCGGGCCTGGCCTGGATTCCGTAAGCGGACCCTGCAGCCAAGGCCAGGTCATGCGCGAGGATGCCCAGCAACGGGCGACGGAGTTTCCTCAAGGAGCTTTACGCCACCGGCGACATCGACGCGAGTGGGTTCGACACTGGCGTCACCGGACTGCTGGCCGCCGAGAACGAGGCCGAACTAGCCGAAGTCGTCCGGTCATTGCCCGGGCCCGTGGCCCTCACCAGCCCGGACCGGCGGCTGGCCAAGCCGCTGGAGATCCACTCTGGCCTGGGGCGACTGCGCCTGGCCGGAGAGTGGCAGGTCGCCGGGGAAACACACATCAGCGCGGACCTGGGCAGCTTAAGGCTCGACTTCACCCAGGCCGAGTTCGACGACCACGTCATCGACCTGCACGTCTACAGCGGATGGGGAAGCATCACGATCATCGTTTCCCGGGGGGTCGGGATCCAGATCAGCAGGCACAGAGGCGGAGTCGACTCGCGGCTGGACCCGCCGGTACCCGGGTTCCCGGTCATCCGGCTCGATGTCACCGCCATGATCGGCAGGGTTCACCTCCGGCACCCGGCCACACAAGACCCCAGGGGACGCCGGCCAGGCGCCGACAAACACTGACCACCGGCTGTGCCACCGGTCTGGCTACCAGCCAGTCCCGTCGAGATTTAGGACGCAAGCGGTGGCGAGGACAGCCCTGTCAATATGTGCCATCGAAGTGCGTGGCGGTGAGTTCGTGATCTAACGATAGGTGCTGCCCCAGCGACACCAATCGTTAGATCACGTTCGCGGGACGCCCGGCCTGGCGGCACACCTGTAACACCAGCCACGCAGGCCGCACAGGGGCAGTCGTGCGCGAGGCGCGGAGGTTCACGGACGCTTTGGGGTCGCCGGGCGGACCAAAGGTGTGCGCAAACCGCCTGGCCGGCCAGTTCTTCGTGATCATGGCTTAGGTGTCGCTCTGGCGACGCCTAAGCCACGCTCACGGACATCGCGGGCGGGGCGCAGGCGCTCTCCGAACTCGACTTTGCCCGGCTCGCCCGGCGCTACGGGCTGCCAGCGCCGGACCGGCAGGTGATGCGGCGAGACGGTGATGGCCGGCGCCGCTGGCTGGACGCCTACTGGGAGCAGGCCCATCTCGTCGTGGAGGTGGACGGGCTGTGGCATATGGAGGCCACGGCGTGGTGGGCGGACATGCGGCGGGACAACGCCCTGATCATCAGCGGCCTGCGGGTGCTGCGCTTCCCGGCGTTCGCGGTCCGGGATCAGCCGGGCGTGGTAGCGGCCCAGATCCGCGCGGCACTCGGCAGCCCCCGTGTTCCCGTGACATCGGATGACTGTTCAGTGAATCTTGCGTGGCAGGACTCGGCAGGCCAGAGCATCCTCACTTAAGGTGGTATAGACCAATTCGGGTGTCCCGGTCCGGAAGGCGATGAGCGGGCGATGAGCATGAGCCGCCGAGCGAAGATCGTTTGCACCCTGGGGCCCGCGTCCTCCAGCCCGGAGCGGCTCGCTGAGCTCGTCGCGGCCGGGATCGATGTGGCCCGGCTGAATATGAGTCACGGCACCCAGGCCGGCCATCTGGCTGCTTACCGGTGTGTCCGGGCCGCATCCGACGCCGCCGGGCACAGCGTGGGAGTGCTCATCGACCTGCAGGGTCCGAAGATCCGGCTGGGCACGTTCGCGGCCGGCCCCGTCCGCCTGCTGGCCGGCCAGGACTTCACCATCTCCGTGCATGAGGTGCCGGGGGACCAGCGCGAGGTGGGCACGACGTATGTCGGCCTGGCTGGTGACGTGCAGGCCGGTGACCGGGTGCTGGTTGACGACGGGCGGGTCGTCCTCGAGGTGCTCGCCGTGGACGGCGGCCGGGTCCGCACCCGGGTCGTCGTGGGCGGCGTCGTCTCCGACCACAAGGGCCTCAACCTGCCCGGCGTGAAGGTCAGCGTGCCCGCCATGACCGCCAAGGACGAGGCGGACCTGCGCTGGGCGCTGCGCCTGCAAGCCGACATGATCGCGCTGTCGTTCGTGCAGGGTCCGGAGGACGCCATCGCGGCGCGGCGGATCATGGACGAGGTCGGAGTCCGGCTCCCACTGATCGCGAAGATAGAGAAACCCCAGGCCGTCGAGGCGCTGGCGGAAGTCATCGAGGCCTTCGACGGGGTCATGGTGGCCCGCGGCGACCTCGGCGTGGAACTTCCGCTGGAGCAGGTGCCGATGGTGCAGAAGCGGATCGTCGAGCAGGCCAGGGCCCAGGCTAAGCCGGTCATCGTGGCGACCCAGATGCTGGAGTCGATGATTTCCGCGCCCCGGCCGACCCGGGCGGAGGCGTCCGACGTCGCCAACGCCGTGCTGGACGGCGCGGACGCGCTGATGCTGTCCGCGGAGACGAGCGTCGGTGAGTACCCGGTTCAGGCCGTAGCGACCATGGCCCGGATCATCGCGGAGGCGGAGCGCGAATCCCTCGCGGCCACGCCCGCGCTGGCCCAGGAGCCGGCCAGCACCGGCGCCGCGATCGCCCGCGCCGCCGCCGAGGTCGGGGCGGCCGTCGGGGCCAAGGCCCTGGTGGCCTTCACGATGACCGGCGAGACCGCCCGGCGGCTGGCACGCTACCGCTCACCGATTTCGCTGCTGGCCTTCACGCCCCAGCCGAGCACACGCAGCCAGCTGGCGCTGAGCTGGGGCGTGGAGACGTTCATCGTGCCCCCTACCCGGCACACCGACGCGATGGTGCGCCAGGTCGAGGAGGCGCTGCTGGACATCGGGCGCTGTGACAAAGGCGACAAAGTGGTGATTGTGGCGGGCAGCCCGCCGGGCACGCCCGGCCGCACCAACGCGTTGCGGGTGCACCGCATCGGCGACGCCGCAGCCCTCGGGGCTGGTCTCGGAGGAGGGGAATGACGCAGATGAGCTGGTGTGCCCCGGGTGGGATTCGAACCCACACTGCATGGTTTTTGAGACCATGGACTCTGCCTGTTGGTCTACCGGGGCGCGGCCGCCAGGCAGCGCATGGCTGGCTCGGCCGAACGCCAATCTACCTGGTACCGGTACGATCATGAGCGTGAGTCAGACCCCGTTGCGTGTTTTGATCGCCGAAGACGAGGCGTTGATCCGGCTTGACCTCAAGGAGATGCTTGAGGAAGAGGGCTACTCGGTGGTCGGTGAGGCCGCCGACGGCCAGCAGGCCATCGATCTCGCCGTCAGTCTCCGGCCGGACCTGGTGATCCTCGACGTGAAGATGCCGGTCCTGGACGGGATATCGGCCGCCGAGCGGGTGGCCGCCGATCACATCGCGCCGGTGGTCATCCTGACCGCTTTCTCCCAGCGTGAGCTCGTCGAGCGGGCCCGCGACGCGGGAGCCATGGCTTACCTGGTGAAGCCGTTCACCAAGGCGGATCTGGTGCCCGCGATCGAGATCGCGGTCAGCCGCTTCCAGGAGGTCGCGGCGCTGGCCGGCGAGGTCGGCACGCTCAAGGAACGGCTGGAAGTGCGCAAGCTGCTTGACCGGGCCAAGGGGAAGCTGCAGACCGAGCAGGGGATGTCTGAGCCGGACGCGTTCCGCTGGATCCAGAAGACGTCCATGGACCAGCGCCTCGCCATGCGTGCCGTAGCGGAGCGGATCCTCGAGGGCAGCATGGCCCCCGGCGGCGCCGCGAACGAAAGCGCCGCGAAGGACAGTGCCGCGAAGGACAGTGCCGGGAAGAACGGTGCCGCGGACAAGGCCGGCACGGCAGCCGCCAAGCCGGATCCCGGGGCCTGACCCCGTTTCGGCCGGGAAGAGCGCGGTCGCGGCGCCGGGACTGAGCCTGGGCGCAGTCGCGCGAGCCGGGCTGCGCGCTTCCGGAAACTGAACTGCGCTTCCGGAAACTGAACTGCGCTTCCGGAAAACTGAACTGGCGCGCTCCCGAGGGCGAGCGGCTCAACCGGGCGGCTGGCGAACCACCTGAACCGGGCTAAACCACGGGTCCGTCCGGCCATCCCAGCGGACGCTGGACCGCTCCCCGGATCGAGCCCGGGGAACTTTTGGTGCCGTGTCGGCCTTCCCCGGGCCGACACGTTCTCTACTCAGCTCCCCGGGCTCTCCCCACCACGGTAGCGAGGAGTCCCCGTGCCGCGCAAAGGGGCGGCCACTCCCTGGCCGGTTTGTGATAAACGTCGGGTTACGTGCTGTTTCCCCGCCTGTGCCGGGACTGACCTGGTCACGGCCCGGCCGGCGCGACCTGGCCCGGATCATGGCCGCCTGGCGGGACCTGGTCGCGGAGCAGGCAGGTCAGCCGGGCCGAGCAGATCCGGCGGCCCCGGTCATCATGGATCGCAATCTCGTAGGTGGCCGTCGTCCGCCCGCCGTGCACCTGGGTGGCAACCCCGGTGACCACGCCTTCCGCGACCGCGCGGTGGTGAGTGGCGTTGATCTCGATCCCGACCGCGAACCGCCCGGGCCCGGCCTGCAGGGCCGCGCCCAGCGAGCCCAGGCTCTCGGCCAGCACGCAGGAGGCACCACCGTGCAGCAGGCCGTATGGCTGGATGTTGCCGTCCACCGGCATAGCGCCGACGACCCGCTCCGCGCTGGCGGCGGTCACGGTGATGCCCATGCGGCTAGCCAGGGTGCCTTCGCTGAGCCGGGCGAAACCCTCGATGATCTGCGCCCCGGTGTCCTGGCCCCCGCGCCCGGTGTCCTGGCCTGCCTGCCCGGCGCTGTCCTGGGCCGCGCGCCCGTCACCGTCTCGGTCGACCCGCGTCTCGCCCTCTTGATCCACTCGCCCCTCCGGAGTAGCGGCCGGCGCCCGGCGCGCCGTAGGGGCAGCCTAGGCCGCCCGGTCCGCACCGAGGGTCCGCACCCCGGTGGTCCGCACCCCGGCGGTCGCACCGTGACCCCCCGCCGGGACTCACGGGGACATAGCGACCTAAGTGACCAGAGTCGTCTATACGTGCTTTGGGCAGCGATACCGGGAGTTGCCCGGTCCCATAGATCACTATCTAGTCACATAGCGAAAAAGATCAGATGTTCTGCCCCGAAACACTGGCGTTACATGCAGGTGAGCGTTAACAATGCCCCAGAGGCTGTCTGTGCCAGCCTCCGGGAACCCAACGAAGGGAGTCTCCATGCGTCCGGTTTTAAGAGGGAAAATAAGCACGTCCGGTCTCCGGATCGGCGCGGTCGCCGCGCTGGCGCTCGCGAGTGTGACGTCGTTGGCGGCCATGCGGTCCGCCCCCTCGACCCCCGCGGGCGGCGGCTGCTCGCCGACCGTGTCCAAGCAGTTCTTCGGCAAGACCATCGAGCCCTACACCGGCAAGAACACCGCGGTGTACCGCTACACGCTGACCAACTGCCGCGGCATGCAGGTCAGGGTCCTGAGCTTCGGCGGGATCATCCAGTCGATTGACGTGCCGTCCCGCCACGGTAAAGACGCTGATGTGGTCCTGGGCTTCAAGACCCTCAAGGACTACGTCACGAACGACAGCCCGCCGGTGACCGCCAACGGCGGCCCGTACTTCGGCGAGACGATCGGCCGCTACGGCAACCGGATCGCCAAGGGCACGTTCAAGTTGAACGGCAAGACCTACACGCTGCCGATCAACAACGGCGTGAACAGCCTGCATGGCGGCCTGGTCGGCTTCGGGAACCACGTCTGGGCCTCGAAGGCGGTCCACGCGCCAGGCTCGGCCGGCGTTCAGCTGACGCTGGTCAGCCCCAACGGTGACTCCAGCGGTGCCTCCGGATCCCCAGGCTGCCCCAGCGGGTGCACCGGGTACCCGGCGCAGCTCACCGTGGTGGTCACCTTCACCCTGAACAACCAGGGCCAGATCGGCATCCACTACAAGGCCACCAACAACGACCCGACGCTGTCGACGGTGCTCAACCTGACCAACCACAGCTACTTCAACCTGGCTGGTGAGGACTCGGCCGCCGGCTCGGCCTACAAGCAGTTCGTCCAGATCAACGCGAACAGCTACTCGCCGACCGACGCCACCCAGATCCCGCTCCCGCTGCCCCACGGGGTCCCGGTCGCCGGCACGCCGTTCGACTTCCGTGCGCCGCACACGATCGGCTCCCGGATCAGCGACGTCAGCGCTCCTGACAACACCCCGGCCAAGTTCGCGTCGGCTACCGGGGGCAAGAGCCAGCTGCTGATCGCCCAGGGCTACGACCACAACTGGATCCTGAACCCGCAGACCTCGGCGACGTCCGGCCCGAACGGCCTCAACCTGGCCGCCCGTGCCTTCGACCCGTCGAGCGGCCGGCTGCTGACCGTCTGGACCGACCAGCCGGGCGTGCAGTTCTACAGTGGCAACTTCCTCACCGGCACGCTGGTGGGCATCAGTGGCCACACCTACCGGCAGGGTGCGGGGTATACGTTCGAGACCCAGCACTTCCCGGACTCGCCCAACCAGCCGGCCTTCCCGTCCACCGTTCTCGGCCCTGGGAAGACCTTCAACTCCACCACCATTTTCGCGTTCCACTCCTGATGCCCCGCCCGGCTGCGGGTGCCGTCTGAGCGGTACCCGCAGCCGGCCTGGCTCGTCGCGGCCCGGTGGCCGCCGCCTTCCCGGTGGCCCCCGGGCCGCGGCATGCCGGCGCCGCGGTGCCGCCCCCTGGTGTCGGCACCTGCTACTAGACTTCCGGCGTGGCGACGAAGGCAACCCAGGCACCCCCATCCGCACCTCAACCGGAGGCGGGCCGGGAGCGGTTGCTGCTGCTCGACGGCCACTCCCTGGCGTACCGCGCGTTTTTCGCGCTGCCCCCCGAGAATTTCTCCACGACCACCGGGCAGCCCACCAACGCGGTCTACGGCTTCACCGCGATGCTGATCAACGTGCTCCGCGACGAGCAGCCGACCCACGTGGCGGTGGCCTTCGACCGCAGCGAGCCGACCTTCCGGCACGAGCAGTACGTTGAGTACAAGGCGACCCGGCGGGAAACCCCGGCGGACTTCCGCAGCCAGCTCAGCCTGATCTTCGAGGTCCTCGACGCGCTGGGCATCCCCCGGCTGTCGGTCGCTGGCTATGAGGCCGACGACATCATCGCCACGCTCACCGTGGCCGCCACCGAGGCGGGCATGGACGTGCTCATCGTCAGTGGTGACCGGGACAACCTGCAGCTGGTCAACGAGCACGTCACGGTGCTGATGACCCGGCGCGGGATCAGCGACATGACCCGGTTCACTCCGGAGGAGGTCGAAGCCAAGTACGGCCTGACCCCGACGCAGTACCCGGACTTCGCCGCGCTGCGCGGTGACCCCAGCGACAACCTGCCGAGCATCCCCGGGGTGGGGGAGAAGACCGCCGCCCGGTGGGTGGCCGAGTACGGCTCGCTGACCGAGCTGGTAGACCGGGTCGACGAGGTCAAGGGCAAGGCGGGGGAGCGGCTGCGCGAGCACCTCGGCAACGTCCTGCGCAACCGGCAGCTGACCGAGCTGGCCCGGGACGTCCCGCTCGACTCGGGTCCCGCGGACCTGCGGCCGGTGCCGTGGGACCGGGACCAGATCCATCAGCTCTTCGACACGCTCCAGTTCCGCGTCTTGCGCGACCGCCTGTACAGCACGTTCCCTAACGGAATTACCGGCTCGGCCACGACGGCCGGCGCTGAGGCCGGGCCGGCCCAAGGGTTCGAGGTCACGGTGTCGGTGCCCGGCCCGGACGAGCTGGCCGCCTGGCTGGAGGAGCACGCCACCGGGACCGGCCGGGCCGGGGTCGCGGTCCACGGCGCCTGGGGTCGCGGCACCGGGACCATGGACGGGCTCGCGCTGGCCGCCGCAGACGGGGCCGGAGCGTTCGTCGACCCGGTCACGCTGACCGAGGACGACGAGCGGGCGCTGGCCGCCTGGCTGGCCGACCCGGACCAGCCCATAGCGCTGCACGACGCCAAGGGGCCGATGCATGCGCTGGCCGCCCGGGGCCTCGAGCTGGCCGGCCTGACCACCGACACGGCGCTGGCGGCCTACCTGGCCCTGCCGGGCCAGCGCTCGTTCGACCTGGCCGACCTGGCCCTGCGCTATCTGGGCAAGGAACTGCGGGACGGCGGGACCGCCACCGGCCAGCTCACCCTGGACCTGCCGGCCGGGGAAGACGGGGAAGAAGACGGCGAGGCGGAGGCCGCGGTGGCACTGGTGCTGCGGGCCCAGGCCACCGTGGAACTGGCCGACGCCCTGGACGCGGACCTGGAACAGCGCGGCGCTGCCCAGCTGCTGGCCGACGTGGAACTGCCGCTGGTGGACGTGCTGGCCCGGATGGAGCGGGCCGGGATCGCGGCGGACACGCATCACTTCGCGGACATGTCCGCCAGCCTGGGCGGCGAGGTGAAGGCGGCCGAGCAGGCGGCGTTCGGGATCATCGGGCACGAGTTCAACCTCGGCTCACCCAAGCAGCTGCAGGAAGTGCTGTTCACCGAGCTGGGCCTGCCCAAGACCAAGCGGATCAAGACCGGCTACACCACGGATTCCGAGGCGCTCACCAGCCTGCTTGCGCAGACCGGCCACCCGGTACTCGAGCACCTCCTGCGGCACCGGGACGTGGCCAGGCTCAAGAGCATCGTGGACTCGCTGATCCCGATGGCGGACGAAGACGGCCGGATTCACACCACGTACAACCAGATGATCGCGGCGACCGGGCGGCTTTCCTCGACCGACCCGAACCTGCAGAACATCCCGATCCGCACCGAGGAAGGCCGCCGGATCCGGCAGGGCTTCGTGGTCGGCGACGGCTACGAGACGCTGCTCACCGCCGACTACAGCCAGATCGAGCTGCGGATCATGGCCGACCTGTCCGGGGACACCGCGCTGGAGGAGGCGTTCACCTCTGGCCGCGACTTCCACACCGAGACGGCGTCCCGGGTCTTCGGGGTCCCGGCCGACGAGGTCACGGTCGAGATGCGCAGCCGGATCAAGGCGATGAACTACGGGCTGGCCTACGGGCTATCCGCCTATGGGCTGTCGCAGCAGCTGCACATCACCCCGGAGGAGGCCCGGGTCCTGATGGACGAGTACTTCGAGCAGTTCGGCGGGATCCGGGACTACCTGTACGCGGTGGTGGACGAGGCCCGCAAGGACGGCTATACGCAGACCGTCCTCGGCCGCCGGCGCTACCTGCCCGACCTGACCTCCGACAACCGGCAGCGCCGGGAGATGGCCGAGCGGATGGCGCTCAACGCGCCGATCCAGGGCTCAGCCGCTGACGTCATCAAGGTGGCCATGCTCCGGGTCGACCAGGCTCTGCAGGAGGAAGGCCTGGGCTCCCGGATGCTTCTCCAGGTGCACGACGAGCTGGTCTTCGAGGTCGCTCCCGGCGAGCTCGACCGGCTACGCGAACTGGTCACCCGCACTATGCGCGGCGCCTTTGACCTGCGCGTGCCGCTGGAAGTGTCGCTCGGCACCGGCCGCAGCTGGGCCGAGGCCGGCCACTGAGGCCAGACCCTGAGACGGGCCGGCGCGCGCGACTCTCAGATTGAGATCGGGACTAAAAGTCAGCGTAGTAGCGTTAAAGTCCCAGCGTGCGGGGCTAATGCGAGCGGTAACGATCATGCGGCGATCGGGTGCTCCGATTGACCGAGTGGCCTACCTCTCATATCCTGAGCGCTGCGCCGTGTTCTGGTGCAGTCCGCCGTGGCCAGGCAAAGTTACGGGCGGCCGAGAGGCCGCTCCGTGGTTCGCCGGTTCGGCCAGCCAAATCCAGTGCACCCTGTAGGCCCACCTGACGGGCCCTCGGTATGGCGCGTCCCAAACTATTCTGTCCGCCGGAGCCAACCAACACATGACGAGCAGCACGCAGGCCAGCCCGACCCCCCAGGTGGCGGTCAACGACATCGGGTCGCAGGAAGCCTTCCTCGCCGCGATCGACGAGACCATCAAGTATTTCAACGACGGTGACATTGTCGAAGGCACCGTCGTCAAGGTCGACCGAGACGAGGTCTTGCTCGACATCGGCTACAAGACGGAGGGGGTCATCCCCTCCCGTGAGCTGTCGATCAAGCACGACGTTGACCCGCACGACGTGGTCAAGGTCGGTGACGACATCGAGGCCCTTGTCCTCCAGAAGGAAGACAAGGAAGGCCGCCTGATCCTGTCCAAGAAGCGCGCCCAGTACGAGCGCGCCTGGGGCACGATCGAGAAGATCAAGGACGACGACGGCGTGGTCACCGGCACCGTCATCGAGGTGGTCAAGGGCGGCCTGATCCTCGACATCGGCCTGCGCGGGTTCCTGCCCGCCTCGCTGGTGGAGATGCGCCGGGTCCGTGACCTGCAGCCTTACGTGGGCCGGGAAATCGAAGCCAAGATCATCGAGCTGGACAAGAACCGGAACAACGTGGTCTTGTCCCGCCGCGCCTGGCTGGAGCAGACCCAGTCCGAGGTGCGCCAGAACTTCCTGAACACGCTGCAGCGGGGCCAGATCCGCAAGGGCGTGGTGTCGTCCATCGTCAACTTCGGGGCGTTCGTCGACCTCGGTGGCGTAGACGGCCTGGTGCACGTGTCCGAGCTGTCCTGGAAGCACATCGACCACCCGGGTGAAGTGGTCGAGGTCGGCCAGGAGGTCACGGTCGAGGTACTGGATGTGGACATGGACCGGGAGCGCGTTTCCCTGTCGCTGAAGTCCACCCAGGAAGACCCGTGGCAGCAGTTCGCCCGGACCCACCAGATCGGCCAGGTCGTGCCGGGCCGGGTGACCAAGCTGGTCCCGTTCGGTGCGTTCGTGCGGGTCGAGGAGGGCATCGAGGGCCTGGTGCACATCTCCGAGCTGGCGGACCGGCACGTCGAGATCCCCGAGCAGGTCGTGCAGGTCGGCGACGAGATCTTCGTCAAGATCATCGACATCGACCTGGACCGGCGGCGGATCAGCCTGTCGCTCAAGCAGGCCAACGAGGGCACGGCCGGCGAGGCGGTCGGCGATGACTTCGACCCGACCCTGTACGGCATGCCCGCGACCTACGACGACCAGGGCAACTACGTCTATCCCGACGGCTTCGACTCGGAGTCCGGTGAGTGGCTCGAGGGATTCGACACCCAGCGCGAGGAGTGGGAGCGGCAGTACGCGCAGGCGCGGTCCCGGTTCGAGGCGCACCGCCGCCAGATCGCCGAGGCCCGCAAGGCCGAGAGCGGCGACGCCGAGGAGGGCGCTGACACGGGCGCCAGCACGCACACGTCGGGCAGCCCGGACCGGGGCAGTTCCGGCGGTGGCGCCCTCGCCTCCGACGAGGCCCTGGCCGCACTCCGCGACAAGCTCTCCGGGGGCCAGAGCTAACTCACTGGTCCCGGCACCGATCCATGATCGTCCTTGCTTTCCTGAGGCCGCGGCTGCGGGCCGGGCGATCATGGATCGGTGGTCAGCAGCATGCTTAAAGTCGGCCTGACCGGGGGTATCGGCTCCGGTAAGAGCGAGGTCTCCCGCCGCCTGTCCGGGTACGGGGCGCTGATCATCGACGCGGACCTGGTCGCCCGGGAGGTAGTCGAGCCGCACACGCCCGGCCTGGCCCAGGTGGTCGGCGTGTTCGGTACGGGCGTCCTGGCCGCGGACGGCGCCCTGGACCGGCAGCGGCTGGGCGAGATCGTCTTCTACGACGCCGAGCTGCGCGCCAAGCTGAACGCGATCGTGCATCCGCTGGTCGGAGAGCGCATCCGTGAGCTGGAGCAGGGCGCGGACCCCGGCGCCATCGTGGTCGAGGCCATCCCGCTGATCACCGAGAACCACATGTCCGAGTTCTTCGACCTCGTCATCGTGGTGGACGTTCCGCCCCGGATCCAGGAAGACCGGCTGGTCCGGGACCGGGGGATGACCCGTGAGCAAGTCGCGGCGCGGGTGGCCGCCCAGGCCAGCCGGGAGGACCGGCTGGCCATCGCGGACATCGTGCTGGACAATTCCGGGTCCCTGGCCGAACTCGACCGTGAGGTCGGCGACCTGTGGGCCGAACTCTGCCGCCGGGCCAACGCCGTGCAGGAGTCCTGACCGCCGTCCGTTCTGTCAGACCCCGGAAATACAGTGGAGGCTGATGGAGTTTAGCCACGGGGAATTCTAGGCACCGGGAGGAGGCAGTATTGTGCGGCCAGTAAGTGACCTGCAGCGGCGGGTGGCGCCGTTCGAGGTGGTCACGGAGATGGTTCCGTCCGGTGACCAGCCGAGGGCCATCGCCGAGATGGAGCGCCGGGTGACCAGCGGCGACCGGGACACCGTCCTGCTGGGCGCGACCGGCACCGGGAAGACCGCGACCGTGGCCTGGCTGGCCGAGCGGGTGCAGCGGCCGGTCCTGGTCATGCTGCCGAACAAGACGCTCGCCGCCCAGTTCGCGAACGAGCTGCGTGAGATGCTCCCGCACAACGCGGTCGAGTACTTCGTCTCCTACTACGACTACTACCAGCCTGAGGCGTACATCGCGCAGACCGACACCTACATCGAGAAGGACTCGTCGATCAACGACGAGGTGGAGCGGCTGCGGCACTCGGCGACCAACTCGCTGCTCACCCGC
>DATCFY010000122.1:0-37521 GCA_036509255.1 Streptosporangiaceae bacterium
GTCATTTTCGCGATGCAGGCCGTGCAGCTGCTCTGATCAGGTAGCGTCCGACAGGAACACCGTTCAAGCGTGCCGAGGAGACGAGATGCCGCTGACGCCCGCGGATGTGCGAAACAAGCAGTTCAGTACCACCAGGCTCAGGCCCGGCTACGACGAGGAAGAGGTTGACGCGTTCCTCGACGAGGTCGAGGTTGAGCTCGACCGGCTGATCCAGGAGAACGAAGAACTCCGGGCGAAGCTGGCCGAGAGCCTGCGGGGGGGCAAGGTACCGATGTCCGCGCTCAGCTCGCCCCTTGCCGACCCGACACCGGAGATGATGGCGCCCGAACCGCCGCGCCCTGAGCCTGAGCGCAGGCCAGAGCCGCCGATGATGGGCATGCCGCCGGCCGAGGACAACATGGACACGGCCGCGCGCGTGCTAGCGCTCGCGCAGCAGACCGCCGACCAGGCGATCGCCGATGCGCGCCGCGAGGCCGACGAGACGCTCGGCCGGGCTCGCCGTGAGGCCGATGACATCCTGGGCAAGGCCCGCCGCCAGGCGGAGCAGATCACCAGTGATGCCAGGGCCCGCGCGGAGAGCCTTGAGCGCGACGCCCAGGAGCGGCACCGTCAGGCCATGGGCTCCCTGGTCCAGCAGCGTGAAGAGCTGGAGCGGCGGGTTGATGACCTGCGGGCCTTCGAGCGGGAGTACCGCAGCAGGCTGAAGGCGTACCTGGAAGGGCAGATGCGTGACCTGGAAGCAGGCGCGACCGACAGCGGTGCCTTCCCGGCCATGGGCAGCGGGCCCGACTCCTCCGTCTCCTCGGGCATGTCCCGCATGGAGGCCAGGAACGGGCAGGCGTCCATCGCCAGTGCCTACGCTGGCGCGCCGGAGCCTGTGTCACACGGCGGGTTCCACCCGTCGGATGGCTCGCCGCACGACCACCGGTAGCCGGTTAGTCAGCACAGCAGCGGTAATCCAGCTCAACAGCGTTTCCTTCTCGGTTGGCAGCATGACCCGCACAGCCCGCGGAGAGCGCACGTGATCAAGTCGAGTGCTCTCCTGGTTGCTCTGGCGATCGGCCTGCTCGTGGTCGGCGTCCTCGCCAGCAGCTTGCTGATGGTGTACATATCCATCGGTGTCTGTGCGGTAGCGGCGCTGATCCTGGCGGCCGGGGTTCTCTCGCACTGGTCGGAAATATTCGGCCGGGCCGAGTCTCGGGCGGCCAGCATGCAGGGGTCCTGGTCAGCGCCGCAGGAGCGGGTGAGTGCTCCCGTACTGGCTAGCGCCGGGCGGGAGCACAGCTCGTCCCGGCGCGAAGACGCCACCGAAGGCTCAGCAGCTGAGGTGGCGCCCCTTCAGCCGGAGTTTCCCGCCGAGCGCCGGGGTGATGACCTGTGGGAGCGGGTCGAGGAGGAACTCGGATCCGCTGGTAAGCGCGATACGGGTGCGCTGAGCTGGCCCGGCATTGAGCTGCCAGTTCCACCCGAATCGGCGGGGCCGCCGGAACAGGGTGCACCGCCCGTCGGTACCCAAGGCTTGATATGGGGATCGGGAGCCGGCTGGCAGCGCCCTGACGTGCCGGCCGCCGCCTGGCCGCCACCCGCCGCCGCCTTCGCGGCGCCGCCGGCCCGTCCGGAGGCCGGCAGGCCGGACGAAGCCAGTCCCGACGAAACCAGCCCGGACGAAACCAGCCCGGACGAAACCAGCCCCGACGAAACCGGCCCAGAGTTGGACCGCCCGGGGTCAGCCGATGACGAGCGGACTCCGGGAGAAGCCGCCGGGCCGACGCCGGAGGCGGCGCCCGCCGGACCTGCCCGGGACGCTGATCAGGCGGCCGCCGGCGGGCCGGATGACGAAGCCGCCACGCCGATCGCGGAGACCACGCCCGGGCCGCCGGACGCCGGGCGTAACCGGCCTCAATGGATAATCTCGCTCGACGACGTCGCTCCGGCGCCAGCCGTGCGTGACGCCGTCAGTCAGGAGCCTCCGCCCCGGGGCGAGGCCGGCCAGGAGCCTCCGGCCCGGGGCGAGGCCGGCCAGGCGCCCGCCGGCCCGACTGCGGACGAGGGGAATGCCCCGGAATCTTTGATTGCAGAGCCCGGCGCCGGCAGCCCGGCCGTCCCGGAGACCGCGGCCGCAAGCCCGGACACCGCGGCCGCACGCCCGGACACAGATGGGCCCTCCGCCCTGGAAGCTGTGGCTGAGGACACCGGCGCCGATGGTCCGGCCGTCCCGGAGGACGTGGCTGAAGGTCCGGACACTGATACGCCGGCCACTCCGGAGCCTGCGGCTGAAGACGCGGGTGCCGATGCGCCGGCTGCCCCCGGGGCCGCCGCTACGGAATCTGACGGCGACGGCCCGCCAGCGCCCGGGCGGGTTGACGTGACCGTGGTGCCCGGAGTAGCCCGCTACCACCGCAGCGAATGCATCCTGATCCGGTTCCTCGGCGCCGGTGACCTGGAGATTATGACCAGGCAGGAGGCGGAGGAGGCCAAGTTCGTGCCCTGCCGCGCCTGCCAGCCCGACCAGCTGGAGGGTTAGCCAGGCCGACCAGCATCCCCTTCTCCCGCCCCGTCGGCGGGGAAGGGGACGTGCGCGGTCAGGCCCGCGCCAGCCAGAAGGTCAGGCCCAGATCAACCTCGGTGTGCTGGTGCGCACCCCCGGCCGGGTCCGTGTCCGCGGGCGCGGCCGGACCGAACTGGTCGGCCAGCACCTCGCTCCCGATCAGCTGCCCGTGCTCGGTGAGCGCGGCCGACAGGTCTGGATCGGTGGCCTCCCAGGCCACCGTGATCCGGTCGCTCACGTGCAGCCCGTCGGACTTGCGCGCCTCCTGGATCAGCCTGATGACCTCCCGGGCCAGCCCCTCGCGGCGTAGCTCCGGGGTGATGTGCACCTCGATGCCGACGGTCTCGCCGCTTTCGGAGGCGACCGTCCAGCCCGTCCGGGGTGTCTGGGTCACGATCACGTCGTCCGGCCCCAGGGCGACGGGGGTGCCATCCACCTCGACCGAGACCTTGCCCGCCGACCTCAGCTCGGCGGCCAGCACCTCGGGCTCGGCCGCGATGATCGCCGCCGCGACCGCCTGGGTGCCCTTCCCGAACCGGCGGCCCAGGGTCCGGAAGTTCGGCTTGACCACGTAATCGACCAGGTCTTCACCGACCGCGGCCATGGGCTCCAGGGCGCGGACGTTCAGCTCGTGGGTGACCTCGGCGCGCAGCTCAGGAGCCAGCTCGTCGAACCCGGCCGCGCTCACCACGGCGCGGGGCAGCGGCTGGCGGACCGGAACCGACGCGGCGGCCCGGGCCGACCGCCCGAGTTCCACCAGCCGCCTGGTCTGTGCCATCTGCGCGGACAGGCGGGAGTCGATGGGCGCTTCATCCGCGGCTGGCCAGCTGGCCAGGTGTACCGATTCCGGGTCGCCCGGGCCGCGCAGCACGGACCACACATGATCCGCCAGGAACGGCGTGATGGGCGCCATCAGCCGGGTCAGCACGTGCAGGCTCTCGTACAGCGTGGCGAAGGCCGACGAGCCGTCCGGCGTACCGGGTCCTTCCCAGAACCGCCGCCGGGAACGGCGGACGTACCAGTTCGACAGGTCGTCGATGAAGGCGGCCAGGTGCCGGCCGGCGGCAGCGGTGTCGAAACCCTCCAGGTCTGCCGTGACCTCCTGGGTGGTGGCGTGCAGTTCGCTGAGCAGCCAGCGGTCCAGCAGCGGCCGGCTGGCCGCGGGCGCTGCCTCCGCAGCCTGCGCCGGACCCCACGCCTGGCCCTGGGCCGCGGCCGCGTTGGCGTACAGGACCAGGAACGACACCGTGTTCCAGTAGGTAAGCAGGACCTTGCGGACGATCTCGTCCAGGGCCCCGTCGCCGATCCGCCGGGTGGACCACGGCGAGCCGGACGCGGTGAAGAACCAGCGGATCGCGTCCGCGCCGTGCGCCTCCATCAACGGGAGCGGCTCGAGCACGTTGCCCAGGTGCTTGCTCATCTTCCGGCCGCGCTCGTCTACGACCAGGCCGAGGCAGACCACGTTCTCGTAGGAATTGCGGCCGAACACCAGGCAGCCGACCGCCATCAGCGAGTAGAACCAGCCACGGGTCTGGTCGATCGCCTCGCAGATGAACTGCGCCGGGTAGGTCCGCCGGAACTCCTCGGCGTTCTGCCACGGCGCGCCGAGGCGGGCGAACGGCATCGACCCGGAGTCGTACCAGGCGTCGATCACTTCCGGCACTCGCCGGGCCTCCCCGCCGCACTCCGGGCAGGTCAGGGTCACCTCGTCCACGTACGGCCGGTGCGGGTCCAGCCCGGACAGGTCGCGCCCGGCCAGTTCGCTCAGCTCGGCGAGCGACCCTGCGCAGGTCAGGTGCTGCTCGCCGCACTCCCAGATGGGCAGCGGAGTACCCCAGTAGCGGGTCCGGGACAGCGCCCAGTCCACGTTGTTGCGCAGCCACTCGCCGTACCGGCCGTCCTTGATGGTCGGCGGCTGCCAGTTGGTCTGCTCGTTCTCGGCCAGCATCAGGTCCTTGACCTGGGTGGTCCGGATGTACCAGGACGGCAGCGCGTAGTACAGCAGCGGAGTGTGGCATCGCCAGCAGTGCGGGTAACTGTGCTCGTACTGCTCGACCCGGAACAGCAGGCCACGCTCGGTCAGGTCACGGACCAGCGGCTCGTTCGCGTCCTTGAAGAACATCCCGCCGACCAGCGGGATCCACTCCTCGAACCGGCCGTCCGGGCGGACCGGGTTCACCACCGGCAGGCCGTGCGCCCGGCCGGTCTCCATGTCGTCGGCACCGAAGGCCGGCGCCAGGTGCACCAGGCCGGTGCCGTCCTCGGTGGTAACGAAGTCCCCGGGCACCACCCGGTGCGCCCCCGGGATTTCGACCAGGCCGAACGGCGGCCGGTAGGTGGCGCCGACCAGGGCCGCACCCGGCACCGTGGCCACCACGTGCCAGCCTTCGCCGAGGACCCGGGCCACCAGCTTCTCGGCCACCACCACCGTGTCGCCGTCGCCGGGCTTGCGGGTGATGGCGTAGCTCTCGTCTGGGTGGACCGCGACCGCGGTGTTGGAGACGAGGGTCCACGGCGTGGTGGTCCACACCAGCAGGTCCGCCCCGTTCAGCAGGGGGTTGGCCCCGTCCGGCAGGCTGGCCAGCGGGAACCGGACCGTGACCGCCGGGTCGGACACCAGGCGGTACACATCTGGCTGGCCCATCTCGTGGTCCGACAGGGGGGTCTCGCATCGCGGGCAGTACGGGCTGATGCGGAAGTCCTTGACCAGCAGCCCCTTAGAGAAGATGTCCTTCAGCGACCACCACACCGACTCGACGTAGCTGGTGTCCATGGTCCGGTAGGCGTGCTGCAGGTCCACCCAGTAGCCCAGCCGGACGGTCAGTTCCTCGAACGCGTCCACGTGCCGCTGCGCCGACTCGCGGCACCGGGCGTTGAACTCCGCGATTCCGTAGCTCTCGATCGCCTTCTTGCCGGACAGGCCGAGTTCCCGCTCCACGGCCACCTCGACCGGGAGGCCATGGCAGTCCCAGCCAGCCTGGCGCGGGACATGGAAGCCCTGCATGGTCTTGAAGCGCGGGAAGACATCCTTGAACACCCGGGCCTCGATGTGATGGACCCCGGGCATGCCGTTGGTGGTTGGCGGGCCCTCGTAAAAGGTCCAGAGGGGCCGGCCCTCAGTGGCCTCCAGTGACCGCTCGAAGAACTGTCCGTCCTGCCAGCGGGCCAGGACGTCATGTTCCATGGCGGGCAGGTCGATGGCCGGGGGGAGGTCGGGGAAGTAGCGCGGGCCGCCTGATCCCGGCTGGGCTGACCCAGGCTGGGCTGGGAAGGCTCTGTCGTCTGCATGCCCCATGGCGGGTGGTCCTCCTGCGGGGCGCTCGCGGGCTGGCCGTCAGCCCGTTCGCGCGGCTTCGCTGGAGGGACGAGGCGCGCCGGCGGCGGCCCCGCGGTACCACCCTCCTTGGCCGCGGCTCCGCCTGGGAACGCGACCCTCTCAATTCATGTCTCGCGGCCGGTTCTACTGGGCTCGCGGGTCATGGCGCCTGCTGACGGCGACCGGCCCGCTGCTGTTCTTCCGGCGGCTCTGGGGTGATCTGGTCCGCTGGCCTGCCCCCGGGCTCGCACCATCCCCGGGTCGCTCCTGGCTGCCTGCTGCGGCAGCTGTCCCCATCAACGCCTTTGCCTGTCTAACGATAGCCGATCGCCCATCCCCAGCCGACGCCATTACCCGGGGCCCACACCGGGGCCGGGGGCAATGGCGTAGTGTGACCGCGCGGCCGTGGCCGGGGCCACGGTGCCGTGGGGCGGACGGTCACTGGTTAGGGGTGCAGTGGCCGGGGACGGGCTCGGACGGGGCGAGATCCAGGGCAGGGTTGCGGTCGAAGAACCCGGTGGGCCGCAGGGTGAAACCCGTGTACTCCACCGGCATCACGGGAAAGTCCTCCGGCCGGCAGAAATGAGTCACGCCCACCGTGTGCCACAGCGCGATGCCGGTGTCGGTGACCGGGCGGTCCGCCGACGTCCAGGCGGGCAGCCCGGCGCCCCCCGGATGCTGGTTCGGGAACTCCCCGGCGGCCCGCATCTCGTCATCCCGGGCGGGGGTGACCCATAGGTGCCGGGTGGCGAACGCGGCGCGCGACGTGATCGCCGCGGCCGGCTGGGCCAGCAGCGGCGCGCTGGCGTGCGTGGGCACCAGTGAGTACCCGACCGGCTCACCGCAGGCGTTCCGCGCGCCGTGGTTGACGATCTTCCAGGACCGGCTGCGCTCGGGCGCGGCCATCCGCTGGGCGGCGGATTCCGTCTCCAGCAGGGTCTCCTGGACGGTGAACGCGTTCCCGTATGGGTTGGCGGGCCCGGCCGGGACGGGCACCGCGTCCACCTCGTAGACCGAGTTCGCCAGGCCATCCAGGCACATGTCCAGGCGGAAGCTGAACAGGTGCTGGTGATGGGGGCCGGCTAGTTCCGCGGTCACCGGGTTGGCGTAGCTGACCCGGGTCCCGGGCTGGACCGCCTGAGTCTGGATGATCCCGGTCAGCTTCACCTCGGCCTGGATCGTGCCATCCAGGTAGAAGTACCAGAAGAAGCCGTATTCGTAGTTGCCCACCGTGGCGATGGACGACACGACCAACCGCCGGGAACGGCGGGTCTCCGCAGCCTGGTTCGCCGCGTCCCGGTGCATCCAGAGCACCCCGTAGTCCTCTTCGTGCAGGCAGATGGCTTGCGGCAGGACGCGGGCCGTACCGTCCTCGTCTACCTGGACGCCGTCCAGGTAGACGATCTCGCCGAGGCACTCGCAGCCGAGTTCCAGCGGGTTGGCCATCTTCCCCAGGCCGACGTCACCGGCGTCGAACGCGTTCTTCCACCAGTGGTTCGTCGCGGTGGAGCCGTACGGCACGATCATCTCGGAGAGGCCGGCCCGGTAGATGATGGGCCGCAGCCTCCCGTGATCGTGATAGCCGATCTGGTGCAGGACGAGTCCTTCGATCGGGTGCAGCGAGATCCGCATCTGCCAGGGCCCCCAGGTGAGACACCCGTCGTCGACGGTGAACCCGGGCCCGTCCGGCTGCAGGATCTGCAGCGCCGACAGGTGGCGGAGGTCTCCCGCGCTGGCCGCGTCGTACCGGCCGGGGTCCCGGGGGATGGGCACCACCTCGCCGTCCTCGATCTCCAGGACCTCCCCGGTGTCACGGTCCAGCAAGGCCACCAGGTTCTCGATCGGCCGAGCGTACGGGTTGCTCCCCGGGCCGTCGAGCAGGTACGCCACCCCGCGCGCCAGGCGCCGCCCGGACCCGTCGATTTCCAGCCCGAAGTTGCTGGCCGGCCAGGGATCCACCTGGACCAGGGACATGTCGGTCACGCCGCGCCGGGCCAGCGCGGCCCGGAAGCTAGGATCAGCCTTGATCTGCTCGCCGTTAGCCAGCCATTCCCCGGCCATCAGCGGCGGCTGGACGTCTGGTACCAGGACCTTCCGGATCACCGCGGCCTCGTCCAGCGAGACGGTGACCACCCAGGTATGTCCGGCGGGGTACTGGTACAGGACGCAGCGGGCCTCCCGCGGCAGCGGGCGGCCATCCCAGGCCAGGACGGCGCGCTTGGCCGGCTCGGCCAGGGCGCAGTAGACGAGCCGGCTGCCGGGGCCTGCGGCGGCGAGCGAGAGCCGGCTGGCCTGGCCAGCCTCGTCCGCCGTCAGCGGGGCGAGAGGGTGGCGGACCGAGGTGCGGGGCGAGTCGGTGGCGGCCTGGGCCATCAGGGTCTCCATCCGGGGGCGCGGGGTTTCTCATCTCTAGTATTAGGGGACATTTCTGGCGCGGCCATGCTGGCTGCCGCGGCCCGGGACCACGGCCGCGCCATCACCGCGCTGGTCCGGCGGCGGGAAGGCGGGCCGTCGCGGGGGAACGGGCCGGTCCGCGGATGCGGGGCTGACCGGACAGCCGGATGACCGTGCGCCGCCGGGCCGCGGATTATCGCCGGGCACAGATGTGTTTGCAGTGCCGGGCAGGCGGATCTATCCTCCGGTGACTGCCCCGGTGGTTCAAGATCGATTGGTGGCAGTTGGCATAGTGGACAAGTCGCGTCAAAGGGGGCCGAGATGACAGCAACCGCGCGTTCGGGTGCCGCGGCTCTAGCCGTCCGGCCTGGTGAGAAGCACTGGACCGAGAAGGAGCTGGCGGAGGTTCGCCAGGAACTTGAGACTGAGGCCGACGGGCTGCGCCGGGATATCTCCGCCGCCGAGTCCGAGATCGCGGACCGGCTGGGTGACGCGGTGGGTGATGCCGGGGACGACTCCGCCGACGCCGGGGCCAAGACATTCCAGCGCGAGCACGAGCTCGCCCTGACCGAGACCGCGCGTGAGCTGCTCGCGCAGACTGAGCGGGTGCTGTCCAAGATCGACGGCGGCACCTACGGCGTGTGTGAGTCCTGCGGCAAGCCGATCGGCAAGGCGCGCCTGCAGGCGTTCCCCCGCGCCACCCTGTGCGTGGCCTGCAAACAGCGCGAGGAACGGCGCTGAACGGCGCCGGATCTGCGGGGGGCGCGGATCTCGAGACGGCGGGCGGCCCAGGTCCAGCGCCGCGGCCACGCCGGATCCGCCTGCTGATCACGGTGGCCGTGGTGGTTTTCGTTGCGGACCTTGTTTCCAAGACCATCGTGGTAGCCACCTTGTCGCATCGGGCCCCGATCCGCCTGCTCGGCGGCCTGCTGACGCTGCGGGAGCTGCGTAACAGCGGCGCGGCGTTCAGCATCGGCACCTCCGTCACGGTCGTCTTCACCCTCATCGCCCTCGCGGTCATCGTGGCGATCCTGCGCACCGCCCGGCGGCTGCGCAGCGTCCCCTGGGCCGTCACGCTCGGGCTGCTCCTCGGCGGGGCGGCTGGGAACCTGGGGGACCGGCTGTTCCGGTCTCCCGGCTTCCTGCGCGGGCACGTGGTGGACTGGATCGAGCTGCCGCACTGGCCGGTGTTCAACGTGGCCGACTCGTGCATTGTGTGCGGCGGCATCCTGGCCGTCCTGCTCGCCACCCGGGGCATCCCCATCGACGGCCGCCGGGCCGCCGCCAGCGGCCTCCCGGCCGGGCCTGGCCGGGAAACCGCGACCCCGATCGCCGAGGGCACGGCCGGCGAGCCGCCCGGAGCGCGCGGCGCCCCCATGGACAGCAGCAACTCCGTCTCCGACCGGCCGTCCACGCCCGGGCTGCCCGGTGAGGGGCGCCCGTGACCGGAGACCAGCGCCGGGTGCCCGTTCCCGAGGGACTGGACGGCGAGCGGGTCGATGCCGCGCTGGCCCGGATGTTCGGGCTGTCGCGGACGAGTGCCGCGGAACTCATCACCGGCGGCCAGGTGCTGATCGGGGGCCGCCCGGCGACCAAGTCGGACCGGGTACCCGCGGGGGAGTGGCTGGATGTCACGCTGCCGCCCCCGGTGTCCACCGCGCCGGTGCCGCGCTCCGTGCCCGGCCTGGACGTGGTGTACGAGGACAGTGACATCGTGGTGGTGGACAAGCCGCCGGGGGTGGCCGCCCACCCCACCCCGGGCTGGACCGGCCCCACCGTCCTGGAAGGCCTGCTGGGAGCCGGGCAGATCCTCGCCACCAGCGGCGCCGCGGAGCGCCAGGGCATCGTGCACCGGCTGGACGCGAACACGTCGGGGCTTATGGTCGTGGCCAAGAGCGAGCACGCCTACAGCGCGCTCAAGCAGGCGTTCCGGGACCGCGAGGTGGACAAGCGCTACCACGCCCTGGTGCAGGGTCACCCGGACCCGCTGCGCGGGACCATCGACGCCCCCACGGGCCGGCATCCTTCGGGAGACGGCCGGTTCGCCGTGGTGGCCGGCGGCCGGCCGAGCGTCACCCACTACGACACGCTCGAAGCGTTCCGCGGGGCCAGTCTGGAGGAGATCATCCTGGAGACCGGGCGGACCCACCAGATCCGGGTGCACATGGCGGCGCTGCACCACCCGTGCGCCGGCGACCGCCTGTACGGGGCCGACCCGGTGCTCGCCGCCCACCTCGGGCTGACCCGGCAGTGGCTGCACGCGGTCCGGCTGGGCTTCGAGCACCCGGCGGACGGCCGCCGGGTCGAGTTCAGCAGCGACTACTCGCCGGACCTCGCCCACGCCCTGAATATCCTCCGCGCCGAAAGCTGACCGCCAGGATGACCGTCCGGGACATCCGCCTGTTCGGTGACCCCGTGCTGCGCGAGGTGTGCCGTCCGGTCACCGACTTCGGCGCCGGGCTGGCCCGGCTGGTCACCGACCTGACGGATACCTGCCGGCTCCCGGGCCGCGCCGGGCTCGCCGCGCCCCAGATCGGCGTGGACCTGCGCGTGTTCTGCTACAACGTCGAGGACGAGGAGGGGTACCTGATCAACCCCCGGCTGGAGTCCAGCGAGGGCCATCAGGACAGCCCGGAGGGCTGCCTGTCGATCCCCGGCCTTTACGTGGCCAACCCGCGGGCCTGGCACGCGGTGGTCACCGGGGTGGACCTGGACCGCCAGCCCGTTACGGTCGGCGGGATCGGTCTGCTGGCCCGCTGCCTGCAGCATGAGCTCGATCATCTCGACGGGCACCTCTTCCTCGACCGCCTCCCCCCGGGTGAGCGGCGCCAGGCGCTGCGGGCCCTCCGTGACCGGCTGAGCGGCCCGGGGCTGGCTGGCCCGGGATCCGGCGGCCCTTCCTGAGCCGGCGCGCCGGTGCTAGCGGAGCTCGCGGAAGAGGCCGCGCAGCCGCTCGAAGGCCGGCTTGGGGGAGTAGTCGTCACGCAGCACGCCGAACTGGTGGAACAGGCCGTCGTTGGAACTGTCCGCGTCGCGCAGCGTGAACAGTTCCCAGTGCGTGACGTTCAGTTCCTCCCGCCGTGCGTGCACGGCCCGCAGGATGATCTCGAGTACGTCCGCCTGCTGCTCCGGCGTTCGGCCCGGCCCCGTTGGCCAGCCGTTCTCGCAGATCCGGATCGGCGTCCCGGGGCCGATGCCGGTGATGGGCAGTACCTCCTCGCGGAAGCTGCGCAGCAGCCAGTCCACGGCCCCGTCGAGCCGGTCCAGGGTCACCGGCGGCCCGAAGACGTCCGGGTACATGTCCAGCCCGGCGTAATCCACCGCGTCCGCGAACGCCGGGCCGCCCAGCCGGGCCACGGCGGGCCAGAACGCGTTCCCGGCCGGGTTCACCTCGGGACTCACCGCGAACCCGATGGCTGCCGTGGCTCCCGAGTCCCGTTTCGCGTCCGCGGCGGCCAGCATCCCGCGGACCAGTGCCTCGTCCGCGCGGGGGAAGGCCCCGTCAGCGGCATCCGGGATGCCCGTCAGGTTGGCCTCCCCGGTCACCTGGATCGCGGCCAGCTGATGGCCGTGCCCGCGCGCCACGTCGGCGGCGAACTCAGCCCAGCCCGCCACGTCGCCAGCCGGATCGCGGTAGCACAGCACCAGGTCCCAGGGGATCTGCGCGGCCGCCAGCTCCTGCACCTGGGCCAGCGTCGAAGCCGTCGAGGCGCCTCCGGTCCAGCTCACATACATCCGGGCCAGCAGCGGCGGGCCGTCGCCCTGAAGGTATTGCACGGCCCTAACGATCTGATCGACGTCATCGGGTGGCCCCGCAGCCACCCCATCCGGACTGCCGGCCAGGCCCAGCGGGAACAACCCGAACGTCAGCGGCTGCGGCACGGGTCAGCACGCTACGCCACGACGGGGGCCGGGGGAAAGGATCAGCGCCGGGCGGCCTGCCGGGCGATGGGCGTTCCGGAGAGAGGGTCAATGCCGTCGGCGGCCAGGATGTACCAGGCGGTTGTCCCGGTGTGCAGCGAGGCGTACACGTAGCCGCCCTGGCAGTCGGACAGCGCGTCGCGGGACGCGGCCATGATGCCCAGGCCGTCCCCGTTGGGCCCGTGGGCCTGGGCATAGGCGATGTCCGCGAGGTACGACCGGGCCTGGGCGGAGTCCCCGGGCTGATTCCGCAGCCGCAGGGCGTCCGCGACGTGCGCGGTGCCCTCGAACCAGACGCCCGTGGGGTCGCCTGTGCAGTAAGTCACCCCGCGGTACCCGGCCGCCGACACGCTGAGGTTCGCCACGTCCCAGCTCACCGATCCCGCGTACGCGGGATCGTGCAGGGCCAGGTAGGACCAGCTGTTCACGTCCTCGACCTGCGCGGTGTCGTTCCGCCTGCCGCCGTCGCCCGTGGTGCCGAGGTAAAAGCGGCTCTGGGCCGGGTCCCACATCGACACGACGAACCGCCTGGCCCAGGCCGCCCGCTGCGACCACACCGGGTCGCCGGTCTCCTGGGCCAGCAACCGGAAGAACGCGTAAACGTCGATGTTGTGCTCAGTCGACTCCCATGGGATCTTCGCCCCGGCGGCGGTGTCGCCGCCCGTGTACCCACCCGACCCGCGTCCGTCCCGGCACTGGGACTGGATCCACTCACCCAGGTCGATCGCGCCGCGCAGGTAGGCCCGGATCCGGGTGGCGGCGTACAGCTGCACGAGAGCCTGCCCGGCCCAAGCCAGGGTGCCGGTGCTGCTGGCTTGGTCGGTGACCTGGATGGCGTTCGCGTCGTTCAGCGGAACCGGCGCGTAGGCGTTGTGCAGCCGCCCATCGTGGGCGGGCTCATGGGCCTGCAGGTACAGCAGCGCGTTGCCGATGGTCTCGGCCCGGGCGACCCCGCCGGCGGTCCTCTCCGCCAGGTATGCGTCGATGAGGAGCGCATTGTCGTAGGTGCTCGCGGTTGTGTCGCCCCGCTGACCCAGCAGCCCGCCCGTGTAGCTCTGCACGAGCCGCGGGGCCGGGCCGACGGTCCGGATATCCATCATCTGGTTCAGGAACTGGTAGGCCCGGGCCAGGCTGGCCGGGAGCTGGCGGGCGTGGCGAGGGGCGGCCGGTGCCACGTCCGCGGGCCGGTCCGCGGCCAGGCGCGTGGCTCCCGGCCGCCCGCACACGGCCCCGCCCGGAGGCCGGGGATGCAGGATGGCGACGAGGAGAACCGTGATGCCGATCGCGGCGGCCACCACGAGGGCTGCGATCCGTTTCACGCGTACCGCTATTGCGCGGAGACGGGGATGCTCGTGGACAGCGGATTAACGCCGCTGGCGGCCAGGATGTACCAGGCGGTGGTCCCCGTGTGCAACGACGCGTAGACGGAGTCACCCTCGCGGTCGGTGAGCCCGTCCTTGGACGCGGCCATGATCCCGAGGCCGTCCTCGTTCGGCCCGTGGGCCTGCGCGTAGGCGATGTCAGCCAGGTAGGCGGCGGCCTGGGTGGAGTCTCCGGGCTGGCCGCGGCTCTCCAGGGCGTCGGCGAGATGGGCGGTGCCCTCGAACCAGACACCCGTCCGGTCGCCCGGGCAGATACTCGCCCCTCGCAGCGGGCCGGCCGCCGCGGCCAGGTTGGTGACATCCCAGTCCACCGACGCCGCGTAAGCGGGAGACCGCAGGGCCAGGTAGGACCAGCTGTTGACGTCTTCGGTCTGGGGACTGTCGTTCGTGGTCACCCCGTCGGTCATCGTCCCCAGGCTGAACCGGCCTGCGGCCGGGTTCCACATGGAGACGAGGAAGGTCCTCGCCGCGGAGGCCCGGGTCGCCCAGACGGGAAGCCCGCTTTCCCGCGCGAGCAGGCTGAAGAAGGCGTACACATCGATGTTCTGCTCCGTCGACTTCCACGCGAGTTTGGTGCCGGAGCCGGCATAGCCGCCGGTGTAGCCGCCCTGCCCGCGCGCGTCTGACGTGTTGGCCTGGACCCAGCCGGCGAGGTTCTCCGCCCCGGTCAGGTAGGCCGGGAGCCGGGTGGCCGCATACAGCTGGACCAGGGCGTCCCCGGCCCACGACGCGTCCCCGGTCGTCTGGGAGGTGGCTTCGGGCTGCACGTCGGCCGGGAGGCGGAGAGGGGCGGGCGTGTAGTCGTCGTACAGGCCGCCGCCCTGCGGCGCGGACTGGGCCAGCGCGGTGAGCAGCGCGTTGCCGGTGGTCTCGGCCCGGGCCTGCCCGCCCGCAGTGCGCTGGGCCAGGTAGGCGTCGATGACGAGCGCGTCGTCGTAGACGCTGGAGGCGGTGTAGTTCTCGGCACCCAGCACCCCGCCGGTATAGCTCTGCACCAAGCGGGGAACTGAGCCTCTGGCGTACCGGTCCATCATCTGATTCAGGAACTGGTAGGCATGGGACACTCCGGGTCCGGCCGGCGTGAGCGCCGTCCGGCTGGCCGCATCCAGCTGCGGGGCGGCCGAAGCCCGGCCACTCCCCGGGAGCAGGCCGGCCCCTACCGCGACGGCGAGGAGCACAGCCCAGGCCCGACGGACGCCGTGCATGCGCATGAGCTTCGTCCTTGTCGGATGGGTGTCCACGCGTGGCTGTCATCACTCTAAGCATCATTTGTATCACTCCTAGTCAGATTCCTCGCGGCGGCTCAGGCCGCAAAACGGGATAACAGGCCATCCGGTGTGGCGGGTCGCCGCGCTTGGTTGGCCTCTGTAGGCTCGACTCCGCCGGGCCGGTGCGCCACTGCCGCGGCATCCTCCCGCCAGGGAATTCCGCGGCCGGGCGGGTCCTTACCCAGGCAGCACCGGCCGCTTCCCCCGGCCGTGGATGGTGAGTACCCGTGAGGGTTTTCGTTGCATGCCTTAAAAGGAGGCGGTAGTTCGTGACGGCAGCCGCAGCGGACCACACCGGCCACCCCGGCGGGTTTGCGCACCTGCACGTGCACACCGAGTACTCGATGCTGGACGGGGCCGCGCGGCTGAAGGACATGTTCGCCCAGTGTGAACGTGAGGGCATGTCCGCCGTGGCCATGACCGACCATGGCAACCTGTACGGCGCCTACGATTTCTGGTCCAAGGCCACTAAGGCCGGGGTCAAGCCGATCATCGGCATCGAGGCCTATGTCGCCCCTGAGCACCGCAGGCACCGCCAGCCGGTGCGCTGGGGGACGCCGGCGCAGAAGGACGACGACGTGTCCGGGGCCGGCGCCTACACGCACATGACGATGCTGGCCGAGACCACCGAAGGCATGCACAACCTGTTCCGGCTGTCGTCCCGGGCCTCGCTGGAGGGCCAGTTCCGCAAGCCGCGGATGGACCGCGAGATCATCTCCGAGCACGCCCGGGGAATCATGGCCACCACCGGCTGCCCCAGCGGCGAGGTGCAGACCCGGCTGCGGCTTGGCCAGTACCCGCAGGCGCTCGAGGCGGCCGCCGCCTACCGCGACATCTTCGGCGCAGGCAACTTCTTCGTCGAGATCATGGACCACGGGCTCAGCATCGAGCAGCGGGTCCGGGACGGCCTGCGGCGCATCGCGAAAGAGCTGGACCTGCCGTTCGTGGTCACGAACGACTCGCACTACTCGGTCGAGGCGGACGCCAAGGCACACGAGGTCCTGCTCTGCGTGCAGACCGGGTCCAACATGGCCGACCCCGGACGGTTCAAGTTCGACGGCTCGGGCTACTACCTGAAGAGCCCGCAGGAGATGCGGGCGGCGTTCCCCGACGAGGAATGGCAGTCGGGCTGCGACTCCACGCTGCTCATCGCCGAGCGTGCCGACGTCAAGTTCGAGTCCCAGAACCTGATGCCGCTGTTCGACGTCCCTGAGGGGGAGACCGAGGAGAGCTGGCTGCGCCAGGAAGTCTGGCGCGGGATGGACCGCCGGTACCCGGAAGGCTACGACGAGCGCCGCCGCCAGCAGGTCGAGTACGAGATGGGCATCATCACCCAGATGGGCTTCTGCTCGTACTTCCTGGTCGTTGCCGACTTCATCATGTGGGCGAAGCGGAACGGGGTCGGGGTCGGGCCCGGCCGCGGCTCGGCTGCAGGCTGCCTGGTGGCGTACGCGCTAGGCATCACTGACCTGGACCCGCTCAAGCATGGGCTGATCTTCGAGCGGTTCCTGAATCCCGAACGCGTGTCCATGCCCGACATCGACATCGACTTCGACGAACGCCGGCGGGGTGACGTAATCCGTTACGTCACCGAGAAGTGGGGCGAGGACCGGGTCGCGCAGATCATCACCTACGGCACGATCAAGGCCAAGGCCGCGGTCAAGGACTCCGCCCGGGTGCTGGGCTTCCCGTACGCGCTCGGCGACCGGATCACCAAGGCGTTCCCGCCCGCCGTGATGGGCAAGGACATCCCGCTGTCCGGGATCTTCGACGACGCCCACCCGCGTTACGGGGAGGCCGGCGAGATCCGGGCCCTGTACGAGGCCGAGGCCGAGGTGCGCCAGGTCATCGACACTGCACGCGGGCTGGAGGGGCTGATCCGCCAGGCCGGCGTGCACGCCGCTGGCGTGATCATGAGCAGTGAGCCGATCATCGATCATGTGCCGGTCTGGAAGCGCGAGGCAGACGGCGCGGTCATTACCCAGTTCGACTACCCCGCGTGCGAGTCACTCGGCCTGCTCAAGATGGACTTCCTCGGCCTGCGCAACCTCACCGTGCTGGACGACGCGGTCCGCGGGGTCAAGGCCAACCGGGGCATCGACGTGGACCTGGAGTCGCTGCCGCTGGACGACAAGCCCACCTACGACCTGCTGGCCCGGGGCGACACGCTGGGCATCTTCCAGTTCGACGGCGGTCCGATGCGGGCCCTGCTGCGCAGCATGCGGCCGGACAACTTCGAGGACATCTCGGCGGTCGGCGCGCTCTACCGGCCCGGACCGATGGGCGCCAACGCCCACAACGACTACGCCGACCGGAAGAACGACCGCAAGCCGGTCGTGCCCATCCACCCTGAGCTGGCCGAGCCACTGGCCGAGATCCTGGGCGATACCTACGGGCTGATCGTGTACCAGGAGCAGGTCATGGCCATCGCGCAGAAGGTGGCCGGGTACAGCCTCGGCAGCGCGGACCTGCTCCGCCGGGCCATGGGCAAGAAGAAGAAGGAGATCCTGGACAAGGAGTTCGCGCCGTTCGAGGCCGGGATGAAGGCCAACGGCTACTCCGCCTCGGCGATCAAGACGCTGTGGGACATCCTCGTCCCGTTCTCCGACTACGCGTTCAATAAGGCGCACAGCGCCGCCTACGGGCTGGTCTCCTACTGGACGGCCTACCTCAAGGCCAACTACCCCGCCGAGTACATGG
Source organism: Streptosporangiaceae bacterium (assembly GCA_036509255.1). GTDB lineage: Bacteria > Actinomycetota > Actinomycetes > Streptosporangiales > Streptosporangiaceae > RYN-230. The sequence continues at coordinate 17,530 of DATCFY010000122.1, forward strand.
CCGGGCTGCTCACCTCGGTGTCCGGCGACAAGGACAAGAGCGCGCTCTACCTGAACGAATGCCGCCGTATGGGCATCACCGTCCTGCCGCCCGACGTAAACGCCTCGGAGGCCATGTTCACCCCGGTCGGCACCGACATCCGGTTCGGCCTGGCCGCGATCCGCAACGTCGGGATCAACGTGGTGGACTCGATCCTGGAGGCCCGCGCGGCCAAGGGCGCGTTCACCAGCTTCGCTGACTTCCTGCGCAAGGTCCCGGGCAACGTGTGCAAGAAAAACGTCATCGAGTCGCTGGTGAAGGCGGGTGCGTTCGACTCGCTCGGCCATCCGCGCAAGGGCCTGGCCATCATCCACGAGCAGGCCATCGACACCGTGATCGACGTCAAGCGCAAGGAGGCCATCGGCCAGGACTCGCTGTTCGGCGGGGACGCCGAGGTCGAGGCCAGCTTCGAGGTGCCGGTGCCCGACGGCGAATGGGACAAGACCACGCTGCTGGCGTTCGAGCGGGAGATGCTGGGCCTGTACGTGTCCGACCACCCGCTGCTGGGCGTGGAGCACATCGTGGCCGCGAACACCGACTGCTCGGTGGCCGAGCTGCTCAGCTCCGCGGCGGAAGAGCCCGCCGAGCGCGCAGCCCGGGGTGGCCGGCCGGACGGGCAGATGGTCACGCTGGGCGGGATCCTGTCCGGGGTGGCGCGGAAGGTGACCCGGCAGGGCAACCCCTGGGCCACGGCCACCCTGGAGGACCTGGAAGGCGCCATCGAGGTGCTCTTCTTCCCGGCCGCCTACCAGCAGTGCTCGCTGCTGCTGGCCGAGGACGCGATCGTGATCGTCAAGGGCCGGCTGGACCGGCGTGAGGATACGCCCAAGCTGATCGCGCAGGAGGTGAGCGCGCCGGACCTGACGGTGGACCAGGGTGGCCCTTTCGTCGTGTCCATGCCGGTCCAGCGGTGCGTCGCGCCCGTGGTCGACCGGCTGCGTGAGGTGCTGTGCACCCACCCGGGGCTGTCCGAAGTGCACCTGAAACTCTGCAATGGTCCGAGGGCGACGATCGTCCGGCTGGATGACAAGCTGCGGGTCAAGCCGTCGCCCGCGCTGCTGGCCGACCTCAAGCAGCTGCTCGGCCCGGCCTGCGTGGGCTGAGCTTCGGTCCGTTAGCTGCGGCCCGGTAGCTTCGGCAGGGTGTGAGCTGGGAAGACTGGACGGTAGTCCGGCCAGCGAAGGGCGCCGCTGTGATACGCCGCATCCACTTGTCCGGCCACCACAAGGAGGCGCTGCGTACCAACCTGTGGCTGGTCCCGGCGATCGAGGTGCTGGCCGCGCTCGGCCTGTTCGCCGCCACCAGCGTGGCCGACCGGGCCGCTTACCACGGCTCCTTCACGCTGCCCTCGTGGGTGATCAGCGGCTCGGCCGATGCCGCACGCCAGATCCTCACCACCATCGCGGCGGCGATCATCACCGTAGTAGGCGTGGTCTTCTCGATTGTCATCGTGGCGCTGACCCTGGTCTCCACCCAGTTCGGCCCCCGGATGCTGCGGACCTTCATCCGGGACCGGGGTACCCAGCTGACATTGGGGACATTCGTCGCGACCTTCGTCTACGCGGTCCTCACCCTGGTGTCCATCGGCGGTCCCGGGCCGGGCGGCCCGTATGTGCCGCATATCGGTATCACCGTCACGCTCGCGCTGACCGTGGCCGACCTGGCGGTGCTGATCTACTTCATCCACCACATCGCCACCCAGATCCAGCTGCCGGAGGTGATCGCCGGCATCTCCGCCGACCTGTCCGCGGCGATCGATGACCAGGTGGACGACGGGGCTGCCCGGCCCGGTGACCCCTCGGCGTCCGGCGTGCTGGCCAGCATGCCGTGGCCGGGCGGCGTGGTCGAGGTCGCGGACAGCGGGTACCTGCAGTACGTCCACCGCCGCACGCTGCTGGGCATCGCCACGCAGGCCGGCGCGGTCATCTACCTGAGATACCGGCCTGGTCACTTCCTGGTCCAGGGCAGCCCGCTGGCCACGGTATGGCCGGCCAGCGCGGCGCGCCAGGTGGCCGACGGGCTGACCCGGGCCCACGTCACTGGCCCGTACCGGACGCTGGCCCAGGACGTCTCGTTCGGCATCGACCAGCTGGTGGAGATCGCAATTCGCTCGTTGTCTACCGCGGTGAACGACACTTTCACGGCGCTGACCTGCGTCGACTGGCTTTCTGACAGTCTGTGCAAGGTTGCTGGCCGATGGCAGCCAGCCCGGGTCCACCGGGACCGTACGGGCGCCGTGCGGGTGATCACTAGCGAGCCGACGTACGACCGGCTGGTGCAGCGGTCGTTTGAGAAGATCCGGCAGAGTTCCCGTGGCAATCCCGCGGTGCTGATCCGCCTGCTGGATGCGCTGGCCAGGATCATGGAACGGACGACCGCGGACGATCAGCGCCAGGTGCTGCTCGACCAGGCCGCCATGATCATCCGGGCGAGTGAGGAATCGGTGCCTGACGAGCCGGACCGGGCCGACGTGCGCCGCCAGTACGAGGCGTTCCTCGCTGTTCATGCCCAGCTGGGGAGCCTGCCGCTGCCCACACCGGGCAGCTGACCGGCTGCACCGGGTCGTCCCCGGGGGCTAGGTGTCGCGGCGCTGCAGGAGAAAAGCGCCGATGGCGAGCAGCAGTGCGGTCCACAGGCAGAAGATTCCGAAGCCCTGCCACGGCGAGAGCAGCTGATCCGCTTGCTGATGGTCCGCGGTGATCAGCACGCCTGCCACGGTCGGGAAGTACTCGTGAATGTGCGCGCCCCAGCTGTACGGCAGCAGCGCCAGCAACGGCCCGATCACCAGGACCAGGCCGATCACGGTGGTGATCGCGCCCGCCGTGTGCCGGATCAGGTTCCCGATGGCCAGCGCGAACAGGCCGAGCACGGTCAGGTAGAGCCCCGCCCCCAGTACGGCGCGGGTCACGTTCGGGTCGCTCAGGGACACCTTGACCAGGCTGCGGGTTAGCGCCGAGCCGATGAGGAACGACCCGAACGCGACGATCTCCCCGATGACCAGCACCAGCACGCTGAACACGGCCGACTTGGCGGCCAGCATGGGCAGCCGCTTCGGCACGGCCAGGAGGGAGGCCCTGATCGTGCCGGTGGAGTACTCACTGGTGATCACCAGCACCCCGAGCACGCAGATGGCGAGCTGCCCCAGCCCCAGACCGGTGCCGAGGATGAAGCTGGTCGGGTCGGCCACGATCGAGGCGCCCCGGCCCGTCGCCTTGCCCTGGTTCAGGGCGTGCACGGTCAGCCAGGTGAGCAGGGCGGTGAGCCCGAGGGTCACCACGACGAATAGCAGCAGCGTCCACAGCGTGGATCGCACGGAGCGGATCTTCGTCCATTCGGCCAGCATCAGGTGGCCGAATCCCACCCGGTGGGCGGGCGGGGGGACAGCGGGCCGGGTGGCCCGGACAGGGGGGCTGGTGGAGGTCATTCGGTGCGCTCCTGGGCTGCGGCCACGCGGGCCGGATCGCCCGGGGAGTGCCCGCCCGGGGAGCCGCCGCCTGGCGGAGTCCCGGGACTGGCGGCCGCCGGCTGCGGGCTGGCGGACGCCCGGCCCGTCCCGAACTCGGAGCTGTCCGCGGTCAGTTCCATGTAGGCCTCTTCCAGGGAGGCGAGCTGCGGCGTGAGTTCGTGCAGGACGATCCGGTTCGCGGCGGCGATCTCGCCGATCCGGGGCGCGTCGAGGCCGGTGATGTCGACCTCCGGAGCTGGCCGGCGGGCCGCGCGGGCGCCGTCAGCGTCCCCGGCCGGCTCGTCCCCGGCAGGTGCGTCCTGGGCGGGTGCTTCCCGGGCGGGTGCTTCCCGGGCGTGGTCGTCCCGGGCGGGCTGCTCACGAATGGTGGCCTTGCCACCTTCTGCCGCGACCAGATCGGCGAGCCGGGCCGCGTCCGGCGATCGCACCAGCACATATTTCTCGGAACTGCGCTCGATGAATTCCTGGGTGCTGCAGTCCGCGATCAGCTTGCCCCGGCCAATAACGATCAAGTGGTCCGCGGTGACGGCCATCTCGTTCATCAGGTGGCTGGACACGAAAACGGTCCGGCCCTCGGCCGCCAGTTGTTTCATGAGGTTCCTGATCCAGAGGATGCCCTCCGGGTCGAGCCCGTTGACAGGCTCGTCCAGCATCAGCACCTGCGGGTCGCCCAGCAAGGCCACCGCGATGCCGACCCGCTGCCCCATGCCGAGGGAGTACCCGCCGGTCCGTTTGCGGGCCACCTCACCCAGCCCGACCAGGTCCAGCACCTGATCCACCCGGGACCTGGGCAGGCCCTGGGTCTGCGCGAGAAACAGCAGGTGGTTATAGGCGCTGCGGCCTGGGTGCATGGACCGGGCCTCGAGCAGCGCACCCACCGTGCGCAACGGCTGGGCGAGGTCGGCGTAACGCCGGCCGTCGATCGTCGCGGTACCGGACTGCGGGTGATCCAGGCCGAGGATCAGCCGCATCGTGGTGGACTTGCCGGCGCCATTCGGCCCGAGGAAGCCAGTGACCCGGCCTGCTTCCACGGTAAAGGACAAATGGTCAACGGCGAGTTTTTCCCCGTAGCGCTTGGTGAGGTCTCGTGCCTCAATCATCGCTTCCCCTTGAGACGGCCTGGCCGACTTGGTTGCGCCGTGCACCAGAATCCACGGTACCAAGGAATTGCCGCCCGCCGATTCTTCTCGCTGCAGACTGCGGACTGCTGGCGCGGGCCGTGCCCGCCACAGGTTGCGTGCTGCCTGGTACACGGGCGGGGCGGCGTTCACGTACGCTGCTGCGCAGTATGACCGAGCCGATGCCCTTGCCCGCCGCGCGTGCCGCCGCCGGAATCCGCCGCGGCGTCGTGGCCTGCCTGGGTGTGGCGGCCGGGACTGCGCTGCTCGGGCTGGTGGCCGGGTTCCTCTGGGCCCTGGTCGCCCCGCGGCCGCTGCTGGTGATGACCGGCCACGGCACCGCGGCCGTGATCAACGCCGAGACCAGCGCGTTCATCGCCGGGGACGGCTGGTACTGCTTCATCTGCCTGGCCGGGGGAGTAGTCACCGGGCTGTTCGGCTACCTGCTCGCGGTCCGCAGCTACGGCCCGGTAGCGATGATCATGGTCCTGGTCAGTGCGCTGGCCGCCGCGCTGATCACCCGCTGGATCGGGGAGCACGTGGGTCTGGCCAGCTATCACCATCTGCTCGCCACGCTGCCGGCCGGCGCCAGGCTGCGGGCCGCCCTGGCCCTGGGCGCCCGGAGCGCGATCGCGTTCTGGCCGCTGGGGGCCGGCCTGGTGGCAGGCGGCATGGAACTGGCCGCGGTGCTGCGCGGCCGGCAGCTAAGCAGCTCCGGGTCCGCCCTGGCCCCGGAATGACGGGCGGGCCGGCCCGTCAGGGCCAGGCCTGCAGCTCTCAGGACCGGGTCCCGGGTGAAGTCACCGGGGGCGGCGGAATGTCCATCATGCGGACAGGGCCGCCGCCAGCCCTGACGCGCTCCGTACACTGGGCGGGTGCTTTCCAGGATTGATCTGCGCGGATCGTCGGCTGCCCAGCTGAGCAGGGAAAAGCTCGCCCCGGTACTGCCCCGGGCCGGGCTGGACGTTGAGGCTGCGATCGAGAAGGTCCGGCCGATCTGCGACGACGTGCGCCATCGCGGGACGGCCGCGGTCCGTGAGTACACGCTGCGCTTCGACGGCGTGGACCTGCCTAGCACCCGGGTCCCGGCCGCGGCGCTGGCCGGTGCGCTGGAGACGCTGGACCCGGGGCTGCGGGCCGCACTGGAGGAGACCGTCCGCCGGCTCCGCCTGGTCTGCCGGGCTCAGCTGCCGGGCGACGTCGTGACCAGCCTCGGTCCGGGGGCGACCGTCACCGAACGGTACGTCGCGGTGAGCCGGGCGGGGGTGTACGTGCCGGGCGGCCTGGTCACGTACCCGTCCTCGGTGCTGATGAACGTGGTCCCCGCGCAGGTGGCCGGGGTGCCGCAGATCGCGGTGGCCTCGCCGCCCCAGGAAAACGGCCTGCCCAGCCCGGCCGTGCTGGCCGCGTGCGCGCTGCTCGGCATCGAGGAGGTGCACGCCGCCGGCGGGGCCCAGGCCATCGCCATGCTCGGGTACGGCACGGCGGAGTGTGCCCCGGTGGACACCATCACCGGCCCGGGCAACATCTACGTGGCCGCCGCCAAGCGGCTGCTGCTCGGCACGATCAGCACCGACGCCGAGGCCGGCCCGACCGAGATCGCGATCATCGCGGACGAGACCGCGGACCCAGAGTTCGTCGCGGCCGACCTGATCGCCCAGGCCGAGCACGATCCGCTGGCCGCCTGCCTGCTGATCACCACGGACCCGGGTCTTGCCGACCGGGTGGACAAGGCCCTGGTGCCGCAGATCGCCGCGGCCCGCCACCGGGAGCGAGTGGAGGCCGCCCTGGCCGGCCAGTCGGCCTGCGTGCTGGTGGACGACACCGGCGCGGCCCTGGCCACCTCGGATGCCTGGGCGCCGGAGCACCTGGAGATCCAGACCCAGGACGCGAGCTCGCTGGCCCGCCGGGTCCGGAACGCGGGCGCCATCTTCGTGGGTCCCTACGCTCCGGTCTCGCTCGGTGATTACCTGGCCGGCTCCAACCATGTGCTGCCGACCGGCGGCACCGCCCGGCACACCGCCGGCCTGTCCGTCCTGACCTTCCTGCGTGCCATCCACCTGGTCGAGTACGAGCGGGACGCGCTGGCCGAGGTCGCGCCGCACATAGACGCGCTCGGCGGGGCCGAGGATCTGGCCGCGCACGTCGCCGCGGTGCGGGTGCGCATCCCCCGGACCGAGCCGTGAGCGGTTCCCCGGCCGGTCCCGCCGCGGGCGGGCCGGGTGCTGCGGGAAATTCCCGCGCCGGGTCATCACTCCCGTCGTCGCTTCCCTCATGGCTGCCGATCCGCGAGGACCTGGCCGGGCACACCGCCTACGGCGCACCGCAGATCGACGTCCCGGTCCGGCTGAACACCAACGAGAATCCCTATCCGCCCTCCCCGGCGATGGTCCAGGCGATCACGCAGGCCGTCGCGGAGGTGGCCGGGACGCTGAACCGCTACCCGGACCGGGACGCGGTGGCGCTGCGAGGTGACCTGGCCACCTACCTCGGCCACGGGCTGGGGGTCGGCCAGGTGTGGGCGGCCAACGGCTCCAACGAGATCATCCAGCAGCTGTTCCAGGCGTTCGGCGGCCAGGGGCGGACCGCGCTGGGCTTCGAGCCCTCGTACTCGATGCACCCGCTGATCGCCCTGGCCACCGGCACCCGCTGGATCAGCGGGGCCCGGGACGCCGACTTCGGGCTCGAGCCCGACCACGCGCTGTCCGCGATCCGGGCCCACGCTCCCGACCTGGTCTTCCTCACCTCACCGAACAATCCCACGGGTACCGCGCTGAGCCCTGAGGTGATCGAGGCGGTCTGCGCGGCAGCCCCAGGCATGGTCATCGTGGACGAGGCGTACGCCGAGTTCGCCCGGGACACCTCGGCGACCGCGCTCACCGTGCTGCCCCGCTGCCGGCGGCTCGTGGTGACCCGCACGATGTCCAAGGCCTTCGCGCTGGCCGGCGCCCGGGTCGGCTACCTGGCGGCCGACCCCGCGGTGCTCCAGGCGCTGCTCCTGGTCCGGCTGCCGTATCACCTGTCCGCGGTCACCCAGGCGGTGGCCCGGGCCGCGCTGGCGCTGGCCAGCGCGCCGCTCGCCACCGTGGCGGCGCTCCGCGAGCAGCGGGACGATCTGGTCGGCTGGCTGCGCAGCCGGGGCCTGCGGGTGGCGGACTCAGACGCCAACTTCGTGCTGTTCGGCGAGTTCGGCGACCGGCATGCGATCTGGCAGGCGCTGCTCGACCGGGGCGTACTGATCCGGGAGACCGGGCCGTCCGGCTGGCTGAGGGTCACGGCCGGGACGCCCGCCGAGATGTCCGCGTTCCGTGACGCGCTGGGCGCGGTGCTCGTTCTAGTCCGGGGGGACGCCCCCCCGGACCCCCCGATCGCCGCTACGCGCCGAGCGGCGGCAAGCCGCCGCGGCTCAACCTCGGAGGCGTCACGATGAACGACACCTGGAACAGGACCACGCGGCGGACCGGGCGGGTCGAGCGGGTCACCAAGGAGACCAGCGTGCTGGTCGAGCTGAACGTCGACGGGAGCGGCACGGCCGACATCAGCACCGGGGTGGCGTTCTTCGACCACATGCTCGCCCAGCTGGCCAAGCACGGGCTGCTCGATCTGACCGTTAGGGCTACTGGCGACATCGAGGTGGACGCGCACCATACGGTGGAGGACACCGCGCTCGCGCTGGGCCAGGCGCTGCGCGAGGCGCTCGGTGACAAGGCGGGCATCTGCCGTTTCGGGGACGCGGCCGTCCCGCTGGACGAGACGCTGGCCCGGGCCGCCATCGACCTGTCCGGGCGCCCCTACCTGGTGCACGCCGAGCCGGACGGCATGGCCCCGCTGATCGGCACCTACGACACTACGCTGACCAGGCATTTCTTCGAATCCGTGACGTCCACGGCCGCCATCTGCCTGCACCTGGAGGTGACCGGGCGCAACCCGCATCACCTGGTCGAGGCGCAGTTCAAGGCCGTCGCCCGGGCGCTGCGGGCGGCCGCGGCCCCGGACCCGCGCGCGCCCGGGATCCCCAGCACCAAGGGCGTCCTGTGAAACGAGCGGGGAAATGAGCCGCCGGCCCCGCGTCGCGGTCCTGGACTACGGGTCGGGAAATATCCGTTCCGCCCAGCGGGCCCTGCAGCGGGCCGGGGCGGACACCGAGGTGACCGCCGACTTCGATGCCGCGCTCAACGCGGACGGCCTGGTGGTCCCGGGGGTCGGCGCGTTCGCGGCCTGCATGGCCGGGATCCGCTCGGTGCGCGGCGATCAGATCATCGACCGGCGGCTGGCCGGTTCCCGCCCGGTGCTCGGGATCTGCGTCGGCATGCAGGTGCTGTTCGACGAGGGCGTCGAGCACGGCCTGCACACCCAGGGCTGCGGCCAGTGGCCCGGCACCGTGCAGCAGCTGCACGCACCGGTGCTGCCGCACATGGGCTGGAACACGGTAGACGTCGCCGGCGGGTCCCGGCTGCTGGCTGGCCTCGACCCCGGCACGCGCTTCTACTTCGTGCACTCCTACGCGGCCCTGGAGCTGCCCATGCCGCCGTCGCCGCGGATGACGCTGCCGCTGACCAGCTGGGCGACCCACGGAGAGCCGTTCATCGCGGTGGTGGAGAACGGCCCGCTGTCCGCGACCCAGTTTCACCCGGAGAAATCCGGCGACGCGGGCGCAGCGTTGCTGGCGAACTGGCTGGAGATGGTGTGATGACGCCCCGTGATCCGCAAGCGGGCTCGGAGGCCAGGCTGACCCTGCTGCCCGCCGTGGACGTCGCCGGGGGCAAGGCCGTCCGGCTGGTCCAGGGCGCCGCCGGGACCGAGACCGACTACGGCGAGCCGCTGCAGGCCGCGCTGGCCTGGCAGGCGGCGGGCGCACAGTGGCTGCACCTGGTGGACCTGGATGCCGCGTTCGGCCGGGGATCCAACGCCGGACTGCTCGCCTCGGTGGTGGGACGGCTGGATATCGCGGTGGAACTGTCCGGGGGGATCCGTGACGACGCGTCGCTGGCCGCCGCCCTGGCTACCGGCTGCGCCCGGGTCAACGTCGGCACCGCCGCGCTGGAGAACCCGGACTGGGTCCGGACCGCCATCGCCGGGTACGGGGACAAGATCGCGGTCGGCCTGGATGTGCGTGGTACCCGGCTGGCCGCCCGGGGCTGGACCCGCGAGGGCGGCGAGCTCGACGAGGCGCTGGACCGGCTGGACGCGGACGGGTGCGCCCGGTACGTGGTCACCGACATCAACAAGGACGGCATGCTGTCCGGGCCGAACCTGGACCTGCTGCGGCACGTCTGCGCCCGGACGGCGCGTCCGGTGATCGCCAGCGGCGGCGTGTCCAGCCTGGCCGATCTGGAGGCCATCGCCGCCCTGGTGCCGGACGGAGTGGAGGGCGCGATCGTGGGCAAGGCCCTGTACGCGGGGGCGTTCACCCTGGAGGAGGCGCTCAAGGCGGTGGCGGCATGACGCGGCGGGTCTTCACCGGCACGGAGTGGGAGCCGGTCGTCGGGTACAGCCGGGCGGTGGCGGCCGGGGACTACGTGTTCGTGGCCGGCTGCACCTCGGTCGTGGGTGCGGAGTTCGTCCATGAGGATGACGCGTGTGCGCAGACCGCCCAGGCGCTGCGGAACGTGGCGGATGCGCTGGCGCAGCTGGGCCTGGGTCTCACCGACGTGGTGAGTACCCGGATCCTGGTCACCGACATCTCCCGCTGGCAGGAGTACGGCCGGGCGCACCATGACGCGTTCGGGGACACGATGCCCGCGGCCACCATGATCGAGATTGCCGGGCTGGTGGATCCCCGGATGCTCGTCGAGGTGGAGGCCATCGCCTACCGCCCTGGGATCGGCGCCTGATGTCCCCGCGAGCAGCGGCCGCCCCGAGCCCAGTCCCCGCATCGCCAGTCCCCGCATCGCCAGTGCCCGCATCGCCAGTGCCCGCACCGCCAGCCCGCGTGCCGCAGACCGCGGTCCGCCGGTTCGTGATCAAACGATTGGTGCTGCCCGGGCAGCACCAATCGTTTGATCACGAACGTGGTCTGGGGCAGGGGTGGCCTGAAGGGGCAGATGGGACTGGTCGGAGCTGGCGCGCCCGGCGCCTGGCGGGCTGGGGCACCCCATGACGGTGGCGGTGCGGGTGATTCCCTGCCTGGATGTGGACGCCGGGCGGGTGGTGAAGGGCGTCAACTTCCGTGACCTGCGCGACGCGGGCGACCCGGTGGAACTCGCCGCCGCCTACGACGCCGAAGGCGCCGACGAGCTGGTGTTCCTGGACATCACCGCGTCCAGCGGCGGCCGGGAAACCATGATCGATGTGGTCGGGCGGACCGCGGACCAGGTGTTCATCCCGCTTACCGTGGGCGGCGGGGTGCGCAGCGTCGCGGACGTGGACCGGCTGCTGCGGGCTGGGGCCGACAAGGTGTCGCTGAACACCGCGGCCATCGCCCGCCCCGAACTGCTCGCGGAAGCCGCCCAGCAGTTCGGCTCGCAGTGCGTGGTGCTGTCCGTGGACGCCCGCCGGCGCGCAGGCGAGGTGGGGGCCGCCGGAGGCGGGTCTCCCCGAGCCGGCGACGCTCGGGGGGTTCCGGGGGGCCGCCCCCCCGGGCCAGCAGAGTTCGAGGTGACCACGCACGGGGGGCGCCGGGGCACCGGGATCGACGCCGTGGAGTGGGCGGTCCGCGGGGCGGAGCTAGGGGTCGGCGAGATCCTGCTCAACTCGATGGACGCGGACGGCACTAAGGCGGGCTTCGACCTGGAACTCATCCGAGCGGTGCGCGCGGTCGTGCACGTGCCCATCATCGCCAGCGGCGGGGCCGGGGAGCTGGCGCACTTCGCCCCTGCGGTCGGGGCCGGTGCCGACGCCGTGCTGGCCGCCAGCGTGTTCCACTTCGGCCAGCTGCGGGTCGGCGAGGTCAAGGACGCGCTGCGCGACGCCGGCCACCCCGTCCGCTGAAGGCCCAGCTCAGCCTACGGGCGCACTCAGGCAGGCCGACAGGGCGGCGCCCACGATGCCGGCATCGTTCTGCATCGCGGCGGGCACGACCGTGGCCCGCAACGAGGTCAGCAGCGGCAGGAACTTATCTGCCTTGCGGCTGATCCCGCCGCCGATGATGACCAGGTCCGGCGAGGTGAGAGCCTCCACGTGGTGCAGGTACTCGTCCACCCGGCCCGCCCACTTGCCCCAGCTCAGGTCGTGCAGCTCCTTGGCCCGTTCCGACGCGCGCTCCTCCGCGTCCCGGCCGCGGATCTCGATGTGGCCGAACTCGGTGTTGGGGATCAGCTTCCCGTCCCGGAACAGGGCGCTGCCGATCCCGGTGCCGAACGTCAGCATCAGCACCGTGCTCTGGTGCCCGGCGCCCGCGCCGAACGTGATCTCGGCCAGGCCGGCCGCGTCAGCGTCATTGATCAGCGTCGTCGGCACGCCCGCAGCCTTGCTGAACAACGCCCGGGTGTCGAGCCCGACCCAGGCAGGATCCAGGTTGGCCGCGGTCATGGTGACCCCGTCCACCACCACGCCCGGAAACGCGATGCCCACCGGGCCGGTCCAGCTGAAGTCCTTCACGTGCTGGGCCACTACGGCCGCGACTGCGTCAGGTTTGGCCGGGCGGGGCGTTTCCACCTTGACCCGCTCGGTGAACAACTTTCCCGTGGTCGTGTCCACCGGCGCGGCCTTGATCCCGGTCCCGCCGATGTCGATGCCGAGTACCTGCACTGCACAGCCCTCCGTTCACCCGCGGATCCCGCCGGCGCGTCGCGGCCGAAGCGGGAGACATCTCCATGGTGTGCCATCCGCTCACCGGGTAGTACCCGGGCCACCTGGATTATGGCCGGCCGGCGAAGTTTTCTGGCGTTGGGCGGCCCGGTGCCAGGTGTTCAGGCCCACGTCACCGCGCGCCGTTTGACTGAGGGCTCCAGATGGGGAGGGGCGCAGATGTCGGTGGTCGTCGTGGGCGGGGGCATGCTGGGCTTCATGCACGCCCTGGAGGCTCGTCGGCGCGGCCACCCGGTGACCCACCTCGAACGTGAACCCGGCTCGCGCGGGGCCAGTGTCCGCAACTTCGGCCTGATCTGGGTCAGCGGCCGCGCGGGGGGGCCCGAGCTGGACCTGGCCCGCCGCGCCCGGGCCCGGTGGGCCGAGATCGCCGCGGAGGTGCCGGGAACCGGCTTCCGTCCGAACGGCTCGCTCACCCTGGCCCGGGACGACGCGGAACTCGGGCTGCTCAAGGAGGCCGCGGCCCGGCCGGACGCGGGCCTGCGCGGCTACGAACTGCTCGACCCATCTGCGGTCCGGGCGGTGAACCCGGCGCTGCGCGGGGAGTTCGCGGGCGGCCTGCTCTGCCGGGCGGACGCCGCCGTGGAGCCACGCCAGGTGCCCGCGGCGCTGCGTGCGCACCTGCTCGATGCCGGGCCGGCGCAGCCCCCGTATGAGTGGCTGCCGGGACGGGAGGCCGTCGAGCTGGCCCCGCACGCGGTGCGGGATCACACCGGCGCCTGGCACCGCGCTGACCTGATCGTGCTCTGTACCGGCGCCGCACACACCGGGATCGCGGGCCCGCACCTGGCCACGTTCGCGCAGCCTCCGGTCCGCCGGGTCCGGCTGCAGATGATGCAGACCGCGCCGATAGACGCCGGGCTGACCACCTCGGTAGCGGACGGTGACTCGATGCGCTACTACCCCGCCTTCGACCTGCCGGGCCGCCGGCGGCTGGGCTCGCAGGACCCGGCGGCCGCCCGGGTCGGCGCGCAGCTGCTGCTGGTCCAGCGGCTGGACGGCAGCCTCACGATCGGGGACACGCACGAGTACGCCGAGCCGTTCGCCTTCGACGTCCAGGAGGATGCTTACGAGCACCTGCTCGCCGTGGCCGGGCGGCTGCTGGGCGTCCCGCCGCCCCCCGTGCGGCGCCGCTGGGCCGGGGTGTACAGCCAGGTCACCGGCACCGAGCCCTACCACCGCTCCGAGGTGGCGCCGGGGGTGGTGCTGGTCACCGGGCCGGGCGGCCGCGGCATGACCTGCGCGCCGGCCATCGCGGAGGAGACGTTCGGCTGACCGCGGGCCGCTCGAGTCCCGGGAGGGATCCAATGACGAGCATCACGATCGCGTGCCTGGATATGGCGGGCACCACGGTCGCCGACGACGGCAGCGTCATGGCCGCGTTCACCGCGGCCCTCGACCGGTTCGGCCCGGCACCGGGCAGCGCAGCGTACGACCAGGCGATGCGGACGGTGCACGCCACCATGGGCCAGTCGAAGATCGAGGTGTTCCGCGAGATCCTCGGCGACGAGGCCACCGCCCAGCACGCCAACGACGCGTTCGAGGACGCTTACGCCGCGGAAGTGGCCGCCGGGCGGGTCACCGCGCTGCCCGGGGCGACCGAGTCGATCACCGCGCTGTGCGACGCCGGCATCCAGGTCTGCCTGCTCACCGGGTTCTCGCCGGCCACCCGGGACGCGGTCATCGACCGGCTCGGCTGGCAGCCGCTGATCGACCTCGCCCTGTCCCCGGCCGACGCGGGACGCGGCCGGCCATGGCCCGACCTGCCGCTCACCGCGCTGCTACGGCTGGGCGGCGGGGCGGTCAGTGAGCTCGCCGTGGTCGGCGACACGCCCAGCGATATCGAGTCGGGCCGCCGCGCCGGGGCGGGCGTGGTCGCGGGCGTGCTCACCGGGGGGACGACCCGGGACGAGTTCGAGGCCGCCAAGGCCCCGCACGTCCTGGACACCGTCGCCGACCTGCTCCCGCTGGCCGGGGTCACCGCGCCCCAGGACTGACGCCGCCCGCCCGCTGGTCCGCAGGCCGGCGGGCGGCAGGCCAGCGCCGGCCCGACCAATGCGCGCCGGCCCGTAGGCCGGCGCGCACAAACTAGCGCTCGGCGATCAGTACCGGCGCGCCGGCCAGGGTGACCTGCACGGGGTCGCCCGGGGTGATCCCGGCCGCCTCGGTGCTCTGCTGGTCCACCTGGACGACCACGTCCCCGGACAGCCGGACGCTGACCCGGGTCAGCTGGCCGAGGAAGGTCCGGCTCACCACGATCCCGTTGCCGGTCGGGCTGGCCGCGATGCGCAGTCCCTCGGGCCGGACCAGCGCGTCCACCTCCCCGCCCGACCCGGCCGGGCGCCCGCCGGTCAGGTCCGCCGTGAGGCCGCGGGCCCCGCCGAGCAACTCCAGCATGTCGCCCGGGATCCGGTTCATGATCCCCACAAATTCCGCAACGAAAGGCGTCGCGGGCCGGTCATACAGCTCATCCGGGGTCGCTATCTGCTCCAGCCTGCCATCGTGCATGACGCCGACCCGGTCCGCCATGGACAGGGCCTCTTCCTGGTCGTGCGTGACGAACAGCGTGGTGGTGCCCAGCCGCTGCTGCAGGGAGCGGATCTGCTCACGCAGTTGCAGCCGGACCTTGGCGTCCAGCGCGGACAGCGGCTCGTCGAGGAGCAGGACCCGGGGCTCGATGGCCAGCGCCCGGGCCAGCGCCACCCGCTGCTGCTGGCCGCCGGACAGCTGGTGCGGGTACTGCTTGCCCTGGGCGGCCAGGCCGACCATGTCGAGCAGGCCGGCGGCCCGCCGCTGCCTCTCGGCGGAGCCGAGCCGGCGCATCCGCAGCCCGAAGCTGACGTTGTCCAGCGCCGACATGTTTGGGAAAAGGCTGTAGCTCTGGAACACCATGCCCATGTCCCGCTGGGCCGCGGGCACCGGGGACACGTCCCGGCCGTCCACCTCCACCGTGCCCGAGTCGGCGGTCTCGAAGCCGGCCAGGATGCGCAGTGCGGTGGTCTTGCCGCAGCCGGAGGGGCCGAGCAGGGCAACGAGCTCACCGGGGGCGAGCCGCAGGGTCAGCCCGTCCAGGGCACGGATCGTGCCGAAGGAGCGGGACAGGTTCCGCAGGTCGACGGTGGCCCCGGAGGTGCTGCGGACGCCGCCTTCGGCGTGGTTGCCCGAACTGCGGGCCGCATTCGCCGTCATCAGGATCCCCCTGTGCGCTGGTTGCCCGTGTTCTGGCGGCTGACTGAGAACAGCGATACTTCGGCGCCGCCCCTGCGCCGTGAGCCCCGGCCGCCGATCATCGTGATCGCCAGCAGGAAGATCCAGGTCACGAACAGCGCCAGCAGCGAGGCAGCGACCGAGATCGGCCCGCTGGTCTGGTCGAAGGCGACGATCCACACCGGGAACGTCTGGTAGAGGTCCAGGCTGGCCATGGTGAACTCGCCCAGCACCAGGGCCACGGTGAGGACGGTGGCCGACAGCATGGCGGTGCGCAGGTTGGGCAGCATGACCCGGCACAGCGTGGACCGCCAGCCCGCGCCGAGCGACTGCGACGCCTCGACCAGCGTGTGCAGGTCCAGGGCCCGCAGCCCCGCGTCGAACGCCCGGTAGGCGAACGGCATCGCGAGCACCACGTACATCAGCGCGAGCAGGTAGGGCGTGCTCTTGAGGAACCCGGGCGCCACCTGCAGCACGCCCACGATCAGGACCACCGGCGGGATCACGATGGGCAGGATCGTGATCCCTTCCATCAGCCGGCGCAGCCGGGGCAGCCGCAGGTGCACGTAGACCGTCGTGGGCAGCATGAGCACGATGGTCAGCACCGTCGTGATCACGGCCAGCTTGACGGACAGCTCGAAGGCCGCGGAGAAGCCCTCCTGGTGCACCACCGCCGGGAACGACGAGAAGCCGGTGAACCGTAGCGCCGCGACCAGCGGGATGATGAAGTAGGCGCCGACCACGATCAGGATCACCCAGCGCCAGACGGGGAACTGCCGTATCCCTGGCCGGGCCCGCCGGGACGGCCCGGGTGCCATGCCCTCCGTGAGCTCGTCGCCGATTACCGCAGCCACTGGGCCGACCTCCTCTGCAGCACCGCGTAGGCCGCCATCACGATCGCGATGATCACGATCATGCCGAGCCCGAGGGCCTTGCCCACGTTCTGCTGGCCGGCCAGCACGTTCCCGTTCAGGAACGACCCGATCTGGATGGCGGTCAGCGGGACGCTGCCGCTGGTCAGCGCCTCGGCCGTGGCGTAGGCCGAGAAGGCGCTGCCGAACAGCAGCAGGACGCAGCCGAGGAACGAGGGCATCAGCACGGGGCCGCCCACGTAGCGCCAGTACTGCCAGGCGCCGGCGCCGAGGTTGTTCGCGGCCTCCCGCCAGGCGGGCCGCAGCCCCTCCAGGGCGGGCAGGATGACCAGCACCATAAGCGGGATCTGGAAGTACATGTAGACGACCACGATCCCGCTGAACGTGTACAGGTCGAAGCCGTTCGTGTACGGGTTCAGGCCGATGTCGGTCAGCCACGCGGTGACCATGCCGGTCGAGCCGAGCGTCGCGATGAACAGGAACGCCAGCGGGACGCCGCCGAAGTTGGCGAACACGCCGGAGGCGGTGATGACGCAGCGGCGCAGCACCGACCCGCGCTTCGCCGTGAAGATGGCGTAGGCGACCAGGAAGCCGACGATGCCCGGCACGATCGAGGTGATCACCGAGACCCCGAGCGTGGTCTCGAAACCGTGCAGGTAGATGCCAGACGCGGCCGTCTTGACGTTCGACAGCGTGAAGCCGCCGGTGCTTGAGTCCTGGAAGGCGCCTACCGCGATCGCCACCGCGGGCACGACGAGGCCCAGGACCACGTAGACGGTGAAGGGCAGCACGCCGAGCAGCGTGCGCGCGCTGCGCAGCCGGGCCCCCAGGGCCGGGCCCGGCCGGGCCCCGGACCCGCCAGGGGCGTCCGGGGCCACGACCGTGTCAGTCGGCTGTGCCATCAGCTAGCCGGTCACGCTGGACCACTGCTGCGCGACGACTGCCTCTGCCGCCGACTCCTGCGTCTGGGTCGGGAAGCTCAGCCCGCCCGCCGGGGCGACCGGCAGGGCGGCGTTAGCGGACTTGTTGGCCGTGCCGTTGCTGATCATGATGGGCAGCTCGACCGGGCGGGCCTTACCTTCCAGCCACAGGTTCTGGCCGGTGACCGAGTAGAGGTATTCCTCCCACAGCCGGGCCGCGGCCGGGTCCGGCGCGGTCTTGCTGATGGCCTGGTCGTAGTAGGCGGCGTAGTGCCCGTCCGTCGGGATCACGATCTTGAATCCCGGCAGCACGGACTGCACTTCGGAGGCGAGCAGGTAGTCCCACCAGATGACGATCGGGGTCTGGCCGCTCTGCACGGTGGTCGGGCCTGCCGTCACCGGCACGAAGTTCCCGGCCTGGTGCAGCTTCTGGAAGTACTGGATGCCGGGCTTGATGTTGGCCAGCGAGCCGCCGTTGGCCAGCGCTGCGGCGTAGACCGCGGAGAACGCCGCACTGGCCTGGGTCGGGTTGCCGTTGATCGCGACCTGGTTCTTGTAGATGGGCTTGAGCAGGTCCTTGAACGAGGTCGGCGCGACCTTCACCTTGGCCGGGTTGTAGCCGATCGCCACGTAGCCGCCGTAGTCGCCGTACCAGGTACCGTCCGTGGACTTCTCCGCGGCCGGGATGCTGCTCCAGCTGGCCACCTTGTACGGGGCCAGCAGGCCCTCCTGGTCGGCCTTGATCGCGAAAGCCGTGCCCATGTCCAGCACGTCCGGCGCGCGGCTCTGGCCCTTGAGCTGCTGCATCGCGTTGATCTCGTCCTGGCTGGACCCGTCCGGGTTGGCATCGTTGATCTTGATGCCGTACTTCGCGGTGAAGTCCTTCATGATCGCGCCGTAGTTGGCCCAGTTCGCCGGGAGGGTGATGACGTTGAGCTGTCCCTCCTTCTTGGCTGCGGCGATGAGGCCCTTCATGCCGCCGACGGCGGCTATCGACGTCGCCGTCGCAGCAGACTTGGTGGTGCTGCTGGACGAACTGGTCTTCGTGCTCGAGTTACTGCTGCATCCGGCAGCCAACATCAGCCCGCTGACCGCGATGGCGGTGGCTGCGACTGTCTTGCTCCTGGGCACGTAAGTCCCCCTCCGACCTGCGAGCCTGCGGGCCCGCATCCGCACCCCGATGGCACGGACGGGGGAATCGTCGCGGTACTACTTGACCGGGAGATGGCCGGATCGTGGCGCACTGCGCCTTTTCCCATGAAGGGTGGGGGGATGGCGCGCGAACAATTCGTGTTGTGGGCCGTAGGTCACGGCGGGGACACGATGCCGTGTCCTGTAGGTCACGGCCGGGAGACCCCGGCGTGTCCCGTAGGTCACGGCGGGGACACGGCGCCGTAGGGAAGTTAGAGCCCCCAGCGGGCACCGTTCAGCGTGCGGACCGCCGCCTCGGTGCCGTCCAGGCGCACCTGCGCGGCGCCCCGCCGGCCCGCGGTCCAGAGGGCGAGTTCCCCGGGGGCGCCGGTGACCGTCACTACCGGTGTGCGGGCCTTGGCCGTGATCCGGACCCGGCCCTGGCCCGGGTCAGTGGTGATGTCGTCGCGGACCAGCTCCACCCCGACCGGGGCCTTGCGCAGGACGAACCGGGCCATCCCCAGCCGCCCCCACAGGGCCTCCGACAGCGCTGGGGTGACCTTCCGCTCCGCCCAGCCGGGGCTGCCGCGCCGGATGTCCTCGTGGTGCACGAAGAACTCCACGAGGTTGGCCCGCTCATCCACGCCCGGCAGCCTGAACGGTGACATCCGGGGCGGCCCGTTGCGGATGGCGCCGATCAGGCCATCGAAGGACTGCCGCTCGGCCAGCCCGCGCTGCACCCGCCGGGTGTACCCGGCGAGCGGGCCGATCATGATGCCCGCCCCCGCGTCCGGGCGGCGTTCCCTCAGCACCAGGTGGGCGGCGAGGTCGAGGGTGGTCCAGCCGTCGCATAGCGTGGGCGCGGACGGGCCAGTCTGCTCCAGCAGCGCGCACAGCGCCAGGCGCTCATCCCGGGCGAGAGTCATCCCGCGATGGTAGCCATACGGCCCGGCCAGCGGAATGGGCCAGTGCAATGAGCCCAGTGCAATGAGGCCCGTGCAATGAGGCCCGTGCAATAGGCCAGTGGACAGGCGGAGCGGAATGGCCAGGCGAAGCCGGGCGCGCGGACCTGAGAGGATCGGGTTATGAACACGCAAGCGAGCGCGGTCACCGGCCCCCGGTCCCCCTCCGCGCTGGCCCCCGGGATCGCCGCGCGGCTGAAGCGTGACGCGGCCGGCCTGGTCCCGGCCGTGGCCCAGCAGTACGACACCGGCGAGGTCCTCATGGTCGGCTGGATGGACGACGAGGCGCTGCACCGCACCCTGACCACCGGCCGGTGCACCTACTGGTCCCGCAGCCGCCAGGAGTACTGGGTAAAAGGAGAGACGTCCGGTCACGTGCAGCAGGTGAAAGCGGTCGCGCTCGACTGTGACGGGGACACCGTGCTGGTGAAGGTGGACCAGAGCGGCGGGGCCTGCCACACGGGCGACCGGACCTGCTTCGACGCGGACCCGCTGCCGGCCACGGTGGTGGGATGACTGGTGGCGGGA
>DATCFY010000123.1:0-43080 GCA_036509255.1 Streptosporangiaceae bacterium
TCGCGCCGGCCATGGCCCAGGGATCCGGCAGCGAGGGGGCCTAGCGGGAGCGGGTCACTAGGGCACCATCGTTCTCTCGGGCACTCTAGGGTGCCCGTAGATGGGACTCGGCGGGAGCCGGGGTGACGGTCTGTGCGGGTCGCCGGCGAGGCCCGGGCCGGGGGAGACCAGCAGGTCCTGGACCGGCACGGACCGGCCGCAGGCAGCGCAGGTCCCGTCGCTGCCGACCGGGCCGCCGTCGGCCGTGTGCTGGAAGACCCGGCGCGGGCCGCCCTCGGAGTAGTGCTCGTCACCCCACGCGAGCAGGCTGCGCAGCACCGGCCAGAGCGTGAGGCCCTTGCTGGTCAGCACGTACTCGGTGTGGCCGTGCGCGCCCTCCGTCCCGGAGAGCACCCCCTCGCCGGTCAGCGAGGCGAGGCGCTCGGCCAGGACGGCCCGGGGGATGCCCAGGTGCGGCACCGGGCTCGCCTCGGCCAGCCTGGCGAGCTGGCCGGCCAGCTGCTGGGCCGCGTCGTGCTGGCCGGAACGCGCGGCCGCCTCGACGAGATCGGGGAGCGCGAACTTGATCTGCGAGCCGTCGTGGATGCCGCCGGCCAGGCTGGCGTAGGCCTGGCCGTACCGGCCCCGGCCGAGTTCCAGGACGCAGCGCGCGTAGCCGGCGAACGGGAGCTGGTAGCCCTGGCCCTGCCGGGCGGCTTCCGTGGTCACGGTGTCCAGCAGGACCCGGGCCTGCTCGGCCTGGCCCCGCCAGGCCGCGACGAGCAGCGGGCCGATGCTCCAGTCCCGCCCGTGGGCCTCCTCGATGGCAACCCGCTCGTGGAAGCAGCGTTCCGCCTCGGGCAGCAGCCCGGCCAGGAGCTCGGACACTCCCGCGTGGCTGAGCGCGAGCGACAGCGCTATGGCGGCGCCCTGCTCCCGGGCCTGGGCCACCATCCGCCACGCCAGCTCGTGCAGCGCGATGTCGTCGGCCAGGATGGTGGCATCTGCGCAGGCCGCGGCCAGCCACCGGAGGGTCTCCGGGGCGGTCCCGGCCTCGTGGCGGACCGCGCTGATCGCCAGGCGCAGCGGGACCGCGGCCGCGCGGAGCCCCTCCAGCTGCAGCATCGTGTCCGCGTCCAGCAGCAGGTCACCGACTGTGGCCGGTGTGCCGGCCGGGAGCGGGAGTGACCGGGCGACCCGGGCCACGTCTGCCGGGGTCGCGCCGTCCGGCGCGAGCGGGCCGTTGATCTGGGCCTGCACCACGGCCTCGACCACGATGTCCCGGGCCAGCCGGATGTCGATCGGCCCCAGCTCGGTGGCCGCGGCGATCAGGGCAGCGGTGGCGTCGGCCGGCCGGCGCATCGTGTGCCAGATCCGGCCCTGCACCCGGGCGACCAGGCCGTGATGGCGGGATCGGCGTACCCGGCGGCCTCGTCGAGCATGGCCTGGGCGCGGCGCGGCGCGCCGCGGTCGCAGCTGGCCTCGGCGGCGCTGAGCATCCGGTGGGCCCGGGCCGGCTGGTCCCCGCTCAGCATGGCCGCGCGCTTGTAGAACGCTTCGGCGCTCGTCCACCCGCCCCGGCGCCGGGCCCGGTCCCCGGCCTGCTCCAGCTCGGCGGCCACGGCCTCATCCAGCCCGCTGGCCGCCACGGCCAGGTGCCAGGCCCGCCGGTCCGGGTCGGCGGCCGGATCGGTCACCGCGGCGAGCGCGGCGTGCACCTGCTGGCGCCCGGCGAGCGGAGCACCGTAGTACACGGCCGAGCGGATCAGCGGATGGCGGAACTCGACCCGGTCACGGATCTCCACCAGCCGCCGGGCCTCCGCCGGGGCCGCCGCGGCCGCGGTGAACGCCAGCTGCTGACCGGCTCGCCAGAGCAGGGCGGGATCGCCGGTGGGATCGGCCGCGGCGGCCAGCAGCAGGGTCTGCGTGTCCGCGGGGAGCCCGCGGATCTCCTCGAGGTAGCGCTGCTCGAGCCGACGGCCGAGGGGGAGCGGCTCGGGCAGCGGCGCCCCGCCGGTCAGCTGCTCGGAGTCCAGCCCCTGGCCGATCTCGATGAGCGCCAGCGGGTTGCCCTGGGTCTCGGTCACGATGCGCTGGCGGACCGGGCCGTCAAGCCCCGGTGCGGCGGCGGACGCCAGCAACTGGCCGGCCGCCGCGTCGTCCAGGCCGCTCACGCGCAGCTCGGGCAGGCCTTAGAGGAGCGCGGACCGCGGCGCGGGTTCCCGCACGGCGAAGACCACGGCGATGGAGTCGGCATAGAGGCGGCGAGCCAGGAACGCGAGCGCAGCGGCCGAGTCGTGATCCAGTCAGTGCGCGTCGTCGACCAGGCAGAGCAGCGGCTGGGCCGCGGCGCGGCCGGCCAGCAGCCCCAGCGCCGCCAGCCCCACCAGGAAGCCATCCGGCGGCGCACCGTCATCCAGCCCGAAGGCCAGCCGGAGCGCGGCCCGCTGCGGCGGCGGCCCCGGCGCCGCCGCGGGCCGCGGAGGACTGCGGCCGTCACCAGGCGCGGGGACCCGCGGGCGTGGCAGGCTAAGCCCGTGAACAGATTGAGCCGACTCAGCCTGGGCCAGCGCGTGGTCCTGGTCATCGGGCTCGCCGCCGCGCTGGTCGTCATCGGCGAGTACAGCACCACCGCGGACAGCTTCACCGGGTGGACCGGGTATGCCCCGTTGTCCGTGTCCGGGTCGCCGTTCGTCGTGCCGGGCGGCGTGGCCCCCTGGGTCCGGCTCCTCGTGTGGCTCGCGCTGGTCGCCATCTGGGTCGCGGGTTCCCTGCCGCTGATGCGGAGCCGTCCCGCCACCAGGGCGGACGCTCCCGACCCGGCCAGGGCGAAAGATGCGCCGGGCTCCCCGGCCTGACCGCGCGCCAGCCAGCTAGTGATGCCCCTGGCCGAGCTGCGGATCGCGCACACCGCTGACCTCGATGACGCCACGCGCCACGCGGCCCGGGGGCTGCTTGACGCGGTGTTTGATGACCTGGCCGGCGAAGACTGGGCACACGCCCTGGGCGGGATGCACGCCCTGCTGTGGGAGGATACCGAGCTCATCGGCCACGCGTCGGTGGTCCAGCGGCAGTTGCTGTACGGCGGCCGGGCCTGGCGCGCCGGCTACGTCGAGGGGGTCGCGGTCCGCGCGGACCGCCGCCGGAGCGGCCATGGCGCGACCATGATGGGCGCCCTGGAGCGGATAATCCGCGGCGCCTACGAGGTGGGCGCCCTGGGTTCCACTGATGCGGGAGCCGCCTTCTACGCGGCACGCGGCTGGCGGCGGTGGCTGGGCCCGTGCTCGGCGCTCACCCCGGACGGCATCATCCGGACGGCCGAGGAGGAAGGCTGCATCTACGTCTTCCCGGTGACGGCCCCGCTGGATCTCTCCCGCGAACTGACCTGCGATTGGCGCGAGGGCGATCCCTGGTAGGCCGGACCGCCGACATAGGCTGGCGGGTATGGACTATCGCACTCTGGGACATAGCGGCTGCGCGGTGTCGAACTTCTGCCTGGGGACCATGACGTTCGGCCTGGAGACGGACGAAGCCGGGGCCCATCAGCAGCTGGACGGGTTTGTCGAGGCGGGCGGGACGCTCGTGGACACCGCCGACGTGTACAACGGCGGGAGCTCCGAGGAAATCATCGGCCGCTGGTTCGCCAGCCGGCCCGCCGACGTGACCGACCGGGTGGTGCTGGCCACCAAAGGCCGGTTCGCCACGGACACCTCGCCCAACGGAGCAGGCCTGTCCGCGCGGCACCTGACCCGGGCGCTGGACGCGTCGCTGCGCCGGCTCGGGCTGGACGCGGTCGACCTCTACCAGGTCCACGCGTTCGACCCGGTCACGCCGCTGGAGGAGACCCTGCGGACGCTGGACGGGTTCGTCCAGGCCGGCAAGATCCGCTACTGGGGGCTGTCCAACTTCACCGGCTGGCAGCTGACCAAGGCGGTGCACCTGGCCCGCGAGCTGAACCTCGCCGCGCCCGTCACCCTGCAGCCGCAGTACAGCCTGCTGGTGCGGGAGATCGAGTGGGAGATCGTGCCCGCCGCGATCGACGCGGGCCTCGGGCTGCTGCCCTGGAGCCCGCTCGGCGGCGGCTGGCTGTCTGGCAAGTACCGGCGGGACCAGCGCCCGTCCGGCGCCACCCGGCTGGGCGAGGACCCGGAACGGGGCATGGAAGCCTGGGACCGGCGCGGCGTGGACCGCACCTGGGATGTCATCGACGCGGTGCAGGACATCGCCAAGGCGCGCGGCGTCTCCATGGCCGAGGTGGCCCTGGCCTGGGTGACCGGCCGCCCCGGCGTGACCTCGACCATCCTCGGGGCCCGGACCACCGGGCAGCTCGAGGTCAACCTGCGGGCCGCGGACCTGCGGCTGTCCACGGAGGAACTGGTCGCGCTGGACGTGGCCAGCGACCCGCGTCCCGCGGACTACCCCTACGGCGAGATGGGCGTGGAGCAGCGCGGCCGCCGCATCGGCTGACAAAACCCTGGCCAGTCGTCCCGGCCGGTGCCCTCCTGGTGTGATCTCTCGCGGCTGACGGGTAGTGAGGGCCCTCGACCGTATGCCGGGACATGATCAGGAGAAGCGCGTTGATGGAACGCCGGGGTCCGCTCGCGGACAGCTATCCCGCCGCCGTGGCGCTCGTGGTGTGCGCGCTGGTGCCGTTCTTGCTCCTCACGGGGGCGGTGCTGCCGCTGGCGCCGTTGCTGTCCAAGAGCCTGCACCTCAGCACGGCGGCACTGGACATCACCACTGGCCTGTCTGACGCCGGCTATGCGGTCGGTACCGTGCTCGCCGTCCAGTTCGCGGTGCACCTGCCCGCGCGCCGGATGCTGCTCGGTTACGTCACGGCCTTCCTCGTCGCGGCGGTCCTGGCTGCGTGGGCACCCAACGGGGCGGTGTTCATCGGGGCTTTCATCGCCGAGGGCCTGTGTACCAGCCTGATGCTCATCGCGGCGGTGCCCCCGCTGGTCACCGGCTGGCCGGTCCGGAAGATGCCGTGGACTGCGGTGATCATGAACTTGTGCATCTTCGGCGCGGTGGCGATCGGGCCGACCGTTGGAGAGATGCGGGCCTCCTCCGGTACCTGGCGGCCGCTGTTCTGGGGGGTGGCCGCGGTCGCCGCCGTAGCGGTCCTGTTCGCGCTGCTCACCTACGGGGACCAGCCGGCCCAGGACCGCAGCGCCCCCTGGGACTTCGTCGCCCTGGGACTCGCCTGTGTGGCTGCACGGCGGCGTTTTTCGGCGCCGCCAAGCTGGAGTCGGGCAGCCCGCCGGGACTCATCGCGCTGGCCCCGCTCATCGGCGGGGTGGCGCTGATCGTGCTGCTGGTCGTGCATCAGTACCAGGCGAGGAATCCGCTGATGCCGGTCCGGCAGCTGGCCACCACGTTCCCCGTCACCGGGCTCGTGATCGTGCTGTCGGCGCGCGCCGCCGCGGTCGGGCTGATGGACCTGGTGCTGACCGCTGTGCAGAAGAGCAACCCGGTCCACGTCGCGCTGCTGTTCCTGCCCGAGTTCGCTGCCGCCGTGGTGACCGCCGCCCTGTTCGGGCTGCTGTTCCGCACCCGGTTCATCCCGGTGCTGGCCATGAGCGGCCTGACCATGCTCACGGCGGCCGCTGCGGTGCTCACCGCGCTGACGACCGGGGCGGGAACGCTGGTGGCCGTCGGCTCCGCGCTGATCGGGCTCGGCGTCGGGGCGTCGGTGTCCCCGGCCCTGTTCCTGGCCGGTTTCTCGCTGCGCTCGGCGCAGATCCAGCGGGTCTTCGCGCTCATCGAGCTGCTCCGCGGGGTGACCGCCTTCCTGGTCGCACCGATCCTGCTGTTCCTGGCCACCGTGATCGGCGCGAGCGCCGCCGCGGGGATGCATGCGGCAATCTGGATCTGCCTGGGCATCGCCGCGGGCGGCGCCGTCGCGGCGGTGGCTCTGTACACCCTCGGGGGTGGCAGGCTGCATGCCCCAGATCTGGACCGGTGGACCAATGGCGAGCCGGCCTGGGAATCCCCGCCGCTGCTGGCCAGGCTCCGCCGTGACGTACCTGCCGCCCCGGCGCCGGAGGCCGAGCCGGCCCCCGCCCGGGGCGGGGCCGGTGAACGCCGTCGCCCGCCGGCGAGTACCGGTCGCCTTCACCGTCCGGTGGTGTCAGGGGGTAGTGCCCCGGCGAGGACCGTGGTCACCATCTTGCGGACGGCTCCCGCCTCCGGTGGGGAGGCGGCGCGGTCGGCGAACAGCAGGTGCGCGGCCCCGATCAGCGTGGGGGCGAGCGTGTCGATGTCGGCATCCGCGGCGATGCGCCCCTGCTCACGCTCGGCCGTGAGGTAGCCGGCGACCATTGTCACCGCTTCCGTCAGGACCGGAACCCCGGCCGGCCAGGTCTGGCGCAGCCGGGCGCGCAGCTCATCCCGGAACGTGATGAGGGCGACGATCGCCACGGCGACCGACCCGAAGAGCGCCGCCAGCGCATCGGTGAGGTTGCCGGCGACGGTGCCCGTTCCGGCGCAGTCGCGCAGGGCGGCGGCCTGGGCGTCGATCCGGTCGATGCGGTCGAGGATCAGCTCGGCGAGGAAGGCGTCGAAGTCCTCGAAGTGCCGGTGCAGCACGCCCTTGGCGCAGCCTGCCTCGGTGGTGACCGCCCGGCTGGTCAGTGCGCTCGGCCCGGCCCGCAGCAGGATTCGCTCGGCGGCGTCGAACAGCTGCTCGCGCGCGTCACGGAGGGCTACCCCGGTTGGCACCGACCCTCCCTGCCTGCCTGGCCACCACGCGTCCGATTGACGAGCGGGCGCATGCCCACTTAAAGTGGGCGCGTGGTCACTATACCTCCGGGCCAATCGCCTCCTCCGCAGCCTGAACCCCATCAAGCCCGCGAGATAGCGGAGTCGTTCGGTTCGGACCCCGGGCGCTACGACCGGGAGCGGCCTCGCTATCCAGGCGCGATGGTGGACCGGATCGTCGCCCTCAGCCCCGGGCCCGACGTCCTTGACGTCGGCTGCGGTACCGGCATCGCAGCCCGGCAGTTCAAGGCGGCCGGCTGCATGGTGCTCGGTGTCGAGCCCGACCCGCGGATGGCTGAGTTCGCGCGGTGCAGCGGGGTTGAGGTTGAGGTGGCGACGTTCGAAGCCTGGGAGGCGGCCGGCCGGGTCTTCGACGCGGTCGTGGCCGGCACGGCCTGGCACTGGGTGGATCCGGTCGCCGGTGCGGTCAAGGCGCGGCACGTGCTGCGGCCCGGCGGCCGGCTCGCGCCTTTCCACCACGTGTTCCAGACCCCGCCCGAGGTCATGGAAGCCCTCGTCACGGCCCACCGGCGGGTGGTCCCGGACTCGCCGTTCAACCTCAGCAGCCAGTTGACGAGATCGGCCCTGGACGCGTACCAGCCGCTGTTCGCCAAGATCGCCGACGGGATCCGGGAGGCAGGCGGGTTCAGCGACCCGGAGCAGTGGCGGTTCGACTGGGAGCGGTCCTACACCCGGGACGAGTGGCTGGACCAGCTACCCACCTTCGGTAACCTCACCCAGCTCCCGCTGGACAAGCTGGCGGTGGTGCAGGCGAGCGTCGGGGCCGCCATCGACGCGCTGGGGGGCAGCTTCACGATGCCCTACGCTACGGTGGCGGTCACCGCGACCCGGACCGGCGCGCCCTGACACGGCCGCGACCCCGCCGCCCCGGCCCGCGCTGATAGGGCGCCTGTCCCTGGGTAGAGCGAGGACACGCAACGGCGCGTTCCTCGGAGGAGCTCTCGATGCGCAGCGTTCTGGTGGCGACTCACCCAGCCCGGTGCTCGCGCGCCGGTACGGCCAGCGGCAGGCTGCAGACCGTCAGCGTCATCGACACCGCCGCCGCGCTCGCCCACCGGCCAGCCCTGACCGGTTCCATCCCGGCTGGCTTGTTCCCGCGCGACATCAGCTACGACCCCGCCACCGGCCAGGTGCTGGTGGCCAACTACAACTCCCGCGACATCGAGCTGTTCCGCGCGCCCACCGCGCCCTGAGCCCGCCTGTGCGCAGGGCTGCCCCCGCGCATCCTGGTCGCCTGGCCACGTGCCCCCGCGTGAGGGGCCACGGCGCCGCGCTGGTTACCGCGTGTCGATGAGGCCGTAGCGCATGCGGCCGGAGAGGTGGACCCTGAGGGTGACCGGCACACCGGATTCGCTGTAGGGGCGGATGTGGACGGCGCCGTAGCGGGCGGAGAGCTTGTCGGCATCCACGGTCATGCCCGGGCCGGTGACCAGGATCAGGGCGCCCCGCGCATGTTCATGTCGATGTCAAGCGCGGCGTGTGTGATCACCGCGTCGGTGAAGTCCAGCCTCACCTGGCACCACTTCGGCCGGAGCTTCAGCCGCCGCGGAACGAGCCATGAACCGGTGCGCTGGGCCGACCCGCCGCGCTGATCGATCCGGACCACGTCCGGAGCCTGCGCCGTGCGGCCGTCCGGCCGGCCCGGTGCGGCACCCAGGTCCGCAGTGCGGGGGACTAGCTCATCGAAGGTGCGGGCGGAGAGAGCGGCGCCCAGGCGATCATCGAGCTCCTCCGGGGTCAGCCGGCCATCGCCTGCGGCCACGCGCAGTACATCCACGACCCGTTCACGGTCCGCATCAGAGGCCCTCATGCTTACGTTCTATCGCGAGAGACGTACCGGATGAAGAGGCTAGAGCCCGATCCGGGCGGCCGCGGCGTCCCAGGCGGAGTTGCCGGCGCCGGATGGCTCGAAGCGGCGCAGGGGCTGGGTGGCGCGCAGCAGCGCGCGCATCCCGGCCAGGTCGCCGGGGGCGGCGCCCAGGGTGCGGGCCTGGACCAGGATGTTGCCCAGCGCGGCCGCCTCGGCCGGGCCGGCGATCACGGGCAGACCGCAGGCGTCGGCGGTGAGCTGCAGCAGCAGCGCGTTGTGCACGCCGCCGCCGACCACGTGCACGGTGTCCACCGGGCGGCCGGACAACTCCTGCACCTCACGCAGCCGGACCCGGTAGGCCAGGGCCAGGCTGTCCAGAATGCAGCGGACCACGGCCGGGGGATCAGCCGGCGGTTGCTGGCCGGTGCGCCTGGCCGCGTCGGCGATCCGCGCGGGCATGTCCCCCGGGGGCAGGAACACCGGGTCGTCGGGGTCCACCACGACCTGCAGCGGCGGGACCCGGGCCGCTTTCTCCACCAGCGCAGCCAGGTCCGCGGGCTGCCCGGCGGCGGACCAGGTGCGGACCGACTCCTGGAGCAGCCACAGGCCCATCACGTTGCGCAGGTAGCGGATGGTGCCGTCGACACCTGTCTCGTTGGTGAAGTTGGCGGTCCGGCTCACCTCGGTGAGCACCGGCTGGTCCAGCTCGACGCCGATCAGGGACCAGGTGCCGCAGGAGATGTACGCGAAGCCGGGACCCTGGGCGGGCACGGCGACCACGGCGGACGCGGTGTCGTGCGAGCCCACCGCGATGACCGGCAGCGGGCCGCCGGGGCGAGACGGGCCCAGCGCGGACAGGCCCGGCTCCGCGGCGACCTCCGGCCGCAGGGTCCCGATGATGGTGCCGGGCTGGCGCAGCGCCGGGAACAGGCCGGCCGGCAGGCCGGCCCGGCTGATCAGGTCCCACGACCAGTCCCGGGCCCGGGTGTCATAGAGCTGCGTGGTGGACGCGTTGGTCACCTCGGCGCCGGCCTCGCCGGTGAGCCAGTAGGCGAGCAGGTCGGGGATCAGCAGCAGGGTCCGGGCCGCGGCCAGCTGCGGCGTCCGCGCCGCGGCGGCGAGCTGGTAGATCGTGTTGATGGGCATCTGCTGGACTCCGGTGACCGCGTACAGGTCGGCCGCCGGGATCGTGGCCAGTACCTCATCCACCGCGGCGTCGGTCCGGCTGTCCCGGTAGTGCACCGGGTTGCCGAGCAGCGCCCCGGCCGCGTCGAGCAGGCCGTAATCCACGCCCCACGAGTCGATGCCCACACTGGCCAGGTCGAACGAGCGGGCCGCCGCACCCAGCCCGTCCAGCATCCCGCGGTACAGGCCCAGGATGTCCCAGTGCAGCGTGCCCAGCACCCGGACCGGCGTGTTCGGGAACCGGTGTGCTTCGCGCAGGTCCAGCCGGCCCGGGCCGGCGAGGCCCACCATCACCCGGCCGCCCGAGGCGCCCAGGTCCACCGCTGCCACCGTGGCCTCGGCCATCGCGGTCACCTCCAGGTCAGGGTGGGAGTGGGTGAGCCGGCCGCGCACGCGGGTGGGCCGCGGCGACCCTGCCGGGCGCCAGGAGGCTAGCGCAGGAACGCGGCGGCCACGCCCGCGTCCACCGGGATGTGCAGGCCGGTGGTCAGGGCCAGGTCACCAGCGGTCAGCGCGAACACCGCGGCGGCCACGTGCTCGGGCAGCACCTCCCGCTTGAGCAGGGTCCGCTGCGCGTAGTAGGCGCCGAGTTCCTCTTCGGGCACCCCGTACACCGCGGCCCGCTGGGCGCCCCACCCGCCCGCGAAGATGCCGGAGCCGCGGACCACACCGTCGGGGTTGATCCCGTTGACCCGGATGCCGAGCCCGCCGAGCTCCGCGGCCAGCAGCCGGACCTGGTGCTCCTGGTCGGCCTTGGCCGCGCCGTAGGCCACGTTGTTGGGCCCGGCGAACACCGCGTTCTTGCTGCAGATGTAGATGATGTCGCCGCCCATGCCCTGGGCCTGCATGACGCGGGCCGCCTCCCGGGCGACCAGGAACGAGCCCCGGGCCATGACGTCGTGCTGGAGGTCCCAGTCGTCCAGGCTGGTCTCCAGCAGCGGCCGGGAGATGGACAGCCCGGCGTTGCTGACCACCAGGTCTACCCCGCCGAAGGCCAGCGCCGCCGCCCGGTACGCGGCGGCCACGCTGTCCTCGTCGGTGACGTCCGATGTGACCGCGACCGCCACGTCGGCCGACCCGAGGGACCCGGCGACCTTCTGGGCGGCCGCGCCGTCCCGGTCGGCCACCACCACGCAGGCTCCCTCGGCGGCCAGCCGCTCGGCGGTGGCGCGGCCGATCCCGGAGCCGCCGCCGGTGACCAGGGCGACGCGGGTGGCCAGCGGCTTGGGCTTGGGGCGCCGCTTCAGCTTGGCCTCTTCCAGGGCCCAGTACTCGATGCGGAACTTCTCGCGTTCCGGGATGGGGGAGTAGGCCGACACCGCCTCGGCGCCGCGCATCACGTTGATCGCGTTCACGTAGAACTCGCCAGCCACCCGCGCGGTCTGCTTGTCGGCCCCGAAGCTGAACATCCCCACGCCGGGCACCAGCACGATCGCCGGATCGGCGCCGCGCATCGGCGGCGAGTCAGGGTCCGCATTCCGCTCGTAGTAGGCGCGGTAGTCCTTCCGGTAGGCGAGGTGCAGCTCGCGGAGCCGGGCGATCACGTCCGCCAGCGGGGCCGACGGCGGCAGGTCCGCCACCATCGGCCGGACCTTGGTACGCAGGAAGTGATCGGGGCAGGAGGTGCCGAGCGCGGCCAGCGCCGGGTGCTTCTCCCGGGCGGTGAAGTCCAGCACGGCCGGGCCGTCGGTGAAGTGCCCGACCTGCGGCCGGTCGGTCGAGGCCAGGCCGCGCAGCACCGGGGCCAGCGCCGCGGCCCGCTCCCGCCGCTCTGCCTCCGGCAGCGGCTCGTAGCCTGGGATCACCGGCCCGAACGGCTCCGCCGCGCCGTGCTCGTCGAGGTACCGTTGCGCGGCGGCGATGATGGCCAGCGAGTTGGCCTCGGACTCCTCGCTGGTCGCGCCCCAGGCCGTGATCCCGTGACCGCCCAATAGCACCCCGATCGCGTCCGGGTGCTCCCGGGCCACCGCCGCGATGTCCAGGCCGAGCTGGAACCCCGGCCGCCGCCACGGCACCCAGCGCACCCGGTCCCCGAAACAGGCCCGGGTCAGCGCCTCGCCATCGGCCGCGGTGGCGAACGCGATCCCCGAGTCCGGGTGCAGGTGATCCACGTGCTTCGCGTCCACCAGCCCGTGCATCGCCGTGTCGATCGACGGCGCCGCGCCACCTTTGCCGTGCAGGCAGTAGTCGAACGCCGCGACCATCTCGTCCTCGCGCTCGACCCCGGGGTACACCGCGGTCAGCGCCCGGAGCCGGTCCAGCCGCAGCACGGCCAGCCCTTCGGCGGTCAGCGTGCCCAGGTCCCCGCCAGACCCCTTGACCCACAGCAGCTCGGCCGGCTCGCCGGTCGCCGGGTCGGTCACCAGGCCCTTGGCCGAGGTGTTGCCGCCCGCGTAGTTGGTGTTGCGGGGATCCGACCCGAGCCGGTTACTGCGCTGCAGCAGCTCGGTGACTTCGGGCGGTGCCTGCGCGGCCATGTCGTGACTCCTTTTCCGGGGGAGGTCGGCGGGAGCGGTTCTCGTTGCGTGCCTTTGCCTTTGATGTTCGCCGGCCACGGCGGCGCGCAACAGACCGTGCGCGCAACGGGCCGTGCGCGCAGCAGGGCGTGCGGGCGGGGCTAGCTGCCCCAGCTGGCCGGGGTGCCGCCCACCCGGTCGGCGATGATCTTGTCGCCGTAGCCCGAGCGGTGGTAGGCGGCGATCGGGTCGGGGTCCAGGCCCATGTCCTCGCGCAGCTCGCCCAGCAGCGGCCGGACGTCGGTGTTGTAGGCGTCCATGAGCGCGGCGTTGGCGCCGAGCACGTCGCCGGCCTGCTGCGCCGCGGCCAGCGCCGCGGTGTCGATGAGCAGCGCCTTGGCCGTGGCCTCCTGGACGTTCATCACCGAGCGGATCTGGGCCGGGATCTTGGGCTCGATGTTGTGGCACTGGTCGAGCATGAATGCGATGCCGGCCTCGGGGCGCAGCGCGTCCGCGGCCGCCACCTCGTGCAGGATCCGGAACAGCTGGAACGGGTCGGCCGCCCCGACCATCAGGTCGTCGTCGGCGTAGAAGCGGCTGTTGAAGTC
Organism: Streptosporangiaceae bacterium; assembly: GCA_036509255.1. GTDB lineage: Bacteria > Actinomycetota > Actinomycetes > Streptosporangiales > Streptosporangiaceae > RYN-230. Next base: position 12,819 of record DATCFY010000123.1, read on the forward strand.
GAACCCGCCGAGCCGCCCGGCCCGCAGCAGCACGGCCACGATGAACTCGATGTTCGTGCCGGGCGCGTGGTGGCCGGTGTCCACGCAGACCTCGGCCTGCGGCCCGAGCGCCATGCAGTGCAGCAGCGAGGTGCCCCAGTCGGGCACGTCGGTGGTGTAGAAGGACGGCTCGAACAGCTTGTACTCCAGCAGCATCCGCTGCGCCGGGCTGAGCCGCTGGTAGACCTCGGCCAGGGTCTCGGCCAGCCGGTCCTGGCGGGCGCGGATGTCGTCCTGGCCCGGGTAGTTGGTGCCGTCGGCGAACCACAGCTTGAGGTCACGGGACCCGGTGGCGTCCATGATGTCGATGCAGTCGATCAGGTGGGCCACGGCCTTGCGGCGCACCCGGGGGTCGGGGTTGCAGACGCTGCCCAGCTTGTAGTCGTCGTCCTGGAACACGTTGGCGTTGATCGTGCCGAGCGTCACCCCGGCCGCCGCGGCGTGCGCGGACAGCGCGCCGTAGTCGTCCACCTTGTCCCACGGGATGTGCAGCGCGACCGTCGGGGCCACCCCGGTGAACTTGTGCACCTGGGCCGCGTCATCGATCTTCTCCTGCGGGGTCCGCGGCACGCCCGGCTGGGCGAACACCTTGAACCGGGTCCCGGTGTTCCCGAAGGCCCAGGACGGGAGTTCGATCCGCTGCGACCTCAGTGCGGTCTTCACGGCGGTCAGGTCAGGCATCTCAGGTCATCTCCAGGCAGCAGATCTGGTCCAGCTCACGGTCCCGGCGGGCCCGATCCCGGCAATCTCAGTCCAGGTGAAATATCTCGTCGATCCTCCGGAAACCCTGGTCGGGGTGCTGGCCGCCGAGATCCGCGAAGTACGGCGCCATGTCCGCCTGCCAGCGTTTGTTGACGTCGGTGCCCGCCATCCGCGCGAGCGCCGCTGCGTAGTCGTCGGTTTCCAGGTAGCCCACCACGAGCCCGTCATCGGTCAGGAACAGCGAATAGTTGCTCCACCCTGCGGTGCGCAGCGCGTCCAGCATCTCCGGCCACACGATGGCGTGCCGCCGCCGGTACTCCGCCAGCCGGTCGGGCCGGACACGGCCGAGGAAGCAGACGCGCTCCACTGCGGGTTCCTCCTTGTCGGCTTGGGTGCCGGGGTCGGTGTGGTTCCAGAGGCTGATGTGGGCGCGGGCCGGGGACGGGCGCGGCGTGATCATGACTTTGCTGTCGTTCTGACGACACCAAAGTCATGATCACGCACGCCGCCCGAGGGTCAGAGGGTTAGAAGGGTTAGAAGTTGAAGTTGTTGATGTTGGACTTGCTGAACACGAACGGCGGGCCAAGCAGGATGCTGGAGCCCGAGCCGACGGTGAACTTGCCGAGCTTGCCCGCGGTGAAGGACTGCCCCGCGGCGCTGGTGATCTTCTTGGACGCGTAGTTGACCGCGGCGTACGCGGCCAGGTAGCCGAGGTCCGCCGGGTTCCACAGCTCGAACGCCGGGGCGACCCCGTTGGCCACGTACTTCTTCATGGAGTCCGGCGTGCCCAGCCCGGTCACGATGACCTTGCCCTTGTACTTGGACGAGGAGACCACCTGGGCGGCGGCCAGGATGCCGACCGTGGTCGGGGAGATGATGCCCTTGAGGTTCGGGTAGTGCTGGAGCAGGCCCTGGGTCACCTGGGTGGCGGTGGTCGGGTCGTCGTTCCCGTAGACGGTCGAGACCAGCTTCATCTTCGGGTACTTCTTCAGTTCCTGCTTCATGTAGGCGATCCACTGGTTCTGGTTCGTGGCCGACGCGGCGGCGGACACGATCGCGATCTGCCCGCTGCTGTGGATCTCCTTGGCCAGCAGGTCCACCTCACTGGTCCCGATCTGGGCGGTGGACGCCTGGTTCACGAACAGGTTGCGGCAGGTCGGGGCGTCGGAGTCGTAGGTGACCACGGTGATGCCCTTGGCCATGGCGGCCTTCAGGGTCGGGCACAGCGCGGCCGGGTCGGTAGCCGACACGATGAGCGCGTTGGCGCCCTTGGTGATCGCGGCCTGGATGGCCGGGATCTGGGAGGAGGGCGTGGCCGCCGTCCCGCTGGTCTCGGTGGCGGTCTCGCCCAGGGTCGCCAGGGCGGCCATCGCGCCGCCGGACTTCACGCTGTCGGCGGTGGTGAAGTAGGGGTTGCCCAGGTTCTTCGGGATGATGAAGACCTTCAGGCCGGTCTTCAGCGAGCCCGAGGCTGACGCCCCGGAGCTGGACGAGGCGGAGGCGGGCGAAGAGGAGCTGCTGGAGCCGCCCCCGGACGAGCTGCACGCGGCCAGCGTGGCAGAGGCGACCAGGACTACCGCGGGTGCCCAGAGGGCTCTCTTCATTGAGCGTCTCATATGTGAATCCTTTCAATCGGGGCCGTGCTGGGACTGCGGACTAAAGGGGATGCGGGCCCATGCTGGGGTGACCGATGCTGGGGTGACCCATGCTGGGGTGACCGGGACGGGTGTCGCGTGGCCGTGCCGGGATGTGCCCCCGGGCCGGGCCTGGTCACGTTCCGCTCCCGACCGCGGGGGCCTGGGGGCTGCCCCGGCCGCTCCGGCTGCCCCGGCCGCGGGCCCACCGGGGCAGGCTCAGCTGCCGGAGCCGCCCCACGTTCGGGGCGAAGACGCTGACGAGCAGGAGGGCGCCGATCACGATGCCGGTGGCCTCCTGGTTGAAGTTGGTGAGCAGCAGGGCGTTCTGCAGGCCCGCGAACGCGATCACCGCCAGCACGACGCCGGCCAGAGTGCCCTTGCCGCCGAAGATCGACACCCCGCCAAGCAGCACGATCGCGACCACGTCCAGCTCGATGCCCAGCCCGTTGTTCTGCACCGCGGTGGACAGCCGGAACGTCCAGAGCACCCCGGCCAGGGCGCAGACCAGGCCGGACACCACGTACAGCATGGTCTTGACCCGCTTGACCCGGATCCCGGCGAACAGCGCCGCCTCCGGGCTGGCCCCCATCGCGTAGATGGACCGGCCGGTCGCGGTGGCGTGCAGCACGATCCCGAAGATCACCGCCAGGACCACGAAGATCGCGATGTTGTAGGGGATCTGGGTGTGCGGCAGCGGCAGCACCCCGATGTTGGTGTAGGTCGAGGGGAAGTTGGAGACCGTGTTGGCGCCCAGCAGGATGAGGGCCACCCCGCGGTACAGCGCGAGGGTGCCGATCGTCACCGCCAGCGAGGGCAAGCCAACCCGGGTGACGAGCAGCCCGTTGATCAGGCCGGCCACGATCCCGAGCACCGCGACCGCCACGAAGATGGCCAGCATCGGCCAGTGGTGGCTCCACAGGACGCCCAGCAGGGCGCTGGACATGCCCAGGATGGAGGCCACGGACAGGTCGATCTCGCCGCTGATGATGATCAGCGTCATCGGCAGCGCCATGATCGCGATCTCGCCCGAGGTCACCCCGGTGTTGAAGAAGTTGCCGCTGGTCAGGAACTCGGAGGAGGTGACAGCGCCGAAAATCACGATGGCCACGACCAGGAGGAACAGGCCGGTCTCCCAGCGTACCGAGCCGCGCGCCACGGAACGGAGCCAGCCAGCCCCGTCCGGGTCGGCCGGCCCGGTGGCGGGGGCGGGGGGTGATCCGGTGGCCGGGCCGGGCGCGGCGCCCGTGTTCAGGTCAGGTTCCAACGCCGGGACTCCTTCGCCGCAGGGCGATCATGAGGCGCACAGAGATGATCCGGTCGAGCGTGATGGCCAGCAGGAGCAGGAAGCCGGAGATGGCCTCCAGCCACAGCTGCGGGAAGCCCAGCACGTTCAGCGCGGAGTTGATGCTGCTGAGCAGCAGCGCGCCGACGGCGGCACCCACCGCGCTGCCGCTCCCGCCGAAAATGGCCACCCCGCCCACCACCACCGCGGAAATAACGGTCAGTTCGTAGCCGGTCCCGGCGGTCGAGTCGATCGTCTGGTACTGCGCCGCCCAGAGCACCCCGGCCACCCCGGCGATGCCGCCGCTGAGGGTGAACGCGGTGAAGATCCGCTTGCCCACCGGGATGCCGGCCAGCCGGGCCGCCTCCGGATTCGAGCCGATCGCGTACAGCTCACGGCCGGACCGGAACGAGCGGAGGTAGTAGGCCCCGACGCCGATCACCACGGCGATCGCGATGGCCAGGTACGGGATGCCGAACACGGTCGCGCGGGGGATGTTGGTGAAGGCATTGGGCAGTGTCTGCGCGGTCACCTGGTTGCCGCCCACGATCAGGATGTCGATGCCCCGGATGATGTACAGCGTGGCCAGCGTGACCACCAGGCTCGGCACCCGTCCGACCGCGACCATGAGCCCGTTGGCCATCCCGCAGACCAGCCCGATACCCAGGCCGATGAGGAAGACCAGGGGGATCGGGATTCCGGGGTGATGGCCGAACATCCCGGCCGACACGTAGGCGGACAGGCCGAGCACCGAGCCGATCGACAGGTCCACGTTCCGGCTGACCACGACCATGGTCTCGCCCAGGGCCAGCAGCGCGTAGACCGTGGTGTTGATCAGCAGGAACTGGAGGTTCTGCTGGTTCAGGAACGACGGCTGGATGCTGGTGGTCACGGCCACGAACACCAGCAGCACGGCGATGATGCCGGACTCGCGGACCCGGAACACGCGCTCGGTCAGCCTGCGGGAGCCGCCGCCGGGCGGGGCGCCCGCGGGTTCGCGGCGCTCGGTCACGGTGGTGGTCAAGACGCCTCCTGCAGCTGGCCAGTGGCGGCGGCCATGATCTTCTCCTCGGAGGCCTCCGCGTGCCCGAACTCCGCGGTCAGCCGTCCCTCCCGCATGACCAGGATCCGGTCCCCGATGTGCAGCACCTCGGGCAGTTCCGAGGAGATCATCAGGATGGCGACCCCGTCCCGGGCCAGCCGCACCAGCAGCCGGTGCACCTCCGCCTTGGTCGCGATGTCGATGCCCCGGGTCGGCTCGTCCACGATCAGCAGCGTCGGCTGGCGGCCCAGCCACTTGGCCAGGACGACCTTCTGCTGGTTCCCGCCCGACAGCCGGGACACTGGGTCGACCAGGCGGCCGTACTTGAGGTTGAGCCGGACCGCCCAGTCGGCCGCGAACGCGCGCTCCGCCGCGGACCGGACCAGGCCGGCCTTGCGCAGCCGGGCCAGCGACGCGAGCGCCACGTTCTGCTGCACGGACATGTCCATGACCAGGCCCTGCTGCCGCCGGTCCTCCGGGACGAAGCCGATCCCCGCGGCCATCGCTCCGGTGGGCGAGGCCCGCCGCAGCTCGCGGCCGCGCATCACGACCCGGCCCGCGTCGTAGCGGTCGATCCCGAACACGGCCCGGGCCACCTCGCTGCGGCCCGACCCGACCAGCCCGGCCAGGGCGACGATCTCGCCGGCCCGCACGTCCAGCGAGATGTCGGTGAACACGCCCTCGCGGGTCAGGTGCTCCACCCGGAGCACCAGTTCGCCGGCCGCGCCGCGCTCGCCCGCGGCCCGCGCCTCCATCTGCCGGCCGACCATGGCGCGGACCAGATCATCGGCGGTTAGCCCGGCCAGTTCGCTGGTCATAACGTGCCGGCCGTCGCGCATGACCGTGACCCGCTGGCAGATCTCGAAGACCTCTTCCAGCCGGTGCGAGATGAACAGGACCGCCGCACCGCCGGAACGGAGCGTGCGGACCACGTCGAACAGCCGGGCGACCTCGGTGGCGGACAGCGCCGCCGTGGGCTCGTCCATCACGATGACCCGGGCGTCCAGCGACAGGGCCTTGGCGATCTCGACGATCTGCTGGTCCGCGATGGACAGCCCGCGGCTGACGCGGCCCGGGTCGAGCTTGACGCCCAGCCGCAGGAACAGGGCGGCGGAGTCCGCGTGCATCCGGCGCCGGTCGATCCGCCGCCCGGCCAGCAGCGGCTGGCGTCCCATGAAGATGTTCTCCGCGACGCTCAGGTCGGGGAAGAGGGTGGGCTCCTGGTAGATGACCGCGATGCCGGCGTTCTGGGCGTCGGCCGGGCTGTGCAGGGTGACTGGTGTCCCGTCGATCAGCAACTCGCCGGAATCCGGCTGATGCACCCCGGCCAGGATCTTCACCATGGTGGACTTGCCCGCGCCGTTCTCGCCCAGCAGCGCGTGCGCTTCGCCGGCGTAGAGGTCGATCGTGCCGTCGGTGACCGCACGCACCGCGCCGAACGATTTGGTGGCACCGTGCAGGGCTAGTACGGGGACGGCGTCCGGGGTGGCCGGTGACGGGGTCGCCGGTGTCGGGCCGGCCGGGTCGGCTGGACTGGCCGGCCCCGCCGGGACAGGCGACGGCGTCTCAGGACCCGGGGTGGTGCCGGGCGAGGGGATCCCGCCGTCGTGGCCGTCGCCAGCTGTCACAGCCCGGTCCCTCTCGTCTCTGGCTGGGGGTCGCCCCGGTCTGGCAGCAGGCCAGCGGGGTGCCTGGAGCAGAATGTGCTATAACGTTTCAAGTATGTGGAAGCAGTGTCGAGCGAAGCGGCGAGCCTGTCAATAGAGGTCCGTGGCGATGCCCGAATCGTTACAGATAGGTTTCGTGGCCGCTATTGTGCCGGCCGATTCCGGGCGCACGCTGGCCTGCCAGCGCCCTTCCCGGGGCGGCCGGGGCTGGGCCCGGTGCGCCGGTCGGCTGCCGGTCCCAGGTGCGCCTGGTTGACGCGTTCCAGCGCTCCGCACGACACTGACCGCACAGGAGGAGCCGTGGCGGACACGCCGGTCAGTATCAGGGAGGTCGCCGCCCTTGCCGGCGTCTCACTCGGCACTGTCTCCAACGTTCTCAACCGCCCGGAAGTGGTGGCCGAGCCGACCCGCACCCGGGTCCAGGCGGCGATCAAGGAACTGGGCTTCATCCGCAACGAGTCCGCCCGCCAGCTCCGGGCCGGCCGGAGCCGCACCATCGGGCTGGTCGTCCTGGACGTCGCCAACCCGTTCTTCACCGACGTCGCGCGGGGCGTGGAGGACGAGGCCAGCGAGGCGGGGCTGGCCGTGATCCTGTGCAACAGCGACGACCAGAAGGCCAAGGAATCCCGCTACCTCGAGGTGCTGGAAGAGCACCGGGTCCAGGGCATCCTGATCACGCCGGTGTCCGGGGCCGACAAGCGGCTGGCCAGCGTCCAGCGCCGCGGCACCCCCGTGGTGCTGGTGGACAGCCGGTCACCGTCGCGAGGCCAGTGCTCGGTGTCGGTGGACGACGTGCTCGGCGGCGACCTGGCCGTGTCCCACCTGCTGGAGGCCGGCCACGAGCGGATCGCGTTCGTGGGCGGCCCGATGAGCGTCCGGCAGGTCAGCGATCGCCGGGACGGGGCGCTCCGCGCCTTCCAGCGGGCCGGGCGCGACGCCGCTGAGCTGCTCGTGATCGAGACCCCCGCCCTGAACGTGACCGCCGGGCAGCGCGCGGGCGCCGCGCTCGCCGACCTGCCCGCCGGGACCCGGCCCACGGGGGTGTTCTGCGCGAACGACCTGCTCGCGCTAGGCGTCCTGCAGGAGATGACCACCCGCCGGATCGGGGTGCCCGACGGCGTGTCGATCGTGGGCTACGACGATGTGGACTTCGCGGCCGCGGCAGCGGTGCCGCTGTCGTCGGTTCGCCAGCCCCGCCACCAGCTGGGCCGGGCCGCGGCCCAGCTGCTGATCGAGGAAGCCCTCGGCGACGGGACGCACCGGCACCGGCAGGTCGTCTTCGAGCCGGACCTGGTGGTACGCGCGTCGAGCCAGGGCCAGCCGCGCCGCCCCCGCAGGCCGCGCCTCCCGGAGGCCGGGGCTGGTGAGCAGCCCGTGGCCAGTGAGGCGGCAAGCTGACGTCATGCGTATTGCCCTGTTCGTCACCTGCTTGGCCGACACGCTGTTCCCCGAGGCGGGCCGGGCCACGGTCCGCCTGCTGGAACGGCTTGGCCACCAGGTCGAGTTCCCGGCCGCGCAGACCTGCTGCGGCCAGATGCACGTCAACACCGGCTACCTCCACGACGCGTTGCCCCTGGTCCGCCGCTACGCCGACGTGTTCGAGGACTGCGAGGCGATCGTCGTCCCGTCCGGCTCGTGCACCGGGTCGATCCGGCACCAGCACGCGATGGTGGCCCGGCGATACGGGGACGAGGCGCTGGCCCGCCGGGCCGAGGCGGTGGCCGCCCGCACCTACGAGCTGTCCCAGCTGCTGGTCGACGTGCTCGGGGTGGAAGACGTCGGCGCCTACTACCCGCACCGGGTCACTTACCATCCGACCTGCCATTCACTGCGGATGCTGCGGGTCGGTGACCGCCCCCTGCGGCTGCTCCGCAACGTGGCCGGGATCGACCTGGTCGAGCTCCCGGACGCCGACACCTGCTGCGGCTTCGGCGGCACTTTCGCGGTCAAGAACGCGGACACCTCCACCGCCATGCTGGCCGACAAGATGCGCAGCGTCCTGGACACCCAGGCGGAGGTGTGCACGGCCGGGGACAGCTCCTGCCTGATGCACATCGGCGGCGGCCTGTCCCGGCTGCGCGCGGGCACCCGGACTGTTCACCTCGCGGAGATCCTCGCCTCGGTGCCGCAAACAGCCGGGCCGCAAACGGCCGGGCCGCAAACGGCCGGGCCGCAAACAGCCGGGCCGGGGGGCGCCCGGTGAGCGGGCCTGTCTACCTGGGGCTGCCCACCGCGCCGCGCGGCGTGGGTCACCTGCGCGGCGACGAGCCGTTCCCGGTCGCGGCCCGCCGCGCGCTGGCCGATACCCAGCTGCGCCGCAACCTCGGCCGGGCCACCCGGACGATCCGCGCCAAGCGGGCCGCGGTCGTGGGTGAGCTGCCGGACTGGGAAGCGCTGCGTGACGCAGGCCAGGCCATCAAGGCCGAGACCATGGCCCACCTGGACCGTTACCTGCAGCAGCTGGAGGAACAGGTCACCGCCCGCGGCGGCGTGGTGCACTGGGCCCGCGACGCCGTCGAGGCCAACCAGATCGTGGTCGACCTGGTCCGCGCCACCGGTGCCACCGAGGCGGTCAAGGTCAAGTCGATCGTCACCGACGAGATCGGCCTCAACGACGCGCTGGCCGGCGCGGGGATCACCGCGCACGAGACCGACCTGGCCGAGCTGATCGTCCAGCTCGGCCACGACCGTCCGTCGCACATCCTGGTCCCGGCCATCCACCGGAACCGGGCCGAGATCCGGGAAATCTTCCTGCACGAGATGGGGGACGTGGATCCCGGCCTGACCGACTCGCCGGCCGCGCTCGCCGAGGCGGCCCGGCAGCACCTGCGCCGCCGGTTCCTGTCCGCCAAGGTCGGGATCAGCGGGGCCAACTTCGCGATCGCGGAGACAGGCACGCTGTGCGTGGTCGAGTCCGAGGGCAACGGCCGGATGTGCCTGACCCTCCCGGACACGCTGATTACGGTGATGGGCATCGAGAAGATCCTGCCCAGCTGGGACGACCTTGGCGTGTTCATGCAGTTGCTGCCCCGCAGCTCCACCGGGGAGCGGATGAGCCCGTACACCTCGATGTGGACCGGGGTGACCCCCGGCGACGGCCCGCAACAGTTCCACCTGGTCCTGCTCGACAACGGCCGTACCGCGGCGCTGGCCGACCAGACCGGCCGCCAGGCCCTGCACTGCATCCGGTGCTCGGCGTGCCTGAACGTCTGCCCGGTGTACGAGCGGGTCGGCGGGCACGCCTACGGCTCGGTCTACCCGGGCCCGATCGGCGCCGTGCTGTCCCCGATGCTGACCGGGGTCGAGGACAACGCGTCGCTGCCGTACGCCTCGTCGCTGTGCGGCGCGTGCTACGACGCCTGCCCGGTGAAGATCGACATCCCGTCGCTGCTGGTCCACCTCCGGGCCCGGCATGTGGACGAGGTGGCGGACGCGCACCGTGTGCCCAGCCCGGAGGCGGTGACCATGGCGGCCGCCTCGTGGGTGATGGCCAGCCCGGCCCGGTACGAGGCCGCGCAGCGGGGCGGGCGGGCCGGCCGGCTGCTGGGCCGCGGCGGCCGGATCCGCCGGCTGCCCCCGCCCCTGTCAGCCTGGACCTCGGCCCGCGACGCGCCCCAGCCGCCGGCCCAGACGTTCCGTCAGTGGTGGCGCTCCGAGCACGGGGACATCAACCACGGCGACATCAACCACGGCGACATCAAGCACGGAGACTCCCGGTGACCGCCCGCGACGAGATGCTCGGCCGGATCCGCACCGCGCTGGCCGGCGACCCGCCCGGCAGCTCCGCGCCCCCGGCCGGCGATGCCCCCGCTCCGGGCTACCGGACCCACGGCGAGCTCGGCACTCCCGCGCTGCTCGACCTGCTCGCCGGGCGCCTCATCGACTATCGCAGCCACGTCCGGCGCACCGGCCCGGAGCAGCTGCTGGACACCGTCCGCGCGGCGCTGGCCGGGCGGGGCGCCCGCCGGGTCGTCCTGCCACCCGGCCTGGACCTGCCCGGGCTCGACCAGCCTGAGGCCGGCCAGGCCGGCACCTTCGGCGACGTGGAACTGATCACCGATGGCGGCCTGTCCGCCCAGGAACTCGACCAGGCCGACGGCGTCATCACCCGCGCCGCGGTGGCCGTCGCCGAGACCGGCACCATCATCCTCGACGCCGGGCCGGGCCAGGGCCGCCGCGCGCTCAGCCTCATCCCCGACTATCACCTGTGCCTGATCGAGGCGGATCAGGTGGTCGCGCTGGTCCCTGAGGCCCTGGCCCGGCTGCGCCCGGACCGCCCGCTCACCTGGATCAGCGGCCCGTCGGCCACCAGCGACATCGAACTCGACCGGGTCGAAGGCGTCCACGGCCCCCGAACCCTCGAAGTCATCCTCATCAGCTAGCGGCGCCCAACGACCCCTCCCACGAGCCCCAGAGCCCCCGTCAACCCCACCCGCCCCGCACGCTCCTGCCCGACAGCATGAAAGCAGGTTTGGGGTAGTCAGGTGTGACCCAAACTTTCATTCACGCACGCGTAAGCGGGCCGGGAGCCGGAAGCCGGGAGCCGGGAGGCGGAGCATGAAGGCGGTCGCGTACCGCGAGTACGGCGAGGTGCCGGAGGTGGGCGACGTCCCCGAGCCGGCCTGCCCCGATGATGGCGTGGTCATCAGCGTCGGCGCGACCGGGGTGTGCCGCTCGGACTGGCACGCCTGGAAGGGGCACGACCCCGTGGCGCTCCCGCACATCCCCGGGCACGAACTCGCCGGGACCATCGCCCAGGCCGGGCCGGCGGTGACCGGGTGGCGGCCCGGCGAGCGGGTCACGGTGCCGTTCGCCTGCGGCTGCGGCCGGTGTGGGTACTGCCGGGCGGGCGAGGCGCAGGTCTGCCCGGACCAGACCCAGCCGGGCTTCACCGGCCCCGGGTCGTTCGCCGAACGGGTGGCCATTCACGCTGCGGACACGAACCTGGTCGCGCTGCCAGACGCGGTCGACGACGTTACCGCCGCCAGCCTGGGCTGCCGGTTCGCCACCGCCTACCGGGCGCTCACCGGGCACGCCCGGCTGCGCCCGGGGGACTGGCTCGTGGTGTACGGCTGCGGCGGGGTCGGCTTGTCGGCCGTGCACATCGGCGTGGCCCTCGGCGCGCGGGTCATCGCGGTGGACGTGGCCGGCCCGGCTCTCGGCCGCGCTCGCGACCTCGGCGCCGAGCACACAATTCTTTCCGCAACGAACACCGATCCCGTCCCGGTCATCCACGACGTCACGGGAGGCGGGGCGCAGGTGTCCCTCGACGCGCTGGGCTCGGCGGACACGCTGGCCAGTTCGGTGCGGAGCCTGCGGCGCCGCGGGCGGCACGTTCAGGTCGGCCTGCTCCTCGGGGCGGCCGCCATGCCGCCGGTCCCGATGGACCTGGTCATCGCCCGGGAGCTGGAGATCTACGGCTCGCACGGGATGGCGGCCCGGGACTACCCGCCCATGCTGGCGCAGGTCGCGGACGGCGCACTCCGTCCCGGGCTGCTCGTCGGCGAGGTGATCGGCCTGGCGCAGGCCGGTGCCGCGCTGGCCGCCATGGACCGCCCGCCGTCCGGCGCCGGGATGACCGTAATCGATCTGCGCCCTTGACGCCTCATGAGCGCCAGCAACGAGCCGATAGCCACGCCCCAGGATCTGGACCGCCTGGCGGGCGAGGCGTACCGCGAGGGGCACTGGGACCGGGCTCTCGGGTTGCTCGGCATTGCGCGGATGGCCTACCCCGGCCGGGCCGAGTTGTGGGACCGGCGAGAGGGCCGGGTGCGTGAAGCAATGGCACGAGGAAACCCGGAACCAGACGCTGATCCGGGGTGATCATCGGCCGGGGGCTTGTGGCCTGGATCCGGCCGGGACCCCGGTTCAGCCCCCGGCGCTGGTCATGTCTGGCGCGGCGGGAGTGAGGCACGCGCCGGCGTTATCTGCCTTCGCGGGCGCCGGCTGCGAGCTCGACGGCGGGGCGGGTGTTGATCACCCGGTCCGGGGTGATTCCGTGTTGCTCAGCCCGCACGCAGCCGTTTTCCAGCCAGTCGAGCTGGCCGGGCGCGTGCGCATCGGTGTCGATGGAGAACAGGCAGCCTGCCCCGGCCGCCAGGGCGAGGAGCCGGCCGGGCGGGTCCCGCCGTTCCGGCCGGCAGTTGATCTCGACCGCCACACCGTGCTCCCGGCAGGCCCCGAACACCGCCGCGGGGTCGAACTCAGATTCCGGGCGCCCCCGCCCGCCCCGCCCGGTCAGCAGCCGGCCGGTGCAGTGGCCCAGCACGTCTACGTGCGGGTTGCGGACGGCGGTGACCATCCGCTCGGTCATCGGGCCCGCGGGCATCCGCAGCTTGGAGTGCACGCTGGCCACCACCACATCGAGCCGGGCGAGCAGGTCCTCCCGCTGGTCCAGCGAGCCGTCATCCAGGATGTCGACTTCGATGCCGGTCAGGATGCGGAACGGGGCCAGCTCCGCATTCAGCCGGGCCACCAGCTCGAGCTGCGCCTCCAGGCGCTCGGCGGTCAGCCCGCTGGCCACGGTGAGCCGCGGCGAGTGATCGGTCAGCGCGATCCATTCGTGGCCCAGCGCCCGCGCCGCCTCAGCCATCTCGCCGGGCGGGCTGCCGCCGTCGGACCAGTCGGAGTGCGTGTGGCAGTCGCCGCGGAGCGCCGCGCGCAGGGCCGACGCCGGGAGCGGGCCGCCCTGCTCCTCAAGCAGCCGGGTCAGGTAATCCGGCTGCCGGCCCGCCGCCGCCTGGGTGATCACCTCGGCCGTCACCTCGCCGATCCCGCTCAGCGCGCGCAGCGTCACGTCGCCCAGCCGGCGTTCCAGCTCACCCGGGGGCAGCCCGGCCACCACCTCCGCGGCGCGCCGGAAGGCCCGCACCCGGTACGTGGGTGCCCCGGACCGTTCGAGCTGGAACGCGATCTCGCGCAGCGCGGGCACAGGGCTGGACGGGGCGGGCCGGTCAGGCCCGGAGTCGGCAGGCACAGGACCAGTATCTGCAAGTCAGGCCGCCGAGAGGCGGGGGAGGGATGAAGCCGCGCGCAGCGGGCAGGGGGAAGGGGTACCTACAGCGAGCGATCCGATATCGCCGGAGGAGAGAATCCCTCGTGAACCCAGTACCTGACGTCATGCTGAACAACGGCCGGAGTATCCCCCAGTTCGGCTTTGGTGTGTTCCAGGTCAAGCCCGAGGACACCGTGGAGGCGGTGACCACCGCCCTGAAGACCGGCTACCGGCACATCGACGCGGCCGAGATGTACGGCAACGAGAAGGAGGTCGGCGAGGCCGTCGCCAAGTCTGGCCTCGACCGTTCCGAGGTGTTCGTCACCAGCAAGCTGAACAACGACGCGCACCTGCCCGATGACGCCCGGGCGGCGTTCGACGCGTCGCTGAAGGCGCTCGGGTTCGACTACATCGACCTGTTCCTGATCCACTGGCCGCTGCCCACCCGGTACGACGGCGACTTCGTGTCCACCTGGCGCACGCTGGAGGAGTTCTACCGCGACGGGCGGGCCCGCTCGATCGGCGTGTCTAACTTCCAGCCGCATCACATCCGCCGGCTGCACGCGGAGGCCGAGATTCCCCCGGCCGTCAACCAGATCGAGGTCCATCCGTACCTGACCCAGGACGACGTGCGCGGGTTCTGCGCCGAGCACCAGATCGCGATCGAGGGCTGGTCTCCGATCGCCCAGGGCGACGTCCTCGAGGACCCCACCATCAAGGAGATCGCCGAGCGGGCCGGCAAGACCCCGGCGCAGGTCGTGCTCCGCTGGCATATCGAGCGCGGCGACATCATCTTCCCGAAGTCGGTCACCCCGGCCCGGGTCCGGGAGAACTTCGCCATCTTCGACTTCGAGCTGTCCGGCGAGGATGTCGAGGCCATCAGCGCCCTGAACAAGAACGAGCGGACCGGCCCCGACCCGGACACGTTCGCAGGCTAGCGCCGCGGCCACGCGCGTTAGGGACGGCGGACGCTCCACTCGAACGTCCCCCGGCACACAAGCGCGTGCGCCTCGTCGGTAATCTCGGCCACGGTGCTGATCCGGGCGCGGTTCTGCGTCCCGGACAGCACCGGCCGCAGTGCCTGCTGCGCGGCCGCGCCGAGGCGGCACGAGGCGACCAGCCGGCCGCGCGCGGGCGCGCGGAACTCCAGCGTCGCGGCCCCGCCCAGCGGGAGCACCCCGCGTATCTCGTCCTCGGTCTCGCAGGCGGCGATGATGGCCGCCAGGCCGGCCGCGTCCGCCAGCATGACCAGGCCGCTCGAATGCAGCGAGCCGATGACGTTGGTGAGCATGAGCGGAGTGAGCAGCGAGACTTCCGCGGCGCCGTCGGCCGCGCGCAGCACCTGCAGACCGGCGGTGCGGTGCGCCGGCACCGCTTCGAGCAGGGAGCGCGCCAGCGCGGTGACGTCCATGGGGCGCCGAGTGTGCCAGGCCCGGCTGACGGGAGCATGACCACCCGGCGAACGCCCGGGTTCGGGCGGGGCCGGCCGCGGTTCCCCCCGGGGCGCGGCCGCGCCAGACTCAGACCATGACCGACTGGCAGAGCGAAGTTGACGCGTGGTGGGCGCGGCGGCTGGGCCTGCCCCCCGCCGCGTTGCGCACGGGCGGGACCTACCTGGCTCCCCTGCTGGGGCACGTCGGGATGATGGCGGTGACCGGCGCCGGCCGGCCGCTCGGGTACGGGCCCGCCTGGACGCTCCCCGCGTTGCGGCAGGTCACCGCGGATGATCCCCTCCTGGCGGACAGCGACCTGCGGCCCGGCGGCCCTTTGGCGGCCGCCGCGACCCGGGTGAGCACCGCATTAGGCGCCCGGCCCGGCGCGGTGATCGGGCCCGCCTGGTACGGCTACGTCACCGCGGACGACCTCATGGCCGGGCGCAGCCCGGCGGTGCGCCCGCTCTCGCCGGCTGACCTCCCCCTGCTCACCCGCCTGCACGAGCAGACGCCGTCCGCGGAACGGGACGAGAGCGGCACGACGGGGCGTGCCCGCGTTCGGCTACTTCGGCAGGGACGGCTTGCTGGCGGTCGCCTGCCTCGGCGTCTGGCACGACATGCCGACCCTGGGCGTGCTCACCCACCCCCGGCACCGGGGCCGCGGCCTGGCCCGGGCCGTGGTCGCCGCGGCCGCCCAGGCGGGCCTGGAGCGCCGGGCGGTCGTCCAGTACCGCGCCTGGCGGGCCAACGCGGCATCGATCGCGGTGGCCAGGCGGACCGGGTTCACGCACTACTGCGACGGGCTGGTCATCGACCTCGAGGATCAGCGGGCCCGCTGACCTGGCCCGCCGGTCCTGGTGCTACCGCTACGGGCTCAGTTCGGGCTGGTCGAGCAGGCGGAGCCAGGTCCCGTCGGGCTGCCTGCGGGCCACCTGCACCCGGACCCCCGTGCCGTCCCTGGCCACGGTGGCGGTGAGCGCGATGTCCCCGCTGACCAGCGCGGGCAGCGGTGTTTCCGGCTCGAAGCGCGGCGCGCTGGCCAGTACCTTCTCCCAGAGCGCGTGGATCGCCTCGCGGCCGGTCGTCTGACCGCCCGGCGGGTAAGCCATCACCGCGCCGGTCTCGTACAGCGCGGCGATCCCAGCCGCGTCGCCGGCGTTGGCGCGCTCCACGAACAGCCGGGTGAGATCCTCCGGCCGGGTGGCCTGGTCCTGGGGGGCCTTGTCCTGGGCAGCCATGATCCTCCGTTCTCGCGGCCAGCCGGGCCGCGTGCTGTCTTGGTGGCCGCGTGGTCCTCCGCGTGCTACCTGACCCCAGCTTGGCCGGGGCCGGATGAGAAGTCCAACAGATAGTTCTTCTTGAAACTAGAATTACTGGTTATGGACTTGAGGCAGCTGGAGTACTTCGTAGCCGTCGCCGAGGACGCGAACTTCACCCGCGCCGCGCAGCGCGTGCACGTCAGCCAGTCCGGGGTGAGCGCGCAGATCCGTCAGCTGGAGCGGGACCTCGGCACCCCCCTGATCGACCGGTCGGGCCGGGTGGCCACGCTGACCAGGGCCGGTGCCGCGGCGCTGCCGCACGCCCGGGCCGCGCTCGCGGCCGCGGCCGCGGTGCGTCAGGCGGTGGACGACGTGACCGGGCTGCTCTCCGGCCGGATCGTGGTCGGGATGGTGACGGCCTGCACCGTCACCCCGCTGTTCGACGCCCTCGCCGCGTTCCACCTCGCCCATCCCGGCGTGGAGATCGCGCTGGTGGAAGGCAACTCGGACTGGCTGATCGAGCGTGTCCAGAGCGGCGCGGCCGACCTGGCTCTCATCGGCGCGGCTGGTAACCCGCCCCAGGGACTGGAGGCGCTCACCGTCATCAGCGAGGGCCTGGTGGCCGCGGTGCCCCCAGGCCATCCGCTGGCGGGCCGGGACGCTGTCACGCTGGCCGAAGTCACCGGGTACCCGATCGTGAGCCTGCCTGCGGGAACCGGGGTACGCGCCGTATTCGACCAGGCCTGCGCGGCCCAGGGGCGGCGGCCGGATATCGCCCTCCAGGCCAGCGCGCCCGGCGCGGTCGCCGACCTGGCGGGCCGCGGGCTGGGCGTGGCCATCCTCTCCGAGACCATGGCGGCCGGATTCTCCGGCCGGCTGGCCGCGGTGGCCATCGAGGACGTCGTGACGCCGTCCCTGCTCGCCCTGGTCTGGACGCGGGGCGAAAGCCCGGCCCTCTCGGAGCTTCTGGTGCACAGCCGACGGGCTTTCAGCCGTCCGGGCGCGGGCTAGGGCTGCGATCAGATGGATCCTCAGTTAGCGCCCGATGGCCGGGCGGGGCCGGGGCTGACGGGTCAGCCATTGCCAGAACGTCCGCCGCGGTGGCCGGGGCGGGCGTGGCGGGCGCCGCGGCCGGGCGGTGATGTGGCCGCTGCCGACCTTGCCGGACACCTGGATCCGCAGTACCGACGCGTCATGGCCCCATGGCGCCCGGACCTCCAGCTTGCCGCTGCGGACCGCCACATCATCCATGTCCACCACGATGCCGGGCTTGATCACCAGCTTGAGCGCCCCGGCGCCCACCTCGGCCTCGATGGGCAGCACCGGCTGCGTGATCACCGCCTCGGTGAAGTCCAGCGTCACGGTGCCGCTCTTCACCCGGACCTCCATCCGGCGCGGGACGAGCCACGGCCCGGTGCGCTCGACGCTGGAGGACTGGCAGTCGATGCGGACAAGATCCTTGGGTGCCGGTGCGCCCAGCATGACCCCGGCAGCGGATGGCAGGTCCTTCGTGACCGCGGCGAGCTCGGCGTAGGTGCGCGCGGTCAGCGCCACTTCCAGCCGCTCGTCGAGTTCTTCGGCGGTGAGACGGCCGTCACCGGCAGCCACCCGCAGCTCCTCGGCCACCCGGTCCCGGTCCTCGTACGAGACACGCAGCTCGCCGCGGGGGACGGGATTCTCGCTGTGGTCAGCTGGCCGCAATTCGCCCGTCATGGGCACACTCTACGGCGGGGGCCGGCCCCGGGGGAGTACGCGCTCCCCGGGGGAGCCGCCCCGCCTCACTCAGCACCGATGGGCGGGGCCCATGCGGGGCGCGGGATCAGGCAGAACGGATGGCCGGCCGGGTCAGCGTACACGGGTGAGCGGGCATCTCCTCCGGGCAGCCGCCGGGCCCCCAGGGCCAGCGCGCGGGGCCCGGCGGCTTCGACGTCATCGACCATGACGTCGAAGTGCATCTGCTGCGGCCGGGCCGGATCCGGCCACTGCGGCGGCTGGAAGTCCGGTGCGAGCTGGAAGCCAATCCCGGAGCTGGTGTCGCTGGCCGAGACGACCGCGAAGTCGTCCTCCTGCCAGGTGATGGGCAGCCCGAGCAGCTCTGAGTAGAACGCGGCCAGCGCGGCCGGGTCCGGGCAGTCCACGATGACGTGGTGGAGGCGTCCAATCACCTTTCCATGGTGCCAGCACGCCATTCCTGGTGAGGGTAACCACCGGGTGCTGCTCGTTCCGCCACCCTTGTGACTAACCGGAGCTGGCCATCTACTTGTCTCCATGGATGGCGTGGGGGGCGGGGACCGCGTGGATCGCGGAGATCGCGTGGGAGCAGGTCGTGCTGATTACTGCGACCTGGCTGCGGCTGGACGGGCGCCAGCGGGCGGTCGCTGGTCGTCCTGGCCGTGCTCATCGGCCTGGGCACTGCGACCGTCCTGACTGCTATCGCCGGAGCGCGCCGCGGCGATAGCGCTTTCAGCCGGCTGTGGGCCCGCACGCTGCCCGCGACGGCCACCGTGCTGCCCAACCAGCCCGGCTTCGACTGGGCCAGGGTCGCAGCCCTGCCCGAGGTGGCCGCGCTGACCAGATTCGCGGTCACGTTCGGGTTCGAGGCCCAGGGCTACCCGGCGGCGAGCAGCGGGTTCCCTCTCGCCGACGACCAGATGACCAGGACCACAGAACGCCCGGTCATCCTGGCCGGGAGGCTGTTCAACCCGCACCGTGCCGATGAAGTCGTCGTCACGCCCAAGTTCGCCGCGTCCTCCGGCAAGCACGTGGGGGACTCGCTGACCCTCGAGCTGTCCAGCGTGCAGCAGGCGAATGAGGGCTACGACGGGTCCACCGGGCCACCACGCGGGCCGAGGATCCGGGCGCGCATCACGGGCGTCATCCGCAGCCCGTGGGGCCTGGACGCAGACACGGCCGGCTCGCCCGGCGGCATCCTCTCGTCGCCCGCCCTGTTCACCCGGTACCGCGCCGACATGCTGGGCTCGACCGGGCAGACCTACATCAACGCGCTGGTGCGGCTGAAGGGCGGCGAGGCCGCGATTCCCGCCTTCCGCGCCGCCCTGGCCCGGGTGACCGGGCGGTCCGACATCGACGTGTGGGACAACAGCGAGACCATCGGTGATCCCGTGCGCAAGATCACCGCCTACGAGGCCGCCTGCCTGCTGGCCTTCGGCCTGGCCGCGCTGGCGGCGGCGCTATTCCTGATCGGCCAGTCCATCGCCCGGTACACCTCCGCCACCGTGGCGGACCTGCAGGTCCTCCAGGCGGTCGGGATGACGCAGCGGCAAGCTATCGCGGCCGCCTCAGCCGGGCCTTTCCTGGCCGGGGTGGCCGGTGGCACGCTGGGCGTGGCCGCCGCCATCGTGGCCTCGCGGTGGATGCCAATTGGCCTGGCTTCTGTCGTCGAGCCGCACCCCGGGATCCACGTGGACTGGTTCATCCTGGGCGGCGGATGGGTCATCATCGCGCTGAGGCCCGGGCTAACTCAGCGGGGAAATGATAGCTATCCTTAGAACGCGGGATCGACCGCACTCTCCATGAGAACCGTTCATCGAAATTATATTCGACAACCGACGTGAGAACTGCTAGCGTCACGGTCACGCTGAGCGCCCAGGCGGAGGTCTGATGATGAGCAGCACGAGCGGCGATACAAAGGTGCACGGGCCGGAGAGTCCGGACCCCGAGCGCGATCTCACGCCGCGCCAGCGCGACGTGCTCTATGCCATCGAGGGATTCCGGCAGGAGCACCAGTACGGGCCGAGCGTGCGGGAGATCGGCCGGGTCGTCGGGCTGGGCCCGTCCGGCGTGCAGCACCATCTCACGGTGTTGCGGCGGAGAGGATGGCTGAGCGGATCCACCGGTCAGGCGCGGACCTCCGTGGTGCTGGCACCGGGCCACCCGGTCATTGAGGTCATCGAATCTCACCAGGCGACCGGGGCGATCCGGGCCGCCAAGTCCTGGGAGACCAGGAAGCCCCGCAAGCCCCGCGAGACCGGGACGGCCGAGCCGCTGCGCTCCGTGGGCACGCAGAATACGGCCTACGTGCCGCTGGTCGGCGAGATCGCCGCGGGCTACCCGAAGGATGCCAGGCAGTCCGTCGAGGACGTCTTCCCGCTGCCCAAGCAACTGGTGGGGGAAGGCGAACTGTTCCTGCTCAAGGTGGTCGGCGATTCCATGATCGACGCCGCCATCGCTGACGGCGACTGGGTGGTCGTCCGTGACCAGCAGGTGGCCGAGAACGGCGAGATCATCGCGGCCATGATTGACGGGGAGGCCACAGTCAAGAGCTACCGGATGTCAGACGGCCATATCTGGCTGATGCCGCACAATCCGGCCTTCACCCCGATCGCGGGGGATGGGGCCACCATTCTCGGCAAGGTGGTCAGCGTCCTGCGCCGGGTCCGGTGACCCTCAGCGGCGAGGCTGCCGCACTACGCCGGGGAGGCACCCGGTCCGTGCCTCCCGCCGACCTCGCCGTCTTTGGGCGGCACCATGGTTTCGAGACCTTGCCGGCGGAAATCAGCTGACCGCGGGCGACGGGCGGCGCACACTGGAACTCGTCGCCGGGACGGCCAGCAAGATCGGGGTCTGGCCAGCCCGGCCGGGCCGGGTCCGGACGGGGGAGTCACGATGACGGTTCAGCCGGGGTGGGACGCCGTGTATGTCGCGGATCAGCCGCCCCCGTGGGACATCGGCCGCCCGCAGCCGGTGTTCATCCGCCTGGCGGAACAGGGCCTGCTCCGCGGCCAGCTCCTCGACTCCGGCTGCGGAACCGGGGAGAACACCATGATGGCGGCGGAGTACGGCGCCGACGCCCTGGGCGTGGACGTCGCGCCGCACGCCATCGAGCAAGCCCACCGGAAGGCCGCCGGGCGCGGCAGCGCGGCCCGGTTCGAGGTGGCCGACGTGCTGGACCTCGGCCAACTCGGGGGGCTGACCTTCGACACGGTCGTGGACAGCGGCGTCCTTCACGTCTTCGACGACGAGGACCGGGCCCGGTACGTGGCCAGCCTGGCGTCGGTCATGCGGCCCGGGGCGACGTGCTACCTGATGTGCTTCAGCGACCGGCAACCGGGCACGATGGGCCCGCGGCGGATCACCCAGGACGAGCTGGCCGCCGCGTTCCGCGACGGCTGGGCCATCGCCAGCATCACCGCCGAGACGTTCGCGATCCACAACTTCGGCGGCGCCTCGGAAGCCCAGGCCTGGCTGGCCACCATCGAGCGTGCTGGGCCAGGATCAGGCTCTTAGGGCAGGGCGTTCTCTGCGCCGTCCTGACCCGGAGTCTGGTCAGTCCTTCCGCCCGGTGAGAGCCAGGCTGGTGCCAATGCCGATCATGGCCAGGCCGCCCGCCCCGCCGACCATCTCGAGCCGGCGGGGGGACCGGGCCATCCAGGCCCGGGCCGTCCCGGCGGCGAGCGCCCAGCTGCTGTCGCACACCACCGCGATGGCCACGAAGACCGACCCGAGCAGCAGCATCTGCACCGGAACGTGGCCCGCCGAGCGGTTCACGAACTGCGGGAGCACGGCCGCGAAGAATACGATCACCTTCGGGTTGCTGACCCCGACGACGATCCCGTCCCGCAGGATCCGGCCGAAGCTCCGGGGTTCGGCGGCGACGTCCAGCGCGGCGCGCAGGGAGCCGCGGTGGCGGATGGCCTGTACGCCGAGGTAGACGAGATAGGCCGCGCCGGCCAGCTTGATCACCGTGAAAACCGCCACCGACCGCTCCACCAGCGCCCCGACGCCGAACGCCACGGCCACAACCTGCAGGTAGACGCCGATCTGGCCGCCAGTGGCGGTGCCGACGCCGGCGGCCCGGCCGAGCATCAGCGAGCGGCTGATCACGAACAGCACGTTCGGTCCCGGCACGATGATCAGCACGAACGAGAGCAGCGCGAACGCGAGCAGGTGGCTAGTGGGAAGCATGGGTGCAGCCTAGGCCGGGGCGGCAGCCCTAGGCTGGGCCGGTGGCCTCCTCCCTCCGGCAGATCTTCGCGTTTTCCGGCGTCCTGGATTCCGGGCCGGGCGAGAAAGGCTCGTTCGCACTGGTCGAGCACGCTCTCGCCCTCGCCACTCAGGCCAGGCAGGAACGGGCGGGCCAGAAAGGGGCGGGCCAGGAGCAGGAGAGGCCCACGCGGGCGTGTTACGTCCCCACCGCGGTCGGTGATGCCCAGGCGGCCATCGACTTCCACCACGAGAAGTTCGCCTCGCGCGCCGACGCTGAGCTAAGCGTGCTGCGGCTGTTCACCCAGCCGAGCGTCCCCGACGTCGCCGCTCATCTTCAAAGCCAGAACCTCATCCTGGTCGAGGGCGGCAGCGTGGTGAACCTGATGGCCGTCTGGCGGGCGCACGGGCTGCCGCGGATCCTGCGCCGGTGCTGGGCGGCCGGGGTCGTCCTGGCCGGGGCCAGCGCCGGCAGCCTGTGCTGGCATGTAGGCGGCCCCACCGACTCTTTCAGTGACCGTCTCGACCCGTTCACCGGCGGTCTGGGCCTGCTCCCTTACAGTAACGGCGTGCACGACGATTTCCCTGGCCAGCCCCGCCGCGAGGTGTACCGGACCATGGTCGCCGAGGGAGTACTGCCCGGCGGGTACGCCACCGAGGACGGCACCGGACTGCACTACCAGGGCACGGCCCTGCACGAGGCGGTCAGCATCCGGCCCGGCAAGCGCGCCTGGCGGGTCGCTCCCGAGCCCGGTGGCGGCTACACCGAGGAACCGATCGGGCCCCGGACCATCTGAGCGGAGACTCATCTGACCAGCACCAGCGCCAGCACCAGCACCAGCACCAGCAGACCAGTTGAACCGGCAGACCAGCAGAGGAGCAGCGGCGGATGCGCATCGCGCTAGCCACCGACCCCGGCACGCGGGGCTGGCCCAACGAGGATTTCGCGGCGGCCGCGCCCGGGGCAGCGGTGCTGCTGGATGGCTGCACCACCACCCCGCGCGGCGCGGAAACCGGGTGCCTGCACGGGGTCGCCTGGTATGCCCGGACCCTGGGCACGGTGTTCCTGGCGTCGATTACCGCTGATCCGCCCACGCCGCTCAGCGACGCGCTGGCCGAGGCGATCGCCGAGGTCCGGGCCCGTCACGAGAAGACCTGCGACCTGGCCAGCCCGCGCACCCCGGCGGCTACCGTGACCGCCGTCCGTGCGGGCCAGGACGGGTTCGAGCTGCTCGTGCTGTCGGACTCGAGCATCGTGGCCGACTACGGGCCGGGCCGTGATCCGCTGGTGCTCACCGACACCCACCGCGCCGCCAGCGCCGACCCGGACGCGGCCGGGCAGGCCCGCACCACGGTCCTGGCGCCGGACGGCCTGCACGGGATCGCGCTGCTCAGCGACGGGGCCGCCCGCATCACCGAGGTGTACCACCTGAGCAGCTGGCCTGAGCTGGTGACCGTCCTGCGGGACGAAGGGCCAGCCGGCCTGATCGGCCAGGTGCGGGCCGCTGAGGACAGCGACCCGGACGGGGCCCGCTGGCCCCGGTCCAAGGCCCGCGACGACGCCACCGCGCTCTACTGGTTCCAGCCAGCGGGGTGACGGCGGCGAGCGATCCTGGGCGCAGAGGCCGTTCCCGGCGCGCCTTCACGTGTGCGGGGCCGGCGCGCCGGGAATCGTGGCACATTGAGGGGCGTCACTGTTATGACGACGGGAGACGAGCAGCGCATGTGACCGCCCGGTTCGCCCAATTGGGGCACAGGCGGCGGCTGCCGGGCCGGCCCCTGGCGGGGCGGCCGGGAAGGCCGGGCGGGAAGGCCGGCCGGGCCGGAAACTTCGGTGACCGGTCAAATAGTAGAATTCGGAACTTCCAAACCCGGCGGCTAGGGGAAGATCGATGCCATCCCCCGGCTGAAGGCCACCTGAATAAGGAGCCAGCAATGCTGCCCTGCGTACCCCGGCGCACTCGCCTGCTCCGGTTGGGCGCCTGTTCCGGTTGGGCGCCGCTGACTGCGCGCCCGGCAGCGTCACGGCGTGCGTCACGGGCATGACCGGACCACACCTCGCGACCCGGGCCGGCGCGGCGATCAGCCGCCGCAGGAACGCCGCATCCGGGGATCCGGGCGCCGCCCCCGGCGCCGGGCAGCCGTGGGGCACCCGGGCCATCCGCCTGCTGGCCCGGCATTGGCTGCTGGTGCTGTTGCTGGCCGCCGGCCTGGCGCTGCGGATCGCGGCGCAGATCGCCTACCAGCCCGCGCTGCTGTATGTCGACACGCTGAAGTACCTGTACGGCGCCTCACCCGGGGCTGATCCGCTCGGGTACACGCTGCTACTGCGGGCCATGCTGGTCGTCGGCGATCTGAGCATCGTTGCCCTGGTCCAGCACCTGCTGGGCCTGGCGATGGCGGTCGCCTTGTACGCCGTGCTGCTGCGCCGCGGCACCAACCGCTGGCTGGCCGCCGTGGCCGTGGCGCCGGTGCTGCTGGACGCCTACCAGGTCCAGATCGAGCAGACGATCATGCCGGACGTCTGGTTCGAGGCGATGATCGTGGCCGGGCTGGCCGTGCTGCTCTGGCGGCCGGGGGTAACCAGCCGGCTGGCCGCCGTGGCCGGGGTGATCCTCGGCCTGTCGGCCACGGTGCACCAGATCGGTGAGGTGCTGATCGTGCCCGCCGTGTTCTACCTGGCGGTCGCCGCAGGCAGTGTGCGCCGCGCGGCTATCACCGTGGCCGCGCTGGCCGTGGCCTTCGCGCTGCCGGTCGCCCTCTACTGCAGCGTGTCCTACGTGCAAAATGGTCACTTCCGGCTGGCCGTCGGGCAGACCACGGTCGGCCGGGTGGTCGGCGCGGCCGACTGCGCCACGCTCACCCTGCCCCCGGCGGTGCGACCGCTCTGCCCGACCCCGAGCGAGCAGGCGAAGGGCCCGGACTGGCTCGAGCATTCCAAGTACTCGCCGCTGGCCCCCGGCGCCATCCCGGCCGGGGAGGAGCGGGCCAAGCTGATCTCCGAGCTCACGTCGGCGATCAAGAGCCAGCAGCCGCAGCGGATCCTGGGCGGCGTCACCCGCGACGCTGTTCGCTTGTTCGCGGTGACCCGCAGGCCCAACCCCTGGGTCACGCCGCTGTCGCGCTGGCAGTTCCAGACCTACTATCCGACCTATCCGCACTGGGTCACCCTCGGGCCAGGGAACGTCATCGTGGTCGGGATCCAGCGCGCGGCGTTCGGCGCCTTCCATTTCAGTAACCTCAAGCCCGCCTACGGCGGGAAAGCGCAGGTAAACCGGCCGGTCGCCTCGTTCTTGCGGTCCTACCAGCTCAATGGGGGTTTCACTCCCGGCCCGTTCCTGCTCCTGTGCACCGTGGCGGGGTTGATCGGGACGCTGCTGGCGGTCCTCCTCCAGGTGCGCGAGGGCCGCCGTCCCGACCGGGGGGGCCGCACGGCCCGAGCCAGGCAGCTGGCCTTGGCCTGCTTGCTGTTCACCGCCACCGCCGTGGTGGTGCTGCTGGCCCAGGACCTCGTCGAGTTCTCCTGGCGGTACCAGCTTCCCGCGGTGATCACCCTCCCGCCCGCCGGGATCCTCGGCTTGTCCGCGCTGCTGGCCCTGCTCCGCGGCGGCGCCGAGCCGTCCCCGGCCACCGCAGCGCTGGCCCCGTCAGGCGCGGCGGCACTCCCGGCGACCGGGGCGGCGGCCCAGGCGGACGACGGGCCGGATCAGCCGGGCGGCGAACCCGGCCCGGCGGGCGCCTGAACCGGGGCCTGATCACCAGGCTCCTGGCCACTGGACCCCTGATCACTGGGCACGATCAGGCCCGCTGACGCCAGCACCTCGCCGGTGGGCCGCGGGCCGGTCCGCACCCCGGCCGCGAGCCCCGCGAACAGGCCGGACCGGAGCGTGCCCCGGTCGGAGGACTTCGCGAACGTGCGGGCCCAGCGGCGCAGCGTGGCGCCGCCGTACAGCACCCGCTCCGCCGGGGCCAGCGAGGAGCCGGCCCGCAGCATCCAGACCTTGTTCCGCACCTCGTAGAAGAACCGCTCGCCGGGGTCGGCGTTCGTCGAGCCGAACGTGGCTGTCTTGTGCACCACCACGCTGGCCGGGCAGAGCAGGCCGGCCCGGCCGCGGAGCAGCCGGGCGGTGAACTCGAAGTCGTCGTTCCACAGGAAGTAGTCGGCCTGCGGCAGGCCCCGGGCCCGGCACAGGTCGGCGTCCACGAGGATCGACACGAACGATGCCGAGCGGATAGGCAGGCAGCCCGCGGCCGCCGCCGCCAGGCGCTCCTCTTTACTCACCAACGGTTTTATCCGCGGAGTGTTCATCGGATGCGGACGGCCGTCGGTCCACACGACCCGGCTCGCGATGAGGGCAGGCGGCGCGCCCGGGTGGAGGGCCCGGGCGTCGAGCATGGCCCGCAACGCGCCCGGTTCCGGCACGGTGTCGTCGTCCATCAGCCAGACCAGGTCGGCCGCCTCGGCCAGGGCCAGCGCCAGGCCGTAGGCGAAGCCGCCCGCGCCGCCGGTGTTGCGGCGCGCCGTGGCCAGGCGCGCGGACGGGAAGCGGGTGGTGACCATCTCCGCCGTGCCGTCGGTCGAGGCGTTGTCGATCACGATCACCGCGTCCGGGGCCCGGCTCTGTCCCAGCACCGCGGACAGCGCCTCGGTCAGCAGGTCCCGCCGGTTGTAGGTGACCACGACGGCGATCACCCGGGGCTGCTCGCCGCCCGTGGTGGAGGTGGCTGTGGTGGAGGTGCCCGTGGCGGGGATCCCGGCGGCCGCCATGCTAGGAGTGCCTCCTGGCCCGGGTGCGCTCCATGGCCTGCCAGGTCAGGATGCGCAGCCGCCGCACCGCCGGGTAACGGCTGCTCAGGTCCCGGACCGTCCGCTTGAGCCGGGGCGAGGACGCGATGGCCGCCTCTACCCGGCTGGCCAGCCCGGTCTGGCCAGCCCGCTTGGGGTGCGGGCTGGCTCCCGGGTATTCCTTGCGGTACTGGTTGACCACCAGCGCCGCGGCCGCGTCTACCGCGGCGTCCAGGACCCGGTCCGCTGCCTGATCCGCCGGGCCGGGCACGCCAGGTTCCGGGGACGGCCGGGGCCGCAGCTCACCAGGGTCGCCGATCACGTCGTAGCCCGACGACGCCAGCCCGGTGATCAGGATTTCCGCTTGCTCCTTGGCCCAGGCCTCCCGGTCGGCGGGCAGCACCAGGCGGCCCTCCCGCGGCCGGGCGGCCAGGGCGCGGTGCGCGACCCCCTCCTTCACCGTCCACATGTAGAACCAGTCGGGGACGTCGGCGGGCAGGGCCTGGTTGAGCCGCCGCAGGAACTCGATCTCCGGCAGGCCGAGCGAGGTGTTCGCCCGGGCCCGGGACAGGTCCACGCCACCGGGATCTACGCCCAGCAACCCCGCGAACCGCTCCCAGAGCAGCGAGTTGCCGGACCCCTGCGGCGGGGTCATGATCACGTGGATCCGGTCCGCCGGTACCTGGCGGCCCCATAGATCCAGGATGGCCAGGGTGTCGTGGACCCGCCAGAACCACCACTGACGCCGGTCTGGATCGACTGATTCTTTGTCGATCACGTCCGCCAGCCAGTCCTCCCAGCCGCGGTCGTTGCGGTGCTTGACCGTTTCCTGCCACTCCGCGGGCAGCAGCGACGCCATGTCCCGCACGGTCAGCACGACGTGCACCTCCGCGGGTTCCAGTGACGCCACGGCCTGCTGTGCCTGCTGCTCGTCCACGGCGGAGAACAGCTCGTGCGAGATGACCGCGGCCCGCGGGGCCTGCCGGGCCTGATGGGCCAGGATCTCCCACTCACCAGTCCACGACCCCGCCGGGTCATCGGGCCGCTTCTCCATCCCACGCAGATCCTGGCTGGCGCGGAAATGATCCTGCGGATGATGGCCCGGGAGCACCACGCCCTGGGCCGCGAGCTCGGCCCGGTTGCTCCACATCACCTGCTGCAGGAATGTGGTGCCGGTCTTCGGCTCGCCGATGTGCACCAGGACCCGGGGACGCGGCCGGCCGGCGGCAGGCGTGGCGGGAGACTGGTCAGCGGCGCGCGTGGCCATCGGTACACCTCAACAGGTCAGGGCGTGGACGGGTAAGGTCAGGCATGGGTGGATGGCGTCTGGCTGCCAGGGTAGACCAGGTGCGCTGGGGGAACGCGCGGATGGCGGTAACCCAGCAATCCGTCGCATGGCTGCCGTAAAGTAGCGTCCGCTCACCGCATTTGTAACGTACTGCCCATATGTCTACACGAACGCGCGCCGGCCAGGGCGCTCGCTCCCTGGCCTTCGAGCTCGCCGCAGTGAGCCCTTCCACCGGCATGAAAGGCGAACCCGGCATATGCACGAGCCCTTCACGCTCCTGCTCTCGGTATACGACGGTGACCGCCCCGACTTCCTCGAGCGGGCGTTCCGCAGCGCGGTCGACGATCAGACCCTGCGCCCGGACCAGGTCGTCATCGTCCGTGACGGGCCCGTCCGTGAGGAACTCGCCGCCTGCCTCGGCCGGCTCCAGGCCGGCAGCCCGGTCCCGGTGACCCTGGTCCCGCTGGAGCGCAACCGGGGCCTCGGGCCCGCCCTGGACAGCGGGCTGGCCGCGAGCAAGCATGACGTGATCGCCCGGATGGACGCGGACGACGTGGCCATGCCGCACCGTTTCGAGGTGGAGATCCCGCTCATTGCCGAGGCCGACATCGTCGGCGCGGGGCTGCTGGAGTTCGTGGGGGACATCGACCACATCGTGGGCCAGCGGGTCCCGCCGACCGACCCTGAGCAGATCAACCGCTACGCACGGATGCACGATCCGTTCAACCACCCGACGGTCATCTACCGGCGGACGGCGGTGCTGGCCGCGGGCGGGTACGGCGACCTGCCGCTGATGGAGGACTACGCGCTCTTCGCCCGGATGCTGCAAAACGGCGCGCGGGCGGTCAACGTGGCCGAGCCGCTGGTCTACTACCGCGTCGGAGAGACCTCGTTCAAGCGGCGCGGCGGCACCGACCTGCTGCGCTCCGAACTGCGGCTACAGCGCGAGTTCCGGCGCCAGGGCTTCACCTCGTCACCTGAATACGTCCGCAATGTCGTGGTCCGCGGCGGTTACCGGATGATCCCCTGGCGGTTCCGCCGCGCGGTGTACCGCCCGATCGTCGCGCACTACACCGAGCGCGGTGAGCACGGCGAGCACCAGGCCGGGGGTGAGGCCGCCGGGGGCGAGCCCGGGCCTTCCGCACCTGCTCGGCCCGAGCCCTCCGGGAACCATGAGCCCGGATCCACGACCAAGCCCTATGAGCCCGGATCGCAGACCAAGCCATTGCCGGTGCGCTGGTGAACATCGACCTCGTCATCGTCGGGTCGGGCTTCTTCGGCCTGACCATCGCCGAGCGGTGCTCCCGGGACCTCGGCCTGCGCGTCCTCGTCCTGGAACGGCGCGAGCACATCGGTGGGAACGCCTACAGCGAGCGGGAGCCAGTCACCGGGATCGAGATCCACCGCTACGGCGCGCACCTGTTCCACACCTCGAACGCGAGGGTGTGGGAGTACGCCAACCAGTACACGGCCTTCACCGGGTACCAGCACCGCGTCTTCTCCGTCTACAAGGGCCGGGTCTACCCGCTGCCCATCAACCTCGGCACCATCTGCGAGTACTTCGGCGCGGCGATGTCCCCGGACGAGGCGCGGGCGCTGATCGCCGGGCAGTCGGCCGAGGTGGACGCCGGGGTCGCCGCCAACCTCGAGCAGAAGGCCGTGTCGCTGATCGGCCGGCCGCTGTACGAGGCCTTCATCCGCGGCTACACCGCCAAGCAGTGGCAGACGGATCCGGTCAACCTGCCGCCGGAGATCATCACGCGGCTGCCGGTGCGCTACACCTTCGATAACCGCTACTTCAGCGACACCTACGAAGGCCTGCCGGTGGACGGGTATACCGCCTGGCTGGAGCGGATGTCTGATCACCCGAACATCGAGGTACGGCTGAACACCGACTTTTTCAGTATTCGCGGGGATCTGGCCGGGAACGTGCCGGTGGTCTACACCGGCCCGCTCGACGCGTACTTCCAATACGCGGCCGGCGACTTGGGTTGGCGTACCCTCGATTTCGACATGGAGGTTCTCCCCACCGGGGACTTCCAGGGCACGCCCGTCATGAACTACGCGGACGAGGACGTCCCATTCACCCGCATCCACGAGTTCCGCCATTTCCATCCTGAGCGTGACTGGTACCCGAAGGACAAGACAGTGATCATGCGTGAGTACTCGCGCTTCGCCGACCGCGGCGAT
>DATCFY010000124.1:0-63829 GCA_036509255.1 Streptosporangiaceae bacterium
ATGGATGCGGGCCGGTTCACCCTGGACATGACCGACGTCGACCTCTCCGAGCTGGTCGGCGAGACCGTGGCGCTGTTCGAGGGCACGGCGGCGGAGAAGCGGATCGAGCTGACCGCCGACATGGTGCCCCGCGCGATCGTGCACGGCGACCGGCTGCGGCTGGGCCAGCTGCTCAGCAACCTGGTGTCCAACGCGGTCAAGTTCACCCCCGCCGGCGGCCAGGTCAGGGTGCGGGTCGGGGCACAGGGCAGCGCCTGCCAGGTCGAGGTCACCGACAGCGGGATCGGGATCCCGGCAGGGGAGCGGGCGCATCTGTTCGAGCGCTTCTACCGCGCCTCCACCGCTGCCGGCACCGCCGGATCGGGGCTCGGCCTGGCCATCAGCAAGGCCATCGCTGAAGCGCACGGTGGCACGATCCGGATCGCGGACTCGGCCGGCCGGGGCACCCGGTTCGTGGTGGAGATCCCGCTTCACGTGGCCGCGGAGGTCAGCTTGTGACCCAGACTCAGCCGGCCCAGACTCAGCCGGCCCAGACTCAGCCGACGGGAAGTCAGCCGGCCACCATCCTGGTTGCCGACGACGAGCAGGACATCCGCGAGCTCGTCGCCTACCGGCTCAGCCGGTCCGGGTACCGCATCATCGAGGCCCGGGACGGGGAAGAAGCGTTCCAGCTGGCCGCGGACCAGGCGCCGGACATGGCGGTGCTGGACGTGATGATGCCGCGGCTGAACGGATTCGATCTCACCAAGCGCCTCCGGCACACCCCGGCCACGCAGCGGCTGCCCATCCTGCTGATGAGCGCGAGCGTGCAGGAGGCGGACATCTCACGCGGTTTCGCGGCCGGGGCAGACGGCTACCTGACTAAGCCGTTCACCCCGGACCAGCTGCTGACCCAGGTCCGGGACGTGCTCAGCCGGGGCTGAGCCTGCTAGCGGCCGGGCGGGTGCTGGCGCGGACGGTGAGCGTCGGGGTGAGCATTGTGGCCCCGGGCACCGGCTGGCCGTCGAGCTTGGCCATGAGCAGCCCGACCGCCTGCCTGCCCATCTCGTCGGCCGGGATGGCGATCGAGGTCAGCAGCGGAGTGGCCTGCTCGGCCAGGTCGTCCGGGCACATCGCGAGCACCGAGAGGTCCTCGCCGATCGGCCGGCCTGCCGCCCGGAACGCGTCGAGGAGGGGACCGAGGGCGGACTCGTTGTGGACCATGACCCCGTCCAGCCTCGGGCGCTGCCCGAGCAGCGCGGCCACGGTGGCCTGGACAGCGTCCGGCGCCGAATCGCAGGGCCAGGTGGCCGGGTGCAGCCCGCGCGCCCGGCCGGCCCGTTCGAAGCCAGCCTGGGTGCGCTGGGCGAAGCCGGTACCGCGCCGGTACACCTCCGGGGGTGCGCCGATCAGCGCGACGTCGCGGCAGCCGGCCGCGGCCAAGTGCTCGGCGGCGGCCTTCCCGGCCGCCTCGAAGTCCAGGTCGATACAGGTCAGCCCGTCGGGTTCGGCCGGGAAGCCGATCAGCACCGAGGCCAGCGGAAGGCTGCGGAGCAGCGGCAGCCGCACGTCGCGGCTGGCCACGTCCATCACGATGATCGCGTCCACCAGCGAGCCGCCGGTCACCCGCTGCAGGCCGGTGACGCCCTCGTCCTGGGTCAGCAGCAGCACGTCGTGGCCGTGGCTGCGGGCCGCAGTCACCACCGCCGTGGCAATCTGCATGATGACCGGCACGTAGGTGCCAGGGCGCAGCGGGACGGCCAGCGCGATGACATTGGACTGGCGGCCGGGCAGGGCCCGGCCGCCCACGTGCGGGCGGTAGCCGAGCGTGGCGATGCTGTCCAGCACGCGCTGCCGGGTCCGCTCAGAGATCGAGCGCTTGCCGCTGAGCACGTAGGAGACGGTGCTCGGCGAGACATCCGCGTGCTGCGCCACGTCAGAGATCTTGACCAAGGTCCATCCGGGGGAGCGAAACGCTTCGACTCCTGGATGCTAGCTCCGTCCGGGCCGCATGTACAACGCGGAGTTACCGTCGCGATACAGCCCGGATATTCGGGCGCCAGGCAGCGGGACCAGCCTGGGCCCAGGCAGGCCGAAACCGGGGGGCGGCCTCAGTCGGAGCCTGTCCGGGCGGGCCGCACCAGGGTGAGGCGCACCCGCACGGGCCGGCCCAGGGTGGACGGCTCAGCCGCGTGCGAGCTGCTCCAGCCGCTCGTGCAGGTGCGGCAGGTAGGTTTCGGCTTCCGGTTTCATCAGCACGCTGCGCAGGATGCGGGCTCCCGCCGCGTCGTCCCGCACGGATCTGTGCCGGGCGAGGAAGGCGCCGGCGTCCGCGCGAAGCGTACTGAGGAACACCGGGTCGGGGCCGGTCATCCCGGCCCGCAGGATCCGCTCCGACGCCTGGTCGATCCGGTACAGCGTGGCCGGCTCGGTGACCGGGAAATAACTGACGATGTCCAGCTCAGGCTGCTGGTACAGCTTCAGGACGGCGGACTTCTCGATCAGGGCGGACCAGGCCAGCGCCGCCCGCCGTCCCGCGGCCAGCACCTGCCCGAGCCCGTCCGGCGTGGGTGGCAGCAGCCGGAACGTGAGCCACAGCGCCGCCGCGGCCGCACCCGCCCGGGAGCACTCCAGGCTGATCTCCCCCAGGTGCAGGTCCGTAGAGGTGAAGTACGTGTACGGGGAGTCATGCAGGTAGAACCGCGCCACCGCCGGATCGCGGAATAGCACGGCTCCGCAGCCGTAGGGCTGCAGGCCGTGCTTGTGCGGATCCACCACCACCGAGTCGCACTCGGCGATGGCCCGCCATGGTGCGGCCGGCAGCCCGCCCGCTGCGCCCATTTCACCGTCGGCGCGGGCCAGGATCGCGAAGAACCCGCCGTAAGCCGCGTCCACGTGAATCCGGGCGCCGTGCCGCTGGCACAGCCCGAGAGCCTCGTGGATGGGGTCGATCGCTCCCAGCCCGGTGGTGCCCGCGGTCAGCACCACGGTGCCTACCCGGCCGGTGCGCAGCAGCTTGTCGAGGGCGTCCAGGTCCATCCGGCCGAGGCGGTCCACGGCGACCGGGTAGCCCTCGATGCCCAGCAGGCCACACATCCGGCTGTGCGTGTAGTGCGCGTCCGCGCTGAACGCGACACCCCGGCCCGGGTGCAGCTCGCGGGCCACGAACAGGGCCTCCAGATTGGCGATGGTGCCGCTGGTGGTGAGGTGGCCCAGGTGGGTACCGAAGCCGAACATGGCCGCGAGCTGCGCGGTCACCTCACGTTCCATCCGCGCGGTCGCCGGGCCGCCGTCCAGCGCGTGGTTGTTCGGGTTGATCAGCATGGCGGCGAGATAGCCGGCCACGGCGGCGGGATGCGGCGGCTTGAGCATCTGCCCCGCATACCGGGGGTGGAAGAACGGGTAGTTGTCGGCCAGCCGCTCGGTGAACTCGGCGAACGCCGCCCCGAACCGCTCGTCGCTGACTTCCAGCGAGGGATGCGGGTCAAACGGCCCGAACTCCGCCGCCCACTCCCGGTTCGCCGCGACCGCCTGCCCCACCCACCGCTCGAGATCCACATCCGCAGCCTAGAGGGACCCCGCAGGGCAAGGTGTTTCAGCAAGCGAGTCGGGACTTTTGAGATTCAGGTGACAGGTTTCGTGGCCCGGACCGAGTTGAGGTCACCGTGTCCTGCCCGTACGGGCACACCCCCGGTGCCTTCTGCCGCCGCACTGCGCCCAGTCCCGCGAGTCACACTGGCTCCTCCGGCTCACGTTTCACGCGCAGCGCGCGCCTAACCGGACAAAACATCCCGGAAAGGCGCACCGCGCGCGTGAAATGTCGGCGCTGTCCATGATCACCGTGACCCGTGGTGCTGGGTACGAGCCCGGTCCGGACAAGAACGGCCCGCGCGGACGGAAGCCGCCGCCCGGTGGCCGGGCGCGGGCGTGACCGGGATTCAGTCACGCGGTTGGGGTGCGGCGGCGGAGGTGGTCGAGGACGGCGGCGCCGTCGGGGGTGTCGAACCACGCGGCGTGCCCGAGGAGATAACCGTCGTAGGCGAGGTCCGCGTTGGCGGCCGAGCTGACCACGTCGGCGAAGTACTCGATTTCCGACAGCGCGTACTCGACGTGCACCACCGGGAACACCTCAGGCAGCGCGACGGCCTCGGCCGAGGACAGCCGACGGACCGACTCGTAGCCATCCAGGAGCGCGTCGATGGCATCCAGGTCCGCCTTGGCCCGGCCCGGACCAGTCGCATCCGGGGCTGCCTGGCCCGGGCCAGTCGCATCCCGGTCAGCTCCGGACGGATCGGTCAGGTCGAGCCAGGACACCGTGGCGCGTTCCAGGGCCGTGGCCAGGTCGTGCACCGCGAAGGTCCGGTTGGCCAGCCCGAAATCGAACACGCTGGCCACGCCGGCGTCCGGGGCTACGGACGTCCAGGTCAGGTTGGACGGGTGCCAGTCACCGTGGCCCCACTGCCGGGGCAGCGCGGCCAGCAGCGGCGTGGCGCGCCGGATGGCGGGCAGCACGTGCCGGGTGAGGTCGTCCGCCCAGGCCCGGCCGTCCAGGTAGGCCGCCAGCTCTGGGCGGCACCCGGCCAGCCATTTGATCTCCCCGAGCGGGTCGGCTGCGAGGATGATCTCGCAGCCGCTGGTGAGCACAGCAGGAGCACGGGCCGGCAGCGGGAAGCGGTCCGCCGCCACGTGCAGCCGGGCCAGGGCCGCCCCGGCCGCCCGCGCGTGGCCGAGGCTGGCGTAGGGGGTCCAGGACAGCGCGTCGCGGTACAGGTCGAGGCCGCCGGCCCGCTCGTGCACCTCGTAGACGAAGTCGCCGTACTGGATCGCGGTCGTGCCGTCCGCGGCGCGCAGCACCGCGGGCGCCGGGATGCCGCGGGCCCGAAGGTGTCCGATGAACGCGTGCTCCACGGCGAGCTGTACAGGCGTGCGCACTCGCGCATGGTGCCGCTTGACGAACAGGTCCGCGCCGCCCCGGCGGATCAGCCCCGCCGCCGACATGGGCCGCGGGCTGCGCCAGGTGATCATCTCGTCACCGCCCGGGACGCCGCCCATGCTGCCACCCGGGCTGAGGCCTGCGTCTCTGAGGGTCCCGCGGGCCATGTTCCCCGCCGCGTCCGGGGCCGCGCCCGGGTCCAGGGCCGCGCCCGCGTCCAGGGCGCCCGGCTCGGGGTAGCGGGCCAGCACCCTGCGCACCTCGGCGCCGGTGAGCGGGCTCCAGTCCGGCATGACCAGCTCCTTGCCCATGCCGTGCACCAGGCCTGCGGGCGCGGGCATCCCGATCACCCCGCTCACCGGCTCACGCTCACCGAAAAAGACGGCCGCCGGGGGCAGATAAACGCAGCGTGCGCACTGGCGGGCGCCACAGGATCCTCCCTACGCCGGCATTACCC
The DNA here is from genome assembly GCA_036509255.1 of Streptosporangiaceae bacterium. GTDB lineage: Bacteria > Actinomycetota > Actinomycetes > Streptosporangiales > Streptosporangiaceae > RYN-230. The sequence continues at coordinate 5,370 of DATCFY010000124.1, forward strand.
GGTCAGGTTCAGGCGGTCGGTGACGCGCGGCCCGGTGGGCCAGCCACCCTCTCAGCCCGGTCAGCCCGAGCTCCCGTGTGGTCGCTTGATGTTACCTCTGGGCTGCGAGCCCCTGCTGCAGCCCGTCGCCGTGCTCGAGGATCTCCGCGGCCCCGCGGGCGACGCAGCGCAGCGGGTCGTCCACGACCACAACCGGGATCCCGGTGGCCGCCTCGATCCGGTCGGCCAGTCCGGGCAGCAGCGCGCCGCCCCCGGCCAGCCGGATCTTCCCGCGGACCACGTCCTCGGCCAGGTTGGGCGGGATGTCGGAAAGCATCTCCTGCACGCAGTCCACGATCGCCGTGACGATGTGCTCCAGCGCCTGGGCCACCAGCCACCCGGGCACCTGCTCGACCCGGGGGGTGCGGCGGGCGGCGTCCACGCCCACCGTCTCCAGCCGCTGGGTTCCGTCCCTGGCCAGGCCCAGCGTGGTCTTCAGGCTGCGGGCCGCGTTCCGGCCGAGCAGCAGGCCGAGTTCCGCCTTGACCGTGGTCACGATCGCGTCGTCCATGGCGTTGCCGCCGACCCGCAGCGACCGGGCCCGGACGATCTGGCCGCCGGCCACCACCGCGGACTCGGTGGTGCCACCGCCCACGTCCACGATGAACGCCCCGGCGCCCCGGGCCAGGTCGAATCCGGCGCCCGCGGCGGCGGCGACCGGCTCGTCAACCAGCTGGACCGAGCAGCGCGGCCGGATCACGCTCAGCGCCGCGGCCAGGGACCGCCGTTCCACCCAGGTAGCGCCGCCGGGGACGCACACAACCGCCGCGGTCCGCAGCAGCCCGCGGCGCAGCCGGGCCCGGCGCACGAAGCCCTGGAGCATGGCCGACGCCGCGTCGAGATCCGCGATTACCCCGTCGCGCAGGGGGTGCAGCACCTCGATGTCCTGCGGCTCCTTGCCGGCCAGGGCGTCCGCGGCCTCGCCCACGGCCGCGACCCGCCCGGTCGCCCGGTCCAGCGCGATAGCCGACGGCTCGTCGATGACCAGCCCACGGCCGGCGACTGAAACCAGGGTGTTGACCGTGCCCAGGTCGATCGCCACACCCGACCGGAACCGCATGAGAGCCGCCCTTGCCCCGAAATGCCGTCAGCTACCTCAAGTATCGCGTCCTCCGGAGGACATGAGGTGGCGGGTAGCCCATGGGCCGCCCGCCAGCTAATGGAATCTAGCGGGCAGCACGCGGCCTTGCAGGCTAAACGTGCCGGAAGCCCCAGTCCAGAATCTTCGTGGCATCGCTGAAGGCCGCCATGTCGTTGCTGCGCGAACTGTGCAGGACCACGCCGATCAGCACATGGCCGTTCTCGCGGGCCTCGAACAGCAGGCAGTAGCCGGCCGCGACGGTAGACCCGGTCTTGATCCCGAACGTGCCCGGGAAGCTGCTGAGCAGCATGTTGGTGGTGTGCCACACGTAGGCGTGATGCCGCGGGGCTGCGGCCAGGTGATAAGTCTGCTGGCCCACGATGGAGCGGAACACCGGGTATCCCATGGCCGCCCGGCCCAGCGCGATCAGGTCCCGGGGGGTGGAGTAGGTGGAAGTCTCGGTGGGCCAGGGCAGCCCGTCGAAGTTCGAGAAGTGGGTATGGGCCAGGCCCATACGCTGGGCGGTACTGTTCATCTTGGCGATGAAGGCGGTCCAGCCCGGTCCGTACGACTTGGCCAGCGCGTAGGCGGCGTCACACCCCGACGGCAGCAGCAGGGCCTCCAGCAGTTCCCGCGTGGTCAGGTAGTCCCCGGGGTGCAGGCCCGCGTTGCTGGCGTCGTATTTGCGGTCGTAGGGGATCACGCCCTTCGGGATCTCGACCAGCCGGTGCAGGTCGCCGGCCTGGAGCACCACGATCGCGGTCATCACCTTGGTGATGCTGCCCATTGGGCGCTCGGTGTTCATCCCCCGGCTCCACAGCACCGCGCCGCTGGCCGCGTTGGCCAGGGCGCCCCCCTCGGCCTGCACGCTGCGGGGAGCGTGGCTGAGCGCGGGGACAGCCGGGGTGCTGGTGGCTGCCGGGGCGGACGTGGCCGCCATGGCGGCCGGCGTGGCCGCGACCGGTGCCAGGAGCAGCGCCCCGGCCAGAGCGAGGGCGCTGGAACGGGCAGGCAGGTGCATGGCACTCCTGTCGGTAGACACCGGCCGGTGGGGGCCGGACCCGGTGCCAGCGGCGGGAGGGACGGCGCAGGCCGCGACCATCCGAAGCCTGACAGCAACGCCCAGCGACATCAAGCCGATCGCGGGTAGCAGTGGCTGAGTTATGGCCGGGACAGTCCGGGATGTTCCGGTCTGGCCGGTAGGCCCGGGTCAGCCAGGCGGGGTCAGCCAGGCGGCCCAGCGGGCTGGCGGCCGGCCCGCCGGGTGCGGTAGGCGGCGACGTTGACCCGGTTCGCGCACGCGGTGCCGCAGAACCGGCGGGAGTGATTCTTGGACAAGTCGACGTGCACGTTGTCGCAATCGTCCGCGGCGCACCGGCGCAGCCGGCCCAGCTGCCCGGTGCGGATCACGTCGGTGAACGCCATCGCCGCTTCCACCGCCATCCGGTCGGCCAGCGGGGCGCGGGGGGACGTGGCGTGCAGGTGATAGTCCCAGCCATCGTGCTTGACCAGCTGCGGCAGCGCGCCGCCTTCCCGCAGCAGGGCGTTGACCAGGGCGGCGGCGTCGTCCTCGGGCAGCTCCCACAGCCGGGCCAGCCGGGGCCGCAGCCGCCGGACCGCGTCGAGCTCCGCCCGGTGCCCGGTGCGCTCGCCGGTCCACTGCCACTGGGCGGCGAAGCGGTCCAGGGCCGCCTCGTCCGGCAGATCCTCGGTGCCGCCGCGGCCGGTATTGACCAGGGCCGCGGCTGCCGCCAGGGCCACCTCGGTGTCATGAGCAAAAAGCACCTTGACCCCTTTCAGCAGAAGCGGCTAGTGTCATAAGCATAAGGCAGTTTTGCCTCTTACATCCATCGCCGGATCATAACCAGGAGGGCCGCCGTGACTTCCCCCCGGACCCGTGCCGTGTCCCGCCCCGGCGGCGCGGGACTGTCCCTGGGCATCCTGTCCGCGGCGGCGTTCGGGACGTCCGGAACCTTCGCCTCGTCGCTGATCGGTGCCGGATGGAGCCCCGCCGCGGCGGTGCTCGTCCGGATCAGCCTGGCCGCCGTGATGCTCACCATTCCCGCCGTGGTGCAGTTGCGTCGCCGCTGGCTGATGCTGCGCCGGGCCGCGCCGCGGGTGATCGCTTTCGGCCTGGCCGGCGTGGCGGGCTGCCAGCTCTTCTACTTCAACGCGGTGGCCCGGATGCCAGTGGGTGTGGCCCTGCTGCTCGAATACCTGGGCACCGTGCTGGTGGTCGGCTGGTTGTGGGTGCGGCACGCCCAGCGGCCGCGCCGGCTCACGGTGGCTGGTGCGGCCGCCTCGATCGCCGGGCTGATCCTGGTGCTGAACCTGACCGGGGCCACCCGCATCAACCTGGTCGGCGTGATGTGGGGACTGCTGGCCGCCGTGGCCCTGGCCATCTACTTCGTGCTCTCCGCCGCGACCGACGGGGAGCCGCTGCCCCCGATCGTCATGGCCTGGGCCGGGATGTGCGTGGGCGCGGTGGTGCTGGGCCTGTTCGGCGGCATCGGAGTCCTGCCGATGGCCGTCAGCTCCCGGCCGGTGGACTTCCTCCATCACCAGGTCAGCTGGGTGGTGCCGGTGGTCGGGCTGTCCCTGGTGGCAGCGGTGCTCGCGTACGTCACGGGCATCGGCGCGGCCCGGCGGCTGGGCGCCAAGCTGGCCTCGTTCATTGGCATGGCCGAGGTGCTGTTCGCGATCGCGTTCGCGTGGCTGCTGCTCGGCCAGCTACCGTCCGCGATGCAGTTCCTGGGCGGCGCGTTCATCCTCGCCGGGGTCACCCTCGTCCGGGTGGACGAGCTGCGCGGGCCCGATGACGTCGTCGAGGAAGCTCAGCGTGGCCGCGGTGGTCGCCCGGCGCCAGGCGAGCAGCGTCGCCTCGAACCCGTCCCGCAGCGGCCGTTCAGCCTGGACGGCCCAGGCGATGGGCTCCAGGGCGGCCCGCTGGCGGCGGAGCAGATCCGACGGATCGCGTCCGGCCCGGTCGAGCAGGGCCAGCTTGAGTAGCAGGTGCGAGCGGATGTCCCGGACGTGCTCGACGGGGGTGTCCAGCCACTCCGTGGCCAGCCGGCGTCCTTCCGGGGTCACCGCGTAGAGGGTGCGCTGCGGGCCCCGGCCGGACTCGACCGCATCCTGCGTCAGCAGCCCGGCGTCCAGCAGCCGGGTGATCGAGCGGTAGATGACCGGGCGGGGGATCTGCCAGATCCGGCCCAGGTCGCCCTCGGGCTCCGTGAGCCGGGCGATGGCGAAGCCATGCACGGGCCGCTCGCTGAGTATCGCCAGGACGGCCCGTTCCGCCAGCGACAGTGATAGCCCCGCGGTCATGCTCCTGAGCGTAGTGCGCGTGGCGGTGGCGTTGGTGTGCTGTGACCCCAGATGCGGGCGTGACGGCAGGCCCCGGCTTAGGTAGTCTCTTTGTGACTAGATAGGTCTCAGCCCGGAGGACTGGTCATGTCCGCCGAGATGAACAGCGTGGTCCCCGCGGTCCGCGGGCCCGGGCCGGTGCCTGCCCCCGGCCGTCGGCCGGCCCGGCAGCGGGCGGCCCGTGCGGTCGTTGCGGTCCTGGCGGACGGCACCCCCGCGTTTGCCCCGATCGGCGAGGTGGTCGTCACCGACGCCCGGGTGGTGTGCCACCTGTGCGGCCGCACGCTCCGGTCGGTCACGGCCCACCTGCGGGTGCACGGCTACACCAAGGACGCCTACTGCGCAGCCTTCGGGCTGGAGCGTGGCCAGTCGCTGGAGGGCCCGGACACCCGCAAGCTGCGCGCCGCCGCGCTCACCTCCCGCCTGGTGTTCGACCGGGCGTTCCGCGCAGGCAGCGCCGCCGGGCGGCAGCGCGCCCGCTCCGGGGAACTCACCCGGGATGCGGCCGCGGTGGCCACCGGGCGGCCCCATCCGGAGCAGCGCCGCCGGAAGGCGCGGCAGGCCCTGGCGGCCATCAGCCGTGAGGCCGGGCTGCACAAGGACTGGCTGTCCCGTCATCTCGCGGACGTCGCGCCCGCGGCGGCCGCATCGGTGCCAGGGCAGCGCCCGGCCCGGCCTGATGCCCGATGGCGGCCCGCGCTGGACCGGACCGGATTCCCGGACGTGCCCAACTACCTGCAGGAGCGGCACGTCCGGCAGCACCGCACGGTCAACGCCATGGCCGCCGAGATCGGCGTGACCCATCACGCGATCGAGTCTGCGCTGCGCCGTCATGGCCTGGACCGGGTCGCCCACGTCGCCGCCCGGCTGGCGGCGGGCGAGCGCGCCGCCGAGGTGGCGGCCCGGCTCGGTTACCACAGCCTCGACGGCTACCTGCGCGAACGCCGGGCGGCGGGCTGGACGTGGCGGGCCTTGGCCGCTGAGTCCGGGCAGCCCGAGTCGTGGCTGCGCCGCCAGGCCACCCGGATCCCGGAAGGCTGATGCGCCGCGTGCGTGGGGGCCGGCTGGTGATCCGGCCCCCACGGCGCCCGGCTCAGAGCTGGGTGGTGACGGCCTTCACCTCGGTGTAGTTGTTCAGTACCTCGTGACCCATCTCACGGCCCCAGCCGGACTGCTTGTAGCCGCCGAAAGGCAGCGACGCGTCGAACACGTTGTAGCAGTTAATCCAGACCGTGCCGGCCCGGAGCTTCTTGGCCAGCGCGTGCGCCTTGGAGATGTCCCGGGTCCAGATGCCGGCCCCCAGCCCGTAGTCGCTGTCGTTGGCCTCGGCGGCGATCTGGTCCAGGTCGCTGAAGGGCGCGGCCACCATGACCGGGCCGAAGATCTCCTCCCGGACGACCTTCATGTCCGGGCGGGTGTTGGTGAGCACGGTCGGCTCGATGAAGTAGCCGCGGTCGCCGAACCGGCCGCCGCCCGCGAGAGCGGTGGCGCCATCGGTGCGGCCCGACTCCAGGAAACCGCTGACCCGCTGGAACTGCTCCTCGGACACCGAGCGGACCCATCTGGGTGCCCTGCTCCATGCCTGAGCCCATCTTGATCGACTTGGCGATTTCCGCCACACCGTCGATGACCTCGTCGTAGCGGCGCTGCTGGACGTACAGGCGCGAGCCTGCCACGCAGCACTGCCCGTGGTTGAAGAAGATCGCGCCCGCCGCGCCTTCGATCGCGCTATCCTCCGCGTCCTCGAACACGATGTTGGGGCTCTTCCCGCCGAGCTCCAGGGTGAGCTTCTTCAGGTTGCTGGCGCCGGCCGCAGCGACGATCAGCTTGCCTACCTCGGTGGACCCGGTGAAGGCCACCTTGTCCACGTCGTTATGCGCGGCCAGCGCGGCGCCGGCCGTCTCACCGAAGCCAGGCACCACGTTGACCACGCCATCCGGTACGCCGGCCTCGGCGATCAGCTCGGCGAGCCGCAAGGCGGGCAGCGGGGTCTGCTCGGCGGGCTTCAGGACCACGGTGTTGCCCGTGGCCCGGGCGGGGCCGAGCTTCCATGCGGCCATCAGCAGCGGGAAGTTCCAGGGGATGATCTGCCCGACCACGCCGATCGGCTCCCGCAGCGTGTACGAGTGGAAGTTGGCGCCGGGCATGTAGGGCACCGAGATGTTGATTGTGTTGCCCTCGATCTTGGTGGCCCAGCCGGCCATGTAGTGGAAGAGGTCCGCGGCCAGCGGCACGTCCGCGGCCTGGGCCACGGCGAACGGCTTGCCGTTGTCCAGCGACTCGAGCTGGGCGAGCTCGTCGGTGTGCTGGAGGATGAGGTCCCCGATGCGCCAGATGATCCGGCCGCGCTCCGGCGGCGTCATCCGGCTCCACGGGCCCGTTTCGAAGGCCGCGCGCGCGGCCCGCACGGCCCGGTTGATGTCTTCCGTGTCGCCCTCGGCGACCCGGGCCAGGGTCTCGCCGGTCGCCGGGTTGGGGGTCTCGAAGGTTCTGCCCGACGCCGCGTCCGACGACTGCCCGTTGATGAACAGCTGCCGCGGGGAAGGCGGCCACCCCGTTGCGGCCAGCCTGCCGGAACCCGCACGGGGCCCGGGCCAGCGGCCATAGCCCCTCGGTAGTCCCAATGAGACTACAGAGCGGGGCCCGGCACAGGGGGCCCGGCGCAGGGCGCCCCGCCACAAGGGGCCCGGGACAACCGCTGGCCACTCCCCGCGGCGCCGGGGCGATCCGCTGTCCAGGGCACAGCGCAAGCCCGGGGCGGCGCCGTGCGCGGCCATCAGTTCGTGCGGGACCCGGACATCGGCCGGCCCGAGGCCGGCCCGGGGAAGCGGAGTACAGTAAGGACCAAATGTTACTTAGAGTAATAACTCGACTACAGTTTGGTAAACGGCGGGTGAGTGGTGGGATTCCGCTCCACGCGATCGGCGTTCGGTTCTGACCGCCACCTGGGCCTGGTCCACTGGTGGTGGCTCGGGTTGTCCGTGCGGGCTAAGGGCCTGACGGTCATAGCGATTCCGCTCGTTGCCCTGGTGATCGCCATCTCGGCGAGCCTGGTGCTGCAAGGCCAGGAAGCCCGGGACCGCAGTGCGGCCCAGGGGGCGCTCAGGCTGAGCAACGCCGCCAGCGTTGTGCTGCAGGACGCGCTGAACGGGGAAACCGGGGTCCGCGGTTACGGCGCCACCGGGGACCCCGTTTTCCTTCAGCCCTACAACTTCGCGCTGGCGCGGATCGGCCCGGACCGGACGAGGCTGGCGGCGGCCGCCGCCGCTGAGGGTATCCCCGGCCAGGCGCAGGCCGCGGTGGCCAACGCGGCCGCGTTGGCCACCTCTTTGGCCCGGATACGCTCCGACATCCGTCACGGCACCCCGATCAGGGCTCTCACCCCGGCGCTGCTGCGGGGCAAGAAGAGCATGGACGTGCTGCGCCTCCAGATCGCCCGCATCATCGCCGTGGCCGGACGCGTGCAGGCCGGCCGGGGCAGGGCCGTCAGCAGCCTGGAGGCAAAGGTCGACCTGCTCAACGCCGTCGGGCTGGGGCTCGGGATCCTGGCTGGGCTGGGCGGCGCGATCCTGTTCAGTTCAGGCATCTCGCGCCGGGTCCGGGCGGCTGTAGGCAACGCCGAGCGGCTGGGAGCCGGCGAGCCACTGGAATCGGTCGAACCCGCGGGTGATGACCTCGGCCGGCTGGCCGACGCGCTGGTCGACGCGCAGCGGCTGCTCACCCAGCGGGCCGAAGGCATGGCCCGGGCCCGGGATGCCGCGGTCCGCGCGAACCAGGCCAAGAACTCGTTCCTGTCCCACACGAGCCACGAACTGCGCACGCCGCTCAACGCCATCCTGGGCTTCGCCCAGCTCCTGGCCCTGAGCGATCTGGACGAGGCAGACAGCGATAGCACCGGGCGCATCCTCCAGGCCGGTCGTCACCTGCTCGCCCTGATCAACGAGCTCATCGACATCGCCCGTATCGAATCGGGTGAGCTCAGCGTCTCCATCGAACCCGTCCCGGTGCTGCCGGTGGTCGACGAGGCGGCCCGGCTGATGGGCCAGCTTGCGGCGGACCGCTCGATAGAGATCATCCAGCACAGTGCCCATCCGGGGCTCGCCGTGCAAGCCGACCAGCACCGGTTCCGGCAGATCCTGGTGAACCTGCTGTCCAACGCGGTCAAGTACAACCGCCGGGGCGGGAGCATCACGATCACCTGCCGGGCAGAACCGGCTGGCCAGGTCAGTACGGTCGTCGCCGACACTGGCCCGGGGATCGCCCTGGATGACATCGAGCGGGTGTTCATCCCCTTCGAGCGGCTCGGTGCCGAACAGACCGCGATCGAGGGCACGGGGATCGGGCTGCCGCTGGCCAAGGCGCTCGCCGAGGCCATGGGAGGCTGTCTCAGCGCGTCCACCGTCCTCGGCGAGGGATCGGCGTTCACCGTGAGTTTGCCGCGCGCAGCGGATATGGTCCACGTCCCAGTCGTCGATACGGAGCCGGGGCGAGCGGACGGGGCGCCCGTCGCGGGGCAGCCGCTGGTGGCGGCCGGGGACACCATCAGGATCCTCTACATCGAAGACAATCCGGCGAATGTCGAGGTGATAACCAGATTCTTGGCCACCCGGCCGAACACCAGCCTGCGCTCCGTGACTGAGGGCCGGGCCGGACTCGAATCTGCCGTCGTGGACCTGCCGGACGTCATCCTGCTCGATCTGCACCTGCCCGGTCTCCAGGGTGACCAGGTCCTGACCGAGCTGAAGGCGGAGCCGCGCACGGCGGCCATCCCGGTGGTGGTGCTGTCCGCCGAGGCCGCCCCGGCGGTCATCCGCCGCCTGCGAACCCTCGGTGCCTGCCACTATCTGACCAAACCCGTCGACCTCGCCGAGCTCGGCGGCCTTCTCGACTCCTTTACTGGCCCGGTCATGGGGGACGGGCCGACGGACCGGGCGGCACCGATATGACCGGCACCGCGGGCGCTCCCGGGGCACCCCGCCAGCGGCCCGGCCGAGCGTCATCGACGGCACAGGTGGGGATCATGAGGTCGCTTTCCGACAACAGATTCGTCGCACTCCTGGAGGCGGCTCCGGATGCGATGGTGTGCGTGGCCGCCGATGGCCGGATCACGATGGTCAATGCCCAGGTGGAGCGGCTATTCGGGTACCGGCGGCAGGAGCTGGAGGGGCAGCCGGTCGAGTTGCTGGTGCCCGATGCCGCGCGTGCGGTCCATCCCCAGCACCGGGCGGGGTGTGCGGCTGATCCCCGGCACCGGCCGATGGGGGCCGGGATGCAGTTGGCCGGGCGGCGCCGGGACGGCAGCACCTTTCCGGCGGAGATCTCCCTGTCCGCTATCGACACCGAGGAAGGGATCCTGGTCACCGCGGCCGTCCGCGACGTGACCAGCCGGCGCCAGGCGCACGAGGATCTTGAGCGCGCCAACCGGAGCCTGGAATCGTTCGCCTACTCGGTCTCATGACCTGCGCGCCCCGCTGCAGGCGCTGGCGGGATTCAGCGCGGCCCTGATGGAGGAGTGCGGGGACAGTCTCAGCGAGACTGGCCTCGGTTATGCCGCACGGATCCAGTCGGCCAGCGAGCAGGTGGCGACGCGTATCGACGGCCTGCTGCACTTGGCCCGAGTTTCGCGCGCTGAGATTACCCTGCAAGCGCTCGACGTGGGGGCTGAGGTCGCCGGCATCGCCCGGGAACTCCAGCGTGAGCACCCTGGACGACCCAGCCGCATGACTGTCCAGCAGCCAGTCTGGGTACTCGCGGACCGCAGCCTCGTCCGCGCGGTGGTGCAGAACCTGATGGACAACGCGTGGAAGTTCACCTGCGGCCAGGATCCCGCGGTGATCGAATTCGGGACGGCGTCAGTCTCGGGCACCCGCGTCTGCTGCTATGTGCGAGACAACGGCGTCGGCTTCGACCCCGCTTACGCAGACACGCTGTTCCGTCCCTTCCAGCGGCTGCCCGCGGCGCGCGAGTTCCCCGGTACCGGCATTGGTCTGGCCAGTGTGGCGCAGATCGCGGAGCGCCATGGTGGACACGTGTGGGCTGAAGGCGCGGTAGGCGGCGGTGCGACGTTCTACTTCACGCTGCCGGCGGAGAGGGCCAAATGAGCGACTGGCGGCTACCCAGGGGCCTGCGGTCGATCAGGCTGGTGGGCCGGCCGGGCCGAGGCTGGGCGGGCCGAGGCTGGCCGGGGTGCTGCCGTCGCTGATGTCGATCTCGTCGAACCAGCCGCACGGCGGGTCGCCGGGCGGGCGGTCGAAGCGGGTGACGTACGGCTTGAGGTCGACGACCGGAGTCCCGTCGATGACGTCGACCCCCGCGAACTCCACGGTCTCCGGGGTCACGTCGACCAGCTGGATGAGGCTGAGCCCGAGGGGATTGACCCGCCGCGGCCCCCGGGTCGCGAAGATGCCCATCTCCCGCTGCTGGCTGCGCAGCAGGTAGGGCACCTGCCGGAGCGGCGGGCCCCAGCCTGGCCTTCCCGGCCGCCGGGCCGGTGCAGCCAGGTCAGCAGCCACGCGTACCCGAAGCCGTCCAGCCCGGACAGGCCTTCCCGGTAGGGCTCGGCGATCTCGATGATGCCGTGCCCGGCGCGCCCGGCGCGGTTGAGGGCCGCCTGGATCGGCGTGGTCTCCGGCTCCGTGTGAGCGCTGCGGACCACGCCGATCACCACCAGGGGGACACCCGCCTCGGGTGCGGGCAGGTTCTGGTCCATGGCGCCATGCTGCCACGGGCCGGGGTCGTGGCAGCATGGGCGGATGCGAGTGCTCCGCACCCCCGAGGACCGGTTCGGGGACCTGCCTGATTTCCGCTACGCCCCGCAGTACGCGGCGGTCGGCGGAATGCGGCTGGCCTACGTGGAAGCGGGTCCCCCCGACGGTGAGCCGGTGCTTCTCCTGCACGGCGAGCCGAGCTGGTCGTTCCTGTACCGGACCGTGATGGCGGTGCTGGCCGACGAGGGACTGCGCGCGATCGCCCCGGATATGGCCGGGTTCGGGCGCTCGGACAAGCCCATGAACGTCAGCGATCACAGCTATGCGCGGCACGTGGAATGGATCCGCGCCCTCGCCTTCGACCGGCTGGACCTGAACGGCGTCACGCTGGTCGGGCAGGACTGGGGCGGTCTCATCGGGCTGCGGCTGGTGGCCGAGCATCCGGACCGCTTCGCCCGGGTGGCGGCGGCCAACACCGGGCTGCCCACCGGGGATCACCCGATGCCTGACGTCTGGCTGCGGTTCCGCGAGGTGGTCCAGACCGCCCCGGCGCTCAGCGTGTCCCGGCTGGTCCAGTCGGGCTGCCAGACCACGCTGCCGCCTGCCGTGCTGGCCGCCTACGACGCGCCCTTCCCGGACGAGGCCTTCGCCGCGGGCGTGCGGGCCATGCCCGGGCTGGTCCCTACCACCCCCGATGATCCCGCCTCGGACGCCAACCGGGCCGCCTGGCAGCACCTGTCCGCCTGGGAAAAGCCGTTCCTGGTGGCCTTCAGCGACCGGGATCCGATCACCGGCGCAATGGCGCCCATGCTGAGGGAGAACATCCCGGGAGCCGCGGGCCTGGACCACCCGGTGCTCGAGGGAGCAGGCCATTTCCTCCAGGAAGACGCCGGTGAGCAGCTCGGCCAGGTCATCGCGGACTTCATCCGGGCGACCCCGGTGCCCGGCTGACCCGGCACGCCCGCCGGCTGACTGCTCCTCAATAACGGACTGTCCGGGATCATCCCTCCACACAGCCTTAATCTGGCCGCGGCCGCCCCCGCGGCGGCCCTGCGCCGGTCCCCGCCAGGCCCGGGATGTCCGGGATTGTCCGGCCTTTGGCCGTCCCCCCGAATGCGGGGGTTGTTCTGTGAGAGTAAGGCTTGCATATTCAGGGCACATGGGAGGGACTGCCTCGATGCTCAGCCTTACCTGCGAAAAGGCGGGTTGAGGGAAGCCGTTGCTGACTTGCCAAGCCTGCCGTGGCAGGCCCGGCAAGCAATGCCGTCAGTGCGCCACCACGGGAATGGTGTGCGCAGAGCACGACGGCGGGTGGCGAGGCAGGTGACCTGAATCGCTAGCCAGGGGGGTTGGCATGGGCTTATTCGCCAGGGATCAGCGCCTGACGAAAACCGCCGCGGACCCTCCCGTCACCGGTCCAGGCCGCACCGTGACCAGCGCGCTTGATCCAGATGGGTGCCTGCAGGCACTCGACCGGACGCTGCTCAGCTTCCGGGTGCCGGAGTACACCCATCTGCCCACGTTCACGACCGCGAACTGGGCCTGGGATGGGGAGCCGGCTCAGGCTCCGGCGACCGTGGTCATCTGCGCCGACTTCCCGGGTGAGCACGTGCTCGTGGCGCTCTGGCCAGGCTCCGGCGGCTCCCGCATCGGCCTCATCCCGCTGAGCGGCGACGAGCTGCAGGAGGCCCAGCTGGAGAGCGCGATGCTCGCCGCGTGGCGCCAGCGCGACCCATCCCTGTCCAGGCCGGTGGGCCGTCTCGAGGCCGGGCTGATCAGGCTCGTCCCGCCTGTCCTGCCGGCCGGCTACGCGGAGGAGATCGTGGCGGCGGGCGGATACCCGCGCACCCGGCGGAATATCCAGATCATCACCCGGACCGCGGGGAGCCTGTTCCTGGGCCGGGCGGACCTGCTCATCGAGCCAGAGCGACCCGGCCCGGTCCGGCGGTTCGTGCGGCGGCACTCACGGCGCCAGCCGATGAACGAGGCGGCGCTCCAGCAGATCATCGACGGTCTGGCCCGCGCGGACCCCGGGTTGCTGCCCTACCTGCAGTGGCTGCCGGTGCGCACCCGGGCCGTGATGCTGGAGCACATCCAGGATTCCGAGACCTTCTGGGACGACCTCGACCGCTGACCGCGGGTTGCCGTATCGGCAACGAAGCTTGCGCCCGGCGGCCACCCGCGCCAGGGTCGTGGCGGAGGTGCTTACGGTGTTCGACGAGACGTTCTGGAACGAGCGGTACCGCTCCGCCGCCGCGCTGTGGAGCGGCGACCCCAACCAGTACCTGGTCAGCGAGGCATCAGAACTACGGCCCGGGACGGCCCTGGACGTCGGGTGCGGTGAGGGGGCGGACGCCCTCTGGCTGGCCGGGCGCGGCTGGCGGGTCACCGGGACCGACCTGTCCACGGTCGCGCTCGAGCGGGCCGCCCGCCATGCGGCGCAGGCCGGCCCTGAGATCGCGGCCCGGATCGACTGGGTGCAGACCGACCTGATCGGCTGGGATCCCGGTGCGGCCCGCTACGACCTGGTCTCCAGCCAGTACATGCACCTGCCGCCGGACGCGCGGGCCGTGCTGTTCCGCAGCCTCGCGGGCGCGGTGACGCCGGGCGGCACGTTGCTCATCGTCGGTCATCATCCCTCGGATCTGCAGACCACGATGCCGCGCCCGCCGATGCCCGAGTTGTTCTTCACCGGCGAGGACATCACGGCCCTGCTCGACCCCCGTGACTGGAAGGTCATCAGGGACGACGCGCCGCCACGCTCCGCCCCGGACCCCGACGGGCGTCCCATCACGATCAGGGACACGGTGCTTCGCGCCCGCCGTGGGGGCTAGTGTGCAGGCGTTGCTTGATCAACGGGAGGGAGACCCGATGCCCACACGTACTGCGCGGACCGGCTGGACGGGAACGCTCGAAGAAGGCTCAGGCCAGGTCGAGCTGACCAGCTCCGGAATCGGCACCTACGAGGTGTCCTTCCCGAAGCGGGCGGCCGAGGAGGCCGGGGGGTACACCAGCCCGGAAGAGCTCATCGCGGCGGCCCACTCGGCCTGCTACGCGATGCAGCTGTCCGCCGTGATCGCCCAGGCCGGCGGTACGCCGCAGGCGCTTGATGTGCAGGCAGACGTGTCGCTCGGCCCCGACCCCGCGGGCGGATTCCGGCTGACCGGCATCAAGCTCACCGTCCGTGGCGAGGTCGAGGGCCTGGATGCCGCCGACTTCGTCAAGGCCGCGGAGGCCGCGAAGGCCGGCTGCCCGGTCAGCAAGGCGCTCACCGGCGTGGACATCACCCTCGACGCCGCGCTCGAAGCCTGAGCACTTCTGCGTTGAACGCCCGCCCCCGGGTGAACGTGGGGCGGGCGTTCGTCGCGTCCGGCCTGGCTGGTTACTGGCGGGCCAGGTGCGCGGCCATGGCGTGCTGGACCAGGGTCACCAGGGCTGTCTTAGCTGACTCGCGGGTGCGCGCGTCGCAGCGGATGACCGGCACCTCCTGGTTCACCGACAAGGCTTCCTGCACGTCGTCCACGCTGTGCGGGAACTCGCCGTGGAACCCGTTGACGCCGACGATGAACGGCAGGTCGGCCGCCTCGAAGTAATCGACCGCCGGGAACGAGTCGGCCAGCCGCCGGCTGTCCGCGAGTACCACGGCCCCGATGGCCCCCTCGATGAGGTCATCCCACATGAACCAGAAGCGCTGCTGGCCGGGCGTGCCGAACAGGTACAGCACCAGCCCGGCGTCCAGCGTGGCCCGCCCGAAGTCCATCGCCACCGTGGTGGTCGCCTTCTCCGGTACCGCGGACAGGTCGTCCATGTCGCTGCTGGCCGCGGTCATCACGGCTTCGGTGGTCAGCGGCGTGATCTCCGAGACCGCTCCCACGAAGGTGGTCTTGCCCACCCCGAAACCACCGGCAATAACGATCTTCACGGACGTCATGGCCGTGCTCCCTGCATCACTCTGCCGGGGCTGTGCGCTTGCGTAATCCACTGGGTACCCTTCCGTGCAGGTGAGTCGGGGCATCGGTCCCGTCCGGGACTAGCTGCCGATCGGGGGGCGCAGCAGCCCGGTGCGTGGTTCGGGGGTCAGGGCGCGTCCGACCCGCTCCACGAGCAACGCCATCTCGTAGGCCACCAGGCCCATGTCACAATCGCCGGACGCTAGCGCGGCCAGGCTCGAGCCATCGCTGATCGCCATCACGAGCAGCACGCCCCGGTGCATCTCGACGATCGTCTGGGTGACGGATCCGGCTTCGAACACCCGCGCCGCTCCCTGGGTGAGGCTGGTCAGGCCCGAGGTCACCGCGGCGAGCTGGTCCGCCCGGTCCTTCGGGAACCCGTCCGAGAAGGCCAGCGGCAGGCCATCGGACGAGACGACGATGGCGTGGGCCACCGAAGGCACCCGCCCGGCAAAATCGGTGATAAGCCAGTTCAGGTCCTGGACCGGCGACGTCAGCGGACTCACGATTCCCCTCTCTGCCTGGCCTGTGGAGGCCAGCTGGATAGTCGGCGGCCGGGGCGCGCCGCCGTGTCACGAGGCACTGGGTTACGAGGCACTGGGTCACGAGGCACGGTCTGCCTCGTCGCCGAGGTGCGTCTCATCTCCGGGTTCGGCCGCGCGCGCTTTCCTGATTCCCTGCTGGAAGCTCGACAGGCGCTGCCGGGTCTGCGTGGCCGACCGGCCGGGCACGGGGAGCTCGGGTGCCGACGGCGAGCCTGCCCCGCCGGGCACCAGGTTCGCCTTGGGCACCCGCTTGGGCAGGCCCGCCTGCGTGGTGTCCGCGAACACCGGTGCCCGCACCGCTTCCGCTGCCTGCCATCCCGCGTCCCCGGGTGACGACCATCCCGCCCTCCCGGCCGACGACCAGCTGGCCTCATCCGCGTCCCGTTGCCCGGCCGTCCGGGCCACGGGGTGGCCGCCGCGCCGGAACCAGTCGGACTCGACTGATTCGAAGATCGGCAGCCGGTTCTCCGTCCCGGCACTCTTCGCGGGCGGGAGGACCACGTGCTGGGCCGCCAGGGTACCTCCGGGAGTTTTAGCGGCGGGCTTCGCGGTCACCGCCCCGTTCCCGTTCACCGGCGACGGCGACGGCGACGGCGACGGGGCCGGGGCCGGGGCCGGGGCCGGGAACGCCACGGTCGCGTCCGGGCTGCTCCCGGTCCCGGTTTCCGCGGCCGCGCCTGCGTTCCGGCGCGGCGGATCTGCCGGACGCTGCGGGCGGATCTCCGCGGCCGCGGCACCGCCCCGGGAGCGGTCCGCGGGCCGCCGCGGCCGGGCGTCCGCCGACGGCCAGCTGACCGCGGGATGCTCATCGGCCCCATCCATGGTCAGCCCGGTCTCCATCCATGGGGTCACGGCCGACGCGCTGGCTTGCGCCCGCGGGCGCACGTCCGGGGGCGAGGCGGCGGTGTGCCCCGTGATCACCTCGTCGGGAAGCCACACCAGGGCGGTCAGGCCGCCCTTGGACCCGGGCCGGAGCCGGACGTGGATCCCGTGCCGGGCGGCCAGCCGGGCGACCACGAACAGGCCCATCCGGCGGGAGACCGCGACGTCCACCACGGGCGGATTGTCCAGCCGCCAGTTGGCGTGAGCGATCTCGTCCCCGCCCATCCCGACGCCCTGGTCGGTGATGTCCAGCAGAACGCCGCCACTGTTCAGCGAGTACCCCGACACGTGCACCAGGGTTTCCGAGGGGGAGTACGTGGTCGCGTTCTCGGCGAGTTCGGACAGCAGGTGAACGACGTCGTTGACCGCCTGCCCGCGGACGGAGATGCCGGGCTGGATGTCCGGCACGACCCGCTCGTAGTGCTCGATCTCCGAGACCGCCGCCCGCAGGACGTTCACCAGCGCCACGGGCTCGCTCCGCCGCCTGGACAACTCGTGGCCCGCCAGGACCAGGAGGTTCTCGGAGTTGCGGCGCATCCGGGTGGCCAGGTGGTCCATCTGGAACAGGTTGGCGAGCCGCTCGGAGTCCTGCTCGCCCTGCTCCAGGTCGTCGATAAGGCGGATCTGGCGCTCCACCAGCGTCTGGCTCCGCCGGGAGAGGTTCACGAACATGGCGTTGATGTTCCCGCGCAGCGCTGCCTCGTTGGCCGCCAGCCGCACCGCCTCCTGGTGGACCTGGTCGAACGCCCGGGCGACCTCACCGATCTCGTCGGTGGAATCCACGTCGATAGGGGCTACTTCCAGCGGGGCGTCGCCGCCGCCGCTCATCATGCGGACGGTCTCCGGGAGCCGCACCCCGGCCACCTCGAGCGCGCCGGACCTCAGCTGATGCAGCGGCCGGGTCATGGAGCGGCCCAGGGCCAGGGTGAGCAGCAGGGCCAGGGCCAGGACCAGGATCACCGCGAACCCGCCGATCAGCGCGGCGGTGATCGCCTTGCCCCGCAGCGAGCCGCTCTGCGCGATGACCGAGGTCATCAGTCCCTGCTCCACCGCGTGCAGGCTGGCCACCAGGTACGCGGAACCGCTGGCCGCGTCGGTGAAGGCCGGATTCTCCGCCGACGAGCCGCCGCCCTGCGCCAGCGTGATGGCCTGCTGCACCTGCGCCTGGGCCCGGTCGGCCTGCGCGGAGGACAGATCGCTGTCGTAGAGGTGCCGCTGGCCGCTGGTGGCGGTCAGGCTGAACTGAGCCAGATCAGCTTGCTGCTCGGCCTGCGCGGCGTTGATGGCGGCGAGCTGCCCGGGCTGGAACTGGTTCGCCCCCACCAGATCGGGCGTGAGGGCGGAGGTGAGGATGGCCTGCTCCTGGGAGACCTGTTCCTTGCTGGCGGAGATGAGCCCGACGACCCGGGCGGTGTCGGCCAGGACCGCGTCGTTGCTGCCGCTGGCGATCTCGTCCTCCAGGGCGAGCAGCTGGTTGATCGTGGCGCCATACTCCTGGATCACCGCCAGCGACGGGATCTGGGTGCTGGTCGCGACGCTGCGCAGGGCGGGGAGCCCGTCGATCGCGGTGATCGCGCCCTTCGCCTCATGCTGAGCCACGGCCGGGTAGGACCGGCCGATGGTCGCGGCTCCGCTGCGCACGCGGGCCGCCATCTGGTCGGTAACCTGCCGGTCCTGGGCGAGGAGTGCTAACTGGGGCGCCGCGGCCGGGCCCGGCGAGCCGCGGCCGCCGCTGGCCGGGCCCATGGTGATGTACCTGATGGTGTCTTCCCGTTCGGCCTGGAGGGCCTGGATCAGGTTGGTCATCTCGCCGCCCAGCCGGGAGAACTGCTCGACCCGCTGATACCCCAGTGCGCTGCGCGCGGACGAGATCACGCTGGCGCCGCCGAGGATCAGGGCCGCCACCAGGGGCAGCAGGACCAGCAGCAGCAGCCGCGACCGGACCCGCCAGTTCTTCAGCGCGAAGCGGGAGGCCTTCTGGGGCGGCGCCGGGTCCGCGGGCCCGCCGAACTGGGGGGCCACCGTGGTGTCCGCCAGCCCTGCTTCCCCCAGCCCTGCTTCGCCCAGCTCAGGCTGGTCCTCGGCGTAAGCGCGCCGCCCGTGGACAGCCGCGTCCAGCGGTGCCGTGAGGAGCGGTGCCGTGAGGAGCGGCGCCGGCCGGCGGGCGGCCGCGCCAGGGTCCGCGCTGTCTGCTCTCCGTCGCCTGGATCGCACAGTTTCTGCACCTCTCAACCCCGGGAATGGCGGGTGCCCAGCGAACCGCAGGCACCGATGTGGAACCGAAATGGCAGCCGCGGTCTCTGGCCAACCATTCTGAGCGCGGACCCTGGCCGCAGAGTCAGGAGCCAACTCTAACGCGCACCGGGTCATCCCACCCCAATTGTTACCACTGTTGCCAAACTACGCCAAGAGTGCAGGCGGGTTTGCAGTAAATCGTGCCAAACTGAGCACCTCTGGCGACGTCGGGGACTAGCGTAAGCAGCAATCGCGGCGATATTACTACCTTTCTTCGGAAAACCCCGGGCGCTGCTATAGCACTAAGGAAATTCCCATTTTCATTCCGGTCCTTAACCGGGGTCGCCGGACTTTAGCTGAGGAGGCTCCATGAGGCTTGTTCGGGCCTGGACCCGCGAGAGGCGGGCGCAGCTGGCCCGCGTCTCACGCGCCGCGGCGGTGTCCGCCTCGCTGGTGATGCTCGCGGCCGGGTGCCACGTGCCAGGCGCCTCGGCCGGGCAGCCGGTGGGGAGCCAGCAGATCACGGTGGCGGTCGTGCCTGGCTTCGCGAGCGCGCCGCTGCAGGTGGCCGTCCAGGACGGACTGTTCTCCCAGCGCCACCTCGACGTGACGGTGCAGACCTACCAGACCCTCCAGCAGGCCTTCGCGGCGTTGACCAGCGGCCAGGCGGACGTCATCAGCGGCGACTACGCCGGGCTGCTCTACGCGCAGGCACATGACCCGCGGGTGCGGCTGAGGCTGATCGCGGACGGGTATGACGCCTCGCCGGGAGTGATGGAGGTTCTCACTCTCCCCGGCTCCGCCATCACCGCCCCCCAGGACCTGCAGGGCAAGATGGTGGCCACGCCGCCGCGGGAGCTCGCTCCCTTCTCGGCCGACGCTCCCTACAACGTCGAGACGCTGACGGCCGAGTCGGTGCTGCAGAGCGACAGCGTGAGTCCTTCCAGCGTGCTGTGGACGGCCATGCCCCCGGGCGATCTGGTCACCGCCCTCCGCGACCATCAGGTCAGCGCCATCGTGGCCACCCAGCCGTACATCCTGCAGGCCGAAACCGAGCTGGGGGCCGTCGAGCTGTTCGACGTCTGCAGCGGCGTGACCGCCGACCTGCCCCTCTCCGGCTACTTCACCACCGCGCCCTTCGCTGGCGCTCACGCCGCGTCGCTGCGCGGCTTCCGGTCCGCGCTCAACGCGGCCAAGGCGAGCACGGCGCAGCTCGGCACCGTCAGGTCAGCGCTCGGCACCTTGCCAGGGATGTCCGCCCGGGAAGCCGCCCTCGTCACGGTCGGCCAGTACCCGACCTTCCTGAGCGTCGGGCAGGTGCAGCGAGTGGCTGACCTGATGTACGGCACCGGGATGATCCGCACCACGATCCCGGTGAAGAGCCTCGTGCTCCGGTGATCTATCCCGGGGGGCGCCCGCCCTGGACCTCCCGCCATATCTGTCCGGGGGGACGACCCCCCTGGACCCCCCGCCATTTACCGGACTCGGCGGGATACGCCTGCGGCACGCCCCGCCTCGCCGGTAAATCAGTGGTGGTTGGGGGAGGTGCCTACCTGGCCCCTACCTGGACCCCCGTTCGTGGCAGGTCAGGCGACGAACGCGAAATGCTCGAAGTCGAAGTTGGATAGCGGCTGGCCGACCTTGCCGGCGGTGTACCCGGTTATCTTGTCGCTGTACGCGTCCAGCACGTCGATGAAGGCGGGGATGATATAACCGCCCTCGGTGAAATCGAAGTTCTGCATCTCGGAGATGATTTCCTTGCGCAGCGACAGGCTGGCGGTGGCGTTGGCCTGGTTGTAGAGGTTCGTGTAGCGCGCATTGCTGGTGTGGGTCTCGTTGAACGGGGATGCCTTCAGCATCGATTCCGCGACCTGAGCCAGGTAAGGGTAATAGTTGTAGTAATCCTGGGCGAACGGCCACTTCAGATAGTTCGGGCCGAAGAAGGTCCCGGCCGGGACGTTGCTGAGCTTGACCGTGACGCCGGCCGCCTTGGCCTGCGCGGCCAGTACCGTCGCCATCGCCACCGTGCCGGTGGCCACGGCCGAGGTAGTCAGGGTCACCGTAAGGCCCTCCTGGCCCGCCTGCTTCAGCAGGAACTTGGCTTGCTGGATGTCGCCTTGCGCGGGGCGGACCAGGGAGTGGTCGAAGTCGGGGTCGTACGGGGAGAAGAGGTCGTTGGCGACCACTCCGTAGCCGTCGAGGGCCGAGTCGATCAACTGCGGCCGGTCGACCAGCAGTCGCATGGCCTGACGGACGTTGACGTCGTTGAAGGGTGGCTGATCGACGCGCATCGTGAAGGGGACGATCTCACCGGAGTGCGACACCACCGTCTTGATGCCGCCCGCGGTAGCCAGGGAGGCGATCTGCGGTCCGTCGAGCGCACCGGCCCCGTGGATGACGCCGGTGCTCAGCGCGTCCTGCAGGGTGGTGTTGTCGCTGAAGTCGATGATGGTCAGCGTGCCTGCGTAGGGCAGCCCCGGCTTCCAGTAGTGCGGGTTCCGGGTGAAGACGCTGCGCTGGCCCGGGGTGAAGCTCTGGTAGACGTAGGCCCCCGTGCCGACCGGCTTCGCCGGGTTGAACCCGGCGGGCGCGATGTACAGGTTGTACCAGAAGGCGGCCAGTTGCTCGGCGAAGCTCGAGAAGGGCTTGGTCAGCTGGACCAGGACGGTGTGCGGGTCCAGGGCCTTGGTGTTCGCCAGGTCGATCGGGCCGAGGCCGAACTTCCCCGTGAACCCGTTGGAGTAGACCCGCTGGAACGTGTAGAGGACGTCGGACGCGGTGAAGTCCTTCCCATCGTGGAAGGTCACGCCGGGCCGCAGCCGGATGATCCACTGTGCGAGCGACCCCTGATGCGGGGTGATCGACTCGGCCAGCACGTACTCGACCTGCGCCTGGGCGTCGAGCTGGACCAGGGGCTGGTACAGCGACTGCAGCCGGGACGTGTCGATGTAGGTGAGGCTCTTGTGCGGGTCGAGGGTATCTGAGCTGGAGCCGCCGGACAGGCCCAGCTTCAGGTTGCCGCCATGCCTCAGGGTGCGGCTGGCCTGAGCCGCACGCTGGGTCGCGCCGGAACTGGACCCGCCGCAGGCGGCCAGTAAGCTTCCGGCGCCCGCCGCGGCGCCGGCGGCCGCAATCCCGTGCAGGAATTGGCGTCGCCCGAATTCTGCTCCCGGCCGCGGCGTGCTGCTCTGATCGGGTCGATCCACGGAAACCTACCTCCACGAAGTTCGGCATAGGAACGCGAAAAGCATTCAGGGAACATGATCGAATGGGCGCACGACGGCCCGGCGCGGCATGCGGGGCCAATCTTCCCGGTAAAGCGCCCTATGCGGATTACTGGCCATAATGTCACAGGCCGAGTGGTCGCGCTACCCGCGTGAATACGCTCCGGAAGCGACGTGTTACCCGGCCACAAGGAGCACCTTTCCGACGTGCTCGCCGCGCTCGAGGAAACGATGCGCCGCGGCGGCGTCACTAACGTGGAAGGTGGTGGCAATGGGCACGGTGACGCAGCCGCGCCGGATGAGGTCCAGCGACGTGGCCAGATCGTCGGGTGGCGCCAGGCGGAAGCCCATGATGCGCCAGCCGTTCCGGAACAGGGGAATCAGGTCGAGCGGGACCACTTCGCCGGCGTGCGCGCCGCAAGTGACCAGCGTGCCTTCCTCGCGCAGCACGGACAGGTGCGCCGAGAACAGCCCGCCGCCCACGGTGTCGAGAACCGCGTCGAAGCGGCGGCCACCCGTCGCCCGCAGGAGGTCCGCGGCGACGTCGTTCTCACCCCGGACGATGACCGCATCCGCGCCGAGCGAGGAGACCTGGCCGGCCTTGGCGGTCGAGCCGACCGTCGCGACCACGGTCGCCCCGGCCAGCTTCGCGCACTGGACCAGGGCGCTCGCTACGCCGCCGGACGCCGACGGGACAAGCACGAGGTCGCCCGGCCGGACCAGGGCCAGGCGGTTGACCATATGCCAGGCAGTGCTGACGGCACATTGCCCGGCGGCCATGGCCAGCAGGTCATCGGCGGGATCAAGCGGGACGACCACCTCGGCCGGGACGCAGACCAGCTCGCCGTAGCCGCCCCACCGGGTGGTGCCGAAGACCTCGAAAGCCTCACAAAGGTCGGGCCGCCACCGGGCGCAGCGGGCGCACCGGGCGCAGCTGAACTGCTGGAAGGCAGTGACGCGATCGCCGCTGCGGAGCGGCCCGCTATGGTCGCCCACGCTCACGACCGTGCCGGCGAACTCCGCTCCGAGGACCATCGGCAGCTCGAACGGCCAGCGGGACGTCCCGGCGCGGGAATCGAGGTCTGAGCGGTTGACTCCGCAGGCCTGGACCTGGATCAGCACGTCCCCCGGGCCCATCACCGGATCGGGGATGTCCGCGTACTGCATCGCTTCCGCGGGCCCGTATTCGTAGAACGCCGCCGCCTTCACCGCCCGCGACCTCCCCGTCCGGCCTGGGCCCGGGCTCTGCTGGCCCGGGTTCTCGTGGCCTGGGCTCTGCTGGCCCGGGTTCTGCTGGCCTGGGTTCTGCCGGGCAGCTGCGGACGGGCCTGATCTCCAGGGAGGAAGCGGGGAGAGGAGCCAATCTTCTGGCACGCAATTACGAAGTAACTACGAGAGCTAGCCATATGCGCTTGTCTCCGATTGCTGCCGCCGGAAACGGCCGGCCGGGAGGTGCACGCCTGGCCCTGTTCTGTCACATTAGTTGCACCAGTCACTGGGCGAACCCAGGAATCACGATCGAAGCCTGACATGGGCGACCCCACGGTCCATTGGCCTGACGAGGATTTACTAAGATAATTCGGAGATAAAAGGTGCTGCCTTGGCCTTGCGGCCGGGCTGATCTAGCGGGCCCGCTCGCCACTTGTGGTGACGTTTCGAGGAGAATATCCCCGCGAAGAGTAAGATTCAGGCTGATTCCGGTAAATGGCACATGGGGCATCTCATGCTGGCGGGAAGGATCGGCAACGTGGCAGACGCGCGCGCCGCTCACCCCGTCCGCCACCTTCTCGGGCGGCGGGCGGCGGCCGGGCTGTTCACCTTGTGCGTCGTGTCTGTGCTGGTGTTCGCGGCCACCGAGGTCCTGCCGGGTAACGCGGCCAACGCGGTGCTGGGGCGGACGGCGGCCAGCAGCCCGGCGGCCCTGCACCGGCTGGAGGCCGCCCTGCACCTCAACCGGGGCCTGCTCGACCAGTACTGGCTCTGGCTTTCCGGCCTGCTCACCGGCCACCTCGGTCACTCCCTGGTCAACGGGCAGCCGGTCTGGGGCTATGTGGCGCCGAGGCTCATCAACTCCGCCGTGCTGATGGCGGTCACCGGGCTGATCGGGACCGTGGCGGGAGTCGCGCTCGGCGCGCTGGCCGCGCTCCGCCGGGACGGCTGGTTCGACCACGTCTGCGCGGTCAGTGCGCTGACCCTGACCGCGCTGCCCGAATTCGTGGTCGCGATCGGCCTGGTCATCCTGTTCTCCACGGTGGTCACCCACCTGCTGCCCGCGGTGTCCCTGCTGCCGCCGGGCAGCTACGCGTGGAGCGCCCCGCAGCTCCTGATCCTGCCGGTGGCCACCCTGGTCATCGTGATCGTGCCGTATATCCAGCGGATGACGCGGGCCGCGATGATCGAGGCCCTGGAGTCCGACTACGTGGAGATGGCGCGGCTCAAGGGCGTCCCCATGTGGCGCGTCGTGCTGGTGCACGCGCTGCCCAACGCCACCGCACCGGTGATCCAGGTCATCGGGCTGAACTTCCTGTACCTCGCGGGCGGGGTGGTCATCGTGGAGTACGTCTTCGCCTTCCCCGGCATCGGCCAGGGGCTCGTCTACGCGGTCGAGAACCGCGATATCCCGGTCATCCAGTTCATCGTCGTGCTGCTGGCCGCGTTCTACGTGTTCATGAACATCGTGACCGACGTGATCGCCTTGCTGGTCACGCCGCGGCACAGGATTCCCAGGTAGGGCGGGGGACCGGGTACCCATGACGGCTGCTGGGCCACGCCCCGGGCGGATCCGCCGCCACCAGTGGCTGGCTTCGGCGGGCGCGGCGGTGCGCACCCCGCGGGGCGCCACCGGGCTGGCGCTGGCCGGGTTTGTCGTGGCGGTCGCGGTCATCGGCCCGCTGGTGACCCCGCAGTCGCCTGAGGCGCTGCTGACCTTCCCGTTCGCGAAGCCGTCCGGGCGGTTTCTTCTTGGCGCCGACTTCCTCGGCCGTGATGTCCTGTCCCGGGTCCTGGACGGCGGCTGGCTGCTGCTGCTGATGGCGGTCTCCGCGACGGTGCTCGGCATCGCCGCCGGGGCGGCCGCCGGGATCAGCGCGGCCTACCTCCGCGGCCGCCGGGACGGGCTGATCATGCGCACCGTCGACGTGATCCTGGCCTTTCCCCAGCTGGTCTTCGCCCTGCTGCTGCTGAGCATCCTGGGCCCCAAGCTGTGGCTGATCGTGCTGGCCGTCGGACTGACCCACGCGCCTGCCGTCGCCCGGGTGCTGCGGGCGGCCACGCTGGACGTCTGCGAGCGGGACTTCGTCAAGGTGGCCGAGCTGCAGGGCATGCGCCCGGCCGCGGTGATGACCAAGGAGATCCTGCCCAGCCTGAGCACCCCGCTGATGGTGGAGGCCGGGCTGCGGCTGACCTACTCGATCATCATCATGGCGGGCCTGGCCTTCCTGGGCTTCGGCCAGCCCCCGCCGTCCCCCAGCTGGGGGACGATGATCAACGAGAACCGGGCTGGCCTGGCCCTGAACCCCTGGGCCGTGATCATCCCCGCCCTGCTGATCGCCCTGCTCACCGTCGGCACCAATCTGCTGACCGACGCGGTCGGCCGGGCCGCCCTCGGGGTGGACCGCAAGCCCGAGGAAGCCGCCCTGGTCGACGAGCTCGGTCCTGCCCGGAGCGGAGTCCGATGAGCGGGGTGGAGGGGAAGCGGGCGGGCGAAGGAGCACGCTACCGGCTGGAGGTCTGCGACCTGGAGATCCGCAGCGGCCGCGACGGGCCGCCGGTGGTCAGCGAGATCTCCTTCGCGGTCCGGCCGGGTGAGGTGCTCGGCCTGGTCGGTGAGTCCGGGTCGGGCAAGACCACGGTCGCTCTCGCACTGCTGGGGCACACCAGGCGGGGCCTGTCGGTGAGCGCCGGCGAGATCCGCCTGGACGGGGTGGATCTGCTGCGGCTGAGCCAGGCCGGGTTGCGGCAGGTGCGCGGGGCCAGGGTCAGCTACGTGCCGCAGGACCCCTCGGCGGCACTGAACCCAGCCCTGCGGATCGGCTACCAGCTCCGCGAGGCGCTGCGGGTCCATGACCGCGACGTCGAGGAAAACAGAGCGCTCGAGGTTCTGGGCGAGGTCCGCCTGGAGGCGACCCCGGACATGCTGCGGCGCTACCCGCATCAGCTCTCGGGCGGCCAGCAGCAGCGTGTCGCGCTGGCCATGGCCTTTTCCTGCCGGCCCTCGCTGATCGTCCTGGACGAGCCCACCACCGGCCTCGACGTATCGACTCAGCGGCATATTCTCGACACCGTCCGCCGCCTGTGCCGGGTCTACGGGGTGGCGGCCGTCTACGTGAGCCACGACCTGGCCGTGGTCAGCGAGCTGGCGTCCGAGGTGGCCGTGATGTACGCCGGCCGGATCGTGGAGGCCGGGCCCGCCGCCATGCTGTTCGGCCACCCGCTGCACCCTTACACGCAGGGGCTGCTCGCCTCGGTCCCGGTCCCGGAAGGCGGCCAGCTGCTGGCCGGGATACCCGGCCAGCAGCCGCCGCCCGGGCACCGCGGCCCGGGCTGCTCCTTCGCTCCCCGCTGCGGCATCGCGCTGGACGAATGCCGGGGGCGCGTGCCGGAGTCGGCGCCGATGGCGGGACGCACGGTGCGCTGCCTGCGCGCGGCGGAGGCCGGCGCCGCCCGCACGCAGCCCCGGCAGGCCGCGGCGGCGGCGGGCCCGCCGTCAGGAGCGCCGGTGCTTTCGGTCCGCGGGGTGTCGGCCCGGTACGGCCCGGTGCCGGTGCTCTCCGGCATCGGCCTGGAGGTGCCGCCGCAGTCGTGTGTCGCCGTCGTCGGCGAGTCCGGCTCCGGGAAGACGACGCTGGCCCGCTGCGTCGTCGGGCTGCACCGGGACTGGACCGGCGAGATGACCTTCCAGGGTGCCCGGCTCGCGCACGGTGCCCGCCAGCGCCCGGTGCCGGTGCTGCAGCAGATCCAGTGCGTGTTCCAGAACCCCTACACCTCCCTCAACCCCCGGAAGACGGTCGGCCAGATCGTGGCCGAACCGCTGCAGCGGCTCCTGCGCGTGCCCCGGGGCGAGCAGACCGACCGGGTGATCAGCGTGCTCGAGGACGTGGCCCTCGGCGGGCGCTACCTGTCCCGCTATCCCGACCAGCTCTCCGGCGGTGAGCGCCAGCGGGTCGCGATCGCCCGGGCCCTCGTCGCCGAGCCCCGCCTGCTGGTCTGCGACGAGGTCACCTCGGCGCTGGACGTCTCGGTGCAGGCGGTCGTCGTCGAGCTGCTCCGCGCCGCGACGGCCCGGCGGCACCTCGCCATGCTCTTCATCACGCACAACCTGGCCCTGGTCCGCAACGTCGCGCAGTTCGCCGTGGTCCTGCAGCGGGGCGAGATCGTCGAGGCCGGGCCCGCCGAGCAGGTCCTCGCCGATCCGGGCAGCAGCTACACCGCGCAGCTCATGGCCGACGTGCCCCGGCTCAGGTCTGCAGGGCCGCCGGCGGTGACGCCGGGGCGCCCGCACCAGGGCGGGGGCTGACCGTCCCGGTCACGGAGTCGCCGTCAGGGGGAGCCCGGCCCGTGCCGGGGACGGCGGCCGGAACGCGGCGAAGGGATGCGTGACGACCAGGGTCCGGGCCACGAACCGGTAGAGCGCGGCAGGCCTGCCGCCCAGGGATGTCGGCCGGGTGGCCGCGGTCGTGGCCTCGATGACGCCGCGGCGGGTGAGGACCCGCTGCAGGTTGGTGGCCGAGACCGGGTAGCCGAGCGAGGCGGCGTAAACGTCGCGCAGCCGGGCGATCGTGAACGTCTCGGGAGCCAGCGCGAACCCGATGTTGGTGTAGGACAGCTTGGCCCGCAGCCGGTCCCGGCCCGATTCGGTGATCGACCCATGGTCGAACGCGGTGGGCGGAAGGTCCCCGACCGGGTGCCACGCGGTGTCCGCGGGAATGCGCGGGTCGACATCGGCGGAGACCAGGGCCAGGTAGGCGGTGGCCAGGATGCGGCCCCGGGGATCGCGCTGCGGGTCGCTCCGGGTCTCCAGCTGCTCCAGGTAGGCGATGTCGGTGAGGTCGACCTTCGTGGCCAGGTGCCGCACCACTGACGTGCCCAGGCGCTCGCCTGATCCCAGCGGCCCCCCGGGCAGGGCCCACCGTCCCTCGAACGGCGGCGCGCCCCGGCGCCACAGCAGAACGTGAAGACCGTTATGGCGGACTTGAAGGACTACCGCCAGCGCCTCATGCAAGAACCGCTCATCGTCGGGCACGTTCCGCATGGTACTGGGCCCCAGTTTTAGATCATGAGGCGAAAAGTTTTACACTCAGAGTCTAAAACCTCTGCGGGAGATTGGGGCAGACCATGACGGGGACACAGGCCGCCGGTGCGCGGGCAGGCCGGAAGCAGCCCGGCGGCGACTGGGCGGCGGAAGTCCGGCGGCTGGCGGCGCGGCGCGACGCGGTCATCCTCGCGCACAACTACCAGGCCCCGGAGATCCAGGACGTGGCCGATCACGTCGGCGACTCGCTCGCGCTGTCGCGGCTGGCCGCCGCGAGCGCGGCCAGCGTGATCGTGTTCGCCGGCGTCTACTTCATGGCCGAGACGGCCAAGATCCTGGCCCCGGACCGGACGGTGCTGATCCCGGAGCCCCGGGCCGGCTGCTCGCTGGCCGACACCATCACCGCGGCGCAGCTGCGGGACTGGAAGGCGGAGTATCCCGGCGCCGCGGTCGTGGCCTACGTGAACACCAGCGCCGAGGTCAAGGCTGAGTCCGACCTGTGCTGTACCTCGGCGAACGCGGCGCAGATCGTGGCGTCCATCCCGGAGCACCGGGAGGTGCTGTTCCTGCCCGACCAGTTCCTCGGGGCTTACGTCCAGCGCGTCACCGGCCGGGCCAACATGCATATCTGGCTCGGCGAGTGCCACGTGCACGCCGGGATCAGCCCGGACGAGCTGCGCCGCAAGGCGGCGGCCGAGCCGGGGGCCGAGCTGTTCATCCACCCGGAGTGCGGGTGCGCGACCGCCGCGCTGTGGCAGGCGGGGGAGGGCGACCTGCCCGCCGGCCGGACCCGGGTGCTGTCCACCGGGGGGATGCTCGACGCCGCCCGCACCACCACGGCGGCGTCCGTGCTCGTGGCCACCGAGACCGGCATGCTGCACCAGCTGCGCCAGGCCAACCCGGCCGTGCGCTGGGAGCCGGTCAACCCCGGCGCCGTGTGCCGGTTCATGAAGATGACGACCCCGGCCACCTTGCTGCGCTGCCTGCGTGAGGGCGTGCAGGAAGTGACCGTCCCGGCCAGCGTGGCGAGCCGGGCCCGCCGGGCGGTGCAGGCCATGATCACGGCCGGGGACTCAGCGGCCGCGCCGGCGGGAAGGGCGGCGCGGTGACCCGCGCCGAGCTCCGCGGCCTGCCTCACCCGCCGGTGCGCTGGGAACGCGACGCCGATGTGGTGGTCCTGGGGTCCGGGGCGGCCGGCCTGGCCACCGCCCTGACCGCCGCCGGGCACGGCCGCCGGGTGCTGCTGCTCAGCAAGGACGGCATCGGCGCGGGTTCGACCCCGCTGGCCCAGGGCGGCCTGGCCGCGGCCATCGGCCCTGGGGACACCCCGGACCTGCACCAGCGGGACACGCTCGACGCGGGCGCCGGACTGTGCGATCCGGCCGCGGTCGCGGCGCTGGTGTCCGAGGCCCCGGGCGAGATCACCCGGCTGGTCGCCCGGGGCGCCCGGCTGGAGCGCACCGCGCTGCACCTGGAGGGCGGGCACAGCCGTAAGCGGATCGTGAACGCGGGAGGTGACGCGATCGGCGGGGAGGTACACCGGGTGCTCACCGCGGCCTTGCTGGCCAGCCGCGTCCAGGTGCTGACCCGGTGCGTCGCGCTGGACACCCTGATCGGTGACCGGGGACCAGTGGGCGGGGTGCTGGCCGGGATACCCGGTGACGACGGGGTGCTGCGGGTGGGCGCGGTGACGGCGCGCGCCGTGGTCGTGGCGACCGGCGGGTACGGCCAGGCCTACGCGACCACCACCAACCCGGCCGGGCTGACCGGTGACGGGCTGGCGCTGGCCGGCCGGGCGGGCGCGGAGCTGCGGGACGTGGAGTTCGTGCAGTTCCACCCGACCGTGCTCTGGCAGGAGGCGGCCCGGGGTCAGTGCCCGCTCATCACCGAGGCGCTGCGCGGCGCCGGCGCTGTGCTAGTCGACGCGGCGGGCCGGCCGGTCATGGCCGGCCGCCATCCGCTCGGCGACCTGGCCCCCCGGGATGTCGTGTCGTCGGCCATGCAGCAGCGGATGGCCCAGGGAGACGGGCCGGACGACCATCTCTGGCTGGACGCCACCGCGCTGGGCCGCGCCCGGCTGGAACGGGAATTCCCCACGGCGACCGGCCTGTGCCGGGCGCGGGGGATCGACCCGGTCACGGAGCCGATCCCGGTCGCGCCGGGCGCGCACTACGCCTGCGGCGGCATCCGGGCCAGCATGGACGGCCAGACCTCGGTCCCCGGTCTGTACGCCGTGGGAGAAGCCGCGTCGACCGGGGTGCATGGCGCCAACCGCCTGGCGTCCAACTCCCTGACCGAAGCCCTGATCACCGGGCGGCGCGCCGGGGACCTGCTCGGGCGGGACCTGCCGGAGCCGCCCGCCCGGCTGCAGCTGCCGCCCGGGGGCCCCGGCGTGGACCCGGCCGGCCGGCCGGCCCTGGCCGCGGCCATGTCACGGCACGCCGGGGTAACCCGGGATCGTGAGGGGCTGGAACACCTGCAGCAGATGCTGGGGCAGGCCCGGCCCGCGAGCCGGCCACTGGACCTGGCTGCCGCCGAGGCGGCCAGCCTGCACGCGGTCTCGGTCCTGGTCGCGGCGGCCGCGCTGGCCCGCAGCGAGAGCCGCGGCTGCCATCGGTGGCGGCACGTGCCGCTGGCCGGGCCGGACGCCCGCGGCCGCCACACGGTGCTGCGCGTGGACGCGGGCCAGCGGTCCTCCGGGGCCGTCCGGGCCGGAGCCGGGGCGGACGGATGACCGGCAGCGCGACGGTGACCGGGCGGCTGGCCGCCGCGGGACTGGACCCGGAGGGCACCTGGCGGATCGTCCGCGGCGCGCTCGACGAGGACCTCCGTTACGGTCCTGACATCACCTCGGCCGCGACCGCCGCGCCGGACGCCCAGGCGGTGGCCGGAGTCGTAGCGCGGGAGCCGGGCGTGCTGGCGGGCCTCCCGGTCGCCTTCGCCGTTCTCGACGTAGCCGGTATCCCGCCCGAAGCCGCCGGGCCGCGGCGCGTGGACGGGGACCGGATCGAGCCGGGCGACGATGTGCTGCGGGTCCGCGCCCCGCTCCGGGAACTGCTCGGCGCCGAGCGGACCCTGCTCAACTTCCTCACCCACCTGTCGGGAATCGCCACCGCGACGCGGGCCTGGGCGGACGCGCTGGCCGGCACGGGATGCGCGGTGCGTGACACCCGGAAGACCACGCCGGGGCTCCGCCAGCTCGAGAAGTACGCCGTGCGCTGCGGCGGCGGCCGCAACCACCGGATGGGGCTCGGCGACGCCGCGCTGATCAAAGACAACCATGTGGTGGCGGCGGGCGGCGTGACGGCGGCGATCGAGGCCGTGCGCGCGGCCGCGCCGGGCCTGCCCCTCGAGGTGGAGTGCGACACGCTGGACCAGGTCCGTGAGGCCCTGGACGCCGGGGCGGGGCTCATCCTGCTGGACAACATGGGGCTGGACGGGTTGCGGGCCGCGGTGACCCTGGCCGCCCGGTTCCCGGCCGCCCGGCTGGAAGCCAGCGGGGGGCTGCGGCTGGCGGAAGCCCGGGCCGTCGCGGAGACGGGCGTCGATTTCGTCGCCGTCGGGGCTCTCACTCATTCGAGCCCGGCGCTCGATCTGGGGCTGGACCTGCTGGCCGGCTGACCCAGCCCCGGGATCGGGATGTAGTGCGCATAGCGCGGCATCCTTCTTTTCCCGGGCGAATCTGCCGGAATCCGCTTCCGATACTGACTGGCCGCTTACTACTAATACGCATAAGGGAATCTGGCCCGTCACTACTAATATCCATGGAATTAGTTGGTAATGGCCAGAATCGCAAATTGTGTAAGTCAATTTCCCGCGAAAACCGGACTTGACGCGTACGGTAGGTGGATCAAAAGGCACCTAGGGGGAGGGGCTACTCAATGTGGCCACATGTCTCATTCGGCGCAGGTGTCAATGCCCGGCCGCGGCGAGCCCGCCGGCAGCGAGGCCGGATCGCCGCGGCGGTCACCGTCCTGGCGGCCACCTTAGCGGGCACGTCGATCGCGGGTGTCCCGGCCGCGTCAGCGAGCCTGGAGGAGACCGTCATCGTCACCGCGACCGGGCTGCTGAACCCGGTCAGCGCGGTGCTGGGGGTGGGCGGCACCATCCTGGCTCAGTACCACCTCATCGACGGGGTCGAGGCTCTGGTCCCCACCGTCCTGGAGCCGGTACTGGCGGCGGTACCGGGTCTCACCGTCACCCCCGACCTTCCGGTGAGCGTGCAGTCCACGACGGAGTCCACCGGCCCCCACACGCCGTCCGACGCGTTCCTCCAGGAGACCGGCGCTGACCGGCTGGCGGCCCAGGGCGATACCGGCCAGGGGGTCACCGTGGCCGTGCTGGACACCGGGATCGACAGCCTGCCCGACTTCTCCGGCCGGCTGGCCGGCGGCGTGGACCTGACCGGCGGGAACAACCCGTTCCAGGACAGCTACGGGCACGGCACGTTCGTGGCCGGGCTGATCGCCGGGGACGGGGCTTCGTCGGGCGGGCAGTACTCGGGTGAAGCGCCGGGCGCCCGGCTGGTGTCGATCAAGGTGGCCGGGCCGGACGGCCTCACCCACCTGAGCACCCTGATCCAGGGCCTGCAGTGGGCCGTCGATCACCAGGCCGCCTACGGCATCAAGGTGCTCAACCTCTCCCTGGGGTTCCAGTCCAGCCAGTCCACGGTCACCAACCCGCTGGATCAGGCGGTCGAGGCGGTCTGGAACTCCGGAATCACGGTGGTGACCTCGGCTGGCAACGCTGGGCCGTTCAACGGCACCATCCTGTCCCCCGGTGACGACCCGCTGGTCATCACCGTGGGCGCGCTGGACGACATGGCCACGCCGTCGCCCGCGGACGACGAGATGAACGACTTCAGCAGTGTGGGGCCGACGTCACGTGACGGCTGGGTCAAGCCGGATCTGGTGTCGTCGGGCCGGTCCGTGGTCAGCCTGGCCGCCCCCGGCTCGACGATCGACGACAACTACCCGTCGGCCCGGGTCGGCCCCGCCAATTTCGTGGGCTCGGGCACCTCGTTCAGCGCCGCGATCACCAGCGGGGCGGCGGCGCTGGTGCTCGCGGACAATCCTGGTCTCACCCCTGATGAGGTCAAGGCGCGCCTGCTCGGCACGACGAACCCTGGCCCGGTCGGCAACCCCTTCGTCGACGGCCACGGGGCTCTCGACGCCTACGCGGCGGCCACCTCGGGTCCGATGGACTTGAACCAGTCGGCCGGCGGCCTGCTCGGCGCGCTGCTGGGGGCCACGGTCTCCCTGTCGCCCACCGGCTCCGCCGACACCTGGAACGCGAGCCTGTGGTCCGGGATCACATGGAATCAGGGGCCGGCCGGTGGCGGGAACTGGGGCGGCTGGGCCTGGGACGGCTCAGCCTGGAACGGCTGGACCTGGACCAGCCGGGCCTGGAACGACGGCGGCTGGGCCGGGGCGGAGTGGAACGGCAAGGACTGGAACAGCCGGGCTTGGAACGACGGCGGCTGGGCCGGCTCGGCCTGGAACGGAGCGGCCTGGAACGGCTCCGCCTGGAACAGCTCAGCATGGAAGTGACCAGCCCGGCAGGCAGCCGGGCCATGAAGACCACGAAGATCCCCCGCACTACCTGGGGCGTCATCGCCGCTTCGGTCGCGGGGGGCTTGGGCACCCTCTGCTTGGTCGGATGGCGGCACCCAGGCCTGGGACAGGCCAGCGGCAGCCAGTGCGTTGTCGCGGCCGCGATGGGCGTCCTCGCCCTGGCCAGCTGGCTGTGGCCGATCGTCGTATACCGCGGTGGCGAATCGGAGGCCTTTAATACGGACGAGGGAATCTTCGTGATCCTCGCCCTGCTCGTGTCACCACAGTTCACCCTGGGGGTCATGGCCCTGGCGACGGTCCTGGCCCAGGTGGCCCGCCGGCGTCCGCTCATCAAGTCCGCTTTCAACGCCGGCCAGGTTCTCATCGCGGCCGGCCTGGGACTCGCCTTATCCCGGAGTGTCGCGGTCCCTTCTGGCTCTCTGACTGCCGGCCAGCTGGCCGCCATGGTCGCCGGGGTATGTGCCTTCGTCCTCGTCAATACGGTCCTAATCGCCGGTGTCGTCCTCCCGATGGGCGCCACGTGGAACGAGTTCGCGCGCGATCTTCCGATCCAGATGATGCTCGCAGGCGCGGGCGCAATGTCCGGCCTGATCCTGGCCCTGGCCATCCAGGCGCACCTGTGGGCCCTGGCGCTGGCCATCCCGGCACTCGTCCTGGAACGCCAGCTCATCAGCGCACGTTTCGCGGCCCTGCATGACCACAGCCGGATGAAGGGTCTATACGAGGTCACTCTGGAGGCGAACCGGCGATTGCGCCAGCAGGCCGTGCTCGAGACCATCCGCGAGGCGGTACGGCGGCTGCTCCGCAGCCCGGGGGTCACTTTGACCGCTGACGAGCCCGGCACTGGCCAGCTCTCCGCGCCGATGACCGTGGCCGGTCGGCGGCAGTGGCTGGTCGCGTCGGGACGGCGGAGGGACGAGCCGTTCGATGACGCCGACCGGGGCCTGCTCCGGGCCCTGGCCGCGGTGGGCAGCGGGGCGCTGACCAATGCTGAGCTGTACCAGCAGGTCCATGTCGAGCGGGAGCGGCTCTCCTCGATCACGCTCAACATCGGGGAAGGGGTCTGCGCCATCGACGCGGCCGGGCGGCTGACCTTTGTCAACCGTGCCGCGGCCAGCATGATCGAGCTGCCGTCGCTCGACATCACGATCGACGACCCGGTGAGCGACGGTGCCCCGATGGCCCCGGACTTCCTGCTCGTCCCGGCCCGCGAGGCCATGCGCACCGGCTGCACCATTCGGGAGGATGACGCCCGGTTCCGCCGCCAGGACGGCGCGGCGATCCCGGTCGCATACACGGCGTCGGCCGTGGCGAGCAACGGCGCACCGTCGGGCGCGGTGATCACCTTCCGGGACATCACCGAGCGCAAGGCGTTCGAGGACGAGCTGCACCAGCACGCCTGCTACGACAGCCTGACCAGGCTGGCCAACCGCCGGTTGCTGGTGGAGCGCCTGGATCAGGCCCTTCGGCGGTCCGTGCTGGACCGGAAGACCCACGCCCTGATCTTCGTCGATGTCGACCGCTTCAAGAGCATCAACGACAGCCTCGGTCACGTGACCGGCGACGGTTTCCTGGTGGCGATCGGGGGCCGCCTCAAGGCCGTGGTGCGCAGCGGCGATCTGCTCGCCCGCTTCGGCGGCGACGAGTTCGTGGTGCTGCTCGAAGACGTGGACGCGGTGGGCGTGGCGACCGCCGCGGCGCGGCGCATCTGCGCCGCCGTCCAGCAGCCCATCGTGCTGCCCGACGGTTACGAGCTAGTCGCCAGCGTGTCGGTCGGCGTCGCCCTGACCGAGCCGGGCAAGAGCGCCGACGATGTGCTCCGCAACGCCGACGTGGCCATGTACGAGGCCAAGGCCAAGGGCGGGGGCGGCACCTACAAGGTGTTCGATCAGGCGTCCATGGGGACCCGCTCGTCCGAGCGGCTCCAGCTCGAGGCCGACCTCCGCAAAGGGCTGGAGCGGGACGAGCTCGAGGTGCATTACCAGCCGTTCTACTCGCTCGATGAGCAACAGATCGTGGGCGCCGAGGCCCTGGTCCGGTGGCGTCACCCGGTGCACGGCCTGATCAGCCCCGAGAGGTTCATCCCCATAGCCGAGGAGACCGGGCTGATCCTGCCGGTGGGCCGGTACGTGCTGGACAAGGCGTGCCAGCAGGCGTGCTCGATCCGCGAGCGGCTGGGCGTGGGGCTGCCCATCAGCATCAACCTGTCACCGCGGCAGTTTCAGGAGAGTGGCCTGGCGGCGTATGTGGGGACGATGCTGGAGGCGACAGGTCTGCCCTCGGAGCTGCTCATCTTCGAGATCACCGAGAGCATGGTCATGGCCGATCTTTCCGGCGCCCGGGAGATCATGAAGAAGCTGAACCGGCTGGGGGTCCGCCTGGCCATCGACGACTTCGGTACCGGGCATTCCTCACTCGCGTATCTCAAGCAGTTCCCCGTCCACGAGGTGAAGGTGGACCGCGTGTTCGTCCAGGGCGTGGCAGAGAGCCCGGTGGATTCGGCGATCGTCCGGGCCATCATCGACCTGGCCAACGCCATGGGCATCGCGACGGTCGCAGAGGGCGTGGAGACTAGCCGCCAGGTCGCGGGCCTGAAGGCGATCGGCTGCGAGGTCGCCCAGGGTTTCTTTTTCTCGCCCCCGCTGCGCGCTGAGGAGTTCGACCGGCTCCTGGCTAGTCACTTCGCCCGGCCGGGTCTGGCGCCGGATAACACGTCATTAGTACAATCACCGCGTCGGACGCTGATGTCGGGCCTGACCTTGAACGAGGATGCCAGGCTGTTAAGCGGCCGGGCGCAGGCGGGGGGATGCATTGACCGAACTCGCCAACGGTGCCCATGAATCCGACACCCACCAGAAGGCCCTGCGCATCAACCTCGATCCCCGCTGGTACGGGACGGTCGCGGAGATCGGGGCCGGCCAGGAGGTGGTCCGCTGGTTCTTCCGGGTCGGCGGCGCCGCGGGCACCATCGCGAAGTCGATCTCCGCTTACGACATGGCCGTCAGCGACGCGGTCTACGGCAAGGCGGACCGGTACGTGTCCGCCGGGCGGCTGCAGGGCATGCTCGACAAGGAATTCCAGCTCAACGTCGAGCGGCTCGACGATGAGCGCGGCGACGAGAACTGCTTCTTCGCGTTCGCCGACACGGTGGTGGCGCGCAGTTTCCGGGGCGGCAACGAGTGCCACGGCTGGATGGGCGTGAAGTTCCAGGCCCAGCCGCGTGACGAGCCGAGCCAGATCGTGATGCACGTGCGGATGCTCGACGTGGAGGCCTGGCTGCAGCAGGAAGCGCTCGGGATCGTCGGCGTCAACCTGCTCTACGGGGCGTTCTTCCAGCACCACCAGCCGGACAAGCTCATCGAGAGCCTGCTCGACCGGCTCACCACGGGCCGCATCGAGATCGACATGATCCAGTTCCGCGGCATCGAGTTCCGCGGCGTGGACAACAGGCTGATGGCCCTCAAGCTGGTCCAGCTCGGCCTCAGCGGCGTGGCCATGTTCGGGCCGGACCGCGAGGTGCTGCAGCCGAGTGAGGTGCTGCGGAAGAACGCGATCCTGGTGGAACGGGGCAGCTTCCGGCCGCCGACGCACGTGAACCTGGACATGCTGGAGACAGCCCGGGCCCGGTTCGAGGAAGACCCGGCGGTCAGCGGCAAGCCCGTGCTGGCCCTCACCGAGATCACGATGCGCAACCTGCTCGCGGGCGGGGCGGACGTGGACCGGCGTGACTTCCTGGCCCGCGCGGAACTGCTCGCGGCCTGTGGGATGATGGTCCTGATCAGCAACTACTTCGACTATTACCGCCTGGCCGCCTACATCGCCGAGCGGACCAGCGAGCGGATCGGCATCGTCATGGGCGTGCCGAGCCTCATCGACCTGTTCGACGAGAGCAATCACGTCCAGCTGCCCGGCGGGATCCTGGAAAGCTTCGGGCGGCTGTTCAAGAACGACCTGAAGCTGTACGTCTACCCGCTGCAGCGCTCGCCGGGCGAAGAGCTCACGACCGTGAACGACATCAGGGTCCGGCCCGAGCTGCAGCCGCTGTATGACTATCTGGCGGGCCGGGGCAGTTTCGTGCACCTCGACAACTACAAGCCCGAGTTCCTGCCGATCTTCAGCCGCGACGTGCTCCGCCGGATCGCCGCGAACGACGATTCGTGGGAAGGCATGGTTCCCGCGGATGTCGCCGAGCTCATCAAGCGCCGCGCGTTCTTCGGGTACGTCAAGCCGAGCCGGAACGAGGACCGGGACTGACGGTATCCGCCGCGCTTGAGCAGCCCCGGCCTCCCCGGCTGCGGCGGCGAAGGCCGGCTACTGCTTCACCGCGCCAAAGGTCAGGCCACGCACGAAGCCTCGCTGCACCACGATCGTGGCCAGCAGGGCGGGAACGACGAGGACCACGCCCGCGGCGGCCAGCTCGTTCCAGTTAGCGAAGGTGGTGCCGATGTACCCCTCGACCGCCACCGGAGCGGTCTCGGTGCGTGGCCCGGTCAGGATCAGCGCCCCGAAATACTCTCCCCACGAGGCCAGGCCCACGAGCAGCCCGACGGTGGTCAGGCCGGGCCAGACGGTGGGCAGGACCACCTTCCAGAGCGCGCGCATCTTGCTGCAGCCGTCGATCCAGGCCGCCTCGTCAAGCTCGCGCGGGACTTCAGTGAAATAGACCCGCATCAGCCAGATCGTGACTGTGGGATCCCAGCCAGTCGGCGACCGCCAAGGACGCTGCTGCTTGCCCGGGCCACTTACCTGCTTGGCAAATGGACTGGGGGTGACCCATTGACCGCCGGTTTGTTATCGCTCACAATGAGCGGGACTTCCCGGCTCAGCCCCTTCAGTCTCTGCAGGCAGAGAGGATTTGTTAGCGCTAACGTCTATCGGGCTGAGTCTCCCCCGGGGCCTGCCGCTGGCGCCATGCCAGGCGGGACGGCATGAGACAGGAGGCAGCGATGTGGCTGCTCGGTTTCTCTGCGGTGGCGTCGTTGCCGCGCGAGTGGCGGTGCCAGTGGCGGGACGCGGCATGAGGACGCAGGCCGCCTCCCCGGACACGGTGGACCAGCCACCCAACCACCGCGAGCCGGCCCGTCCGCAGGACGTGGAAGAAGGATTGCTGCAGTCAGGATTACACCAGGCTGTCATCCACGCATCAGACATGCCCGGGCGCCGCATCCTCGGGGCTTCGTGCGTGGCGGGCGGCCCGCACCGGACGCGTCAGCGCGACTTAGGGTCCGGGGTGGGCCGTGCGGCCCGCCTGGCCCGGCCATCGCGCGGCGAACCAGCCTCGGCGGGTCAATGCCAACGGCACCACCAGGGACGCCCAATCCGGCCTGGGCCGCACACGACGGCGCCAGCGCCGCCACTGGCACACGCCCTCATCGAACTCCGAACCGGTAACAGCCAATCCAGCCAGCAATGGCGCCTCGGATAAGGAAAGGCAGGTACACCCATGACCATCCGGTCTTCGCTGCTGTCCGTCAGGCGGGCAGCCCTGCTCTTAGGTGCGGCGATCGCGCTCGCGGTCGGCGCCTTAGTGGCCGCAGGTGCCCCGCCGGCCGCGGCCGCGTCGCTGCCGTGTGACATCTACGCGTCCGGTGGCACGCCCTGCGTGGCCGCGCACAGCACCACGCGCGCGCTGTACGCCAGTTACAACGGGGCGCTGTACCAGGTCCGGCGCGCGTCGGACGGCGCCACCACGAACATCTCGACGCTCAGCGCAGGCGGCTACGCCAACGCCGCGGCGCAGGACTCCTTCTGCGCCGGCACCACCTGCGTCATCACCGAGATCTACGACCAGTCCGGCCACGGCAACAACCTCACCGACGCACCCGGCGGCGGCGCGGCCGGCGGCCCCGACAACCTCGCGAACGCGACCGCGGCGCCGGCCATGGCCGGCGGCCACAAGGTCTACGGCGTCTACGTGGCGGCGGGCACCGGGTACCGCGACGACAGCACCTCGGGCATCGCCACCGGCGACAGCCCGGAAGGCGAGTACGCGATCTTCGACGGCACGCACTA
Organism: Streptosporangiaceae bacterium; assembly: GCA_036509255.1. Lineage (GTDB taxonomy): Bacteria > Actinomycetota > Actinomycetes > Streptosporangiales > Streptosporangiaceae > RYN-230. The sequence continues at coordinate 45,234 of DATCFY010000124.1, forward strand.
CAACGGCGGCTGCTGCTTCGACTACGGCAACGCCGAGACGAGCAACAACGACACCGGCAACGGCCACATGGAAGCCATCTACTTCGGCAACATCAAGGTCTGGGGCTACGGTACCGGCAACGGCCCCTGGATCATGGCCGACATGGAGAATGGCCTGTACTCCGGGGTCAACGCGGGCTACAACGCGAACGACCCGACCATCGCCGACCGGTTCACCACCGCCATGATCGAGGGCGGGCCGAACCAGTGGGCCATCCTGGGCGGCAACGCACAGTCCGGCGGCCTGTCCACGTTCTACAGCGGGCCACGCCCCAACGTGTCGGGGTACAACCCGATGCACAAGGAAGGGGCGATCATCCTCGGCATCGGCGGCGACAACAGCAAGGGTTCCGCCGGCACCTTCTACGAAGGCGTGATGACTTCCGGCTACCCGTCGGCCGCCACCGAGAACGCGGTCCAGGCCAACATCACCTCCGTCGGCTACGCGACATACAGCGGCAGCGGCAGCGGAGCGACCGGGCCCATTGTCGCCGGGGTCAACAGCGCCGACTGCGTCGACCTCGCCAACGCCAGCGCCACCGACGGCAACCATGTCCAGCTGTACACCTGCAACGGTGTCGCGGCGGCCCAGAGCTGGACGGTGAACAGCAACGGCACCCTCACGATCGACGGCGGCTGCATGGACATCACCGGCGCCAACTACAGCAACGGGACGAAGATCGAATGGTGGACCTGCAACGGCGGCGCCAACCAGCAATGGACGGCCGTCAACGGGGCGCTGGAGAACACGGCCTCTGGCAAGTGCCTGGACGACCCCGGCTCCAGCACCACGCTAGGAACCCAGCTCCAGCTGTACACCTGCAACGGCGGCAGCAACCAGAAATGGACGCTGCCCTGACCTGACCGGTCCCCGGGAGACGGGTGGCCAGCCGCGGGAGAACGCGGCTGGCCACCCGCGTTCGCCGCCCTCGACGCAGTTTTCCTACATGTGTAGAGTTCGAGGCGTGCCGATGACCCGTGCCACTGGAGCGCGCGCTACTGCGGGTTGGCGAGTACCTGGTGGGCGTGGCCTGCCGCCGCCTGCCACCTGAGATCCAGGACGAGCGCTACCGGGAATGGGCGGCTGAGCTGCCCGCTATCGTGCATGATCGCGAGATCAGGCCTGCCCCGTACCGCGCCGTGCGCATGCTGAGCTACGCGGCAGACACGTTGCGGGGGACCGCCCTGATGCCGGACCGAGCCCGCCGCCGGCTGGCCGCCGCAACCTCGGCCCTCGTGCCCGGCCTGCTCCTCGCCCTTCTCCTGGCCTGGTGCTGGTCAGGCGATGGGCCCGCACAGGGCAGGCATAAGCGGGCGCGCCGTGGCCTGACCGCCCTGCGCTACCCCAGGGAGCGGGGCCCAGGAACAAACCGGACCCATAAAAAATGACCTGGAGTGATAAAACTCCAGGTCAGAAAGGGTGCGCCGCCAGGGACTCGAACCCCGAACCCGCAGATTAAGAGTCTGCTGCTCTGCCAGTTGAGCTAGCGGCGCTTGGAACGCAGTGATGCTAACAGTATCTGCCCCGCAGAGCGAACCGGAACGTGGCCGCCGGCGGCTCCGCACGCATCGCCCGTTCCGCACCCCCTCCGGCGCCTCTCAGTACTTGTTCGCCACGAACAGCTCCTGGGCCGGGAACTTCGTGAGGATCTCGGTCCCGTAGTCGGTGACGACGACCTCCTCCTCGATGCGGGCGGCGGAGATGCCGTCGGAGGCCGGGCAGTACGTCTCCATCGCGAAGACCATGCCCGCCTCCAGCTCGAGCGGGTGCTCCAGCGAGTTGAGCCGCGAGATGATCGGCCGCTCGTGCAGGCCGAGGCCGAGCCCGTGCGCGAACTGCAGGCCGAAGGCGGCCATCTCGTTCTCGAAGCCGAAGTCCTCCGCCCTGGGCAGCACGCGGGCCACGACGTCGGTCGACACCCCGGGCTTGATGGCGCCGATCGCCGCGTCCATCCATTCCCGCGCCTGCTTGTAGGCGTCGCGCTGGCTATCGGTCGCACTGCCGACTCCGAACGTGCGGTAGTAGCAGGTCCGGTAACCGTTGAAGGAATGGATGATGTCGAAGAAGGCCTGGTCGCCGGGCCGGATGATGCGGTCGGTGAAGTTGTGCGGATGCGGGTTGCACCGCTCGCCCGAGATCGAGTTGACCGCTTCCACCTGGTCGCTGCCGAGCTCGTAGAGCCGCTTGTTCGCCAGCGCGACGATCTCGTTCTCGCGTACGCCCGGCTTGAGTGCCTCGACGATGTCCTGGTAGACGCCGTCCACCATGGCCGCCGCCTGGTTCAGCAGCATGATCTCGTCCTGCGACTTGATGACGCGGGCGTCGAGCATGGACTGCTGGGCGTCGCGCACCGTGATGCCCTGCCGTTCCAGCTCGAACAGGAACGGGGGCTCGACGATGTCGAGGCCGAGCGGGGCGCCGGCCACGCCGGCCTCCGTGAGCAGCGACTTGATCTCGGTCACCGCGTCGCGCATCAGGCCTGCCTCGGGGGCGACCGCGCCGCGGAAGCCCAGGAAACCGGCCCTCCAGTTCTCGTCCGGCAGCCACTTCGAGTACAGCTTGTGATGCCGTACAGCCGAGCCGAAGTCCCACAGGATCGGGTCGCGGTCCCGCAGCAGCAGGGCGTAGCGGATCATCTTGTCGCCAAGCGCTCCGCCGATCCAGGTCTGGGTCGTGTAGCGGATGTTGTAGAAGTCGAAGAGCAGGAAGGCGCCGCAGTCGCTCGCCTCCAGTGCCGCCCTGGCCCGCTCCATGCGGTGATTGCGCAGCCGGCCGAAGTCGACCCGCTCCTCGTAGTCGACCCCCATGTGGCCAGGGGCGCCGATCGGCCGCACCCCTGCTGGACGCTCAGTCAACCCGTCCTCCTTAGCAATGCAAGTCCTCAGAACCCCGGTTCAGGAACCCGGCGCCAACCATCAAGTGCAATCGATTGCGACTCTCAGCCATTATCCGTCTTCCTGTCAAGCTCGCCATCCGGAGCATACGGAGGATGCGGAACCCGCGCGCGCCCGGCCGGCGGTCAGGCGAAGAGCTCAGGATGCTTCTCCAGTTCCAGCCGCGTGCGGCGGATGTGGGTCACCAGCGCCCGTTCGGCGTCGTCCGGGTCCTGCCTGCGGATGCAGTCGAGCAGCAGGCGGTGCTCCAGGTGCGTGACGCTCAGGCCGGCTGCATGCGCCGCCAGCCTGGTGAACTCGCGCCGGTAGTGCTGGGTGGTGTTCCACATGCGGTGGATGATCTGCCACATCTCGCTGGAGGCCGCGCCCGCGTAGCTGGACAGGTGAAACTCCCGGTCGGCGCGCAGGAAGGCATCGAGCTGGGCGCCCGCCTCCATCTCCTCGACCAGCCCGCCGAGACGATCGACCGCGGCGGCGTCGAGGCGCGGCATGCTGGTGCGGAGCAGGAGCGGCTCCAGCCGCTCGCGGATGAGGTAGGTCTCGACGCACTCGCCGAGGCTCAGCTTGGTGACCCAGGCGCCTGAGTTGGCGACGAGGGTGACCAGCCCCTCGGAGTCCAGCATCCGCAGCGCCTCGCGTACCGGGATGCGGCTCGCGCCGGAGCGGGCCGCGACGTCTTCCTGCCGGATGCGCTCGCCGGGCAGGTAGCTCCCGTCCAGGATCGAGGCGCGCAGGCTCTCCGCGATCCGGTGGCTCGCGACGTTCTCGCGGTGCCCGACGTCGTAACTCATCGTGGCCTCCGAGCTTAGTGTCCCCGTGCTTGACGTCGCCGTGGTCGGTGTCCCCGTGCTCGGTGTCGCCGCGGCTGGTGTCACTGGGCCGGATGCCCGGGATGCCAGAGTTTGACGGCGGCGTCCTTCTCGTACGCCTTCCCGTCCGGGAAGCTCACCAGCTCGAACTGCATGCCCCACGGGCTGAGGAAGTACTGCCAGCACTGCCCGGCCGAGGCGTTGCGGCTCGCGACCGGGCCGGCCAGCAGCCGCACGCCTTTCTCGCGCAGGTAGGCAACGGCCGCACCCAGGTCGTCGACGTACAAGGCCACGTGGTGACCGCCCAGATCGCTGTTGCGCGGCTGCGGGCGCTGGTCCGGCCGGGGCTCGTACTCGAACACCTCGAAGTTCAGGCCGAAGCCAGCGCGGTAGAACCGGATCTCCCGCACGGCCGCCCGCGGGTCGACGTTGAGGTGACCGAGCATCCAGTCGTCGTCGTGCCGCATCTCAGGCAGTGAGTAGACGTAGTCGAAGCCCAGTACGCCGGTGAAGAAGGCGTGCGCCTGCTCCATGTCGGGGACGGTAACGCCGATGTGGTCGCCGCCGCGCAGTCCGGGAATGCCGGTGTCCATGGGTCCTCCTCGACCAGGGTATGTATCCAATATCTCTGAACCTGAGGCTAATTTCCACGGATCTCGTCAGATTACCTCTTGATATGGATACATTTGGGCAGTAGCCTCCTGTCAGGCGGTCAGCACATCGAGGGAGATGCGGATGCCACGCGAGAAGCGCCTCCAGCCCGGCTCGGAGTGGATCGAGCTGAGCACGACGGCGGCTGACTGGAAAGCCGCCGACCCCGAGCTGCTCGCGACGATGCTCGGGGAGCTGCACCTCATCCGCGCCTTCGAGGAGACGGTCCTCGAGCTCGCCGGCGAGGGCCTCGTGCACGGCCCCGCCCACTCCAGCATCGGCCAGGAGGGCGGCGCGGTCGGCTCGATCGTCTCGCTGCGGTCGACCGACGCCGTCAACGGCTCTCACCGCGGCCACCACCAGTTCCTGGCCAAGGCCATCACGCACGTGACGAAGGGCGTGCTCGACCCGGCGGACCTAGTGACGCCGGAGGTGCAGACCGTACTGCAGCGCACGCTCGCTGAGATCCTCGGGCTCGCCCAGGGCTACTGCAGCGGCCGCGGCGGCTCTATGCACCTGCAGTGGTTCGAGGCCGGGGCGCTCGGCACCAACGCCATCGTCGGCGGCGGCGTGCCGATGGGCGCGGGCAACGCCTGGGCACAGAAGCACTCCGGCACCGACGACCTCACGGTCAGCTACTTCGGCGACGGCGCGGCCAACATCGGCTCGGTACTGGAGAGCCTCAACCTCACGTCCGCCTGGCAGCTGCCGCTCTGCTTCTTCATCGAGAACAATCTGTACGCCGTCTCGACCACCGTCGAGGAGGCCACCGGGGAGCCGCGGCTGTCGGCGCGCGCCCTCGGCTTCGGCATCCCGGCCTGGCGGGTCGATGGCATGGACCCGCTCGCTGTGCATTTGGTGATGCAGCGGGCGCAGGAGCGGCTCCGCGCCGGCGAGGGCCCCGCGGTCATCGAGGCGGTCGTGTACCGCTTCTTTCACCAGAACGGTCCGTTCCCGGGCAGCGCCTTTGGCTACCGCACGAAGGAGGAGGAGGCCACGTGGCGCGCCCGCGACCCCCTCGACCGCGTCGCGAAGGAGATGACCAAGCTCGGCCTGATCGACGCAGCGGGCCTCGCGTCCGTCCGTGAGCAGGCGCAGCGGGCCATGAGGCTGGCCGCGGGCGAACTTGTCGAGCGGGACCCGGAGGCCAAGCCCGGCATCCGCCGTATCCGACCGGACCTGTGGCCGGATCCGGCCTTCGTGGACGTCGGTATCCGTGGCGACCTCGCCGAACTCGCTGGCGCTCGCACGGTCGAGCAAGGGGACTTCACCGGCCAGCTCAAGAAAGGCAAGTTCATCGACGCGGTGTCCCGGGTCATGGACCGGCGGATGGGCGAGGACGGCCGCATCGTCGTGCTCGGCGAGGACGTGCACCGGCTCAACGGCGGCACGAACGGCGCCACCAAGGGCCTGGCGAAGAAGTATCCCGGCCGCGTGCTCGGGACTCCGATCAGCGAGAACGCCTTCGCCGGGCTCGGCGGGGGTCTCGCCCTCGACGGCCGCTTCCGCCCGGTCGTCGAGTTCATGTACCCCGACTTCCTCTGGGTCGCCGCCGACCAGGTGTTCAACCAGATCGGCAAGGCCCGCCACATGTTCGGCGGCCGCAACCCGGTGCCGCTCGTGCTCCGCACCAAGGTCGCCATGGGCTCCGGGTACGGCTCCCAGCACCTGATGGACCCCGCGGGCATCTTCGCGACGAGCCCCGGCTGGCGGATCATGGCCGCCTCGACCCCCTACGACTACGTGGGCCTGATGAACGCGGCGCTCGCCATCGGCGACCCCGTGCTCATGCTCGAGCATGTGGACCTGTACTCCGCTGAGGGCGAGATCCCGGTCGACGACCTCGACTACCAGATCCCCTTCGGCAAGGCCGCGGTCCGGCGCGAGGGCCAGGACGTCACGGTGCTCACGTACCTCTCGATGGTCGAGCACGCCCGGCAGGCGATCGAGCTGACCGGGGTCGACGCCGAGCTCATCGACCTGCGCTTCCTCGACCGGGCGAGCCTGGACTGGCAGACCGTCGGCGACAGCATCAAGAAGACGAACGCAGTGCTCGTCGTCGAGCAGGGTGCGCAGGGCACTTCCTACGGTGGCTGGCTCGCCGACGAGATCCAGCGCCGCTTCTTCGACTGGCTCGACCAACCCGTACAGCGCGTGACGGGCTCCGAGGCGAGCCCGAGCATCTCGAAGGTCCTCGAACGCGCCGCGATCGCCGGCACCGAGGAAGTCGCCGCAGGCCTCGAGCGGGTGCGCACCGGCTTCGGGAGGGCCGGCTGATGGCGTCGGTCGTGCGGATGCCGAGCGTGCTCGCGGGTGCCGAAGAGGCGGCCATCTCCAACTGGCTGGTCGCCCCGGGTGACACCGTCGCGGTCGGAGACCCGCTCGCTGAGATCGAAACCGAGAAGGCGATCGTCGAGTACGGCGCCGAGGAGGCCGGGGTCGTGGGCCGGCTCGTACTCGCCGTGGGCGACTCCGGAGAGATCGGCGCGCCCATCGCGGTGCTCGTCCACGAGGGTGAGACGGACGCCGACATCGACGCCGCCCTCAGCGGCGAAACTGCCGCAGCCCCGGCAGCTCCCGGCCCGGCGGCGACCGCTATACCGCCGGGCGCCTCCGCCCCGGACCCGGCCGCCCCGGCCATCCCGGATGCGGTCTCTCCCTCCGCCCCCGCCCCGCCGGCTGCTCGCCCGGCCGCCAGCCCCGTGGGCGCCACCCCGGTGCCTGCTGGCCCGGTGCCTGCTAGCCCGGTGCCTGCCAGCCCGGCAGCCGGCCCCGTGGGCGCCACCCCTGCGGCCCTTACCGGGCCCCCCGTCCCTGCGGCCCCTGCCGGGCCCCCCGTTCCGGCTGCTCACCGCGCGTATGAGAGCGAGCCGACTCAGGCGGCGACCCCAGTCCGCATCTTCGCGAGCCCACTCGTCCGCAAGATTGCCCGGCAGGAGGGCCTTGACCTCGCCGCGCTCTCGGGGTCCGGCCCGAACGGCCGTATCGTCCGCCGTGACCTCGAGCGGCTCGCCGGCCAGCGCCAGGCGGCGGGCGAGGCCCGAAACGGAGCCCAGGTGGCCGCCGCCCAGGCTGCCCCGCAGCCGGCCGCCGCCCCCCAGGAGCCCTCCCAGGCGCCCGCCGATACCCTAATCCCGCACACCCCGATCCGGCGCGCCATCGCGCGCCGTCTCACCGAGAGCAAGACCACGACGCCGCACTTCTACATGACCACGGAGTGCGTCGTCGACGAACTGCTCACGCTGCGCACGCGGGTCAACGAGACCGGGCCGGTGAAGGTGTCGGTCAATGACTTCGTCATCATGGCGGTCGCCGCAGCGTTCGGGGACGTGCCGGAGGCCAACGTCACCTGGAGTGACGAGGGTCTGGTGGCGCACGCCTCCGTCGACGTGTCGATCGCCGTCGCGACCGACGGCGGGCTGGTCACCCCGGTCCTGCGCGGTGTCGGGGCGAAGCGCCTGTCGGCGATCGCCGCGGAGGCGCAGTCTCTCGTGCAGCGCGCCCGTGACCGGCGGCTGCTGCAGCACGAGCTGGAGGGCGGGGTCTTCTCGATCTCAAACCTCGGCATGTACGGCACGCTGGAGTTCTCCGCGATCATCAACCCGCCGCAGTCCGGCATTCTTGCGGTGGGCGCGGCGACACCGCAGGCGGTCGTGGTCGACGGCGCGGTGACCGTGGCGACCGTCATGCGCTGCACGCTCTCGGTCGACCATCGCGCGATCGACGGAGCTCTCGCGGCCCAGTGGCTGGCGGCCTTCACGGCCCGGATCCAGAACCCGCTGGGCATGATCATCTGAGAAGACAGGAGCAGGTCATGACCACCACCCCCCCTGAGGCCAAGCTCGGCTCGCTGAACCTCTCCGTGCCCACCGGCCTCTGGATCGGCGGCCAGGAGACCGATGCCTCCGACGGCGGCCGCTTCGACGTGCTCGACCCGGCGACCGCCCTGCCGATTGCCAAGGTCGCTTCCGCGACGGTCGAGGATGGCCTCGCTGCGGTCGACGCTGCGGAAGCCGCCGCTGCCGGCTGGCGGGCCGCCGCGCCGCGTGCCCGCGCCGAGATCCTCCGTAAGACCTTCGAGCTGATGACCGAGCGCGCCGAGGAACTCGCCAAGCTCATCACCCTCGAGAACGGTAAGGCGCTGCCGGACGCCCGTGGCGAGGTGGCCTACGCCGCCGAGTTCTTCCGCTGGTACTCCGAGGAGGCCGTCCGCATCCAGGGCTCGGTCGAGACCGCCCCGGCGGGCACCAACCGCATTCTCGTCATCCACCAGCCGGTCGGCGTCTGCCTGCTCATCACGCCCTGGAACTTTCCGGCGGCGATGGCTACCCGCAAGATCGGCCCGGCGCTCGCGGCTGGCTGCACGGTCATCCTCAAGCCGGCCTCCGAGACACCGCTTACGGCGCTGGCGATGGCCGCGATCCTCGCCGAGGCCGGCGTGCCCGACGGCGTCGTCAACGTCATCCCGTCCCGCCGGTCCGGCGCGATCGCCTCCGCGCTGCTCGCCGACGACCGGGTGCGCAAGGTGTCGTTCACCGGCTCGACCGAGGTCGGCCGCACCCTCCTGGCTGAGTCGGCCAAGACGGTCGTCAACGCCTCGATGGAACTCGGCGGCAACGCCCCGTTCCTGGTCCTGCGGGACGCCGATGTGGACGCCGCGGTGGCTGGCGCGATGATCGCGAAGCTCCGCAACGGCGGCGAGGCCTGCACCGCCGCGAACCGGTTCTACGTGCACAGCTCCGTGGCCAGCGAGTTCTCGGAGAAACTCGCCAAAGAGTTCGCGGAGCTCACCGTCGGGCCCGGTCTGGAGGAGTCCACCCAGATCGGCCCGCTGGTCAACAAGGACTCTCGCGAGAAGGTGGTGAGCCTTGTAGACGGAGCGCTCGCCCAGGGCGCCCGCGCGCTCACTGGCGGGGCCGCCCCCGACACCGAGGGCTTCTTCTACCCGCCGACGGTGCTCGCCGACGTGCCGTCCGCCGCCGACATCCTCACCGAGGAGATCTTCGGCCCGGTCGCCCCCATCGTGGTCTTCGACGACGTGCAGGAGGCGATCGCGGCCGCCAACCACACCGAGTACGGCCTGGTCTCCTACGTGTACACGAACGACCTCGCCGAGGGGCTGCGGGTGAGCGAGGCACTCGAGTACGGCATGGTCGGCCTGAACCGCCCCGTCGTCTCCGACCCGGCGGCGCCCTTCGGGGGCGTCAAGCAGTCCGGTCTCGGCCGTGAGGGCGGCCACGAGGGTGTCCTCGACTACACGGAGAGCAAGTACATCGCGGTCAGCTGGTGAGCTCTTCCGCGCCGGGCCTGGCGGAGGTCTCTGGGCTCTGGCTCAGCGTGATGCTCCCGGCCAGCCTGGATCCCCATTCGCGGGCCCGGCTGGTCTCCTGGGCGTCGAGCTGATTCTGCGTCGTCACCAGGAAACTCTCCGGCTCCCCGACCAGCTCGAACCCGTGCGCGCGCAGCAGCCGGGCCACGCTCTTGGACGCCCGGCCGGTCAGCGCAGCCAGCCCGTGCAGCTTGGTATCGAAGGCCGCTGCCTTGGCGGAATAGTGCCCTACCGTGCCGAACCATTCACGCAGTCCCGGGCCCAGCGCGTCCGGCTCGGCCTTCAGCTGGTTGCCCGGCCTGCCCGCCGCCTCGACTGCCCCCTTGCGGGTGCCTGGCCGGCTCATCCCGTGAACATGCGTCGGGGCCGCCCACGACGACCAGGTCGGCGTCGGCGAGCACGGCGTGGTCCGCGTGTGACACGGGAACCACTCTGACCTCGAAGCAGCTCTCCAGGCTGGTCCCGATGGCGTCGGCGACCTGGTGCGTGTTGCCGTACATCGATTCGTAGACGACCACAGCCTTCATGGTTGTCACCCCTCGCGTTTTCTTGCCTGACACCAGCGTGCTGCGGCAGACGAGGGCACCTGCAGGACCGAACGTCATGACTCTCACCAGCGATGGGCCCGCCCCGGCGGCTCGCCGCCCAGGAAACGCCGCCACCGAAGGGTCTCGACTCAATTCCTTCCCTATGGGATAAAAGGTCCGTGCTGCAGGTGGGAAGCTCAGCTGACCGGCTGGGCTCACGGACTCTGCGCGGCCGCGCTGCCTCATGATGGCTGCGGTGGCCGGGCAACTCCCAAGGAGGGGCCATGTCGATGATCTCCGGTAGAAAGGCTCGAGGCGGAGCGACCCGGGTCCGGGGGGCCGTGCCCTCCGGGGGCGCACGCGCGACCTCCCGGGGCGGGCGGGTCGCGATCCGCGCGCTACCGCTCGCGGCAGCGGCCGGCCTGGTCGCGCTGGCCGTGCCCGCCGCGCCCGCCGCGGTCAGCCACGTCCGCCCGGCTGCGGCCGTGCCTGCGGTGAGCCGCCCGATCCTGGTCGGCAAGCAGCTTCCCGCGCCGCTGTCCACCGCGCAGTGCCAGTCCGAGATCGGCATCAGCTGCTACACGCCGCTGCAGTACCGGACCGCCTACAACCTGAACCCGCTCTACGCCCGGGGCGTGACCGGCAAGGGAAAGACGATCGTGATCGTCGACTCCTACGGTTCGCCCACGATCAGCCAGGACATCAAGACCTTCGACAAGCAGTTCGGCTTCCCGGACCCCGACCTGAAGATCGTGAAGTTCGGCAACGTCCCCCCGTTTGACCCCACCAACGCGACCCAGGTCGGCTGGGCCGAGGAAACGACCCTGGACGTGGAGTACGCGCATTCCATCGCCCCTGACGCGAAGATCGTCCTGGCCGAGACCGCGGTGGCCGAGACCGAGGGGGTGACCGGCCTCCCGGAAATGATGAACGCCGAGCAGTCACTGATCAATGCGGGCGTCGGCGACGTCATCTCGCAGAGCTTCGGCGCGACCGAGAACACGTTCCCCGGCTTCAGCCAGGGCAACTACTCCAGCCTGCTCAACCTCCGCTACGCCTACAAGGACGCGCTGGCCCATCACGTGACTGTGCTGGCCGCGTCCGGTGACGCCGGCGCGACCGACTACGAGCTGGACGGGTCCACCCTGTACCCGTACCGGGTGAACTCCTGGCCGTCGACGGACCCGCTGGTCACCTCGGTGGGCGGCTCGCAGCTCTACCTGGACAACGCGGGTAACCGGCTGCAGCCCGACTCGGTGTGGAACGACGGGTACGGTGCGGGCGGCGGCGGCGTGTCCGCGGTCTTCTCCCGGCCGCTGTACCAGATCGGTGTCCGCGGCGTGGCGGGCAGCCATCGCGGCACCCCGGACATCTCGATGAGCGCCGCGGTCAACGGCGGCTGCTGGGTCTACTGGTCCTTCGCCGGGACCGGCGGGGCGGGCTGGTACATCATCGGCGGCACCAGTGAGGCCACGCCGATCTTTTCCGGCATCGTTGCCCTGGCCGACCAGGTGGCCGGGCACCGGCTGGGCCTGATCAACCCGGCGCTGTACCTGCTTGGTGCGGCCAGCCGGCACGGTGCTCCCACCGGGCTGGTGGACATCACCTCCGGAGACAACAGTTTCGCCGGGGTGACCGGGTACACCGCCGCCCCTGGATACGATCTGGCCAGCGGGTGGGGCACGATCAACGCGGCCAAGTTCGTGCCGGCGCTGGCGTTCACCGCATCGCACTAGGAACCGGGGCTGGGGCCGCCTGCCGCAAAGGCGGGCGGCCCCAGCCCGCTGGGTGATCCCCGGAGCCGGCCGCCAGGCTGGCTAGCGCTCAGCCGCCCAGGAGCTCAGCCGCCGAGGAAGCGGCCGGCCAGCCGCGACGGCCGGCCGCTGCGCGCCTCGGCCCGGTCGGCCAGGCTCATGGCTTGCAGGCCGGCGTTGGCGCCGAGCCAGCGCAGCGGCTCGGTCTCCCACGGCCGCGACAGGTGCCCCACCCCGGGCAGCCGGGTGTGGTCTTTGATGACGTGCGGGAGGCGATCGCGGCCGCCAACCGCACCGAGTACGGCATGGTCGGCCTCAACCGCCCCGTCGTGTCCGACCCGGCGGCCCCCTTCGGTGGCGTCAAGCAGTCCGGCCTCGGCCGTGAGGGCGGCCACGAGGGTGTCCGCGACTACACGGAGAGCAAGTACACCGCGGTCAGCTGGTGAGCTCCCCGGCCGGGTCGCCGAGCGACAGGTACGTTTCGTCCTCTTGCGCGGTGTGCAGCCGCAGGATGGCGTCGAGGCCGTAGAGCAGGCTGCGGAGATCGGCGACATCAGCCTCGTTGGGCTCGTCGCCGCCGATGTCGTCCAGGAGACGGCCGAGCCGGGAGATCTGGTAGGCGATCTCGGCGTGCGCCCGGCTCATTGGCGCGGTCGGGTCGTCCCCGCCGACTAGGCGGCTGACCACGGGGTACAGCAGGGTGTCCTCGGCGTTCTCGTGTGGCTCGATCTCGCTGGTGAGCACCGTGTAGGCGCGCCGGACCTGGGCCATCGCAGCGGCCGGCGGGGCGGCGGCGAGCGCGTCGGCGGCGGCGCGGATCTGGTCGGTGGCGGCGTGGATCATCTCGTGCTCGTCGCGGAACCGCTTGGTCAGAGCGGCGTCCGCCGGAGCCAGGCGCGCCGGAGCCCCGGCCGGCCGCAGCGCCCGCAGCGCGTTGAGGATCACGGCCACGTCGATGGCTTCCTGCAGCAATGCGCCCCAGACCGCGGGCAGCAGCCCTGCCGCCGCCACGCCCATCGCGGCCAGGGACAGGCCCATCCCGGCCACTACGCTCTGCCGGGCGATCGCCCGGGTCCGGCGGGCGATCGCCGCGACCTCACCGAGCCGGCTCAGCCGGTCCACGGTCAGCACCGCGTCGGCGGCCTCGGACGAGGCGGTGGATCCGCGGGCTCCCATGGCGATCCCGACGTCGGCCAGTGCGAGAGCGGGCGCGTCGTTGATCCCGTCCCCGGTCATGATGACCGGCCCGCGCCGCTGCTCACGGCGGACGACCTCGAGCTTCCCGGCCGGGGTGAGCCCAGCGCGGACCTCATCGACGCCGGTGATCGCGCCGACCGCCTCGGCAACCTCGGCGCGGTCGCCGGTGGCCAGGACGATCCGGTCGATGCCGCCCCGGCGCACGGCCCGGATGGTGGCCCGGGCGTCTGGCCGGATCTTGTCCTCCAGCAGCAGTGCCCCGGCGGGCCGATGGTCGACCGCCACGAACACGGTGAGCATGCCGTCGAGCCGTGCGCGGCGGCGGACCGCCTTGACCCACTGCGGCGTGCCGGTGACCCCGGCCCAGTCCGCGCGCCCGACCGACACCTGCCGGCCATCGACGGTCCCGGTGATGCCGCGGCCTGCCTCTTCGGTCACGGCCTCCGGCCGGGCCAGCGGGTATTTCCTCTCGGCCGCCGCGTTGAGGATCGCGCCCGCCAGCACGTGCGCGGACACCTGGTCCAGCGAGGCCGCCGCACGGAGGATCTCCGCGGGCGGCAGCCACCCAGCCGGGATGATCGCGGTGACAGCGGGCTGGCCGGCGGTCAGCGTGCCGGTCTTGTCCAGCAGCAGGGTTCGGCACTGGGCCAGGCGCTCCAGCACGCCGCCGTTCTTCACGACCACCCCGCGGCGCGCGGCGGCGGACAGCCCCGAGACCAGGGCGACCGGTGCGGCCAGGATGAGGGGGCAGGGCGTGGCCACCACCAGCACCGCGACGGCCCGGGCTGGCCCGCCCAGCGCCCAGGCGGCCCCGGCCACGGCCAGGGTCAGGGGGAGGAACCACAGCGCGTAGCGGTCGGCCAGCCGGACGAACGGCGCCTGTGAGCTTTCCGCCTCGGCCACCAGGCGGATGATCCCGGCATAGGTGCTTTCCTCGGCGCTGGTGACGGCGCGCAGGTCGAACGGGCCACCAGCGTTCAGAACGCCGCTGCGCACGGTGTCGCCGGCCGCCCGCCCGACCGGGAGCGCCTCGCCGGTCAGCGCGGACTCATCCAGGACTGCGGCGCCGCCTGCCACGGTGCCGTCCACCGGCACCACCTCGCCGGGCGCCACCATGAGCAGGTCGCCGGCGGCGATCGCGGCGAGTGGCACCGTCTCCAGCGAGTCGCCGCGATACCGCCTGGCGGTCCGTGGCGCTCGGGCTAGCAGGGCATGCAGGTCCCGCTGGGCCCGCTCAGCCGCCCACTGCTCAAGCGCCCGCCCGCTGGCCAGCATGACGGCGATCACGGCGGCAGCGAGCAGTTCACCGACGGCCATCGCGCCGGCCAGTCCGAGCACCGCGATGAGGTCCACCCCGACCCGGCCGTGGCGGATGCTGACCGCTGTGACCCATAGCGCGTAGCCCAGCCCGGCCGCCGCCGCGGCCAGCCAGATAGCGTCGCTGGCGGCCCCGGCTCCGGCCAGGGCCGCGATCCCGCCGCCTGCCAGCCCGGCCGCCGTCACGATCAGCAGCAACAGCGCCGACCGGCGTCCGGCCAGCGCCCACGCACGATGAAGGACTCTCGCCATGGTTCCACCTTGGGCCCGTCCCGTGCTGAACAGCAGGGCCGGAAGTCCGGGTCTCCAGGGGCGTTTGGCCGCCGGCCGGATGGCGGGCCTTGACACACAGGGCTAAGAGCGGCGGGACAGCGTCCAGAAGAGCGTTAGTCCGCCGGCCCCCAGCGCAGCGACGAGGAGGGTGGCCCCGAGTTCACCGCCGGGCAGGTCGAGCGCGTAGAAGCGGCGCACGGCGGGCACCGAAAACAGCAGCGCGAAGCCGGCCAGCATTGAGCCTGCCAGGACAACCCGCCGCCAGGTCAGCGGGACCGCCAGCAGGACCAGCACGGCCAGGCTGAGGATGAACGTGACCAGGGTCGCCGCGGTGCGCTGCTGTGCCAGCGGCAGGCCGCTGGCCCGGGCCAGGAGGTACCCGGCGAAGGTGGCGGCGGCGACGATGCTGCCCGCCGGGATGGCGAAGCGCAGCACCCGGCCGGTGAATCCGGGCCGGTAGCGCCGCGTGTTCGGGGCGAGGGCCAGGAAGAACGACGGGATGCCGATGGCCAGGCTGTCGATGACGGTCAGGTGCCGGGGGAGGAACGGGTAGGGCATCAGGGTGACGCCCACGGCCACGGCGAGCAGCGTGGCCCATACCGTCTTGGTGATGAACAGGTTCGCCACGCGCTCGATGTTGGCCGTCACCCGGCGCCCTTCCGCCACGACGCCGGGCAGGCTAGAGAACCTGCCGTCCAGCAGCACCAGCTCGGCGACGGCCCTGGTGGCCGGCGCGCCCGAGCCCATGGCGATGCCCAGATCGGCGAGCTTGAGGGCCAGCACGTCGTTGACGCCGTCACCGGTCATCGCGACCGTGTGCCCGCGCGTCTGCAACGCGGTGACCATTGCCTGCTTCTGATGCGGCGTCACCCGGCCGAAGACGGAGCGTTCTTCCAGCACGCGGCCGAGCTCCGCAGAGTCGGCGGGCAGGTCCCGCGCGTCGACGGGATCCCCGGCTTCGGGCAGGCCTGCCCGGCGGGCCACCGCGCTGACGGTCTGCGGGCTGTCACCGGAAATGACTTTCAGCGCTACCCCCTGGGCGGCGAAGTACGCGATTGTGTCCGCGGCGTCAGATCTCAGCCGTTCGGCCAGCACGACCAGTGCGGCCGGGTGCAGGCCGGGAGGAAGTGACTCACCGCCGGGGGATTGCGCTGTGTGCGCCAGCACCAGGACCCGGCGGCCGCCCGCGGCGAGTCTGGCGGCCTCGGCCAGCGGCCCGGGGTAGCCGTCCGGGAGCACCATCTCGGGGGCTCCCAGCACCCAGGTGCCCTGGCCGTCGAAGCTGGCCGCGCTCCACTTGCGGGCCGAGGAGAACGGCACGGCGTGCTGGCGCTGCCACCCCGCTGATGGCGGGAACGCCTGCCCGATGGCCGCCAGCGTCGGGTTCGGGTCCTGCTCATCGGCGAGTGCGCCGAGCGCGGCGTCGGCGGGCACCTGGTTGTCGAGCGGGATGAGGCTCTCGAACGCAATAGTGCCGTCGGTCAGCGTCCCGGTCTTGTCGAGGCACATCACGTCCACCCGGGCCAGCCCCTCGACCGCAGGAAGCTGCTGGACCAGGACCCCGCGGTGGGCCAGGGTGACCGCGGCCACGCCGAAGGCCACGCTGGTGAGCAGCACCAGCCCCTGCGGGACCATGCCCACCAGTGCGGCCACAGTGCTGGTCAGCGCGGCCCGGGCCGTGTCGTGCGCATGCATCTGGCTGACCAGCAGCAGTGCCGCTACCGGCACGATCGCCCAGGTGACATAGCGCAAGATCCGGTTGATACCGTCCATGAGCTCGGAGCGGACCAGCGTGAACCGCCGCGCCTCGGCGGCGAGCCGGCGGGCGTACGCGCCGGAGCCGACCCCGGTGGCCTGATAGCTGCCTGAGCCGGCGACCACGAAGCTGCCCGACAGCAGCTGGTCGCCGGCCTGCTTGCCGACCGGCTCGGACTCCCCTGTCAGCAGCGACTCGTCGGCCTCCAGGCTGGCGCTGGCCCGGACAACCCCGTCGGCAGCCAGCTGATCGCCCGGGCGCAAGGCAACCAGGTCTCCCGCCACCAGCTCCCCGACGGCGATGTCCTCCGGCGAGCCATCACGGATCACCCGCACCCGGGGCGCGCTGAGCACGGCGAGCCGGTCGAGGGTGCGCTTGGCGCGCAGTTCCTGCCCGATGCCGATCAGCGCGTTGGTCACCAGCACGATGCCGAACAGAGCGTCCTGCGGCTCGCCGGCGATGAGGATCACGGCCAGGAGCACACCCAGGATGAAATTGAACCGGGTCAGGATGTTCGCGCGCAGGATCTCCGTAACCGTCCGGCTAGTGCGCTCCCCGCCCTCGTTCGCCACCCCGTGGGATCTCTGCGCGGCCACCTCGGCGCTGCTCAGGCCGCCCTGCGGTGTCCGGATGACGGGCTCTGCCGAGGGCGCGGACATCACCAGACCGCTACTCGCCAGCGATCGCGGTAACGGCCTGGCCGGCGGGGATACCCGCCGTTGAGGGAGCCGTACCAGGGCGCGTTGTAGTTGGCGACGCCGCCGTTGGACTTCAGCATCCGGTAGCCGCCGGTGGCTCGGTCAGCGGCCAGCCCGGCACCGGCCACCCCTGCTCCCAGCGCTGCCGCGCCGTAGCCGAGCGCATCGGCGTCCAGGGTGGATTGTTCGCTGGGGTTCGAGCCACAGTGCATGAGCACGATCTCGCCCGGCTGCAGGCTGCCGAGCACCGGCTCACGATCTTTGCCACGGTGATCCCCCCCGACGTGCCCTCACAGCCGAGCGTATCCATGGTTCAGCCGACCGCACGAACCCGGCCGAGTTCACCACGGACACCGTGCGCGCGTTGTAGTCACCGTAGGGGAACCGGAACCATGGCGCGAGATCGGCACCGGTCTGCGACTTGATGGTCTGCTGCGCAATGAGGACCTGCTGGCGGATCTGCGCGTCGGTCAGCTTGGTGAAATACGGGTGCGAGACCGCATGATCACCCATCCGGCCCGTGGCGGCCATAGCTTTTGCCTGGGCACCGAAGCTGCTGGTGAAGTTGCCGGTCAGGAGGAACCTGGCTGGCAGCTGCTCCTGGCTCAGCGTGCCCAGGATGCTTGCCACGCCGTCAGCGTTCGCGCAGGCATCAAGGGTAGGGGCCACGACCTTCGCGTGAACGGGATGACGTTCCACATCCGGCCGCCGAGGCCAGCTCGCCATCACCTACCGCGCCGCCATCGTCCTCTCCGCGTGCATCACCTGGACCCGCCTATAGGAGAGCCGGCCACCAGCACGAGCTTCCCGCGCATGTGACCGGCCTCGCTGACGCGGTGCGCCTCCGCGATCTCGGCGAGCGGGAAGGTCTGCGCGACGGGGAGCGAGAAGCGCCAGGACTCGATCAGCTCGCCGATCTCGGCGAGCGCGTGGACCGCGCGGTCGGCGTCCCGCTGCTGAACGTCACCCCGTGCTCCTGCGCGCCACCGAAGTCGGCGATCGTCACGACGTGCTCCGGGCCTCCCCCGAGCTCGATGAGCTCGGGCAGGACGCCGCTCCCGGCGACGTCGAGCGCGGCGTCGACGCCGTCGGGCGCGAGCGCGCGAACCTGCTCGACAAGGCCCTCGCCGTAGGCGACGAGCCCGGCCCCCAGCGAGCGAAGGTACTCGTGGTTTGCCCGACTGGCGGTGCCAATCACGCGCGCACCGCACACCACGGCGAGCTGAACCGCGGCGCTGCCGACGCTTCCGGAGGCGCCGTTGATGAGCAGCGTGCTGCCGCTCCCGACGCCGAGCTGGTCGAGCGCGCGCGTGGCCGTCTCGATGGCGGCCGGCAGCGCGGCAGCGCCGGG
>DATCFY010000125.1:0-8275 GCA_036509255.1 Streptosporangiaceae bacterium
GGGCCCCCCGACGGGGGCCCGGCGCCCGGCCCGGTGATCAGACCCGGGCGGTGTCCTTGCGGAACCGCCAGACGGCGCCGGCGGCGAAGACGAGCAGCCAGGCCACGGCGTTGGCCACCCAGGCCATCTGGACGCCGACGCCGAGCAGGGGCGCGTGCACGAGCTGGTTGAGCCCGTAGAGCGGGGTGAACTCGGCCAGGTCCTGCAGGATGTGCGGGAACTGGCTCAGCGGGATGAACAGGCCACCCGCGAACGAGAGCAGCATGAGCCCGAAGCCCAGGATCTGCATGACGTTCTCGGTGGGCAGCAGGTAGCCCATGAACAGGCCGAAGGCCGCGAACACCAGCGACCCGACCCAGACGCACAGCGCCGTGACGATCCACAGGTACCCGGGCATGATGATGGGCTTGCCGGTCGCCCTCCCGACCGCATAGACGACGATGACGGAGGCTGCTCCCAGGATCATCGCGGTCAGGATCTTGATCGTGATGTACGCGACTGGCGATAGCGGGGTCAGCCGGAGCTGGCGGCTCCAGCCCGCAGCCCGCTCGATCGACACCATCGCCCCGCCGCTGGTCGTGGCCAGGACCGCCCCGTACAGAGCCATGCTGATCATGATGAACGCGGAGACGTTGCCATGGCTGCCACGGCCGGGGGACTGGCTGGCGTAGGCCTTGTTCAGCCCGAAGGCCAGGAACAGGACCGAGGGGGCCACGACGGAGAAGATCACCGTGCGCCGGTTACGCAGCAGCCGGCGCACCTCCAGCTTCAGCACGGTGACGTTGAAGCCACCTAGTCCCGGGGCTTCCCTGGTGAGCGCGGCAGATGCCGGCAGCGACTCGGTGGTCATCGGGATCCTCCTGCGGGGGTGTCACTGTCATCACTGGTCAGCGCGATGAACGCGTCCTCCAGGCCACGGGTGTTGATCTCCAGGTCCCGGGCCGGGGTGCTGGTCAGCAGGTACCGGGCCACCGCGTCGCTATCGCTGCAGTGGATCAGCACGGTCTCGCCGCGCACCTCGACGCTGTCCGCGCCGGGGATCGCGCTCAGCCGGACCTGGTCGGGGTCGGGCAGCGTGGCCCGGACCGTCCGGCCCGCCGCCATCGCCTTGACCTCTCCCGACGTGCCGTCGGCGACGATCTGGCCGTGCCGCAGGAGGATGATCCGGTCGGCGTAGGCGTCCGCTTCCTCGAGGTAGTGCGTGGCGAACAGGACCGTCCGTCCCCGGGCCGCGTCCTGCCGGATCGCGCCCCAGAAGCCGCGCCGGCCCTCCACGTCCATGCCGGTCGTCGGCTCGTCGAGGATCAGCAGTTCCGGGTCGGAGAGCAGTGCCATGGCGAAGCGCAGCCGCTGCTGCTCACCACCGGAGCACTTGCCGACCCGGCGGTCGGCGATGGTGCTGATCCCGGCCCGTTTCAGGGCCTCGTCGACCGGCGTGGCCCGGGTGAACAAGCTCGCGGTGTACTCCGCGGTCTCGCGCACCGTGAGGTCCTTGAGCAGGCCGCCGGTCTGCATGACCGCGGATACCAGCCCGCGCGCGATGGCCTGCCGGGGGTGCATGCCGTACACCGAGACGGTGCCCGCGGTGGGCTGGGAGAGCCCCAGGATGATGTCGATGGTGGAGGTCTTGCCGGCGCCGTTGGGCCCGAGGAAAGCGACGATCTCGCCCGGCGCGACATCCAGGTCGATGTCCCTGACCGCCTGGACCGCGCCGAAGTGCTTACGTACGCCCCGCAAGGCGATGGCGGCCGGCTGGCCGCTCCCCGTCGGGCGGCGCCCCCGCTCGTCCGCCATGTTGGTTACTGTCATGCGGCCATCGTGGCACCGGCGCGGGCGGGCACCCAGAGTTCCGTGTCATGACCCGCCCATGACAACTGTCATGGGACCGCCGCCGCGCGGGCGGCGAGCCTATGGTGAAGGGGGGACCGGCGCCCGGGGCGCCGGTCAGGGACGGGAGGGCCCGGGGGATGCCGTTCGACGGGTGGCCGGAAGAAGCCCTGGAGTTCTACGAGGGCCTCGCGGCCGACAACTCCAAGGCCTACTGGACCGCGCACAAGGCGGTCTACGAGGACGCGGTGCTCCGCCCGATGACCGAGCTGCTCGAGGAGCTGGCCGCGGAGTTCGGCGAGGGGAAGATTTTCCGCCCGTACCGGGACGTCCGGTTCAGCACGGACAAGTCGCCGTACAAGACGCACATCGGCGCCGTGCTCGGCCGCGGCTACGTCCAGCTGTCCGCCGAGGGGCTGGCCGCCGGGGACGGGATGTACGGGATGTCGCCCAGCCAGCTCGACCGTTACCGGCAGGCGGTCATCAGCGAACGGTGCGGCCCCGAGCTCGAGCAGGTCATCGAGGCCATCGAGCGGCAGGGCTTCGGCGTGTCCGCTCGCGGCGAGCTGAAGACCACCCCCCGGGGCTATCCGGCGGACCACCCGCGGATCGGGCTGCTCCGTTACAAGGGGATCGTCGCCTGGAACCAGTGGCCGGTCGAGCCCTGGCTGGCGACCGCGGCGGCGCGGGAGCGGGTGGCCGGCTTCCTGCGCACGACCCGGCCGCTGAGCAGCTGGCTCGACACGTATGTGGGTGCCCCCGCCGTGCACGAGACCCGGTAGCCAGACCCGGTCACCGGCCGGGCCCGGGATGACATCCGGGGCTGGCGGGGTTAGCTGTAGTGAGCCGGAGCGGCCCGCTCGGCGATGAGAGGCGCGAGGATCTGCGCCCGCGGGGCCGCGGCGAGCCTGGGCCTGATCGTGCCCTGGGCCTCCGGCTGGGCGCGACGAAGCGGCCACGAGCCTGCTGACCTGAGACGCCACTCCACGAGAGGAATCGACTGTGGCTACCGACATGCCCACGCACACCGGGCGCCGGATCGCCCTGATCGCCCACGACAACAAGAAGCAGGACATGCTCGAGTGGGCGGAGTACAACCTGCCGCGGCTCGGCCACCACCAGCTCTTCGCGACCGCGACCACCGGCCGCCTGCTGCAGGATCAGCTCAGCCTGCCGGTGACCTGTTTCCGCAGCGGGCCGTTCGGCGGCGACCAGCAGATCGGCGCGCGCATCGCCGAGGGTGAGATCGACCTGCTCGTCTTCTTCTGGGACCCGCTGGAGCCGCATCCGCACGATCCCGACGTCAAGGCCCTGCTCCGGGTGGCGGTTGTGTGCAACATCCCGGTCGCGTGTAACCGGGCGACCGCGGACTTCATGATCTCCTCGCCGCTGATGAGCCAGGACCACCAGCCGTGGGATCCCTCACCCGCCCGGCCCCGCCCGGTGCAGGCTCTCCCGGAGGAGCCGCTGCAGGCCGTGGGCCGGATCGGCTAGCCGCGCGGCCGCCGCTAGTCCCCGGTCACGCCGTCGATCTGCTCGCGGAGAATGTCGGCGTGCCCGTTGTGGCGGGCATACTCCTCGATCATGTGCACGTAGACCCAGCGCAGGTCCATGGTGGTGCCCCGTATTGCGTGCACGAACGTCTCGTCCAGGGACCGGCCGGCGGCCGCCATCCGGGCCAGCTCGCATTCCCGGGTGAAGGCCGCAAGATCGGCTTCGGCGCCCTCGGCCCGGGCGAGGTCGAAGTCCCCGTCCGGGTACTCGTCGCTGCAGTACAGGAAGTCCAGGCCGGCCTGGCGCGCAAAGCGCACCCGGAACCAGGCCTGCTCCACCTCGGCCATGTGCCGGACCAGCCCCAGCAGGGACAGGGCGGATGGCGGCACGGCCCGGCGGGCGAGCTGCTCGGCGGTCAGCCCCTGGCATTTCATCAGCAGCGTGCTGCGATGAAAATCCAGCCAGCCGTCCAGCGCCTCCCGCTCGGCGGCGGTGTTGGGCGGATCGGCGCGGGCCACCTTGGGCACGGTCCATGTCATCCGGCACATCCTGCTCTCCTGGAAGACCGCCCGCAACGAAATACCGCTCCGCCGCGCCGCCCAGCCTGGCCCCGGCGATCGCCAGGTCACCGCGTCTTCTCCGTTACCCTGCCAGGGTGGCGGAACTGGCGGTGTGGGACGTGGCCGTGGTGGGCGCGGGGCCGGCGGGCCTGACCGCCGCCCTGGCCGCGGCGGCGGCCGGGGCCCGGACGGTCGTGATCGAGCGGGCCGAGCATCCCCGGTACAAGACCTGTGGCGGCGGCCTGATCGGGACCTCCCTCGCGGCCGCGGGCCGGCACGTCCAGGTGCCCGCCCGGGACACCATCCACACCATCACCGCCGCTCTGAACGGGCGGCGTGAGTTCACCCGGCACGACGACGCGCCGTTGCTGGCCATGGTGTCCCGGGAGGAGTTCGACGACGCCCTCCGCAAGGCCGCAGCTGGCGCGGGCGTCACGCTGCGGCAGCACGCCACGGTGCGGGGGATCAGCGAGGACGGCGGGCTGGCCTGCGCCCGGCTGGCCGACGGGACGAGCATCCGGGCCCGGGTGCTGGTCGGCGCCGACGGGTCGTCGGGCGTCAGCTCACGGTATGTCGGGGTGCGGTTCCAGCAGGTCGACCTCGGCCTGGAGCTGGAGATCCCGGTACCGCCGCCGGTCGCGGCCCAGTGGCAGGAGCGGGTGATGCTGGACTGGGGGCCGATGCCCGGGTCCTACGGCTGGGTCTTTCCCAAGGGTGACCTGCTCACCGTCGGGGTTATCGCGGCGCGGGGCCAGGGCGACCAGACCCGGCGCTACCTGAGTGACTTCGTCAGCCGGCTCGGGCTCGCGGGCTACCCGGCGGCCCGGGATTCGGGGCATCTCACCCACTGCCGGGCGGACGACTCGCCCTTGCGCCGGGGGCGGGTGCTGGTCGCCGGCGACGCCGCGGGCCTGCTTGAGCCCTGGACCCGGGAAGGCATCAGCTTCGCGCTCCGCTCCGGGACGCTGGCCGGGGCAGCCGCCGCGGACGCGGCGGCCGCCCAGGATCCTGTGCGGCTGGGCCAGGCGCTGGACGCCTACCCGGCCGCCGTCGCGCAGGCGCTGGTGCCCGAGATGGACGCCGGGCGCCGCCTGCTGACCGCGTTCACCCGGCATCCGGCTGCCTTCCACACCGGCCTCGCATCGCCGAAAGGCTGGCATGCCTTTGCCCGGTTCTGCCGCAGCGAGCTGCCGTTCGCGGCGCTGGTCGAGCGCAGGCCGGTCCGCATGGCACTGTCCCTGATGTCCCGGATCTGAGGACAGTTCCTAATACCAGCCGTACCGCAGCTCGTGCTGCCACGCGTTCCATGGATTTCCATAACGTGCCCGGATGTAACCCATGCCCCAGATGATCTGGGTACGCGCGCTTGTCTGCCAGTCAGGTCCGGCACTCGCCATCTTGTCCCCGGGCACAGCTTGCGGAATCCCGTACGCGCCTGAACTGTGGTTGTAGGCAAAACGGTTCCACCCGCTCTCGCGCATCCACAGCAGGTTCAGGTAGTGGAATTGCCAGCTGGCCCAGTGATAGTCAGGCATCAGTGCGCCGGCGATCCGCCACGGTGAGCCGTGCAGCCGGCGCCCGTGCCTCGTGGCCCGGTGCCTCCGCGCGTGGTGATGCTTCGCCTGGTGGTGCTTGTGATGTTTCGGGTGATGCTTCGGGTGGTGCCTGCGCTCGTGCCGCCGCGGCTCCGGGTCCTTCTGGGTTGTCCCGTACGCGGTCAGGGCGATGGTCCCCGGCCCGCCCGCGGTGCCGGTGCCCAGGCCGTTATTGAGGCCGGTACCCAGGCTGCCAGCCCCGGCGTTCCCGGTGCTGCCGGGCAGCGCCTGAGGACTGACCGTGAGGGTGGTGACCAGCACCGGGTGCTGTGCCCCGTGGCCGTCATGGCCGATGCCGTTGGCCGATGCTCCCAGATACCCGGCGAGCGCGATGGCGGAGCCGGTCAGCACCAGGGCCGTCTTGGCCGGTACATAGTTGAAAGTTCTCTTCGGTGACAAAGGGAGCCTTCGGTCGGGCGCGTCGGTGCGCGCTCAGGTTCCGCCCCTGTGCACATGGCAGCCACGAGAAAAAGGGTGGCCGCGGTGGCGGCGGATGTGACGCAGGTTCAGGGCGTCAGTGTCGCCTGGGGCGACCATCACGCACGCGGGGCGCTGAATATCTGGCACCGGGCACTGGAAGGCTTTGTGCCCGGGCAGGTAAACGTATGCTAAGCGGTAAGCAGGCTGGCAGAGCCAGCCTTATCGCGAATATCGCGGTCACCCCCCGTGCGCGTATTCACTGTCTCCGGGGTCCGGCGCGGATAAAAAATGAGGCTTGCCGTACGCCGACTTCCCCAAAGTATTCCTGATCTTTATCAGTAGCCATTTAAGCAAGAGGTAAACACGGGCTACTTACTTATGTCACCTCACCTATAGACAACTGGCCGGGAGTTAGCCGGATTAAATTGCCTTTAAGGCTATGAAGCGGGCATTGTGCTTGGCCGGCCCGGACCGCGGGGCTGGCTGGTCACGCGGGGTGGCCGGGCCCCCTGGCGGGCGGCCGCCCTCTCGCTGGCGCCTGGACAGTAGGGTCATCATGTGGCTGAGGCTCCCCGCGCGACGGCTGGTTCTCCCGGGACACGGCCGACCCCGGCCGATCTGGACGCGGCCCGGGACGCCACCCTCCCCGATGTCCTCGCCAGCGGATTGCGGGTCGTATTCGCCGGCATCAACCCCGGGCTCTACTCGGCCGCGACCGGCCATCACTTCGCCCGCCCGGGGAATCGCTTCTGGCCGGCCCTGCACCGCTCAGGGTTTACCCCCCGCCAGTTCCGTCCGGACGAGCAGGAGCAGCTGCTTTCCCTGGGGCTCGGGATCACCAACGTGGCCACCCGGGCCACGGCCCGGGCCGCTGAGTTGTCCGCGGCCGAGCTGCGCGAGGGGGCCCGGGAAGTGCAGGACAAAATGGCCCGGTTGCGCCCCGAGTGGCTCGCCGTGCTCGGCGTGACCGTGTACCGGACCGCGTTCGGCCACCCCGCCGCGGTCGTGGGGCCCCAGGCCGCCACCGTCGGCCCGACCCGGCTGTGGGTGCTGCCCAACCCCAGCGGCCTCAACGCCCACTGGACCCCGGCCGCCCTGGCCGGGGAGTTTGCCCGCCTGCGCGCCCAGGCCAGCGGCCCACCCGGTGGCTAGCGGAGCGGTCATGCACTGGCCCTCGCCGGACGGCTGACTAGACTCACGTTGATCACCCCGACCGCGGCCACGGCCGCTCACCTGCAGGGGGCAACGATGACTGTCCGGCCGGACTTTGGGTCCGAATACGGCGACGAGGAGCGGCAGCGGTTCGAGGAGCACGACCTCCCCGGTCCCGAAGTGGCCGAGGAAGAACGGGAGATCAGGGAGCACGAGCGCGAGGACGAAGAGGTCGAGTTCCTCGAACCGGAGGAGAACGAGGCCCACGCGCCGGGGCAGGTCTGCGAGCGGTGCGGGCAGACCATCACCGACGGACAGGACGCCCGGCGCCGTCTGGACGGCCAGTGGGTCCACGAGGAGTGCCCGCCCAACCTCGCCGGGCTGACCCCGGAGGGTTGATCCCGGGCTGCCCGGGAGCCCGGCTCAGTCGCCGGCGGTGACAGGTCCGTGGATGTCCCAGCCCGGGCTGTTCACCCGGACCGACGCCGGCGTGGCGGCGTCGGTGCCGCAGCGACGGCAGATCCGCACGGGATCCAGCTCGTGATCGCCATGCATCAGCGTGGCGGGCGGCTCGCCGGAGACCCAGCGGTCGCCCCACGCCACGAGGGCCTGGAGCACCGGAGTGAGATCCCGGCCCGCTGCGGTCAGGTGGTATTCCGCGCGCGGCGGTGAGCTCTGGTACTCGCGGCGCTCCAGGATCCCGGCGTCGACCAGGCCGTGCAGCCGGGCCGCGAGCCGGTCGCGGGGCGCGCCGGTGTTCCGCGCGATCTCGTTGAAACGGCGGTTGCCGAAGGAGATCTCCCGGATCGCCAGCAGGGCCCACTTTTCGCCGATCAGGTCCAGGGCCCGGGCGATGGAGCAAGGCCGGCCCGGGAGATCTGGCTCGGCCAGACGCCCCCGACCAGGCGTTTCAGCGGCGGATTCCATCCTGTCCATCCTCCAAGGTTGCCATATCAAACCTACAGCCGCTACCGTTCTGGCATGGCAGTTGGAATTCCAAACCGTGAAGCCGCCGGGCCGCGGACCGCGGGAGCCGGGGCCGTCTTCACCGTGGTGGTCGCCGCGATCTTCATGTCCAACCTGGACCTGTTCATCGTCAACGTGGCGCTGCCCAGCATCGGGCGGGATTTCGGCGGCAGCTCGCTGGCCGGGCTGTCCTGGGTGCTCAACGCGTACGCGATCGTGTTCGCCGCCCTGCTGGTGCCGGCGGGCCGGCTGGGGGACCGG
>DATCFY010000126.1:0-22080 GCA_036509255.1 Streptosporangiaceae bacterium
CATCCGCAAGCTGCTGGGCGTGCTGGGCCGGCTGGTCGACGGCGGGAACACCGTCATCGTCATCGAGCACAACCTCGACGTCATCAAGACCGCCGACTACGTCATCGACCTCGGCCCCGACGGCGGATCACGCGGCGGCCACATCATCGCCACCGGCACCCCCGAACACATCGCCCAGACCGAAGCCAGCCACACCGGCCAGTACCTGCGCAAGCTCCTCAACGTCTGACCCGCCGCCGGCCCGCTTGAGCGGTGCCCGTGACCCGCGACCGGACCGCGGGCGGAAAAGGGCAGGTCACGACGCGGTTCCGCGGGGCAGGCAGGCTACGCTTCGCGGCGTGGAGATCGTGACCAGTGAGGGTGCCGCGCGGGCTGACGTCAGCTGGCCGCCCGGAGAAGGCGGGCGGGCGCGGGATCCCTCATTCCTGCTGGTGCTGACCCACGGCTCGGGAGGCGGGCCGGAATCCGCGGACCTGCTGGCGGTGCGGGACGCGGCGCTGCCGCTTGGCGCAGCGGTGGCACTGGTCACCCAGCCTTACCGGGTCAAGGGGCGCCGCGCGCCTGGTTCACCCGAGCGGCAGGACGCCGCCTGGACCGAGATCATTGACGCGCTGCGGTCCGCGGCGAGGCCGGACCTTCCGCTGGTCCAGGGGGGCCGGAGCAACGGCGCCCGGGTCGCCTGCCGGACTGCCCGAGCCACCGGGGCCCGGGCGGTGCTCGCCCTGGCCTTCCCGCTCCATCCGCCTGGTCACCCGGAGAAGTCGCGCGCAGGCGAGTTGTCCCTGGCGGGCACGGACATCCTGGTCATCAGCGGGAGCCGGGACCCGTTCGGCATCCCGGATCAGGCGGACCGGTGCCTGGTCGTGGTGCTGGAGGGCGAGACGCACGCGTTGTCGAGGAAACCGGAGGCGGCCGGCTCCGCCGCCAGTTCGTGGCTGGCAGGCCTGCCGGGGCTCGTCCATCCCTGACCCAGGCGTCCAGCGAGCGCCGCTCAACGCCGCACGTGCAGGGGCGGGAGGACGTCCGGGGCGGTGCATGCCCGCGCCCAGCAGACAGCGGGGTTGCGGTACCCGGCAGCGGGGTTGCGGTACCCAGCAGGAAGAGCTGGGGGTGCCCAGCAGAGGGCTGGGGGCACCCAGCAGCGGGAGGGCTGGGTGGTGGCTACGCCGCAGGCTCGGCGGGCGCGGCTACCTGGGTCGCCGGGTGCCGGGGCGCCCGGATGATACCACTGTGTGCGCTCACATCTGTCGGCCTGTGGGGAGGGACCGTATCCCCGCCAGGCAGGAGTTCACCGGTGTCCTCGAACACGACGAGGCCATTGCAGAGCAGGCTCCAGCCCTGCTCGGGGTGACTGACGATCGTTCTTGCCGCTTCACGATCCAGCGCTCGCGCTTCTGGACAGGGCGGCGTATGCGGGCACATACGTGTGCCTCCTGGTCAATGTCTGCTGTGGTATTGATCACATATAAGTGTGCCGGCTTAGCCGGGAACCCGACATAGTCCGTTGTGACGATTTATCGGGTCACTCTTTGTTACTAGTAACCAGAAGCATACGTGACCCGCGTCACCTATCTGGTTATCCCCGATGGGGCGGCGAAGTCACATATTCGCATACGCCGAATGAATTCTGTTACCGGGTCGTGACTGGTCCCGTGCCAGCCGGCCGGAACCCGGGGGCCTGCTCATCGGAACCCTTGATGGCCGGGGTACGGGGTACCCGGGGAATGCCGGTCAGCCGGTGGCTTTCGCGCAGGGTGAGCAGCCGTTCCGCCTCGGCAGACCAGACGCGGACCGGAGGGGTCGCCTTCGCCTTGCGCCGGTAGATGCGGTCCTCGTAGCCCAGCGGGCCGATGGCGACGCGCTCGGCCGCGAACGCGGAGCGCGTCGCGTCGGTGAGCGCCGCGTCCAGCCGCTTGGCCCGCCGGTGCCGCTCCATGAGCGGAAGGTTCTGCGCCTCCGCGTCACGCAGTTCCTGCTCAGCGGTCCGGGCCTCGGCGAGCAGCTCGTCGAAGCGGGCGGCGAACGCCTGGTCGGCAGCGAACTTCTGCTCGGCCTCCTGGCTGGCCGGCTTGCGTCTCGGCATCTCGGTACGCTCCTACGTCACGCTGGAACCTCTGGCCTGTGCGGGGCCAACGGCGAGCCTAGCGGATGGCACTGCACCGCCGAGGCTGCGGCGGCCCGCGGGCCTAGGCCAGGCTGTCCCGCCAGTCAGCGTGCAGCGCTGAGTACTCCCCGTCCGAGGTGAGCAGCCCCGCAGGCGCCCCGTCCTCGACGACCCGCCCGGCGCTGAGCACCAGCACCCGGTCCGCGATCTCCACGGTGGACAGCCGGTGCGCGATGATCATCGCGGTCCGCCCGGCCAGGATCGTCCGCAGCGCCGCCTGGACCAGCTGCTCACTGGGAATGTCCAGCAGGGAGGTCGCCTCGTCGAGCACCAGGACGGCGGGGGCGGCGAGGAACGCGCGGGCGAACGCGACCAGCTGGCGCTGCCCGGCCGACAGCCGCCCGCCCCGCTTGCCCACGTCCGCCTGGTAGCCGCCGGGCAGCGCGGAGATGAAGGCGTCCGCGCCGATGGCCCGCGCCGCCGCCTCCACCTCGGCCTGGGTGGCGTCCGGCCTGCCGAGCCGGATGTTGTCGGCCACGGACCCGGAGAACACGAAGTTCTCCTGGGTGACCAGGACGACCTCGCGGCGCAGTACCCGGTCCGGCAGGTCCCGCAGGTCGACCCCGTCCAGCCGGACGCGGCCCTGGCCCGGGTCATAGAAGCGGGCCAGCAGCCGGGCCACGGTGGTCTTCCCGGCCCCGGTGGCACCCACCAGGGCCACGGTCTGCCCGGCCGGGATGGTCAGGTCGAGCCCGGGCAGCACCGGGGTGTCCCGGTAGCCGAACCGCACCTCCTCGAACCGGACCTCGCGGCCCCCCATCTGGGCGGCCGTCCCGTGGCGGGGCGGCAGGGGCACGGGGTGAGCGGGTTCCGGCACGGCGGGTGGCTCCTCCAGCACGCCGGAGATCTTCTCCAGCGCGGCGGCCGACGACTGGAAGGAGTTGTAGAACTGCGACAGGTCCTGCAGCGGGTCAAAGAACCGGCCCAGGTACAGCAGGAACGTGGCCAGGACACCGACCTTGATGTCGCCGTCCATCACCCGCAGCCCGCCGTAACACAGCACCACCCCGGTAGCCACATTGCCGATCAGGGTGATCCCTGGCGCGTACACCGCGAGCACCCGCGACGAACGCAGGCTCGCCGCCGCGTAACTTCCGTTGAGCCGGTCAAAGATCTCTTCGTTGCGCTGCTCGCGGCGGAACGCCTGCACCGCGCGGATGCCACCGAAGGTTTCCACGAAGTGCACGATGACCTGCGCGATGGTTTCCCGGGTCCGCCGGTAGGCCGCCGCGGACTCGCGCCGGAACCAGATCGTCAGCCAGGCCAGCGGAACGAAGCCGGCCAGCACCACCAGCGCGAGCGGCCAGTCCAGCAGCAGCATCCCGATCCCCACGAGGACCAGGGACAGCGCCGCGGACACCAGGGCGTCCAGGCCGTCATCGAACAGGTCGGAGATGGAGTCGATGTCGGATACCTGCCGGGAGATAACCCGTCCCGAGGTGTAGTGCTCGTGGAAGGACACCGGCAGCCGCTGGAAGTGCAGGAACAGCCGCTGGCGCAGCTCCAGGACCACCGTCTCGCCCAGCTTGCCCATCGAGTAGATGAACCCCCGGCTGGCCACGGCCTGGACGGCCACGGCGACCGCGAACCCGGCCACGTACAGGGCCAGCGGCGCCAGGTCGTCCCCGTGCAGCAGTGGCGGGATGCCACGGTCGATGGCCACCCCGACTAGCCAGGGGCCGGCCAGCGCAGCCAGGTTCGCGGTCACGATGAGCACGAACGTGACGATCACCCGGGCCCACTGCGGGCGCAGCAGGCTGAACAGCAGCCGCCGGGCCCGGCGGCGCAGCAGCGTGGCCAGGCCGCCGGTGACCTCGTCCGCGCCTTCCGCCGCGATCCCGCGCCACGCGTCAGAGGTCATGACGCCGCCTGCTCTCCGGTGTCCCGCTCGTCCAGCCCGCTCATCAGCTCCCGGTACCGGGGCTGGCTGGCCAGCAGGTGCGCGTGCGTGCCCGTGGCGGCGATGACCCCGTCGCGGAGCAGGGCCACCTTGTCCGCGAGGGTCACGGTGGACGGCCGGTGCGCCACCACGAGCGCGGTGGTCTCCGCCAGCAGCCCGCTCAGCGCCTGCGTCACCTTCGCCTCGGTGTGCACGTCCAGCGCGGACAGCGGATCGTCCAGGATCAGCAGGGACGGCCGGGCCAGGATGGCGCGGGCCAGCGCCACCCGCTGCCGCTGGCCACCGGACAGGGCCATGCCCTGCTCGCCGATCCGGGTGTCCAGGCCCCAGGGCAGGTCGTAGACGAAGCCGGCCTGGGCCATCGCCAGTGCGGCCTCGATCGCCGCGCCGTCGGCGCCCGGGGAGCCGTAGGCGACGTTCTCCCGGACGCTGGCCGAGAACAGCGTCGGATCCTCGAACGCGCAGCCGACCCGCGATCGCAGTCCCGGCAGCGGCAGCCGCCGCACATCGGTGCCATCGAGCAGGACGGCGCCCGACGTCACGTCGGCCAGCCGGGGCACCAGCTGCAGCAGGGTCGTCTTGCCCGACCCCGTCGCGCCGACCAGCACCAGGGTCTGGCCGGGTTCGATGGCCAGGCTGATGTCACGCAGTAAGGGCTGCTCCGCGCCCGGGTAGCGGAACCCGACGTGGTCGAAAACCAGCCGCGCGGGCCGCGGCCGCCGGGCCGCCGGCCGGCCCGCGGTCCGGGGCCCGGCGGGGCTGGTGATGGCGGGCGGGGTGTCCAGGATCTCGAAGACCCGCTGGGCCGCGGTGGCGGCTTCCTGGCCGCCGGCCAGGATGTAGCCCATCGACTCGATGGGCCAGACCAGCTGCAAGGTGAGCGTGATGAACGCGACCAGGCCGCCCAGGGTCAGCTCGTGCCGGCTGGTGGCGATGGCACCGAGCAGCAGCAGGAGGCCGATCAGCGCGTTCGGGATCAGGTCCAGGCCGGCCCAGAACGTGCTCCGCAGCCGGGCCTTCTGGAGCTCGGTGCCGAACACCTCCAGCGCCTGGCCGCGATGCTGCCCGGCGGCCTCGTCGCCCCGGCCGAGTGCCTTGAGCACGCGGATCCCGGTCGCGGCCTCCTCGACGCAGGTGGCCAGGTCACCCTGCTGGTCCTGGGCACGGCGGGAGAGCTGCCGGTAGGAATGCTGGAACCGGGTGCTGGCGGCCACCACGGGCAGGAACATGGTGGCGGTGATCAGCCCGAGCCACCAGTTCAGCCGGATGAGCAGCAGCACCACCGCGATGAACGTGACCACGTTGGTGACCAGGAAGATGGTGCCGAAGCCGGCGAACCGGCGGATCGCCGACAGGTCCGTGGTCGCCCGGGACAGCAGCTGGCCGGACTGCCACTCGTCGTGGAAGGCGGGCGGCAGCCGCTGCATGTGGGCGTAGATGTCCGCGCGCATGGACTGCTCCATCCCGGCGACCGCGCTCGCCTGCATCCAGCGGCGCAGGAAGTTCAGCAGGGCCTGGATGACGCCCAGCCCGATCGCGGCCGCGCCTATCGGCAGCAGCAGCCCGCGGTCCCCGTGGCTGATCGCCCCATCGATCATGGATTTCGTCAGCAGCGGGATGGCGATCTCGCTGCCCACCGCCACGATGGCGCACACCAGCATGAACGCCAGCTGCCAGCGGTAGGGGCGCAGGTAGACCCGGATGCGCCAGAGAGACGCGAGGGGTGTCGTCCCATGGTCGGCAGGCGCGTTACGGCCGGGTTCATGGGGGGGCATTACTCGAACGCTAGTTGCGGCATGCCGGTATGTCACCTGGATTTTCCCTGGGCTGCGACGCGTGCCGGGCGGTCCCGGGACCGCCCTTACGCGGCGTGCTGCGGTAACCCCGCCAGGAGAAGCAACAGACTGATTGCACTATCGGTCCCGACGTAACAGCTATGTCACCTCAGCACCGCTATGCGGTAGCCGGGTAGCGGCAGCAAGGCAACTCTGGCACGCTGGCTAGCCCGGGGGGGGCTCGCGCAGCGGTGCCGTTTGCCGGCAGGGAGGGACCGTGGAGCGCACGGATTCTGGGGGCAGGCTGGCGGTGCGGGGCTGGTCGCCTGGCCCGGCGCTCACCGCTTTTCATGACGGCGTGACCATAATCTGCGAGCTGGCCTTGCAGTTCACCGACGTCGGCTGGCTCGCGCCGTCATCCTGCCCGGAGTGGCGGGTGACTGACCTGGCCGGCCACCTGCGGTGCGTCGCCGACGACTTCCACGAGTACCTGGACGACGCCCCCGCCAGCCGGCTGGCCCGGCTGATGGCCACCGGGGTGCACCCGGACACGCTGGCCCGCAAGCTGGCCCGGCAGAACGCCGCGGAACTCGCCGCGCTGCCCGACGCCTCCGGGCCGGAGCACATCAAGGCGTTCGCCAGCTCCGCCCGGTCCTACGCGCAGCGCCTGCGGCCCATCTGGGATCTGCCGCATCATCAGTACCGGGACGTCCTGGTCACGGTCGGCGGGATGGCGGGCGCCGCGTGCGCGGAGTGGCACCTGCACGCCTGGGATCTCGCCCGGGCCCAAGGCAAGGACTACCGGCCCGCGGACCCGGACATCCTGCTCCGCGGCTGGACAGCAGGGATGCCGCACCTGCTGGCCGGGGCCGGGCTGGATCATGCGGAGGCCGTGGCGGCCCGCGGGCGAGGAGCCTGGCCGGCCGGGCCGGCGGTGCGCGAGGACCCGTGGCATGCCATGCTCCGCGCATCAGGGAGGATTCCGCTGGGCAGGAGTTATCCCGGTCCGGTGCTGTAGCCCTGCGCGGCAGGTCCCGGCCGCCTGCCTGTCCCGGCGCCCGGGATCCGGGGCGGCCAGCCTGCGGCCGCAGGCTCGTCGAAGGGATGGTTCTGATGGCGTTCGATGTCGCTTCAGTGCGGGCGGCCTACCCGGCTCTCGCTGACGGATTCGCCTACCTGGATGGTGCCGCGGGCACTCAGGTCCCGGGCAGCGTGATCGAGGCCATCGGGGCGGCCTACCGGGCTGGCCTCGGCAACGCGGGCGGCGAGTTCCCGGCCAGCCTCCGCTCGACCGCGCTGACCGCCGAATGCCGGCAGGCCGTCGCCGACCTGGTGGGCGGGAACGCCGACGGGGTGATCCTCGGGCCGAACATGACCACGCTCACCTACCGGCTGGCCTACACGCTGGCTAGCGGGTGGAACGCGGGGGACGAGGTGATCGTGTCCCAGCTCGACCACGACGCGAACGTGCGGCCCTGGATCCACGCCGCCCAGCGGGCCGGCGCCACCGTCCGCTGGGCAGAAGTCGACATATCGACAGGAGAGCTGCCTGCGGCCCAGTACGCGGACCTGCTGTCCGAGCGGACCCGGCTGGTCGCGGTCACCGCGGCCAGCAACGTCCTCGGCACCCGGCCGGACGTCGCCGCGATCACCGCCCAGGCCCACGCGGCGGGAGCGCTCACCTATGTGGACGGCGTGCATGCCACCCCGCACGCCCCGGTGGACGTGCGCGCGCTTGGTGCGGACTTCTACGCGACGAGCGCGTACAAGTGGTCCGGACCGCACGTCGGGACGGTGATCGCCGACCCGGCCCTGCTGGAGACGCTGCACCCGGACAAGCTGGTGCCCGCCCCCGACTCAGTGCCCGAGCGGTTCGAGCAGGGCACGCCACCCTTCGCTGACCTGGCCGGGGTCACAGCGGCGGTCGAGCACCTGGCCCAGCTGGATGGCGGGGCGCCCGGCGCGCGGCGCCAGCGGCTGCTCGCCTCGATGGCCGCGGTCGACGACTACGAGCAGAGGCTGTTCCAGGTCCTGCAGGATGGCCTGGCCGCGATGGGCCACGTGACCAGTTACGGGAAAGCGGCGCGCCGCGCGCCGACGGCGTACTTCACCGTGGAGGGGCGGCCGCCCGGCGACGTCGCACGCTATCTCGCTGGCCGCGGCGTCAACGTGTGGAGCGGGCATAACTACGCGTGGGAACTCACCGGCGCGCTCGGCATCCGGGACTCCGGGGGAGCGGTACGGGCGGGCCTGGTGCACTACAACGACCGCTCGGACGTAGACCGGCTGCTGGAGGCCGTCGCCGGCCTCGCCGGGTAGCCCCTCCGCGCGCTGGTCCCCGTCCTGCTTCAGGCGGAGGCGGGGAAGGCCTGCACACTGACGGGCCGTCGGCGCGCCGCGGCCGCGGCCGCGAGCGTGGCCCGCACCGTGGCCACCACCCGGTCCGGCTCGTTCTTCAGCTGCCTGGGCGAGAAGTGCAGGACGACGAGGCCGCGGGCGCTCAGCTGCGCATGGCGGCGCATGGTGTGCTCCCAGTCCTCGGGGGCAAGGTGCCACTCCCGGGAATCCACCTCGGCGACGACTCCGGCCTCGGGCCACCACGCGTCTACTACGGCGAGAAGAGTCGGGCCGTCGTACAAGCGCGCGTTGAACATGGGCATGGGCAGTTGTGCTCGCTGAATCAGCCGCCGGAAGTCGGCTTCGGCAATGGAGCGGATGCCGCTCGAGACCTCGGTCAGCGCGTGGCGCAGCAACGCTGAGCCGCAGGCGGGGCCAGCCGCGAGTTCCTCGGCGAGCGCCTGGATGGAGCAACGGCGTCGCTGCACCGCGGCGGCCAGCAGCGCGGTGACCTCACGCGCGCTGCTCATCATGCGGGCGGCATCGGCCACGGCGCGGTCCACCGTGGTGAACCGGATGTCGCCGTCGCTGCAGGCACGCTCGGGTAACCGGCTCGTCCGCTGGATCCGAACGAACCCGCAGCCGCGGCGCTGGACTGACACCGGGGCCAGGATGTCTACCGCGTCGGTCCGGGAGGCCGCGAGGCCGTGCCGCCGTAACGCCGACTGGGCGGTGATGATGCTCTGTGGACCCGCGTAGAGCAGCGCGGCCATGTCGCGCTGATCGATGCTGGCAGCGCCGGTAAGGGCCAGGTAGACGCCAGGCAGAAGGACTTGCCAAGGCCCCTGAGGCCGGAGCCGGTGCCGCAGGGCCGCCTTCGTCACTCCCGCGGCCTCCGCCTGATCGCGGGTCAGCACATTGTGCTGCCGGAGCAGGGTCGCGGCAAGGGCGTCGGGATCCAGGCGGGTCGATCGAGCCATGGCCCCACGCTGCCACCCCCCTCCGACAGTCCCGGCCCGTCTCGGAGCCGAGCGCGCTCGATCGCAGTGTTGTCGCTCCCGCGGCGCCCGGCCGGGTCTCCCGGGCCCAGGCCTCTCCGCCAGGGTGGCCCGGGGGCCCGGGGGGTGCCTGAGGGCCCCCGGGCCAGTGGCTGGCCGCGTCGATGCGGCAACGGGGTGGTTGGAACAGCACCGCTGCCGCAACGACGCGGTTGGGGCCGGGGAGACCAGGCACGCGCTGCGCTCGCGGAGGGCAGCTACACGTCCGGCGCGGCCAGGAGGCGGGTGAAAGCGTGTCCCCCGGGAGGGGAGGGATCGGGAGCGGGCCGGAGAGACGGGACGCCCGGGGGGTTAGGGGGCGACTTCGTGGTCGGCGAAGGTGTAGCGGTAGAAGCGGGTAGACCGGGACTGGAAGCCGACCCGCTCGTAGAGCCGGCCCGCCGCCTCCCGGGCAGGCCGCGAAGTGAGGTCCACGGTCCTGGCCCCGGCTTCCTCGGCGATGCGCAGCGCCTCGATGGTCAAGACCTGGCCGATGCCCTGGCCCCGGGCGGCCTCGTCCACGATCACGTCCTCGATCCAGGCCCGCAGCCCGGTGGGGATGGGGAACATCACCAGCGACAGTGTCCCGGCGATCTTCCCGTCGGAGCGGGCGATGAGCATCGTGGTGGCGGCCGAGCTGGTCACCCGCTCCAGGACCGCCCGGCTCGCCGGGGGGGCACTGCGGGACAGTTGGGGCAGGAGGACACCGAATGCCTCAACTACTTCATCGGTAACTTCACGCAGCACCTCAACGCTCACAGTCACGCGGGTACTTTATCGCGGCGGTGCCGCCTGGCCGCGGAGGCTGGGGCACCCGCCGGCGGCGGGCCTGGACGCGGGAGCTGGCCCGGGTGAGTAGGGGCGACGGCGTGTCCGGCCATCCCCGGCCGGTTTGTCACCTCACCCCGCCGGTTTGCCACCTCACCCCGCCCGTGTGCCGGGTCACCCGGCCCGTGTGTCAGGCCACGCCGAGGGCACGCAGCGCGGCGGCGGTGCCTGCCGCGGCCAGGATGACCACCAGGAACGGGGCGCGGAGCAGGAGCGCGGCGGCCGCAGCGCCCAGGCCAGCCAGCCGGGCGGCATCGATGGCCAGGGACTCGCCCCGGCCCACGGCCTGCACCGCGATCAGCGCGGCGAGCAGCGCGACCGGGACCAGGCTGGCGAACCGCTGCGCCCGCGGATGAGCCAGCCACTGCGGCGGCACGGTCAGGCCCGCGAGTTTGAGCGCGTAGCAGCACACCGCGGTGACCAGCACGGCGATCCAGGTTCCGCTCACCGGCCCGGCCCCTCAGCCGTGCCGGCTGCTCCGCTGGGCAGCGGGGCTGCGCCGCTGGGCAGCAGGGCCGCGCCGAGGGCGGCCGCGGCGGCCAGGACCACCGGGAGCCCTGGCGGGCAGAACGGCGTGGCGGCGAGCGCGATCACGACCCCGGCCAGGGCGACCGTCCGCTCGGTCCGGCCGTCCCGCAAACGCGGCCACAGCAACGCCAGGAACGCCGCGGGTCCCACCACATCGAGGCCGAAGGTGTCGGGGGAACCCAGCCGGCCCGCGCCCAGCGCACCCGCCAGTGTCCCCGCGTTCCAGGTCAGGTAGAGGCTGCCGAAGGTGGCCAGGAACCCGGCCCGGGCCGCGGCGGGGTCCGGCTGGCCCAGCGCCACCGCGGTCGACTCGTCGGTGATGCCCAGCGCGGCCAGCAGCCGGAAGGGCCCGCTGAAGTCCAGCAGGCTGGCCAGCCGCAGCCCGTACAGTCCGTTCCGGCTGCCGAGCAGGACCGCGCTGGCGGTCCCGGCGATCAGGCTGCCGCCACCGGCCACCGCGGCGGCCAGCGCGAACTGCGACGCGCCGGTGTAGGCGACCAGGCTGAGCACGCAGGCCTGCGCCACGCTCAGCCCCGACGCCACCGCGGCCGCCCCGAACGCCAGTCCCGAGGTGCCCACCGCGAGCCCGAGAGCGATCCCGTCCCGGGCAGCCTGCTTCACCGGCTCCGCTGGAGTGTCTGCCATAGGGGGGAGGCTAGGCCGGGCGCGGCCCGCTGACTTGAACGTTATTGCGCTGCGCCCGTGGGACTACGCCTCCTGGGCCAGCGCCGGGTGGGCCCCGCCCCGGCGGGCCCGCTGATAGGCCCCGGGCGGCACCCCCACAACCCGCTTGAAATGCCGGGTCAGGTGCGCCTGGTCGGCGAAGCCCGCCTCGGCCGCCGCCCGCGCGGGCGGCACACCACGGTCCAGCAGCTGCCGGGCCTGCCGGACCCGGAGCTGGTTGAGGTACGCGTGCGGCGGCAGCCCGGTCTCCACCCGGAAGGCGCGCATCAGGGCGTACGGCCCGACCCCGGTGGCCAGCGCCAGCTCGTCGAGCGTGGGCGGGTCGGTGACCCGCTCCCGCAGCAACGACACCGCGGTGCGCACCACCGGCCGGGCCTCGCGGGGACGCGCCCGGCGGCCGGCCCGGGCGTGCTCGCGCAGCAGCCCGGCCAGGGCGTCGTGCAGCATGGTGGCGGACGCCAGCGGGTCTCCGTGCTCCGCGGCCAGGTGGGCGGCCCGGACCCGGCGGGCGCTGCGCGGGTCGTTCACGACCGTGTCCGGGAAGAACGGGGTGCCCGGTGATCCGGTCAGTTCCGCGCTGACCTCGCGGACCAGGCTGACCGCGGGGTAGAGCACCCGGTAGGACCAGCCTCCGGGGACACCGGCCTGGCCGGTGTGCACCATCTCCGGGTTGAGCAGGGCCACCGCCCCGCGTCCGGCGCGCAGCAGGCTGCCGCCGTAGCGGAATTCCTCCACCCCGTCCTCGATCAGCGCGAGCGTGTAGGTCTCATGGGCGTGCCGGGCGTAGCGGTGCGTCACATAGGTGGCCCGGAGCAGGTCCACGCCGGGCACGGCCGCGTGCCGCCAGTAACGCGCCTCCTCCCCGGCGGGTGCGTCGTGACCGCCGTGGTCACGCTGCGGCGGCCCGGCGGGCGATTCATCAGGCAAGGAGTCCACGGCTCCAGTACAGCACCGCGGCCAGCCCCCGCCCGCACCGTGCACCCGCACCCGCGCGCCCGCACCCTCGCACGGGGCCGCTCCCGCACGGGGCGCCCGCTGGCCCCGCCCGCGCCGGCGGGAGTAGAACTGGGGGCGTGGCAAGCAGAGCGCTGGTGCTCGGCGGCGGCGGGATCACCGGGGTCGCCTGGGAGATCGGCCTGCTGGCCGGGCTGGCCGAGCGGGGGACACAGCTGGGCCTGGCCGACCTGCTGGTCGGAACGTCCGCCGGCGCCGTGGTCGGGGCGCAGCTGGCCTGTGGCGCCGACCTGGCCCAGCTCTACCAGGAGCAAGTCGAGCCGCTGCCCGCGGCCCCGGGGAGCGGCGGGCACGGGAGCGGCGGGCACGGGGCCGCCGACAAGATGAAGCTCCGGGACATGGCCGTCTTCGGCTGGGCCATGCTGCGCTACCCGGATCCGGTCCGGGCGCAGGCCAGGATCGGCCGGATGGCCCTGGCCGCCCGGACCGTGCCGGAGGCTGACCGGCGCGCGGTGATCGCAGCGCGGCTGCCCTCGGCGGAGTGGCCCGCCCGGCGGCTGCTGATCACCGCTATCGAGGCCGTGACCGGCGAATTCGCCGTGCTGCACGCGGGCAGCGGGGTCAGCCTGGTGGACGCGGTGGGCGCCAGCTGCGCGGTGCCGGGAGTCTGGCCGCCGGTGACCATGGCCGGGCGGCGGTGGATCGACGGGGGCGTCCGGTCGCCCGCGAACGCCGATCTGGCTGCCGAGTGCGAGCGCATCGTGGTGCTGGCGCCGCTGCCGCGCGGCATGCGCGCCGCGACCGCCGCGACGCACCAGGCCGAAGCGCTGGCCCGGGCCGGCCGGGCCGTCACGGTGGTCGCACCGGACCCGGCCGCGGTCGCCGCGATCGGCCGTAACGTGCTCGACCCGGCCCGGCGGGCACCGGCGGCGCGCGCCGGGTACGCACAGGCCGGGCCGGCCCTGGACCGGGTGGGGGCCGTCTGGAACGGCTAACGGGCGGGCCCCGGCCCTGAGGTCAGTGCCCGCCCGTCAGGCGGCTAGTCGTCGGGGCCCCGTGCTCAGCTGGCCCTGTGCTCAGCTTGCGTAGTCGAGCAGCGGCTGGGCCCGGCTGGGGTGGCGCAGCTTGGACAGCGACTGCTTCTCCAGCTGCCTGATCCGCTCCCGGGTCAGGCCGAGCGCGCGGCCGATCTCGTCCAGCGTGTGCGGGTTACCGTCGTACAGGCCGAACCGCATCGCCATGATCGTGGCTTCGCGCTGGGTCAGCCCGTCCAGGGCGTGCCGCAGCTGGTCGGCCATCAGCTGCCGGTCCACCAGCTCGGAGGCCTCCGGGGCGTCCGTGTCCTCGATGAGGTCACCGATGCTGGTCTCGCCGTCCTCACCGATGGTGGAGTCCAGGCTGATCGGCTGGCGGCTGGTGCGCAGCAGCTCCTCGATCTGGTCCGGGGTCCGGTCCAGCTCGACGGCCAGCTCCTCGGGGGTGGGCTCACGGCCGAGCCGCTGGTGCATGTCCCGCTCGACCCGGCTGAGCTTGCTCAGCATCTCGAGCACGTGCACAGGCAGCCGGATGGTCCGCGCGGAGTCCGCGAAACCACGCTGGATGGCCTGCCGGATCCACCACATCGCGTACGTCGAGAACTTGTAGCCCTTGGTGTAGTCGAACTTCTCGACCGCCCGGATCAGGCCCAGGTTGCCTTCCTGGACGACATCGAGCAGGGACAGGCCGCGGTCGCTGTACTTCTTGGCTACCGACACCACCAGGCGGAGGTTGGCCTCCAGCATGTGCGCCTTGGCGCGCCGCCCGTCCTCGGCTACTTCCTCGAGGTCACGGCGGCAGGCCGCGTCCAGGTCAGGCTGGCTGGCCAGCTTGTGCTCCGCAAAGAGGCCCGCCTCGATCCGCTTGGCCAGGTTGACCTCCTGCTCAGCGGTGAGCAGGCTGGTCCGCCCGATGGACTTCAGGTAGGTGTGCACCGAGTCGCCCATGGCGGAGGTCTGGTCGTCCAGGTCCACCTCGGCCTGCGTCGGCTGGGACGTGCCTGAAGCGACCTCCTCCGCGGGAGCCGCCTCGGCCAGCGCGACCGCCTCGGCCTCAGCGTCCAGGCTGTCCAGCGCGGGCTCCGCGGCGGCGTTACGCGATGCGGTGAGTTGTGCTGTAGTCATGTCCTCCGTGCCCGTCCGTGCTCGCTTTGGGGCAGTGCCTTGCGGGGCAGTGCCTTGCCGGGCGCTGCCTTCGGGGGCAGTGCCCTCCGGGACCGTGTCCCCACCCGGCTCATCACCCAGCCGCACGCCGGCTTCCGCCATCTCGCGGATGATAGACCGGCCTTCCGCGGTGGAAACGCCCGCCTCACCGAACGCCGCGCGCAACTCGGTCAGGGACAGGTACCCCTGTCCGCGGCCGAGCTGGATCAGCTCGTCCACACGCGTGGTGGCCGCCTCGTCTGCGACCTCGGGCTCCCGCCTGGCGGTGGCATTCCTTGGCATCGAGGCACCTCCTCCCTTCGTGGGCGCGCAGTGTGCGCAGCACCAGTGCGCACATACGTCACTACGTATCCGCGATCTTGGTGTGCTCCAGCGGTCCGCAGCACTTGCTACTGTGAAACGCGGGCACTATGTATTAACGCTGCCAGGAGCCAATTGTTCCCGTGCAGCACCGTCGTGCCCGCACACGCCAGTGCCTCGTCGGCGCCGGCCCATGCACGGCCCGGACGAATCCCCCGGTGCGGCTGAGTTCCCACGGAGAGAGAACGCCCTGGCGGCGCTGGTTTAGTCCTGAACGGGCCCCTCAGTCCTGCCGCGCCAGCCGCCGCAGCGCCTGCAGGTCGGGCTTGCCGGAGGATAGCAACGGGACAGCCGGCACCACGACCACCGCCCGCGGGGCGGCGTAGTCCGGCAGCCGGCCGCGGGCGAACCCGCGCAGGACGTCCAGCCCGGGGGGCGACGCCGGGTCCGCGGGCACCACGATGGCGGTGACCAGCTCGCCCCACTCCGGATCGGGCCGGCCGACCACGACCGCCTCCCGGACCCCCGGGCAGTCTTCCAGAACCGACGCCACCTCGTCGGCGGCGACCTTCTCGCCGCCGGTGTTGATCATGCCGTCGGCGCGGCCCCGGACCGCCAGCCGTCCCGAGGCGTCCACGTCGCCGACGTCAGAGGTGACGAACCAGCCCGCGTCCAGCGCGGCCGACGTCAGGTCTGGCCGCCCCCGGTACCCCGAGAACAGGACCGGGCCAGCCAGCCGGATCCGGCTATCGGGGCCGACCCGGACCGATACCCCGGCCAGCGGCTGCCCGTCGTAGACGCAGCCGCCGCAGGTCTCCGACATCCCGTAGGTGGTGATCACGCGGGCGCCCACGGCGGCCGCCTCGGCCCGCAGCCCGGCCGGCACCGCGGCCCCGCCGAGCAGGATCGCGCGGAACCCGGCCAGGGCCGCCCGCCCTCCTGGCTCGTCCAGCAGGCGGCGGACCTGGGTCGGGACCAGGGACACGTACCCGCCGGCGGCAGCGGCCGCGCTCTGCGCGTCCAGCCGCTCCGCCACCACGGGCGCGACGCCGGACAGCAGCGAGCGGAGGAACACCTGGAGTCCGGAGATGTGGCTGGGCGGCAGGCAGGACAGCCACGCCTCACCAGGCCGGGCGCCGATCCGGTCCAGGCTGGCCCGCGCCGAATGGCGCAGCGCGGCCGCGCTCAGCTCGACGCCCTTGGGCTCCCCGGTGGACCCGGAGGTGGCGATCACGACCGCGGTACCCGGGGTCACGGCGGGCGAGTCACCCGGGTCAAGCCGTTGGGTGCCGTGAAGGGTTTCCAGCGCCGCCGGGCGGAGCGCCCGGAGCAGGGCCGCAACCCGCTCGGCAGGCAGCCTGGGATCAACCGGCAGGAGGGCAGGCCCGGTGCCGTCCAGGGCCGCGCCCAGCGCCTTCATCAGCCGCTCAGCGCCCGCGGCCGCGGGGAGCAGCACTGCGTGCAAGGGGCGGGGGATCATCGTCGTAAGGTTATCCGGGCAGATCAGGGACGAACCGGGAGGGTCTTCAGTGGTCGA
Organism: Streptosporangiaceae bacterium; assembly: GCA_036509255.1. Lineage (GTDB taxonomy): Bacteria > Actinomycetota > Actinomycetes > Streptosporangiales > Streptosporangiaceae > RYN-230. Next base: position 16,243 of record DATCFY010000126.1, read on the forward strand.
TGCGGCCGCGGAACTGCGTGGCCGGGTCGCGGCCGCGCTGCCGGGCCTGCGCGCGTTCGCGATCCCGATGCGGACCCGCTTCCGCGGCATCACGGTCCGTGAGGGGGCGCTGATCGAAGGCCCCGCCGGCTGGGCGGAGTTCTCGCCGTTCGCGGAGTACGGGCCCCGGGAATGTGCCCGCTGGCTGGCCTGCGCCCTGGAGGCGGCCTGGGACGGCTGGCCCGCGCCCGTGCGTGACCGCGTTCCGGTCAACGTGACCGTGCCCGCGGTGGACCCGGAGCAGGCGCACCGCATCGTGTCCGGCTCCGGCTGCCGGACCGCCAAGGTGAAGGTCGCCGAGCGCGGCCAGCCCGGCGGCGATGACATCGCCCGGGTCGAGGCGGTCCGCGACGCGCTTGGCGCCGACGGCCGGATCCGGGTGGACGCCAACGGCGGCTGGGACGTGGACACCGCCGCCCGGATGCTGGGTGCGCTGGGCCGGTTCAGGCTCGAGTACGCTGAGCAGCCCTGCGCCACCCTGGACGAGCTCGCCGCGCTGCGCCGCCGGGTGGACGTCCTGGTCTGCGCGGACGAGTCGATCCGCAAGGCCGAGGATCCGCTGGCCGTGCGGGCTGCCGGAGCGGCGGACATCGTGATGCTGAAGGCCCAGCCGCTGGGCGGGGTCGCGGCCGCGCTGCGGGTCGCGGAAGCCTGCGGGCTGCCCGTCGTGGTGTCCAGCGCCGTCGAATCCTCGGTAGGCCTGGCCGCGGGGGTGGCCCTCGCGGCGGCGCTGCCCGACCTGCCGTACGCCTGCGGCCTGGCCACGATGAGCCTGCTGACCGGGGACGTCACCGCCGATCCGCTGGCTGAGCAGGCCGGTCAGCTGCCGGTTCGCCGGCCTGGAGTTTCTCCGCAACGGCTTTCACGCTGGCAGTCAGATCCGGCACCGTGGCGCGCCCGGGTGGTGGCTGCGGCGGAATTTCTCGGCGCGGCCGCCCCCGCCGGGCCGGCCTGACCGGGGCTGGCGTGCGCACCGTGAATCCCTCGACTGCCTTCGCCGTGACCCTGGTCGATGAGCTGATCCGCTGCGGCCTGCGGGAGGTGGTGCTGGCCCCTGGATCACGCAGCGCGCCGCTGGCCATCGCCCTGTTTGACCGGGCCAGTGAGCCCGGGAGCCTCCTTCGCCTGCATGTGCGCATCGATGAGAGGTCGGCGTCGTTCCTGGCCCTGGGGCTGGCCAAGGCCGGCGGGCGGCCGGTCGCGGTGGTCTGCACCTCGGGGACGGCTGCGGCCAACTTCCACCCGGCGGTCATCGAGGCGGACGAGTCCGGTGTCCCGCTGCTGGTGCTGACCGCGGACCGGCCGCCCGAGCTCCGCGGCACCGGAGCCAACCAGGCCATCGACCAGATCAAGCTCTACGGCGGGGCGGTCCGCTGGTTCGCTGACGCCGGGGTCCCGGAGGCCCGCCCGGGGATGAACGCGTACTGGCGGTCGCTGGCCTGCCGCGCGTGGTCGGCGGCCTCCGGCGCGGACGGCGGTTTTCCCGGGCCGGTGCAGCTGAACCTGCCGTTGCGGGATCCGCTGGTGCCCGGCCTGCCGGACGCCGCGGCCCCGGCCGCCGCCGGGACTGGCGCAGCGGCGGGCGGCTGGCCGGAGTCCCTGGCCGGGCGGCCGGGCGGGGCCCCGTGGAACCGGTGGGCCGGGGCGCCCCAGCCGGGCCAGTCCACCGGGCCGGAGCCCGCCCTGGGCGGCCCCGGGACGCTGGGCCTGCCCTGGACCGAGCGGGGCGTCATCGTGGCGGGGGACGGGGCCGCCGACCCGGCCGGCCTGCTCCGGCTGGCCGCTGCGGCGGGCTGGCCGGTGCTGGCCGAGCCGTCGTCCGGGGCGCGGCAGGGCCGTCACGCGCTCGGGGCTTACCAGTACCTGCTCGAGCATCCGGAGTTTCTCGCCGCGCATCGCCCTGACCTGGTCATCTGCGCCGGCCGGCCAGGGCTGTCCCGGGGCCAGACGGCGTTCGCGCGGCAGGCCGCCGCGGACGGCGCCCGGCAGGTGATCCTCGCCCAGGGGCCAGGCCGCTGGGCGGACCCGGCGCGCACCGCCACCGACGTGGCCGCGGCCATCTGGCTGGACGGCGCGCCCGCCGTGCCTGGCGGCGCCGTGCCTGATGGCAGCTGGCTGGGCCGCTGGCAGGAGGCGGACACGGCCGCCCGCCGGGCGGTGGACACGATGCTCGACACTGGGGGGGAGCTGACCGAGCCGCGGCTGGCCCGCGACCTCGCCGCGGCCCTGCCGGACGGGGCGCTGCTGTGGGCCGCGTCCAGCCTGCCGATCCGCGACCTGGACCGGCACCTGGCCCCCCGGGATGGCCTGCGGGTGCTGGCCAGCCGGGGGGCGAGCGGCATCGACGGGCTGATCTCCTCCGCGTCCGGGGCCGCGCTGGCGCACCAGGCGTCCGGCGGCGGGCCGGCCGCCGCGCTGCTGGGTGATCTCGCGTTCCTGCATGACGCGCCCGGGCTGTTCGCCGGGCCGGACGAAGCGCGCCCGGATCTGGTCCTGGTGGTGGCCAACAACGACGGCGGCGGCATCTTCTCCACCCTGGAACAGGCCGCCGTGCCCGGCCCATTCGAGCGGGTCTTCGGCACCCCGCACGGGGCCCGCCTGGGCGGCCTGGCCGCCGCGGCCGGGATCGGGCACACGGTGCTGGCCGCCGCGGCAGACCTGCCGGACGCGCTGAAGGGTGACGGGATCCGGATCGTCGAGGTCCTGGCGGACCGGGCGGCCGGGATCACGCTGCGGCAGCGGCTGGGGGAGGCCGCCGCGGCGGCCATCACGGCGCGGCTCTAGCCTCCGGGACAGCTCTGAGGCTGAGACGGACGTCAAGAAAAAATCCGGCAAACGGCCGCCCCCGCGGTGGACTTTTTCGCGTTGCTCGCCGGGAAGTTCCGGTTGTGCCGGATGACGGGGGAGAGCCGCCCAATGGAGAAGGCCGTTGAGTCTATACCCCGGGGTCCTGGTATGCGGCATCGGGAGGGCCCTGGTAGCAGTCTGATAAGGGCTAGATTACCGTCGGGTCACGATTCGGAGCGGTGGCATCTTGCCTGTTCAATACAACGGCCAGCCGGTCCTAGCATGAGCCGGTCGGACGCCGCTCTTGGCGTGCCGCCGACCGTGGGACGGAATCGCCCCCATGGATCCTCGCTCCGCGGACGAACTTCGCGGCGGAACAGTAGAAGGAGGAATGTGTCGATGCGCATACGCGCGCGGGGCTATGCGGCCGCCGTAGGCGTGACCGTGCTTGCCCTCGTGGCTACCGCCTGTGGCGGCAGCAGCGGCAGCGGCAGCGGCTCGTCGTCTACCGGCACGTCATCGGGCGGAGGGACCTATGGTCTCCAGGGATTGAACCCCGGGTCCGGGACGCCCACAAAGGGCGGCACGCTGAACATGCTCGGCCAGGGCGACGTTGACTTCATGGACTACAACGTCTCCTACTACACCATCGGCGCACTGGGCCAGCGGCCCTGGCTTCGGCTCCTGTACGCGTACCCGGCCACTCCGGGCAAGGTGACGACTGTCGAACCTGACCTCGCCACCGCGCTGCCGACCGTCTCCAACGGCGGCAAGACCTACACGGTGACGATCCGCACTGGCGCCATGTGGGACAGCAGCCCGGCACGGCAGGTCACGGCGGCTGACGCGCTGCTCGGCCTCAAGCGGGACTGCAACCCGACGCAGCCGTTCGGCGGGCTGCCGGACTTCGAGGCGCTGATCGTCGGCTACTCGCAGTTCTGCGCCGGGTTCGCCAAGGTCTCGTCCACCTCGGTCTCGGCCATCAAGAAGTACATCGACACCCACCAGATCTCGGGTGTGAAGGCCTCGGGGCAGACGATCACCTACAACCTGGTCCACCCGGCCAGCTACTTCCCGGACATGCTGCAGCTGGACGCCTTCGCGCCCGCACCGGTGGAAAGCCTGAACTACCTCACGGGCAGTGGGGCCGAAGGGCAGCACATCATCGCCGACGGGCCGTACAAGATCCAGAGCTACGTGCCCACGCGGAGCATCGTCTACGTCCGCAACCCGGCGTGGAAGGCCAGCACGGACCCGATCCGCAAGGCCTACGTCAACGAGATCAAGGTCTCCGAGACCGGCAACGAGCCCGCGATCCAGCAGCAGCTGCAGACCAACACCGCCTCGGCGAGCATGGAATTCGACGCGTTCCCGCCGGTCGGCGCGGACCCGGGCCTGCAGGCCCAGATGAAGCAGGGGCTGAACCACAACTTCAACCTCGGCTCCACCTACTCCACCAACCCGTACCTCGTCTACAACACGGTGTCGCCTAACAACAACGCCGCGCTGAAGAAGGTCCAGGTCCGGCAGGCCCTGAGCTACGGCATCGACCGGGCCCACCTGCTCACCGACAACGGCGGCCCGACCCAGGGCGTGGCACTCACCCACGTGCTGCCGGCTGGGATCAACGGCGCGCAGGACGTGCCGTCGGGCTACAACCCGTACCCGTACGACCCGACCAAGGCCAAGCAGCTGCTGGCCGCCGCCGGGTACAAGAACGGGCTGAACCTCACCCTGCTGTACCGCCCGTCCAGCACGGTCGCGACCAAGATGGCCCAGACGCTGCAGGCCGACCTGGCCAAGATCGGCGTGAAGATCAAGCTGCTCGGGGCCACCCCCTCGGACTTCTACGTGAAGTACATGGAGGTGCCGAGCGTGGCGAAGGCGGGCCGCTGGGACCTGTCCCTCGCCGGATGGGGCCCGGACTGGTACGGCGACGCCGCCGTGTCGTTCTTCAACCCGCTGTTCTCCGGCCCGGCGTCGTTCCCGCCGGTCGGCAGCAACTTCGGGTTCTACAGCGACCCCTCGGTGACGTCCCTGATCGCCAAGGGCGCCAGTGCGGCGACGGCCAGTGCGGCCGCCACGATCTGGGGCCAGGCGGACGAGGCGGTCATGAAGGACGCCCCGTTCTACCCCATCGTCAACCCGAACCAGCCGCTGTATCACGCCACTTACGTGCACAACGCGGTGTACGTCCCGGCGATCCAGCAGTTCGACCCGACGAATGTGTGGCTCAGCACGCCGTAATGATCCCTGACGCGACAGTTCGTGACGGTTCGCAGAATTCGTCACGGAACGTAAGCTGATCAAGTCAGCCGGCCGCCCCACGGTACCTACCGCGGGGCGGCCGGCCGGGATTACAGTCATTGCAGTGTCTGGGCTGCGCAAACAGGCCAAGCCTGGGCCTTTGATGTGGGAAGGGTAGGTAGCGTGGCCCTGCTCGAGGTTGACGACCTGCACGTGTCGTTCAGGACCTCTGACGGCATAGTGCAGGCGGTGCGCGGGGTTTCCTTCCAGGTCGATGCCGGGCAGACCCTCGGCATCGTCGGGGAGTCCGGCTCCGGCAAGAGCGTTGCGACACAGACGATCATGGGCCTCACCCGCGGGGCGCGGATCACGGGCCAGGCGATGTTCGAGGGCCGGGACCTGCTCACGCTTCCCCAGCCCGAGATGCGCAAGATCCGCGGGGCCGAGATCGGCATGATCTTCCAGGACCCGCTGTCGAGCCTGCATCCGTACTACAAGGTCGGCTGGCAGATCGTGGAGATGATCCGGCAGCACGACAAGAGTATGTCCAAGGCGCAGGCCAGGGCCCGGGCCGTCGAGCTGCTCAGGCTGGTCGGGATCCCGCAGGCCGACCGCCGGGTGGATGACTACCCGCACCAGTTCTCCGGCGGCATGAGGCAGCGCGCCATGATCGCGATGGCGATGTCGCTCAACCCCAAGCTGCTGATCGCCGACGAGCCGACGACCGCGCTCGACGTCACTGTGCAGGCCCAGGTGCTGGCGGTC
>DATCFY010000127.1:0-35114 GCA_036509255.1 Streptosporangiaceae bacterium
GGTCGGTCACGACCAGGGCCCGGCTCACCCCGTACTGGCTCAGGTCGAACCCGATCTCGTCGGAGGCCCCGGGACCGAACTTGAGCTGCGGCGCCCCGTAGGTGAAGATCGCCTCCGGGCTGACGGGTCCAGTGCCCACGGCGGTACCTCCTCGGGCCTCGGCGCCGGTGGTGTACCCAGTGTCCGGCAGACCTGGCGGATCTCCCAGGCCGGGCCGGCCTGAGTCCCTCGTGGTGAACCCGGGCGCGATCCCGCCGACTGTGTGCGCAAACCGCTGCCGTGCGATGAGCCGCCCGGGCCGTCGTGCCGAAACCGCTGCCCTGGCGACGTTTTCCGCACACGATCTAGCCGCCCCTGCCGCCGGCTGCCTCGGAAATGACTCCGGTCGGGGGCGTCGCGTGGCCAGTGATGTTGCTGAGGCAGGTGAGCTTTCCTCTGGTGATCAGCCGTTGATGATCATGACTTAGGTGTCGTTCCAGCGACACCTAAGTCATGATCACGACACCGGGCGCGGAGGATCCCGGCAGCTGGCCCCGATCGTGTGCGGAAACCGCTGGAGGGACAGCCCTGTCAATATGGCCCATCTGGCTGCTTGCAGGATGGCAGCAGTAGCTGCATAATGCAAGCATGCCTACTTCAATCACCATCCGTGACGTACCCGACGAGACACGGGACGAGCTGGCTGCCCGCGCCGCCCTGACCGGCCGGTCCCTGCAGGAATACCTTCGCTCAAAGCTCGTCGAGCTCACCCGCCAGCCGGATGCCGAGACGCTGGTCGAGCGGATCCGTGCCCGGAAGAGCGCGACAAGCTCATCCCTGCCGCCGGACCGCATTCTCGCGCACCGTGACGCGGATCGCCCGTGACGCTGGTCATCGACGCGTCGCTGGTCGTGTCCGCCCTAGTGGACTCGGGCGCCACCGGGACCTGGGCGGAATCGCTGCTGGCCGCCGAGCCGCTGAGTGCCCCGCACCTGATGCCGGTCGAAGCAGCCAACATCCTGCGCCGCGCGGCGACGGCGGGCGAGATTTCTGCTGATGCCGCCTCCCTGGCCTATGCCGACCTGCTCGACCTGCGGGTAGAACTCTTCCCCTACGCGCCATTCGCCGCCCGGACATGGGCACTGCGCGACAACGTGACCTGTTACGACGCCTGGTACGTTGCGCTCGCAGAGTCCCTCGGGTCAAAGGTCGCAACCCTCGACCTCAGGCTGGCGCGGGCATCAGGACCCCGTTGCGGCTTCGAGACACCGCCCGCAGTGGCCTGATCGCCCGAACATGCAGCGTTCTTGTGGCGGCTGAGGGGACCCGATTCTGCCCGAGGCAACCGGGGCGTGTGCGCTAGATGCTGCTGGCACAGCACTGTCAATATGTGCCATCAAACTCTTCCAGATCTTTCCCGCGTCGCTGCCTGGCCTGGTGGCGGGGTATCGGGCGGAGGGTGCCGGGCGGTCACTCGTGGACGCGCATCGCGGCGAGCAGCCATTCGAAGGCAGGCGTGTGGGATGGGAACGGGGGCCAGTCGTTGATAATGGCCGTCAGCTGCCAGTACCGTTCGATCCTGGGGTCGGTGATGATCTCCAGCTGGGCGAGCAGCTCAGCGCGGTGCTGACTACCCACGGTGGGGGCCAGGATCCGGTCCACCACCAGGGCGGCCTCGCCCGAATCCGGAGAGACTCCCCGCAGCATAGCCGCCGCCGCGTTTTCCTGGGCCCAGCCGACGTCCAGCAGTCCCTGACCGGCCTGGACTTGCATGCCGTAGCTGGCTACGAGGTGGATGAGCTGGCGGAAATCCGCGTCGCCGGCGAGCTCGGCGAGTTCCACCCAGGCATCGACCTGCTCGGGAGAAGGGTCGTCGGGCAGGTTCGGGGCGGCGCTCCAGCGTGCTGCGCTGCCGGGATTGGGCTCTAGGCCCTGGAACACCTCGGTGATGAAGTCGTCGATGATCTGCCGGCGCTCGGCGGCTGACAGTCTGGCCAGTTTGTTGACCATGGTCATCTCCTTGTGGTCGGCCGCTCGTTTCACTACGGCGGCCAGCACCGCGCGGCGCAGCCGCAGGGTGCGGATCTGGGCATCCAGCGCCTCCAGGTGAACGGCGGCGACCTCGGCGACGGTCACCTGTTGGTCCAGGACGCGGCGCACGTCTGCCAGGCCCAGGCCCAGTTCGCGCAGAGTGGCGACCAGCTCCAGCCGTGCCACGCACGCCGCGTCATAGACCCGCCGGCCGCTATCGGTGCGGGCCGCCGGGGTCACTACGCCGACGTCAGACCAGAACCGGATCGTGCGCACCGGCAGTCCCGTGCGCCTGGCTAGCCTGCCGATGGAAAGCAGCGGCTCGTCGTCCTTCATGCCTGCCAGTGTCGTTCCTCCAGCCGCTGGAGAATCAAGCCCCACCGGCACCAAGCCCGTGATCAAGACACCGGGCCTGGATTCCTCCGGAGGCCAGGCCAACCCCGGGGACGGATGCCTGGTTCGGGGTTGGAAACGGCCGCGGGAGCAGCGCTTTAGGCACACGTTCCGGCCGCGATGCTCATCAACGGGTCTTTCGAGGCCCGGGCCGGCCGTGGGGCGAGAGCATGGCCAGGCCGCTCGCCATGGATTAGCCACAATGGTGTAGCCGTCGTTAGTCCATTCAACCCTCAGATGGGGTAGCGAAAACCGGCCGAAGGAAGGAGCCGTTTCCCTATCCCCCCGCCATACGCTGCGGGAGCGCGGGGCTGCCCAAGTGCGCGGGTGACCCGTCAGGTGGGGCAACGGGGGGAATGATGGCGCAAGCGATCAACGACGCGCTGATTCAGGGGAATACTACAACCACCGCACCAGGCATGCCCTTGGTGCTGATGTACCACTCGGTCGAGCCCTATCAGGCTGACCCATACCTAGTGACGGTGAGCCCGCCGCGGTTCGGGCAGCAGATGGGCTGGCTGGCCCGGCGTGGCCTGCGCGGGGTATCGATGCGGGAGCTGCTCGCCGCCCGCGCGGCAGGCACCGGGCGGGGTCTGGTCGGCCTCACCTTCGACGACGGCTACGCCGATTTCAGCCGGCACGCGGTGCCGGTCCTGCGCCGCTACGGCTTCGGCGCGACCGTGTTCGTCATCGCCGGCCGGCTCGGCGGCGACAACGCATGGGACCCCGAGGGGCCACGCAAGCGGCTGATGGACGCGGGCGAGGTCCGGGACCTGGCCCAGGCCGGCATCGAGATCGGCTCGCACGGTCTACGCCATGTCCGGCTGCCCGCCGCCCGGCAGACGCTGGCCGAGGAGGTGGGCGGCAGCCGCCGCATCCTGCAGGATGTCACCGGCGAGCCGGTCGGCGGGTTCTGCTACCCCTACGGCGACCTCGACGCCGGCGCGGTAGCCCGGGTCCGGGAGACGGGCTACGACTACGGCTGCGCCATCTGGCCATCGGAGCACACCAGCCGGCACGCGCTGCCCCGCACGTACATCGGCGAGGCCGACACCGCGCCGCGGTTGTGGGCCAAACGGGCCAGGCACCGGCTGACCTGGACGCAGCGGACCGCCGGGGAGAGCCGCCCGGCGGCCTGATTTCCCTCACTCAGCGTAGGCCCGCTACCCCTGTTGGGTGACCTGCACGGGGAAGGCGGGTGCCACAGTCGAAACCACGTGAAGGAAACGCGCTAGGTGCCAGGGGATTGCGGCCTAGCCCGGAGCCCAGGGGGGCACAGTGGCCGAGCACCGGCTTTCGCTCGCGGTCAATGGGCGGGAGAACCAGCTGCACAGCAAGCTGGTTACTTTCGAAACGCCAGGATCTGTGATCACGACGGGATCGGTGAGCACCGGATCGATCGCCATTGTCGGACTGGGGTACGTCGGCCTGCCGACCGCGGTGGAGCTGCACGGCAAGAGCCCGCGGATCATCGGGATCGACGTCAGCGAGCAGCGGCTGCGGGACATCGCGTCCCGCGCGGCCGACCTGACCGACGCTGACCAGGAGCGCCTGGCCGCGGCCCTGGCCGACGGGACCCTCGAGCTGACCACCGACCCGGCTGCGGCCAGGGGCGCCGAGGCGGTCATCATCTGCGTGCCGACCCCGGTGGACAGTAACCAGACGCCCGACCTCGCCGCGCTGCAGGCCGCCTGCGCCACCGTGGTGCAGCATGCCGTGCCCGGCCAGGTCATCATCCTGACCTCGACCAGCTACGTCGGCACCACCCGTGACCTGCTCACCGAGCCGCTGCGGCAGCGGGGGATGGCGGTGGGCACGGACATCAACGTGGCGTTCAGCCCGGAGCGCATCGATCCGGGCAACCCGTCCCACCTGCAGAGTGAGACCCCTCGGGTGGTCGGCGGGGCCACCGAGGAGTGCACCGTGCGGGCCGCCGAGGTCATCGGCCGGGTCACCGATTCGGTGTACCTGGTCAGCTCGACCGACGCCGCCGAGGCCACCAAACTCTACGAGAACATCTTCCGCGCCGTGTCCCTGGCCCTGGCCAACGAGTTCGCCGACGCGTGCGGCGCGCTCGGCCTGGACCCGATCGAGGTCACGCTGGCCGCGGGCACCAAGCCGTACGGCTTCCTCGGCGTGTTCCCCGGGCCAGGGGTGGGCGGTCACTGCATTCCCTGCGACCCGCATTACCTCCTCTGGCAGCTGAACGCGCAAGACCAGGCCTCGCCGCTGATCGAGCAGGCCATGAAGTCCATCGCGATGCGCCCCGAACGGGTCATCGGGCGGGCGGGCGAGGTAATGGCCGCTGCGGGCCGCCCGCTGGCGGGCGCGCGCGTGATCGTGATCGGCGTCAGCTACAAGGCTGGCGTGCGGGACCTGCGCGAGTCACCAGCCCTCCCGCTCATCGAGGGCCTGATCCGGGAGGGGGCCGAGGTCGCCTACTACGACCCGCTGATCCCGGTGCTCAACCTGCCGGGCGGCGCCCAGCTGCGCAGCCTGGCGGCGCCCCAGGGACCGGACTTCGACCTGGCCGTGGTGCACACGCTGCACCCGGGGCTGGATTACACCTGGGCCTACGACGTGCCGGTCGTGCTCGACGCCACCTACCAGTTCTCGGGCGCGGCCCACCGCGCGGTGGTGTGAGGCCAACGCCATGATCACCGATCTGCGGACGGCGGACTGGAGTACCCCGGCGGTGGTGCTCAAGTTCGACCAGAACATGCTGCACCACGGCAGCCTCGGCGTGATCCGCAGCCTGGGGCGGCTGGGCGTGCCGGTCTACGGCGTGCACGAGGGGGCCTGGGCCCCCGCCGCGAGTTCCCGCTACTTGTCGGGCCGCTTCTTCTGGCAGCCCCATCCCGATGATCCGCAACGGACCCTGTCCGGCCTGCTCGACCTGGCCAGCCGGATCGGCCGCCGGGCGGTGCTGTACGCGACGGACGACGCGGGCGCGATCTTCCTGGCCGAGCACGGGGACGTGCTGCGTGACGCGTTCGCGTTCCCCCGGCCGCCGGCCGACCTGCCCCGGCAGCTGGCCGGGAAGTACTCGATGTTCCAGCTCTGCCGGGAACTGGGCGTGCCCACCCCGCAGGCCATCCTGGCCTGGTCACCAGGGGAGGCCGCGGGGTTCGCGGCCCAGGCCGGGTTCCCGCTCATCGCCAAGCTCACCACGCCCTGGCGGGGCGGCGGGACAGCCTCGGGGCCGCCGCTGCGCAGTACGACGATCGTCCGGACGCCGGACGAACTGCGAGAGATATGTGCTCGTGCGCTCGAGGCGAGCACCGGGCTCATGCTCCAGGAGTACATCCCGCCGGCGCCGGGCCAGGACTGGTTCTTCCACGGCTATGTGGACCAGGCTGGCCGCTGCGCGCCTGCGTTCACCGGGGTCAAAGACCGTTCCTACCCGGCCTACGCCGGGCTGACCAGCCTGGGCCGGTCGGTGCCGAACAGCCGGGTGGCCGGGCAGGTCACCGCGATGGCGGCCGCGATCGGCTTCCGCGGCCTCGTCGATCTCGACCTGCGCTTCGACCCACGGGACGCCCAGTACAAGCTGCTCGACTTCAACCCGCGACTCGGCGCCCAGTTCCGGCTGTTCACCACCGGCACCGGACTGGACGTGGCCCGGGCCGCGTACCTCGACCTCACCGGCCAGCCGGCCGAGACCGGCGAGATGACCCGCGGGCGGCGGTTCCTGGTCGAGAACTACGACCCGCTGGGCGCCGTCGGCTACTGGCGCCGTGGCGAGCTGGGGCTGCGTTCCTGGGTGGCGTCACTGCGCCGGGTGGACGAGGTCGCCTGGCTGGCCCGCGACGACCTGCGGCCGTTCGGCCTGATGTGCGCCCGCATGGCCTGGCGAGGCGTGAGCCGCCGTTTCAGTGCTCGCCAATCCGGTGCCAGCCAATCCGGTGCCAGCCAATCCAGTACCCGGGGTTCGTCCGTGCTGCTGCGCGCCGCGGACGGGCCCCGTTACCGTCCCGGGCCCCGGGCCACGGGGAACACCGGGGATACCACAGCGTCGCAAACAGCAAAGTTCACCACACAGGGGGAAAGAGCATGAACGGCACCACCGATGTGGCCATTGTGGGGGCAGGTCCATACGGGCTGTCGGTCGCCGCGCATCTGCGCCGGTCCGGGCTCAGCGTCCGGCAGTTCGGCCTGCCGATGCACCTGTGGCGGGCGAACATGCCCCGGGGCATGTTCCTGAAGTCCCAGGGCTTCGCGTCCAACCTGTCCGACCCGGCGGCCAAGCTGACGCTGGGCGCGTTCTGCCGGGTGACCGAGCGTCCCTACGCGGACTACGGCCTGCCGGTGCCGCTGGACACGTTCGTCGCCTACGGCCAGTGGTTCCAGTCGGCCGCAGACCTGAACATCGAGGAACTGCTGGTGACCAGAGTGTCGCCGGCCGGCAACGGCTACGAGCTCGCGCTGGAAGACGAGGAGACGCTGCGGGCCCGCCAGGTGGTCGTGGCCGTGGGGGTGGAGCACTTCGCGTACCTGCCCGAGCAGCTGGCCGGACTGCCCGATGCGGCCTGCACGCACAGCTCGGCACACACCGACCTGGCGGCCTTCGCCGGCCAGCGGGTGGTCGTGGTCGGGGCCGGCCAGTCCGCTCTCGAGTCGGCGGCGCTGCTGCACGAGCACGGGGCCCACGTCCAGATCGTGATGCGGGAGCAGGCCGTGGTGTGGAACGGCGCGCCGCTGCCCTCCGAGCGGCCGCTGCTGCAGCGGCTCCGTGAGCCCGAGGCCGGCCTGGGCTCCGGCTGGGGCACCTGGTTCTACTCCACCCAGCCGGGCGCCTTCCGGCACCTGCCCGAGGGCACCCGGGTCTCCCGGGCGCGGACCGCGCTTGGTCCCGCGGGGGCCAGCTGGCTGCGCGGCCGGGTCGAGGGCGAGTTCCCGATCCTCACCGGCCACGCACTGGACTGGGCGGTGTCCGGCCCCGACGGGGTGCGGCTCGGACTGGTCCGCGGGTCCGGGGCCCGTACCGAGGTGGCCGCCGACCACGTGATCGCGGCCACCGGGTACCGGCCGGACCTGGGCCGGCTGACGTTCCTGGATGACCAGCTGCGGTCCCGGCTGCGGACCGTGGCCGGCACTCCCGTGGTGGACCGTGACTATCAGACCAGCGCGCCCGGGCTGTACGTGGCCGGCCCGGGAGTGGCGCCTACGTTCGGCCCGGTCATGCGGTTCGTGTACGGCGCGGACCACGCGGCCCGGACCGTGGGCCGGCGGCTGGCCGGCAGCGCCGCCCGCCGCTCCGCGGTGTCGGTGGGGGCGGGCCGGTGAGTGTGCCCCAGAGCGTGTCCGAGTACGTGCACGGCCCTCCGCGGGCGGCAGGGCCGGGCCGCGTCTCCCCGGGCGGCCCGGCCCCGTCACCCGCGGTGGATGCCGCAGTGGCCGACCAGACCGGCGCAGGCGCGGTCACGGCAGCGGTGGCCATGCCGCTGGCCGACGTGGCGGCACTCAGCATCGCCTTCGCCTGCGTGACCATGAGCACGGGGTCGCCCTGGGCGGTCGCGGCGTACACCGCGGCGGTGTTCGTGGCGCTGTCCTTCGGCGGGCTGCACCGGCTGCGGATCTGCCTGCGGGTCGCCGATCAGGCCGGGCGCATCGTCATCGCCGCCGCCCTGCCCGTGGTGGCGGTCCTGCCCTGGATGACGGCGGGGGAAGCGCTGCGGCTGGCCGCCGTGACCACCGGCCTGCTGATCGCGGCCCGGATCGTGGTGTCGGCCGGGCTGCGCGCGGCGCACCGGCATGGACGGCTGACCGAGCGCGCCCTGGTGACTGGTGACGGCCCGCAGGCTCAAGAACTAGCCCGCCTGCTGGAGGATCATCCGGAGCTGGGGCTGAGCCCGGTCGCTGGGCTGGATGGCTGTCCCGGGCTTGGTGCGCTGGTGGCAGCGCGCGGGATCAGCCGGGTGATCGTGTGCGTGCCTGGCGATCGCGACGATGAGCTGGCCCAGGCCCTGCAGGCGGGCTCGCTGGCCGCCGACGTGTGCCTGGCCCCGCGGCTGCCTGGGCTCGGCGCCGCTCTCGGCGGCGGCCGCCTGGATGAGGTGTGGGGCGTCCCGCTGGTCCCACTGCGCCGCCCGGCCCAGGTGCCACTCGGCCGGGCCATGAAGCGGGCCTGTGACGTGCTGGCCGCGGCGGTGCTGCTGGTCGTGACCGCCCCGCTGGTGGCCGTGGCGGCCCTGGCCGTCCGGCTGACGCTGCGCCGCCCGGCGCTGTTCCGCCAGGTCCGCGTGGTCGGGCAGGGGAACCTCGCCGAGATCGTCAAACTGCGCACGCTCGGGCGGCACGGCGACCCCGACACGTCCTGGTCGGTGCCGGCCGAGCAGTGCGGCGCCCTGGGCCAGGTCCTGCGGGTGACCCACATCGACGAGCTGCCGCAGCTGGTCAGCGTGCTGCGCGGGGACATGTCGCTGGTCGGGCCCCGGCCCGAGCGGCCGCACTTCGTCCGGCAGTTCCGCGAGGCAGTGCCCGGCTACACCGGGCGCCAGCGGATGCCCGCGGGCCTGACCGGCTGGGCTCAGGTGCACGGGCTGAACGGGGACACCTCGATCAGCGACCGGGCCCGGTTCGACAACTACTACATCGAGCACTGGTCGTTCTGGCTCGACCTGGTCGTGCTGGGCCGCACCGTGACCAGCACTGCGGGCGAGGGGGCCAGGCGGTTGCTGACCATGATCCACGGGGGGAAATGACATGAAGGTTCTGCACGTGATCACCGGCCTGGGGGTCGGCGGCGCCGAACTCCAGCTCCGCTCGATCCTCCAGCACACCCGGCACGACAGCGAGGTCGTCACGCTGTACAACCCGGGGCCCGTCGCGGACATGATCCGGTCGGACGGCGGCCGGGTCCGCGACATCGGGATGTCCCGCAACACCCAGCTGTCCGCGCTGTTCCGGCTGCGCACGCTGATCCGCCAGGGCCGGTACGACGTGGTGCATGCGCACCTGTACCGCTCCCAGGTCTACGGCAGGTCCGCGGCCTGGCTGGCCGGGACGCCCGTGGTGCTCAGCACGGAGCACTCGATCGGCGAGACGCACCTGGAGCGCCGGAAGATGTCGCCCGGCGTCCGGGCCCTGTACCTGGGCACCGAGATGCTCTCCGACATGACCGTCGCGGTCTCCGGCACCGTCCGGGAGCGGCTGGAGAACTGGGGGGTCCGTCCGAAGCGGATCACCGTCATCCCGAACGGCGTCGACCTGCAGCGGGTGGCGTTCGACGACACCGCCCGGCAGCGGATCCGCGCCGAGTTCGGCGTCGGCCCGGACGTCTACCTGATCGGCGTGCTCGGCCGGCTCGACCCGAACAAGCAGTTCGATCTGGTCATCGAGGCGGCGGCGGGGCTGCTGTCGGACCAAGTCAAGCTGCTGATCGTGGGCAAGGGCGCGGAGCAGGAGCACCTCGAGCAGGTGGCCCGCGAGCACGGGGTGGCCGACCGGGTGATCTTCGCAGGCGAGCGGCATGACGTGTCCGCGATGCTGTCCGCGATGGACCTGTTCGTGGCGTCGTCCAGGCAGGAGACGTTCGGCCTGTCCGTGCTGGAGGCGCTGGCCAACGGGGCCCCGGTGCTGTACACCACCTGCCCGGCGCTGGACGGCCTGGACGCCAGCCGGGCCCGCCAGATCCCGTCGGCCGTGGCGGGCATGCGGGCGGCGATGGCCGACGAGGTGGCCGCGGGACAGCGGCCCCGGATCGCCGAGCCGGCCGTGGAGAAGGAGTACAGCGTGGAGGCGGTCACCGCGCGGATCGATGATCTTTACGAACGGCTGGCCAGCCGGCGTCGGCTGAGGACGATCTGGCGGAGCCGCAGGGCCTTGACTATCACGGGGGAGAGCACACGATGAGGGTTTTCGTCACGGGCGCGGCCGGGTTCATCGGCTCGCATCTGACTGAGGAGCTGGTGGCTGCGGGCCATCAGGTGACCGGGCTGGACAACCTGAGCACCGGGCGGCTGGAGAATCTCCGGCCGGTCCTGGGCCATCCCTCGTTCCGCCTGGTCCAGGGCTCGATCCTGGACGCCGCGACGGTGACGGAGCTGACCGCTGCGTCGGACTGGGTCTTCCACCTGGCCGCCGCGGTGGGCGCGTTCGTGATCCGCGACCGCACCCTGGACAGCCTGCGCACCAACATCCGCGGCACCGAGAACGTGGTCGAGGCCGCGCACCGCAGCGGGGCCCGGCTGCTGGTCGCATCGACCAGTGAGATTTACGGCAAGAACACCAAGATCGGCCTGCGTGAGGACGACGACCGGGTGATCGGCTCGCCGCTGAAGTCGCGGTGGAGCTACTCCGAAGCCAAGGCGATCGACGAGAGCCTGGTCGAGGCGTACGTCCGCGAGCTCGGGCTGAGCGCGGTGATCGTGCGGTTCTTCAACACCGTGGGGCCCCGGCAGACCGGGCGGTACGGGATGGTCATCCCGCGCTTCGTCCGGCAGGGGCTGGCCGGCCAGCCGCTCACCGTGTTCGGCACCGGCCAGCAGGTGCGCTGCTTCTGCCACGTGCACGACGTGGTGCCCGCGCTGACCCGGCTGATCGCCTCGGACCAGGCCAGCGGCCGGGCCGTGAACCTGGGCAGCACCGAGCAGGTCACGATCGAGGGCCTGGCCGAGCGGGTGATCGCCGCGACCGGGTCCGGCGCCGGGATCGAGCGGGCCTCCTACCTGGAGGCGTACGGCTCCGGTTACGAGGACATGCAGCGCCGGGTGCCGGACTGCACCCTGGCCGGCGAGCTGGTCGGGTTCCGGGCCACCCGGAGCCTGGACGAGATCATCCAGGCCGTCATCGAGGACCAGCTGGCCTGGCGGGCTCCGGCGGCCGCAGCGAGCTGAGAGCTGGCGACGCTGGTGCGAACGAGGACGGCCCAGACAAGGAAGGCAGAGCCAACGAAGGCGGCATACAACGGCAGCCAGGCACCGGCGACGGTGCCGAAACGGCCGCGGCACAGATTCGCCGGTGCCGTGTGGCTGGTCGTTGTCCTGGTCGGGGCCGCCGGTGTGGGACTGACGATGGTGAATTTGCAGGGCAGCGCGCCGCGGCACACGCTGGTGGTGGCGTCCATGCCGTACTGGAACATCAGCCACGGCACCACGGTCGTGCTCGGCCACCGGGCGGACGTGACCGAGGTGTCGCCGTGGATGTACGGCCTGAGCAGCTCCGGGCAGATCGACACGCAGTACGCCCCGGACCAGGCCGCGTCGGTGACGGCCGAGATCGCCCGGCTGCGCGCGGCGGGCCAGCTGATCGTGCCGAGCATCGCGAACATCACCGGCGGGAAGTGGTCCTACGGCCCGGTGGGCCGGATGCTGCACTCGCCGCGGCTGATGGCCAGCCAGGTCGCCGCGATCGTGTCGCTTGCGGTGACTCATAGGTACGCGGGGATTGACCTGGATTACGAGAACCTGCACGCCAGCGACCGGCAGGCGTTCACCACGTTCGTGACCCGGCTGGCCCAGGCCCTGCACGCGCGGGGCAAGGTGCTGTCGGTCGCGGTGTTCGCCAAGACCACCAACGCGGGCACCGACCCGCGCAACATGGCCCAGGACTACGCGGCCATCGGCCGGGCCGCCGACCAGGTGCGGCTGATGGCCTACGACTACCACTGGGAAACGTCCCCGCCCGGCCCGGTGGCCCCGATCAGCTGGGTCCGCGCGGTGCTGCGGTACGCCAAGACGCAGATCCCGCCCAGCAAGATCATCCTGGGCGTGCCCCTCTACGGCTACGACTGGGTCGGCGGCCACGGCACAGGGATCAGCTGGCTCCAGGCGCTGCGGCTGTCCCGGCAGTACCACGCGACGACGCACTACGACCAGGCCAGCCAGACCCCCTGGTTCCGCTACCGGGACGCGGCCGGGCACGAGCACACCGTGTGGTTCGAGAACGCGGCGAGCTCCCGGGCCAAGTTCGACGCGGCGCAGGGTGCCCAGATCGCCGGCGTGTATCTGTGGATGTACGGATATGAGGACACCGGCACCTGGCCCGCACTCAGTCACGTGCTGCCGACATCAGGTCCGCACGCGCTCAGCACCTCGAAGGCGGTGCCATGATGCCCTGGTGGGTGCTGGCGGTATTCGCGCTGGGGGCCAACTTCGCCCTCTGGGGTTCAGTGGGCTTGCTCCGGCTGGCCGAGTCGGTCGCCCGCCGCTGTCGGCGGTCCGGCCGGGTGCGGGTGACCGGTCTGGCGAGCACGTGCCTGCCTAGCACGGGCCTGCCGATGACGGACCTGGCCGGCCCGGGCCTGGCGGTCAGGGGGCTCGCCAGCGGGGGCCTGGCCAGCAGAGGGGACGGGGAAACGGTGATGGCCGTCACGGCCAGTGGTGGCCAGCCCGGCCGCCCGCGTCCGGCGCCTGCCCTGTCCGCCGCGGACGTGGCCGTGCTCATCCCGGCGCACAACGAGGCCCTGGTCATCGAGGAGAGCCTGCGGTCCATCATGGCGCTTGTGCCCCTGGATAACGTCCACGTGGTCTCCGACGGGTCGACCGACGCCACGGTCGAGATCGCCCGGCGGGCGGGCGCGCAGGTGATCGAGACCCAGGAGAACGTCGGCAAGGCCGGGGCGCTCGAGCAGGCCATCGGCCGGTTCGAGCTGATCAGCCGGTTCCCGGTCGTGATGCTGCTCGACGCCGACACCCGCGTCGAGCCTGGCTACTTCACCGCCGCGCTCCCCATGTTTGACCACCCTGAAGTGGTCGCCGTGGCGGGCTGCGTGCGGACCGCGCGGGACCGGCAGATGACGCTCGGCGGCAAGGTGCTGGTCGGTCACCGCACCCGGATCTACGCCGTGGGCCAGCGGGCGCTGAAGTTCGGCCAGACCTGGCTGCGCTCCAACGCCACGCCCATCGTGCCCGGCTTCGCCAGCCTCTACCGGACCGACGTCCTGCCGCAGATGGAGATGAACCCGCCCGGCCTGGTGATCGAAGACTTCAACATGACGTTCGAGGTGTACCAGAAGGATCTGGGCAAGGTCGGGTTCACGCTGCGGGCAGTGGCGGTCACCCAGGACCCGGACAACCTGCATGACTACGTGCGGCAGACCAAGCGGTGGGCTGTCGGGCTGTGGCAGACCGTGCGGCGGCATCCGCCGCGGGCCAACCTGTTCACGGCCATGCTCACCCTGCTGCTGATCGAGCTGATCACCTCGAGCCTGCTGTTCTTCCTGCTCCCGCTGGCTCTGATCGTGCTGGCCGTGCCGGATCTGGCCGGCGGCGCGCTGACCTGGCCTGGTTTCAGCGAGGTGCACACGGTGGTCGCGGCGCACCTGACGCTGACCGCGGTGCTCTTCGGCGTAGTCCTGCCCGACTACCTGATCACCTGCGCGGTCGCGGTCCTCGAGCGCCAGCCGCGGCTGCTCCTGCTGGGCGTGTTCTTCCCGTTCCTGCGGATGCTGGACGCCGCCATCGGCCTGTACGCGATCCCGGCCGCCTGGCTGTCCCGGTCCAGCGGCCGGTGGAAGAGCCCGGCCCGCCGCGCGGTCGAGACCACGGACGAGATCGAGACCACGGACGAGATCACGGACGAGACTGCGGTCGAGACCGCGGACGGGGCCGCCGGCCCGGTCGCGGGGCCCGGGCCAGCCCGGGAGCTGGCCACGCTGGTGAATGGGAACCCACCGAACCCCCCGGCGCGGGTGGCGGAGGCGAGTCATGTATCTGGGTGAGGAGAGGCCGGTCGCGACCGTGCACAGTGAACTCATGGATCCCGTGCGGATACTGCTGGTGGATGACCATCTGATGGTCACCGAGGCACTGGCCTCACGGCTGTCCGCGGCCATGGACCTGTGGGTGGCGGGACGGTGCACCACGGCCGACCCCAACCTGCTCGAGATCGTCCGCGGGCTACGGCCGGACGTGATCACGATCGAGGTCGAGCCGCTCGGCCCGGCCGTCGGGGAGGTACTGCAGGGCTTGATGGCCGCCCGGCCCGAGGCCAGGGTGGTCGTGCTGAGCGCCGATCATGACATCGCGCACGGCGTGGAGGCGGCCCGGGCCGGCGTCTCCGCCTGGGTGGCCAAGGAACAGGGTGCCGCGGAGCTGGAGACCGTGATCCGCGGTGTGTGCCAGGGTTATTCGTGGTTCCCGCCGGACATGCTGGGCGCGATCCTCAGCGAACTGCGGGCCGACGTCGGCCGGGCCCGGGAGCACGAGGACGTGCTGGACATGCTCAGTCCCCGGGAGCGGGATGTCCTGCTCAGCATGATGGACGGCAAGCGGGGCCGCCAGATCGCCCAGGACCTGCTGATTTCCACCGACACGGTGCGGACGCATACCCGGAACATCTTCGCGAAGCTGGACGTGCACAGCCGTCTGGAGGCGGTCCGGGTGGCGCGGGCGGCTGGCCTGCGGCCCCCGGAACGGAGTGACGGATGAACGCGGGGGCCCCCGCGGGAGCGGGTTCACCGTGGTAGCCAGATCGGTGGCCACGGTCATCACCCGGCTGGAGGGCGGCGCCGGGCAGCACGCGCTGCGGGGGGCACTCAGCCTGGATCCGGCCCGCTACCAGATGACGATCATCACCGGGAGCGGGGACCCGGTGCTGCTGGACCAGGCCGCCGCGGCCGGCCTGGAAGTCCTCACCGAGCCCGCCCTGCGGGCACCCATCGCCCCGCGCAGCGACATGCGGGCCCTGGCGCGGCTGCGGGAACTGCTCGGCAGGCGGTCTTTCGACATCGTGCACACGCACACGGCCAAGGCCGGGGTACTCGGGCGTCTCGCCGCCCACCGCGCCGGGGTGCCCCGCCTGGTGCACACCTACCACGGCTTCCCCTTCCACGAGTTCCAGGCGGCTCCGCGGCGCCAGGCGTACGTGCAGATCGAGCGGAGCCTGGGCCGGATCACGGACCTGGCGCTGTGCGTCGGCACCGGCGTGGCGGTCGAGGCCGTCCGCCGCCGGCTGATCTCTCCCGAGCGGATCCGGACCATCGGGGTGGTCGCCGACGGTCCCGCTCTGTCCCACGGGGCCTCAGGCAGCGGTGCGTCAGACGGCAGCGCGTCAGACGCCAGCGCGTCAGACGGCGGTGCGTCAAGCAGCGGTGCCCCCGATGCCGGTGCCCTGAACGGCGGTGCCCTGAACGGCGGTGCCCTGAACGGCAGTGCCTGCAACGGCGGTGCCCGGGCCGGGGCCCGGGCCCGGGCTCGGGCACTGCTCGGCCTGCCCGCCGACGCCACCGTGGTCGGCGCGGTGGGACGGCTGACCTACCAGAAGGCTCCCGGGGACTTCCTGGCTGCGCTGCAGGCGCTGGACCGGCCGGACGTGACAGGAGTCTGGGTCGGCGATGGGGAACTGGCCGCGCAAGTCGCCGCGCAGGCCCGGGAGACCTCCGGCGTACGGGTGGTGCTGGCCGGCCAGCGCGCCGACGTCCCGGAACTGCTGCCCGCCTTCGACGTGTTCGCGCTGCCCAGCCGCTATGAGGGCCTGCCCACGGCCGTGGTCGAGGCCATGATGTGCGGCATTCCGGTGGTGGCGACGGCGGTGAACGCGGTCGGGGACGTGGTAGTGCCGGGTGAGACTGGCCTGCTGGTCCCGCCGGGCCGGCCGGGACTGATGGCCGACGCCGTCCGGTTTCTCCTGGATTCGCCCGAGGCTGCCGCGCGGATGGCCACGGCGGCCCAGGCCCGGCTCGGCCAGCGGTTCGGCGAGCAGGCGCTCCGGCAGGCCCTCACGGCGGCCTACTCCGGCGCGGGTGCCGCAGCCTAGCCAGGGCATGGTTAACTGTCCGTAATGCGCTCATCCGGTGACTAGTCAGCGTCGGAGGGTGAGCGTAAGGATGGGAGAGGACTAAAGGGATGGGGGGAGAACTAGGGGTAACGAACCAGCTAAGCCCGCCCGGGGGACGGTGTGGGAGCGCTGGGGAACAAAGTCGGGGGGAATACGTGGAGCCGTCGTTGGACCGGCGACGGGGCCGGGGGCGCAGGCGGTCAGACGTTGAGCAACCGCTCGCCGTACGCGGCCTGCTGCATGATCTTGGCCACCAGATGACCACGCTGTCATACCTGGTCGAGGCGGTGCGCGGGGACGTGGAAATGCCCGGGGACGCGGGCAGCCGGCTCGAGTTGCTGTCGCTGGAGATGTCCCGGCTGCTGGACATCATCGCCCAGGAGATCCCGGGCGGGACGGGGGTCCCGGCCGTGGCCGAGGTCGAACTGCGCGCGCTGGCCGGCCAGGTCACCCAGCTGGCCCGGATTGCGCATGAGACCGCGGTGATCCTGGAGCCGGGACCGCCGGTGACCATCGAGGCCAGCCCGGCCCTGCTGTGGCGCGTGCTGACCAACGTGGTGGACAACGCGGCCCGGGCCGCCGGACCGGACGGCCGGGTCGAGGTCGCGGTCGCGGCCCGGGGTGACCAGGCCGTACTCGACGTGATCGACGACGGCCCGGGCTTCGGCAAGGGCCCGCCTGGCGCCGCGTCGCTGGGACTCGGCGTGGTGACCACGCTGCTGGAGTCCTGCGGCGGGGCGCTGGAGATCCGGGCGCCTGAATCGGGCGGCGCGCACGTCCGGATCATCGTCCCGGTATGGCCGGGCCCGGCCGATCCCGCCGCTCACCGGACCGGCCAGGTGGCCCCATGACGGAGCTCGTGATCGGGGATGACCACAGCGTCTTCCTGGACGCGATGTCGGCGGTCCTGGAGCAGCGCGGCTACGTGGTCACCGTGGCCCGCAGTGTGGCGGACACCATCGAGACGGTCGGCCGGATCCGGCCGGACGTCTGCCTGATCGACCGGAACTTCGCTGGCGACGACGGGCTCACGGCCATCAGCCCGATGCTGGCCGTGAGCAGCCAGACCAAGGTGCTGGTACTGAGTGCCGACCCGGATACCGAGGGAATCCGCCAGGCCCTGCACGCCGGGGCGTCCGGCTACCTGCACAAGACCAGGGGCGTGTCCGCCCTCACCAGGGCCATCGAGCGGGTCCAGCGCGGCGAGGTGGTCGTCGACGTCCCGAAGCCCGCCCCGGCCCGGCTCGCGGTCCCGCAGGACGACGCGCACCGGCTGGCGGCATTCCTGACCGCCCGCGAACGGGAGTGCCTCCAGCTGCTGGTGGAAGGCCTGGACACGGCCGGGATCGCCACCAAGCTCGGGGTCTCCGCGGCCACGGTCCGCACCCACGTCCAGTCGCTGATGACCAAGCTCGGCGTGCATTCCCGGCTGGAGGCCGCGTCCTACGCGGTCCGCTACCGGCTGCTGGATGACGAGCTGACCCGCTTTCCCTCGGCCGGCACCGGGTTAGCTGGCCGCCAGCGGCGCCGGGCCGCCCGGGCCGCCACTATCAGGGCCGCCGCGGCCGCCATGGCCACGAGGATCCAGTCCACGATCCGCCGGGCCGCGTCCGGCGGGGTCCCGGCGAAGCTGTAGGAGTCTGTGGTCAGCGAGCCGTTTGAGAACAGGCTCAGGCCGAAGCTCAGCCCGCTGGCGCCCGCCGGCACGGGCGGCGTGGCCCACCGGGCCTGAGCCCAGCCTGAGCTGGCCGGGAGGTACGGGCTCGACGTCCAGTAGACCCAGCGTCCCGTCCAGGTCCGGTAGTACACCGAATACTGCGTCTGGGCCGTGGACTGGTACCACGAGCCCAGGGTGTACGACCGGCCCGGCCGGACCGGCAGAGAGCATTCCCCCAGGTCGAACTGGGGCAGCAGCTTGGCGTCCCCGCTGTGGTAGCCGGTGACGGTGAGCCGCTCCGCCCAGTGCCCCGAGTGACTGTCCGCGGTGCGCTGCCAGTGGCTGGTGTTGGCTCCGTAGCCACCCTCCATCCAGCACTGCGGGGTGTTGGCGGGGGACGCGGAGGTGGTCTCCAGCGAGGCGCTCACCGCGCCCGAGGCGGCGACGGACTCCAGCGACGGGTTGACGATCCCGTGCGGCGCGGCCGGCGCGACCCGCGGCGCTGGCTTGGCCGCGCTCCGGCCGCCGATCACCTCGCCCACAGTCCGGACCGCCGTGCCGTGCCGCTCCCGGTGGACCAGCCAGCGGGCGAAGGCATCCAGCATCGTGACCCGCACGGCCAGGCCGCCGCAGTGGCTGCCGCCGCACACGTGGTGGAAGACCAGCGGCAGCCAGCCACCGTGGCGCTCGGCTGCGGTGACGGTGCGCTCCAGGTCGCGCAGCGTCCAGGAGCTGTCCACCTCGCCGGCCGTGCGCAGCGCCAGGGGGTGGCCCGGCGGGATGCTCTCGGTCAGGGCGCAGCCGGGACACCCCGGGGCGCGGAGCCCCACCAGGCCCCGGGCGCTGGTGTACCCGCAGCCGCGGACGATGGCCTCGGTCCGCGGGCTGTCGGCCCCGCCCGGATAGGCGAAGGAAGTTGCCTGGTAACCCCACCGGGCCAGGATCGAGCGGCTGCCGCAGACCTGCCGCCGGGCTTCGGCCGTGGTCAGCGCGGTCAGCCGGAGATGTGACACGGTGTGCCCGCCGATCTCGTTCCCGTCCGTGGCCAGCTCGTGCAGGTCGGAGCGGGTCACATAGCCCGGCGTGCCGACCGCGCCGGTGATGATGTAGAACGTCGCGGGCAGCCGGTAGTGCCGCAGCACGCGGGCCGCGGCCATCTGGTCCGCATCGCCGTCGTCGAACGTCAGGCTGACCACGGTCCGCGGGGCGTGCGCTGTCCCGTCCTGGTGCGGCGCGTGCTGGCCTGGCCCCTGCTGGCCTGGCCCTTGCTGGCCTGGCCCCTGCTGGCCTGGCCCGTGCTGGCGTGGCATGGCCAGGCCGCCGGCGGGGGTGGCCGTGCTGCCCTGGGCGGGGACCGCCACCAGCAGGGCCAGGGACGCCGCGGCCAGGCCGGCGGCCAGCACCCGGGCCAGCCCGCCGCCCCCCTGGCTGCCCGGCCACCGGCGTGACCTCCAGGCCTGCCGCAACGCGTCCCCCTCGGGGAGAAGCACTGTGTCCCCCCCACCGCCGACGTGAGCACCAGGCTAGGCAGGACGGGCGGCGATCCCTTCCCCCGTCAGGGTGAGTTCGGGTACCCCATCGGCGGGACCGGCCGGGGGGATCGCCCGGAGCAGCGCACCCCGCCAGGTGCTCGCGACGGTACGAACGCTGACTACCGCCCAGGCGGCCACCAGGACCAGGTACAGGCCGACCGCGGCCCAGCGGAACACGCTATCCCCGGTGTGCAGGGCCAGGCTGGTAGTGCCGGTGACCAGGGTGCCGACCGGGAAGGTGAAGGACCACCAGGTCAGGCTGAACGGCAGGTGAGCCCGAGCCGACCGGATCGTGATCGCGGTGGCCAGGGCCGCCCACAGGACCGCGAAACCCCAGACCGGGACGCCGTACACGACCGCGAAGGCCTGGAACGCCGGCCCGTAGGGGTAGGGCAGGACCAGTCGCGCGGCTCCGCCGAGCAGGCCGGCCGCGGTAATGGACTGACCGAGCGGGCCGAGCACGATCCAGAGCGTGGGCACCATCGCAGCCGGGCCGATGGAGTGATGGACCAGCCGCTGCCACAGTTGCGTGATCACCACCAGGCTCGCGATCAGGCTGATCCCGAACAGGGCATAGCAGGCCAGCAGCAGGGTCAGCCGGGCCTGCCCGGCGGGCAGGTGCGGAATAAGCAGGGCCCCGGTGGCCGCGCTGACCATGGGCGGTACCACCGGCATCAGCCAGCCACCGAAGGCACCGTCCGACGCGGCCCGCAGCCGGGTGAACATCAGGTACGGCACGGCCAGGCTGCTGGCCAGGCCGGCCACCGTGCCCAGCGGCCACAGCACGGCGTCGACGATCAGGGCCGCGTGCGCGCCGATCAGCCCGGGGCCGAGGAGCAGGGCCCCGGCCCCGACGGTCAGCAGTGCCATCGGCGGCGCGCCGTAGAACTGCACCATGACCGGGTTCCGGGCGTGCCCCAGCGCGGCCCCGCGGTGCCTGGCCCAGTGCACGGCCTCGGCTGCGGTGAGCACCACCAGCCAGGCGGCCGCCAGCACCCAGATGGCCGTGGCGAACCCGCGCAGCCCGGGCCACTGGACCGGGAGGGTGACCGCCGCGGTGGCCACGATGCCAGTGCCCATCACCGAGGCGAACCAGTTGGGCCCCAGGCTGGCGAAGGCGTCGCCGGCCCGGTCCAGGTCGCGCAGCGGCCCGCGGCGGCCGGGCCGGTGCGGGGCCGCCGGCGCGGCCGCCCCAGGGCCGGCACCCCCAGGACCGGCCGGGGCGGGATGGGTGGCGACGGGAAGGGCAGGCGTACTCGTGCTCATGCCATCAGCCTCCGCCGGAACAGGCTGTCCCGGTAGCGGCCCTGTACCTGTTAACTCACAAGCACAGCTTGTGCCTGCCCACAACCATCCCCTGTGCCCGCCCACAAACGCGCATTGTGGGCAGAGTTATCGTGGTTGCGTGCCGTTGAGCCCGCACATTCCCGATCTGGCCGCCCTTGAGCTGTTCGTGGCCGTGGCCCGGTACGGCAGCATCGGGGCGGCGGCGCGGCACGCCGGGATCAGCCAGCAGGCCGCGTCGGCCCGGCTGCGTGCCATGGAGGCCCAGGTCGGCACCGTCCTGCTGGACCGCGATCCGCGGGGGTCCCGGCTCACTGCGGCCGGGGCGCTGCTGGTCGACTGGGCGGCGCCGCTGCTCGCCCAGGCGGGCGAGCTCGACAGCGGTATCGCCAGCCTGCGGCGGGCCCGCGACGCCCAGCTGCGGGTCGCGGCCAGCCTTACCGTCGCGGAGCACCTGCTGCCCGCCTGGCTGGTCGCCCTGCGCGATGAATACGAGCGGGCCGGCCGCCAGCCCGCGGAGATCACCCTGGTCGCGGCCAACAGCGAGGCGGTGGCGGCCACGGTGGCAGAACACGGCGTGGACCTCGGTTTCGTGGAGGGCCCCTCCCCGCCGCGCGGACTGCGGTCCCGGGTGGTGGCGGCTGACCGGCTGGCCGTGGTGGTCCGCCCGGACCATCCGTGGGCCCGCCGCAGATCTGCAGTCCGGCCGGCCGAGCTGGCCACCACGCCGCTGGTGGAGCGGGAAGAGGGATCCGGCACCCGGCAGGCGCTGCGCGCGGCCCTCACCGCCTGCCTCGGCCAGGGCACTGAGCTGGCCGCGCCGGCCCTGCGGCTGAGCACCACCACCGCCGTGCGCCAGGCGGTCCAGGCCGGCGCGGGACCGGCCGTGCTGAGCCTGCTCGCCGTCCGCGAGAACGTGGCCGCGGGGCTGCTGGCCGCGATCCCGGTCCCCGGTCTCGACCTGGGCCGCAGGCTGCGGGCGGTCTGGGTAGGCGCTGCCCAGCTGCCGGCGGGCCCGGCCCGGGACCTGCTGGCCGTGGCGATGCGGCTCGGTGCGCCGCCCGAGCCCGGGTGAGCCGCGGCCGGGGTTGGGCGGCGCAACTGAAGGGCCGATGGGCCCTCGTCACGATCACGGTGACGTGGTTGACTCCGAGGCAGACAGGGGGTGCAGTTAACGATGGTCCGCAAAGACACCGCGGTGGCATCCCCGCCGCGTAAGAACCACGCCGCCAAGGCCGCTAGTGCCGCCAAGGCAGCCAAGGCCGCCAAGGCCGCCAAGGCCGCCCGGCTGCCGCGCCAGCTGTACGAGGACGAGCTGTACCGGCTCCAGGCTGAGCTGGTGAAGGCCCAGGAGTGGGTGCGCGCCGAAAAGGCCCGGATCGTGGTGATCTTCGAGGGCCGCGACGCGGCGGGCAAGGGAAGCACCATCAAGCGCGTCACCCAGTACCTCAACCCGCGGATCGCCCGGATCGCGGCGCTGCCCGCACCGACCGAGCGAGAGCAGAGCCAGTGGTACTTCCAGCGCTTCGTCGAGCACCTGCCCGCGGGCGGGCAGATTGTCCTGTTCGACCGTAGCTGGTACAACCGCGCCGGGGTGGAGCACGTTATGGGCTTCTGCTCCAAGGAGGAGTACGCGCGATTCCTGCATCAGTGCCCGCTGTTCGAGCGAATGCTGGTCGAAGAGGGCATACTGCTGCGCAAGTACTGGTTCTCGGTCAGCGACGCCGAGCAGCAGGAGCGGTTCCGGTCCCGCCTGGAAGATCCCATGCGGCGGTGGAAGCTGTCTCCCATGGATCTGGAGTCGGTCACCCGGTGGGAGGACTACAGCCGGGCCAAGGACGAGATGATGCTGCACACCGACATCCCTGAGGCGCCCTGGTTCGTGGTGGAGAGCGACGACAAGCGGCGGGCCCGGATCAATATGATCGCCCATCTGCTCTCCACCATCCCTTACCGCGACGTCAAGCGGCCGCCGCTCGCCCTGCCGCCACGCCCGCCGGCAAAGGGCTACGTGCGGGTGCCCCGGGAGATGCAGACCTACGTGCCGGACCATGCGGCTGTCCTGGAGGCCCACCCACGTGAGTGAGAGCAGCGAGCCGGACGCTGAGCAGGAGCGGCCGACCCCCCGGCCGGCGGTCGCCGCGTCCATCTGGGCCCTGGAGCATGCCCAGGACTTCGTGACCGTGGCCGTGGGTGTGGTGCTCATCGTCCTCGCCGCCACGCTGGCCGTCTCCGGGGTGGTGAGCTTTGCCGAGGACATGCAGAAGCACCACACGATCGCCAACGCCGCCATCAACCTGCTGGACCGGGTCCTCCTCGTGCTGATCCTCGTCGAGATCGTGCACACGGTCGTGCTGTCGCTGCGCGCGCACCGCCTCGCTGCCCAGCCCTTCATCGTGGTCGGGCTGGTCGCGGTGATCAGGCGGATCTTGTTCCTGCTCAGCAACGAGAACTCCATTCCCACCACCGAACTCGCTCTGCTCATCGGCATGGTGGTGGCTTTCGTGGCCGCCTACCTGGCGGTCAGCTATTTCGAGAAGCCCAGCCTGGAAGAGGAAAGCCCGCTGCCCCGGGCCCGCGGGAAGAAGAACCCCACTGGTAAGGTTGAGACATTAGGCGGCTGAAGATGCCGTCACTTCCGCGGGCGAGTGGCCCGCGTGGTCGCATCTGTGAGCAGTCCGCTTCCCGGTGAGCCTCGGTTTAGCCTGCATGGCCTTGGCCAGCAGGTTCAGGAACCTGGTTCGCCGCTGTCGTGACGCTGGTCCCGCGGCGCGGCCCCCGAATCATGGATGGAGTTCACCGTGCCCCAGCGCCCCCGTGCCTCTGGATCCGGCCAGTCTGCCGGTTACCAGCGGCGGAGGCCGGCCAGCACCGGTCGGTCGGCCGGCCCGCGCAGGCCCTCTCACCAGGGTCGGCCGCACCGCGCCGCCCCGCCCCGCACCAACACCTCTGAGCTTGAGCGTGCCCTGAACGCCGCGCTCAGCGCGCCAGCGCCGCCCGAGGCGACGTTCGCCGAACTTGGCCTGCCCGGCCCGCTGGTCGCCGCGCTCGCCGAGCAGGGCATTACTGCCCCCTTCGCCATCCAGACCCGGGCCCTGCCCGACGCGCTGGCCGGCCGCGACGTGCTGGGCCGCGCCCAGACCGGGTCAGGTAAGACCCTCGCCTTCGGCCTGCCCCTGCTGGCCCGGCTGGCTCACGCCGCCGGTCCCCGCCAGCCGCGGGCCCCGCGCGGGCTCGTCCTGGTCCCGACCCGGGAACTCGCCCGGCAGGTCGCCGAGGTGCTCGCCCCGCTGGGCCGCCGGCTCGGCGTGCGGGTCACCACCGTGTACGGCGGCGCGCCGATGGGCCGGCAGATCGAGCAGCTCGCCCGCGGGGTAGACATCGTGGTCGCCACGCCTGGGCGGCTCATCGACCTGATCGGCCGGGGCGCCGCCAGCCTCGCCCAGATCGAGATTGCCGTGCTCGACGAGGCCGATCACATGGCCGACCTGGGCTTCATGCCGGCCGTGACCGAGCTGCTCGACGCGACACCGCGGGACGGGCAGCGGCTGCTGTTCTCGGCCACCCTGGACCGGGACGTGGACCGGCTGGTCACCGCCTACCTGACCGACCCGGCGCTGCACGCGGTCGCTCCGGTGTATGAGCCGGGCCAGGCCGCCGACCACCAGGTGTTCGTGCTGCCGGCTGAAGACAAGGTGACGATCGCGGCTGAGATCGCCGCCCGGCCGGACCGCACGCTGTTCTTCGTGCGGACCAAGCACGGCGCGGGCCGCCTGGCCAAGCAGCTCAGCCGGGCCGGGGTCGAGGCTGCCGCCATCCACGGCGACCTCAGCCAGAACCAGCGCCAGCGGGCCCTGGACGGGTTCGCTGCGGGCTACCCGCGGGTGCTGGTCGCTACCGACGTGGCCGCCCGCGGCCTGCACGTCGATGACGTCGGCCTGGTGGTGCACTTCGACCCCCCGAACGACCACAAGGACTACCTGCACCGGTCGGGCCGCACTGGCCGGGCCGGCGCGACCGGGACCGTGCTCGCGCTCGTCGATCCCGGCCAGGTCCGCGACGTCGCGCGGCTGCAGGAGGCGGCCGGGATCAGCCCGGCCCGCCACCAGGTGCAGCCGGGCGCCCCGGCGGTCCGGGACATCGCGACGTCCGGGACGCCGATCCCGCCGCCGCCACCGCGGCCGGAGCGTGCGGCCGGCGCGGCCGCCGGCCAGCCCGGCCGGGGCCGTCCCGGTCGCAGCCGTCCTGGCCGCCCGCGGTCCGGCGCCCCCCGAGCTACCAGCCGGGACTCCCGCGGCCGGGGGCAGCGGACCCGCCTGCCCGAGGCCAGCTAACCGCGGCCCGAGGCCAGCTAGCTGCCTCACGGGCCCGCCTGCGATGGGCAGGGAGGTCGCTCCACAGGAGTGCCCTTCCTTGCCCATCACTGGCAGCCCATGCGACGATCCGAGTACGTAGCACGGACTTAGTAGCACGGACTTAGTAGCACTGGGAGCGCCCGTTGGCTCAGCCCGGCACGCCGTGACCGCCGCACCTGCCCAGGATGCCCGCCTGCGTGGCGAGCCGGTGGCGCGTGCCGTGTTCGAGGGACTGCCCGACCGGTACGACCGGCTCGGCTACCTGCTTTCGATGGGCCAGGACCGGCGGTGGCGCCGCGCGGTGGTCAGCCGCACCGCGGCCGGCCAGCCGGGCCTGGCGCTGGACGTGGCGACCGGCCCGGCCGGGATCGCCCTGGCGGTCGCGGGCCGGACCGGGGCCAACGTGGTCGGCGTCGACCTGAACGAGCCCATGCTGCGTGCGGGCGAGGGCCGGACCCGGCGTCCTGGCGGCCCTGGCCGGGTGCGGCTCGCGGTCGGCCGGGCGGATGACCTCCCGTTCCCGGACGCCACCTTCGACGCGGTGACCTTCTCTTACCTGCTGCGTTACGTGGACGATCCAGCCGCGACTATCGCCGAGATGGCCCGCACCCTGCGTCCCGGCGGCACCCTGGCCAGCCTCGAGTTCTATGTGCCGCCGCAGCCTGTGTGGCGGGCGGCCTGGTGGTGCTACACCCGGCTGGCCCTGCCGGTGCTCGGCGGCCTGACCGGCGGCGCGGCCTGGTACCGGGTCGGCCGCTTCCTCGGGCCCAGCATCTCCGTCCACTACCGGCGGCGTTCTCTCGACGACCACATCGCGGCCTGGCGGGCGGCGGGCCTGACCGACATCGGGGTCAGCGTGATGAGCCTGGGCGGCGGGCTGGTCATGTGGGCCCGCAAGGCCGCGCCGTCCGCGGGACCTGGTTCGTGAGCGCGCGGACCGAGAAGACCGCCTTCTACGCGATGGGCCGCGGCACCGGGGGGTTCCGCGACTGGCTCACGCTGCTGCACCCGCCCTACACGCTGTGGCACCTGTCCTACGTGGCGATCGGTGCGGCGCTGGTCCCGCACCCGGTGCTGTGGCGGCTCGGCGCCACCATGCTCGCGTTCTTCCTGGCCGTCGGCATCGGCGCGCACGCGCTCGACGAGCTCAACGGCCGGCCGCTGAGCACCGGCATCAGCAGCGTCGTCCTGGCCATCACCGCGGCGGTGTCCATCGCCGCCGCGGTCGTGATGGGCCTGATCGACGGCGGCCTGCGGCTGCTCCCGTTCGTGATCGTCGGCGCGATCCTGGTCTGCGGATACAACCTGGAATTGGCCGGCGGCCTGCTGCACAGCGATTTCTGGTTCGGCGCGGCCTGGGGGGCCTTCCCGGTCCTGGTCGGGGCCTACGCCCAGCACTGGACGCTGCCACCCGCCGCGCTGGTCGCCGCGGTGGCCGCGTTCTTCCTGTCCCTGGGCCAGCGCTCGCTGAGTACCCCCGCCCGGGCCCTGCGCCGCCGGATCGCCTCGATATCGGTCCACGTCACCTGGCGTGACGGCAGCCAGCAGGAACTCGGCCGGGCCGAGCTGCTGGCGCCGCTGGAGCGCGGGCTCCGGTACTTCACCTGGGCCACTGGGACCCTGGCCGTCGCGCTCGTGATCGCGCGATGAGGCCCGGGTTGTGAGTGAAGCCCCGTTCGATGTCGTGGTGGCCGGCGCCGGGCCGGCCGGGAGCGTAGCCGCGCTGGTCCTGGCCCGCGGGGGCGCCCGCGTCGCGCTGGTGGACAAGGCCGCCTTCCCCCGCGACAAGGCCTGCGGTGACCTGGTCGGCCCGCGCGGCGTAGGCCTGCTCGACGAGCTGGGCGTGTCCGTGCCGGATGCCGGGCAGGGCGCGGATCTCCTGGTCGTGGGGCCGTCCGGGCACCGGGCACGGCTGCCGGCCTTCCCTGGCCGGACCTATCCGGGCCACGGGGTGGTCATCCCCCGGGTCGTCCTGGATGACGCGCTCCGCACGGCCGCCCTCGAGGCGGGCGCGGAACCCATCCGGGCCCGCGTCAGCGGCGTGGACCGGGAGCCCGGCGGCCCGGTCCGGGCGCTGATCGCCAGCGACGGGCGGCGGATCACCGCGGACGCGTTCATCGGCGCGGACGGCGCGCTCAGCCCGGTCGCCCGGCTGGCCGGGATGCTCGACCCGGACACCGCGCTGTGGGGCTTCGCCATCCGCGCGTACATCCCCGCCGAGGTACCGTTGCCGTTGCTGGTCCTGCTGGACCAGGCCCCGTGGCGGATCTATCCCGGGTACGGCTGGCTGTTCCCCGGCGCGGACGGGCAGGCCAACGTGGGCATCGGGGTGGGCCTGGGCACCCGGCGGCGGCCGACCCGGCTGCGCGGCGACCTGGACCGGTTCACCGCCTTGCTGCGGACCTCGGGTGACCTGGCCCCGGGGGCCCGGCCTGGCCAGGTGACCGGCGGCTGGCTGCGGATGGGCGGTACCGGAACCCCGCCGGCAGTGGGAAACCTGCTCCTCGCCGGGGACGCGGCCGGGCTGATCAACCCGCTGCAGGGCGAGGGCATCGGCCCGGCCATGGTCAGCGCGCGGCTGGCCGCGCAGTGCCTGCTGGCCGGCCCCGGGCAGGCGGCCGCGGCCTACACCGAGGCGGTCACGGCGGCGTTCGGCCCGTATCTGCCGGGGGCTTCGGCTCTCCAGGCCACCCTGCTGCGCCGGCCGCGCGCCGCGTCAGCCGCCGTGCGGCTGCTGACCGCGCCCGCGGTCCGCCGGGTGCTGGGCGGTACCTGGTCGCTGTACTGGAACGGCCTGGTGGACGGGGCCAGCCCGCGGCCGGCCGCGTGGGCCGCCGCGGCGGTCCAGCAGGTGGCCAGCCGGCTGGGCCGCCGCTGGCCCGCGACCAGCCACGATCTCCGCGGTCCCATCCCGGACCAGGTCACTTCACCCGCTGAGGATGACGCGTGGGCGCACTGACCTGATTGGCTCGTGGCCAGGCCCCCCCGGGGAGGAACTGTGGCCACAGCCACCAAACCCGGCGCCCCGGGCGGAGCCGGTGCCGGGACGGCGCCGCGCCAGGCGTCCCTGGTCCTCATCGCGCTGATCGCGGTGGCCGCAGTCGCGAACCTGAACCTCACCGTGGCCAACGTCGCGCTGCCGGATATCGCCCGGGCCTTCGACACCGGGCAGACCGCGCTCGACCTGATCGCTATCGGCTACTCGCTCGGCCTGGCCGGATCGGTGCTCTACCTGGGGGCGCTCGGCGACCGCTACGGCCGCAAGATGATGCTGGTGCTGGGTGTGCTGCTGTCTGTCCCGGCCTGCCTGATGGCCGCCTACGCCCCGGATGCCGGCGTGCTGGTAGCCGGCCGCCTGCTCGGCGGGATCTCCGCGGGCATGGCTTACCCCACGACTCTGGCCCTGATCACGGCGTTGTGGTCGGGGCGTGCCCGGATCAAGGCCATCGCCCTATGGTCCGGTATCGGCGGCGGGATCACGTCCCTGGGGCCGCTGCTGGCGGGCCTGGTCCTGCAGCACTTCTGGTGGGGATCGGCGTTCCTGCTCACGCTGCCCCTGGCGGTGGTGGCCCTGATCCTGGCGCTGGCCTGCGTGCCGCCTCACGTCAACGAGACCACCGGCCGCGTTGACAACCTGGGCGGGGTCCTGTCGATGGTGTTCGTCGCGGCCCTGGTGATCACGATCAATTTCGTGCCGGTGCCGGGCGGGGGGGCGCTCGCCCTCGGCACGGCCGTGATCGCGCTGGCCGCGGGCGCGGGGTTCTTCCTCCGCCAGCACCGGGCCCGGCCGCCCCTCTACGACCTGCACGTGGCCGGGCGGCGGATCTTCTGGGTGGCGGCGGTCGGAGGGATCATCGTCTTCGGGTCGCTAATGGGGGCCATCTTCGTAGGCCAGCAGTTCCTCCAGGACGTGCTCGGCTACTCGCCGCTGCAGGCGGGGCTGGCCATCCTCCCGGCGGCCGTGTGCATGGTGGGCTTCGCGCCGCTGTCCGCGCGGCTGGTGCACGCCCGCGGATCTGGCTTCACGCTGCTCACCGGGTACCTGTTCTGCATGCTCAGCTTCCTCACCATGCTGCTGCTGTGGAAGCAGGGCAGCGCCTACTGGGTCGTCGGCCTGGCCTTCGCGTTCCTGGGCGTCGGGATAGGACTGGCCGGCACGCCAGCCTCGCACTCGCTCACCAGTTCCGTCCCCACCCGCCGGGCCGGGATGGCTTCCGCCACCGCCGACCTGCAACGCGACCTGGGCGGCGCGATCATTCAGTCGATCATGGGCGCGCTGCTCACGGCCGGCTACGCCAGCGCCATCGCCCGGCAGGTGGCCAGCGCACCCAACCGGGGCAAGATCAGCGGCAGCGTGCAGAGCCAGCTGGAGAAGTCCTTCGCGGGGGCCCAGCAGGTGGCCCAGCGTTACCCCCATTACGCCAGCCAGATCACGGCCGCGGCGAAGAGCGCGTTCCTGTCCGGCGACCAGTGGGCCTACGCCGCGGCCATCATCGGCGTCCTGTTCGGCGCGGCGCTGGTGTTCCTGATGTTCCCGCGCCATAAGGCTGAACTCAGCCTGCTAGCCCGTTACCAGGCCGAGGACAGCTAAGACACAGGGCCGTGACTAGGACTGGGCGGCGTAGTTGTCCGGCTTCGGGCCCGCCAGCCGGGAAGTCTCCGGCGTCTGGGTCACTGACGAGGGGCTGACGAACGTGCTGCCGGAGGGGGTGACCTGCACGGCCTCATCCAGCGCGCTGCCCTTCAGCAGCTGCTTCCAGGTGAGGAACCACACGGTGAAGCCGTCGTCCCACTTCCCGGCGGCCGGGCTGCCGATGACCGTCACCGGGTCTCCGGGCGTGGCCAGGCTGTAGTACATCGCCGCGTGCTCCGGGGACAGGTTCACGCACCCGTGGCTGACGTTGGTGTATCCCTGCTCGCCCACCGACCAGGGCGCGGAGTGCAGGTAGTCGCCGCTGTAGGTGAACCGCACCGCGTCGTTGACCAGCTCGTTGTACCCGTTGCCGACCATCCGGACCGGGTTGCCCTTTTCCAGCGTGATGTAGGTGCCGTCCACCGTGTCCAGGCCGGGCCGCCCGGTGCTGATCGGCCAGTGACCCCACAGGTTGCCCTTGTAGAAGACGTTCAGGTAGTGGGTCTTGGTGCTGACCACCACGACCAGCGATGGCCCGATGTCGAAGGTCTGGGTGAGGTCGGCGGTGAAGAAGACGCCGGGCGAGGCCTCCACCCCGTCCAGGTGCCCGTTGAACGAGACCGTGGTGTTGGCGGGCCAGTAGTTCATGGTGCGGAAGTACAGCGTCTGGTTCCCGTCCCAGTACCAGGCCCCGGTCACCGGCTTGGAGCTGCTCACCTCGAGGGACTTCTCCACCGCGGCCTTGTCGGTCACCGGCGAGCTGAACGTGATGCGGATGGGTATCCCGACGCCGTAGGACTGCTTGTAGCCCTCGAAGATCATGGCTGTGTCGGAGGCGGCCGGGGTGAGCGTGTGGAAGCTGCTCGTCGAGGTGACCGTCGTCCCTGACGAGTTGACCGCCGTGGCGCGCACCGTATAGCTCCGGGACGGCTGCAGCGCCCACTGGTTCCGCCAGACGGTCTTCGCGCCGTTGAGGGAGCCGCTCACGGTCTGGTGGCCGGAGGTGACGGTGACGCTGTGGATCCTGCCGCTGGCCGCGGTGACCTTGATCCCCTTGCTGGGGTTCACGTTGTGGTGCCCGTCCCCGGGGCTGATCTGCAGCTCCGCTGCGGCCGCCGACGCGGAGGCCTTGGCCGCGCTGTGCGAAGCCTCCGGGGTGGTGGGCTGTGACCCGCTGGAGCAGGCCGCGATCAGCAGGCCCGCCACGCCGGTCACGGCGCTGATCGCGAGCCAGCGGCCTGGTCCGGCGGTCTTGCCCTGGCGGGCCACCCTGGTGTGCCGCTGGCCGTCCGCCTTATCGCTGTGCCGCACTGCAGGTCCTCCTGTTGCTGACCACTCACTGCCGTGGCGAGGCAGTGCCACGGTCGGTTCCGTTGTGGAGCTGTGGTGCTTGTCTCGGCCATGCTGACCCGGGGGAACCCTGGCGGCAGCGCGCCGGGCCCTTAACGGTCTGCCGGGGGAGACGGTGGCGCATGTTGTTCAACGTCGTCCGGGGGCAGGCTGGTTCCGGGGGAAGCACCCACTACTGAGACAGAGCGGGCGCGCCGGAGGTTGCCCTCCAAAGGTACCCGCCCGCCATGGACCCGGCGAACCATCTGAAAACCTGCGATAGCGGCCACCAGCACGATGCCGGTCGCGACCCAGGGCACGTAGTCGCCGAGCCGGTCGTACGGGGTGCGGGCGGCCGTCGGCGGCAGCCCCAGCCGGACCACGGTCACGCCCCGCTGCCGGGCGGTCATCTGGGCCAGCAGCCGCCCGCGTGCGTCGAAGGCCACCGTCTCACCCGTCAGGGCCGCCTGGACCACCGGCCGGCCAGTCTCGGCGGCCCGGACCGCTCCCAGCGCCGCGTGCTGGGCCGGGGCCCAGGTCCGCTGGAACGTCGAGTCCGAGGTCTGGTACACGATGAGCTGGGCCCCGAGGCCGGTGTCGACCCGGGACATGTCGGGAAAGGCGGACTCGAAGCAGATCAGCACCCCGAGCGGCAGCGGCTGGCCGGACCGGCTGGTGGCGTGGATGAGGTGCGCGCCGTCGCCGGGCACCATATTGCTCGGGGCGGCCTTGCTGATCCGGGCGAGCCAGCCCAGCGCGCCGCGCAGCGGGATGTACTCGCCGAACGGGACCAGCCGTGTCTTGGTGTACGAGCCTGCGATGCCGTGCGGCCCGATCAGCAGGGCCACCTTGGACCGCGCCCCGTCCGGCAGGGATGCGTCCTGGTTGACCAGCACCTCGGCGCCGGTCGCCGCGGCCAGCCGCCTGATCTGCCGGAAGAGAACCGGCTGACGCTCGAGGTCGGTGCCGACGCTGCTCTCCCCCCAGACGATCAGGTCCGGGCGCGCGGCCCCTGTCCGGCCCGCCCGGAGCTGGCTGGACAGGCGCAGGCTCGCGTCGACCCGCTGGCTCGTGCTGCTGGTGAGCCCCGGCTGGACCAGGGCCACCGTGACCTGCCGGACCGGCGGCACGGCCGCGAGGAGGGCGAACGCCACCGGTCCCGTGGCCAGCGCGACGGCGACCCCGGCCGCCCCCACGGCCCGTACCGCCAGGCCGCGGGCCAGCAGCAGGATCGCGATAGCGGTATTCGCCACGATCAGGGCGAAGCTGATCAGCCAGACGCCGCCCACGCTGGCCAGGGCCAGTACCACGGGGTGTTCCCACTGGCTGGCGCCCAGCACGTCCCACGGACCGCCGAACCCCTGCCAGGACCGGGCCCACTCGGTGAACACCCAGTAGCCGGGGAGCACGGCGAGCGCCGCGATCGCCCGGGCCGGGCGCAGCGGCGGGTGCAGCAGGGCCCAGGCGGCCACCCCGAACCCGGTCCACAGGACCCCGAACACCACCGCGACCAGCAGCAGCCCCGGCCCGATGTTGGGGGTCAGCCAGTACAGGGCGGCCAGGATGAAGCCGGCGCCCAGCCACCAGCCGCGGACCACGGCCTCCCGGGCGGACGGTGCGGCGCTGATGATGAGGATCCCGGGTACCAGCCCGCACCAGCCGAGGAACTCCAGGTTGAGCTGGGGGAAGGCCAATGCGGGCAGCGCGCCGGCCGCCAGCGCCGCATACCGGAGAGGCTTGGCGAACGCCCGCCACACTGCCATGAGTCCTATTGTCGGCCCCTCCCGGTTCGCCGGGTCCGCCCGGGCCCATCCGTGATACGTGCGTTACCCGGGCCCATCCATGAGACCTGCGTTACGTGGTGCCCGGGGTACCGCGGCGCCGGGTCCCGGCCACGGCACGGGCGATGGCCCAGGCCAGGGCCAGGATGGTCAGCGCCGTGAGTACGCCCTCCGGCCAGTCGGCCAGCCGGTCGGCCAGGGTGAGGCCGCTGCGCAGCGGGACCCTCGCGTCCAGCACCGCCCGCTGCCACAGCCCGGTACGGGCCAGCACGGCACCGTCCGGGGCAATGATGGCGCTCTCCCCGGTGGTGGAGGCGTAGACGATGGCGCGGTCCGACGTGATCGCGTCGATCCGGGCCATGGCCACCTGCTGGGTGGACTCGCCGGACTGGCCGTCCACCTCGAACGTGGCGTCGTTCGACTGCACTGCGAGCAGGTTGGCGCCCGCGGTCACCTCCGACCGGACCAGGCCGTCGAAGCCGACCTCGTAACAGATCACGTCGCCCAGCCGGATCGCACCCTGGCGGAACACCACCGCCCGGTGGCCCGGGGTGAAGTTGACCGGCTGGAGGTTGACCAGCGGGGTGATGCGGGCGAGCAGGCTGCGGAACGGGATGTACTCGCCGAACGGGACCAGCTGGCGCTTCACGTAGATCGCCACCGGGCCGCGGCGCGGCAGCCACAGCTGGCCCGTGTTGCGCAGCGGGTTCTCCAGCAGCGCCCCGACCAGGACCGGACGGTTGATGGCGGCGACCGCGCGGGCGATCGTGGCGTAGATGGCGGGGTACTCGCGGGGGTCGAGGTCGGTCGAGTTCTCCGGCCAGATCACCATGTCCGGGGCGGGCCGGGCACCGGAAGCGACCTCGGCGGCCAGCGCCCGCGTGGCGGCGGCGTGATTATCGGTGACCGTGCTCGCACGGAGCAGATCCGGCAGGGACCTGGCGTGCGGAACGTCTCCCTGCACCGCGGCCACCGGCACGGTGCGCTGCGCGGACCCGGCCCCATCCACCGGGAGCAGGGCGCCCGCCAGGGCGACCCCGGCCGTGGCCGCCGTGGCCAGGGCTCCGAGGGCGAGACGGCGGCGGCCGTTCATGGCGTACAGGACCAGCCAGGCCAGCATCGCTCCGGTGACCGCGACCAGGAAGGACAGCAACGGGGGACCGCCCACCGCGGCCCAGCCCGCAGTGGGCGCGCCCGCCTGGCTCATCGCCAGCCGGCCCCACGGGAAGGCATAGGGCCAGCGGGACCGCATCGCCTCGGCCGCCACCCACCAGCCGCCCACCGCCAGCGGCCAGCCGGGCAGCCCGAGCAGCAGCCGCTGGCCCACCGCGAGCAGCCCGAAGATCACCGCCTCGGCGATGGCCAGCGCCGCCCACGCGTACCAGGCCACGTTGACCAGCCAGGACAGCAGGGGCACGAAGAACGCAAGCCCGAAGACCAGTCCAATAACGAACGAACCGCGCAACCGCTGCCGGTACAGGGCGATCACCAGCAGGGCCGGCCCCAGGGCCGCCAGCGGCCAGATGCCGACCGGCGGGAACGCGCACGCCAGGGCGACCCCGCCGGCCACGGCGGCGGGCAGCGCCCAGCGCAGCCGCAGCCCGGCTCGGTTCCCGGGGGTACCGGCCGATGCGGGGGCAGCCTGGCCGACGGTGGCCAGGCCGGCGGTGCTTCCCTCCGGGATCGGCTGCATGGCCAGAGCGTAGCCGGATATGCGGGGTTAGCGCCGCCGCCGGTGCCCCGGCGGCGGGCCCGTACCGACCCGTTGCACCGGAATCGCGGTTCTTCAGCGTGATAGCGTGATCACAGCCTGTTTCCAGGTGGGGGGACAGGCGAACCCCGACAGCACGGCACGAGGGTCCGCCAGTGATCAAGATCCGCTATGCAGACCTGCCCCAGGGTCTGCACGCGCAAGTCCGCGCCGACGGCCGGCGGCCGGTCATCTACCTGCTTCCCGGCCTGTCCCCCGCCCAGCGCCGGGACGCCCTGCGCAGATTAATCCGCACTTCCCGGCAGGGGTACGGGCCGCGGTTGCGGGCCCCCGCAGTCGCCGCCGCGGTCGCCAGGGACGTCACGAAAGCCACCACGCGCAACAGCCTGGCTGCGATCCGGTGCCACCCCGCGGGGTCAGCGGCGCTGGCCGCCGTCGTGGCCGCGGCCGTGGTCTGCTACGCGTTCTTCGTCACGGTGACGGTACGGTTCAGCCCGCGCCCGGCCGGGCCGCCCGCCGGGGTGGGTGCGGCGCCGTTCCGGTCCGCGGGTGCAGAGCCAGGCCGGTCCCCGGGGGGAGGGGCCAGCGTCCCGCCGGGCACGCAGCCTGCGGTCACCGTGAAACATGGAGCATCCCCGGCCGCCTCGGCCGGCCCGCACTCCAGGCCATCGCGGGCTGGGTCATCCGGGTCGGGGTCATCCGGGTCGGGG
>DATCFY010000128.1:0-16217 GCA_036509255.1 Streptosporangiaceae bacterium
CGCCCGGCCGCCCCCGCCAGCCGGCGACCGGCAGGCCGAACTTCGCGACCAGCCGGTCGGTGAACGGCGCGCCGCCCGCGGCGGCGTTATCCCCGCCGCGCAGCCGGGCCAGCAGCACCGGGGTGGCGCCGCGCCGGACCTCGATCCGCGCTCCGGCCGGCAGATCGACCCGGCGCCGCCCGTCGCACCACAGCACGCCCGCGAACGACTGGCCGACGGCCGGTCCGCCGAGGACCTCGATCGCGAGCAGGGAACTGGGCGAGATGACCAGCGGGCCGGCGAACAGGGCGTGCGCGCTGATCGGCACCATCAGCAGCGTCTCGACCTCCGGCCACACGACCGGGCCGCCCGCCGAGAACGCGTACGCGGTGGAGCCCGTCGGCGTGGCGCAGACCACCCCGTCGCATCCCCACCGGGACAGCGGCCGGCCATCGATCTCGGTGACCACCTCGATCATCCGCTCCCGGGCGACTTTCTCCACGGTCGCCTCGTTCAGCGCCCAGGTGCGGGCGATGACCGCGCCGTTCTGCCGCACGGTCACGTCGAGCGTCATCCGCTGTTCGACGGTGTACTGGCGAGTGATCACCCGGTCGATCACGTTGGGAAGGTCGTCGTATTCCGCTTCGGCGAGGAACCCGACGTGCCCGAGGTTGACCCCGAGCAGGGGCACACCGGCGGGCCGGGTCATCTCGGCCACCCGCAGCAGGGTCCCGTCCCCGCCGAGGACCAGGACCACCTCGGCGCCGCTGGCGGCGTCGGGGGTGGCCGGGACCACCTCGGCACCCGGGCACTGGAGGTCGCCGGCCTCGGTGTCCACGACGCGGACGGTTATCCCGGCGGACAGCAGCATCTCCACTACGAGCCGGGCGCTGGTCACGGCCGCGCTCCGGCCCGTGTGCGCCGTGACGAGCACGGTCCGGTTCGGGTTCACTGCGGTCCTTCCGCGATGACCTGCGCGAGCCTGGCCGCGTCCAGCGGCGGTGCGCCGCGGCGGAGCCAGAGGAAGTACTCCACGTTCCCGGCCGGGCCGGGCAGCGGGCTGGCGGTGACACCCGCCACGCCCAGGCCGCTGTGCGCGGCAGCCGTGGCCACCGCGGTCACGGCCCCGGCGCGCAGGTCAGGATCACGCACCACGCCGCCTGCGCCGACGTGCCCCTTGCCCACCTCGAACTGGGGCTTCACCAGGAGCAGGAAGTCGGCGTCCGGGGCCGCGCAGCGGACCAGGGCGGGCAGCACCAGGCTGAGCGAGATGAACGAGAGATCCGCGGTGACCAGAGTCGGCGGCGGGGCCACCTGGCCCGGCTCCAGGTGCCGCACGTTCACCCGGTCGAGCACGGTGACCCGGTCGTCGCTGCGCAGCGCCCAGGCGAGCTGGCCGTAGCCCACGTCCACCGCCACCACCCGGGCGGCCCCGGCGCGCAGCAGCACGTCGGTGAAGCCGCCAGTGGACGCGCCCGCGTCCAGGCAGCGGCGTCCCGCCACGGACAGGGCGGGGAAGGCGGCCAGCGCGCCCGCGAGCTTGCGGCCGCCGCGGGACGCGTACTCCGGCCCGGCCCCGGCGTCCTGGACCGCGATCGGGTCATCGGCGGTGACCTGCGTCGCCGTCTTGCCCGCGGACTGGCCCGCGACCACCACCCGCCCGGCGGTGACCAGCTCCGCGGCATGCTCACGCGACCGGGCCAGGCCACGGCGCACTAGTTCGGCGTCGAGACGTCTCCGGGTACTCATGCGGTGGCTGCCTCGCCGTTCAGCTGTCCGGGGTCGCGCTGGTTCCATGAGCAGCCGCTGCGGGCGGGATCTGGGCGGACGCGATGGGGGGCTGCGGAAACTGGTCGTTTCCCGAATCAAGGGTACCCAGCGCCCCGGTCAGCTCCGCGTGGATGTGCTCGAAGACGGCCGCGTGCTCGGGCAGTGGCACGTCCGCCAGGTCGCTGAGCCGGCCCAGGGCCTGGTCCACCCGCGGGTCACCGGTGATCACGTCGCTCTCGGGGGTACTTCCGGGAGCGATCGCGCCGGGCACCGCCGGATCGTTCTGCGTCACGTCGCGCTCCTCAGCAGGGTTGCGGGGCGGTTCCCCGACGAAACGCTACCGTCCGGAAGCCGCCGCAGGCGCCACCAACGGCTGGCGCCACGCCCATGGCGTCATCAGCGGGCCGGGAGTTGCACAATGGGCTCCCTCGGGAAGGGTAGGCGACATGGCGACTGCGCAGGAGTGCCGGACGGCGCTGGAGGCGCTGGCGGGCCGTCTCACCGAGGTTGACCCGCAGAAGCGGGCCTCGGTCCTGGCGGACCGTTCGCTCAGCGCCACGGTCACCGACCTGGGCGTCACCTTCGTCACGAAGCTCGGTGCAGACGGCGCCAGCCCGGTGACCGAGGCCGGGCCGGGGGACCCGCCGGCCCAGATCCGGTTCTCGGCCGCCAGTGATGAGCTGCTGGCGGTGGCGGGCGATCCGGGACGTTTTGTCCGCGCCTGGTTGTCCGGCCGGGTGAAGGTCGAAGCCAGCCTCACCGACCTCCTCCGGCTCCGCAAGCTCCTCTGACCCGCACCCTGGGCCCTCCACTAGCCCTAACGGCTTGACCGGGGTGGCGTGCCTGGCGGGGGGCGGTGTTCGTTGCGGAGAACGAAGCGGATCCGGCGGCCGGCCCGCACTGCGGCGGCCTGCGGTCAGCGGGCGGGGCGGGTGGTGACCGGCAGCGCGGGACGGTCCCGGGCCGCCCTGAGCGCCGCCCCGACCATCCCGGCCACGGCCTTTGGCTCCCGCCTGATCTGCGCGGGCGTGAAGTGCAAGACGATGATCCCGTAGGAGCTCATCCGGGCGTGCCGGGCCAGCGTGCGTTCCCAGTCGCCCGGGGCGAGGTGCCACTCGCGGGAATCCACCTCAGCGGCGACCCCGGCCTCCGGCCACCAGCAATCCGGCGAGGCGATGAACGTGCCGCCGGAGTACAGCCGC
Source organism: Streptosporangiaceae bacterium (assembly GCA_036509255.1). Classification (GTDB taxonomy): domain Bacteria; phylum Actinomycetota; class Actinomycetes; order Streptosporangiales; family Streptosporangiaceae; genus RYN-230. Next base: position 2,952 of record DATCFY010000128.1, read on the forward strand.
GGGTTGAGCACCGGCGCCGGCAGCCGGGCCCGCGTGATCAGCGCCAGGAAGTCGGCCTCCGCGACCGACCTGATCCCGCCGGCCACCTCGGCCAGCACCCGGCGCAGCCCCGCCGACCCGCGGACCGGCCCCGCGTCCAGTTCCTCACCGATCAGGGCCAGCGGGCAGTGGCCCTGCTGGACCGCTTGCGCGACCATGGCCCGGGCCTCGCGATCGTCACCCGCCCAGCGGACCGCGTCCGCGACGGCGCGGGCTGCGGGCGCGTACCGGATCTCCCCCGTGCTGCAGGCGCCGAGGGGCATCCGGGTGGTGCGGCGGATCCGGGCGAACCCCGCGTTCCGCCGGAGCCGGGCCGCCGGGACCAGGACGTCTATCAGGTCCGTGCGCGGCGCCCGGATGTCATGCCGGGATAAAGCGGCCGCCCCGCTGAGAACGCTGTCCGGGCCCGCGAGCAGCAGCGCGGCCATCTCACGCTGCGGGCCCCCGGGAGCGCCGGTCTGGGCGAGGTACACCCCGGGGAGGAGAAGCTGCCACGGGCCCCCCGGGCGGAGCCGGTAGCGTAACGCGCCCGTGGTCATCCCGCACGCGCCCGCCTGGGCGCGCGAGATCACGCCGTACTGCCGGCCCAGCAGGTCGGTCAGGACGGCCTGGTTCAGTCTTGTCGTCTTGGCCACACCGGCAGGATGCCGCCCCCGTCCGACAATCTGGGCGTGCGTGGCCGCCCGGACCGTGCGTGGCCGGCCGCTGAGGGGCGGCCGGAGGGGCGGCCCGGGGGATGGATGAAGGATTAGTGCAGGGCGGACTACCCCAGACCTACATTCATGCGGGTGAGTCTGCGGGTGGTGTCCCTCCGGTGCGGCTTGTGGGGCCGGAGGAGACCTTCGGGGCCTGTGGGGATAACGGGACTGCGGTATGGCGCGACCGCGGGACCCGGGACCGCGGGATGGGCGCGGACGGGCGCGGGACCGCGGGACGGGCGCGGGGCACAGGCGCGGGGCGCGGGCGCGGGGTGCGGGGCGCGGGCATACTGGGGCGGTGGCGGCAGTGATCTTCTGGGCGCGGCGCGTGGCCGGCCTGCGCGGCGGCGGGCCGGGCTGAGCCGTGCCAGAGGGAGACACCGTCTGGCATGCCGCGAAGCGGCTGCGTGCGGCGCTGGCGGGGCGGGTGCTGACCCGCAGTCACTTCCGGGTGCCGCGGTACGCCACCACCGACCTGACCGGCCGCGAGGTGACGGAGTCGCTGTCCCGGGGCAAGCACCTGCTCACCCGGGTGGAGGGCGGCCTCACCGTGCACACCCACCTGAAGATGGAGGGTGCGTGGCGGGTGCGGCCGGCCGCGGCCCGGCTCTCCGAGGGCCACCGGGTGAGGCTGATCCTGGCCAACGACGAGTGGCAGGCGGTCGGCTACCAGCTCGGGGTGGTCGAGGTGCTGCCCACCGACCGGGAAGAGGACGTGGTCGGCCACCTCGGCCCCGACCTGCTCGGCCCGGACTGGGACGCGGCCCGGAAGGGCGAGGCGGTGCGCCGGCTGCTCGCCGAGCCGGAGCGCCCGGCGGCCGAGGCGCTGCTGGACCAGCGCAACCTGGCTGGCATCGGCAACGTGTACAAGTGCGAGCTGCTGTTCCTGCGCGGCATCCACCCCTGGCGGCCGGTCGGCGAGATCAGGGACCCGGCCGGGATGGTGCAGCTGGCCCACCGGATGCTGGACGCCAACAAGGACCGGATCGGGCACATCACGACCGGATCGCGGCAGCGCGGCGAGGAACACTGGGTGTACGGGCGGGGCGGGCGCCACTGCCGCCGGTGCGGGGCCCTGATCCTGCGGGCCGACCAGGGAGCCGACCCGGAGGCGCGGATCACGTTCTGGTGCCCGAACTGCCAGCCCGCCTAGCCACAGCCCACCAGCCCGCCTGGCTAGCCCGCCTGACCGTCCGCGCAAAAGAACACTCGCCCGGCGGCAGCCCCCGGCCGCCGGGCGAGTGTTCCCGGAACGCGCGGTCCTACGCGTCCCGCTTCAGGAAGACAAACGCCCCCGCGATGATCGCGATCACCGCGTAGGCGGTGAACACGGCGAACCCGGCCCACGGCGAGAACATGCTCGGCTGGCCCGTCGTGGGGATCGTGGACCAGATCTGGCTGCCCGCGTTGAACGGGATCCACTTGTCCACGTGGTCCTGCCAGTTGGACGGCAGGAAGTTGATCAGCACGAACAGGACGAACAGCAGCCCGATGGACGCCGTGATCGCTCCCGCGGTGTGCCGCAGCAGCGTGCCCAGGCCGAAGGCCAGCATCCCGCACACGGCCAGGAACAGCGCGCCGCCGATGACCGCGCGCAGCACGTTCGGGTCGCCCAGCGTGACGTTCAGGTGCTTGGAGGACAGGATGGCCTGCCCGATGAAGAACGACACGAACGTCGCGACCAGCCCGGTGATCAGGCTGACCAGGAAAAACACCACGCCCTTGGCGGCGAGCATGGTGCCGCGGCGCGGCTGCACGGTCAGCGAGCTGCGGATCATCCCGGTCGAGTACTCCGAGGTGATGGTCAGCGCCCCGAGCACCGTGATGATGAGCTGGCCCAGGATCAGGCCGGCCAGGCTGCGCTGGGTCGCGTCGAAGAGCGGCCCGTGGTCGGCGCCGCGCGAGACCGCGCCCACACAGGCCAGCGTGCCGATCCCGATCGTGACCACGACCAGGGCGATCAGGGTCCAGTAGGTGGACCGGACCGAGCGGATCTTGGTGAACTCCGAGCTGAGCGCGCCCACGAATCCGGCCCGGCCGGGGGAAGAACTCCCCAGCGCCGGCGCGGCGCTGCCCGGCAGCTGTGTCGTCGCAGCCATCTCAGACCACCTCTCCTGTGGCCACGGGCTGCTGCGGCGGCACCCCGCCGGCCGGGCCGGAGCCGTCGATGTCGGTGCTGGCGTGGAACTCCACGCTGGAGGCGGTGAGTTCCATGAACGCCTGCTCCAGGGAGGCGTGCGCCTGGGCCAGCTCGTGCAGCCGGATGCCCCGCTCGAAGGCCAGGTCCCCGATCTGGTCCGGGGCCAGGCCCTGGACCACGAACGAGCCGTCCGGCGCATCGGAGACGTGGCCGCCGGCCAGCGCGACCACGCCGCGCAGGTCGTCGGCCTGCGGCGTGCGGACCCGGACCGTCTGGACAGAGTTGCGGGCGATGAACTCGGCCACGGTGCAGTCGGCGATCAGCCGCCCCCGGCCGATGACCAGGAGGTGATCCGCGGTGTTCTCCATCTCCGACATGAGGTGGCTGGACACGAAGACGGTCCGGCCTTCCGTGGCGAGCGCCTTCATCAGGTTCCTGATCCACAGGATGCCCTCGGGGTCCAGCCCGTTGACCGGCTCGTCGAACATGAGGATGGCCGGGTCGCCGAGCAGCGCGCCGGCGATGCCGAGGCGCTGGCCCATGCCGAGGGAGAATCCCTTCGACCGCTTCTTGGCCACCTCGGTGAGGCCGACCATCTCGAGCACCTCGCCGACGCGGCGCGCGGGCAGGTTGTTGGTCTGGGCCAGGCAGAGCAGATGGTTGTAGGCACTGCGGCCGCCGTGCACCGCCTTGGCGTCCAGCAGCGCGCCCACCTCGCGCATCGGCTGGGCCAGCGCACGGAAGTCTTTGCCGTGCACGGTGACGGTGCCCTTGGTCGGGCGGTCGAGCCCGAGAATGAGCCTCATGGTGGTGGTCTTGCCTGCCCCGTTCGGGCCGAGGAAGCCGGTGATCTTGCCTGGCTCCACGCTGAAGGACAGGTCGTCCACCGCGACCTTGTCCCCGTAGCGTTTCGTGAGGCTTCGCGCCTCGATCATTGTGTTGTGTCCTTTCCGCGCCCCCCGGGCCGGGTGCCCGCCGTCCGCGCAAGGACAGTCTCCCGGGTCCGGGACGGTCCGCGCATCGCCCGCGCGGCCGGCCCGCATCCCCCTACGGGTGGATGCCGCGGGTCACCCGGGCAGAGCAGCCAGCGCGGGCCGGATCATCTCTGGGGTGACGTGATCGGCGGACCAGGCCGCGGCGCAGAGCGCGCGCAGCCCGTCGATGGGGTCCCCGGAGCCCTCCAGGACCAGCGGGGACTCGCCGTCCGGGCACCGCGCCGTCCACCCGCCGCAGCGGAAGTCCCCGTGCTCAGCGGCGATGGACGGGTGCGGGGCGAGCAGGCCCGCCAGATCGGCGGCCAGGTAGGTGGGGCGCTGCCCGGGCGGGGCCAGCACCGCATCCTCCGGGTGGGTGACGCCGGTGAGCACCAGCAGGCTGGGGGCGCCGACCCGGACCGCGCCCTCGATGTCGGTGTCCAGCCGGTCCCCGACCACCAGCGGGTGCTGCGCGCCGGTCCGGGTCACCGCCTCGGCGTGCAGCGGCGGCTCGGGCTTGCCCGCGACCACCGGCTGCTGCCCGGCCGAAGCCACGATCACCTGGCAGAGCGCGCCGTTGCCAGGCTGCCGCCCGCGGCCGGTGGGCATGGTGGCGTCCGCGTTGGAAGCCACGTACCAGGCGCCGGCCTGGACGGCCAGGGCGCCCTCGCACAGCAGCGAGTACCCGATGCCGGGGGCGAACCCCTGGACGACCGCCGCGGGCCGGTCGAGCGCCGTGCTGACCGGCCGGAAGCCGCGTTCGCGGACGGCGGCGCGCAGCCCGTTCCCGCCCACCACGAGGACGGCCGAGCCGGGTGCCAGCCGCCCGGCCAGCAGGGTCGCCGCGGCCTGGGCGGAGCTGACCACGTCGGCGGCCGTGGCCGGCACCCCGAACCCGGCGATCTGCGCGGCGATCGCCGAGGGCGTGCGGGAGGAGTTGTTGGTCACGTAGGCCAGCCGCATGCCAGCGTCCGCCGCCTTGGCCAGCGCCTGGGGCGCGCCGGCCACCGCGGCGTTGCCCAGGTAGACCACCCCGTCCAGGTCCAGCAGGGCCACGTCATAGACCTGGCTGAGCGGATCCGGGCAGCCGCGCAGGAAACTGTCCAGTCCGGTGTCACGATCGCTCTTAGCGGCCTCAGCAGGCATGCCCGTCCTCTGTCCTGGTTTCGCGGGGCGAAAAGTCCTTCAAATTAGCACTAACGAACCGTCCGGCCGCTCCCCCCGGCCGCCGGCTCCCGTCGCGGCAGGTCAGGAGGGGGCGCCGGGTGGCTCCCCGGCGGCCTGGGAGCGGGCTTTCAGGGTGGCCCGCACGCCCTGCAGCGCGTCGGTGTAGTGCCTCAGCTCGGGCCGCATCGCGGCGGCCAGCGCCAGGTGCACGGCGGCGTCCCGCGGGTTCCCGCCCCGGGCAAGCGCCAGGCCCAGCCCGAAGTGGGCGTAGTCGTCGCTGGGGCTGGCCTCGACGATCTGCCGGAAGGTCGCGGCGGCGTCCGCGTACCGGCGGGTGTCGAACTGGGCGCGGCCGAGCGCCTCCAGCACGCTGCGGGACCCCGGCTCGGCCTCGGCGGCCCGTTCCAGCAGCTGGGCGGCGGCGGCCGGGCTGCCCCGGCCCAGCAGCTCGAGGCCCCGCTGGTACCACGTGTATACGTCACCATAAGGGGCCGGAACGCCGGAAGTACCGTCGTCCGGCGGCGGATTTTCCGCCGGGCGGGAATCCTGGCCGCCCCGTGGTGCTTCTGTCATATGTGCAGATCCTTCCGTCCGGCGGGGAACAGGCGTCACCGCAGCCAGCCGGGCTCGAGCTCGCGCCGTTCCGTGGAGTCCGTTATGCCCAGGAACGGGTGAGCGGACTCGCGCAAGTCACCTCTCCACCGTACGACGTCATCGGCCAGGACACCGCCCAGCAGTTGCGCGACGCTGACCCGCATAACGTCGTCCGGCTGATCCTGCCCAGCCAGGACCCGGGACGGCCAGGCGAGGAGTACCACGACGCCGCCCGCCTGCTGGGCGACTGGCAGCGCGAGGGCATTCTGGTCGCCGGGGACGAGCCCGCCCTGTACGTGTACGAGCAGCGGCTCACCGGCGGGACCGGCCCGGAGCAGGTGCTGCAGCGGGGGCTGATCGGCGCGGTGCGGCTGGCGCCAGCCGCCGACCGGATCGTGCTGCCGCACGAGGACGTCATGCCCGGCCCAGTGCGGGGCCGGCGGCAGCTGATGGAGGCCACCCAGGCCAACCTGGAGCCGATCTTCCTGCTCTACGAGGGCGGGCTGGCCGGGAACGGCCCGGACGGGGACGGCCTGGCTGAGGGCGGGCCCGGGGTGCCCGGCGCCGCCATCCGGATCGCCGGCCAGGCCGCGCGGACCGGAACACCGGTCCTGAGCGCCGACACCGGCGACGGCATCCGGCACACCCTGTGGGCCATCACCGACCCCGCCGCGCTGGCGGAGATCGCGGCTGATCTCGCGTCGCGGCAGGCCCTGATCGCGGACGGGAACCACCGCTACGCGGCGTACCTGGAGATGCGGGCCGACCGGCGGGGCGCCGGTGAGGGCCCGGGCCCCTGGGATTACGGGCTCGCGCTGCTCGTCGACGGGGACGCGTTCCCGCCGGAGATCGGGGCCATCCACCGGGTGCTGCCCGAGCTGCCCCCGGCCGAGGCGGTGGAGCGGGCCAAAGCTGGCTTCTCGGTACGGGCCATGCGAGGCGGCACCGCCGCGCTGCCCGCGGCACTGGACGCCCTGGCGGCGGCCGGCCAGGACGGCCCGGCCTTCCTGGTGGCCGGGCAGGGCCAGGTCCACCTGCTCACCGACCCGGACCCGGTGCAGCTCGAGGCGGCCATGCCCGCAGGCCGGTCACCGGCCTGGCGCCGGCTGTCCACCGCGGTGCTGCAGGAGTTCCTGCTGGCGGCGTTGTGGGGCATCCAGGACGACGAGCAGAGCGTGCGGGTGGTGCACCATGACGCGGAGCGGGCCATCGCGGAGGCCGACGCGTCGCCGGGCGGCACGGCCGTTATCGGCAACCCGCTGCGGGCCGCGGACGTGTACGCGGTCGCGGCGGGCGGGGAACGGCTGCCCCGCAAGTCCACCTCGTTCGCGCCCAAGCCGAGGACCGGGCTGATCCTGCGGTCCTTCGCGGCGGGCTGACGGCGTTTCGCTGGTCCCCGCCTAGGAGACGGGGCGCTGGCCCTTGCGCATGTACAGGCCGAACGGGCCGTGCGGCACCGGCACGAAGTTCTCGTCGAAGTAGGCCGAGATCTCCCGGGTGCCCCAGGGAATGCGCTTGTAGGACAGCGGTGACAGCCACACGTACTGGGCGCCGCGCAGCGCCGACATCCACAGCGCGCGGACCGCAGGCACGCGTCCCGCGCCGGTGGCCGCGCTCCGGCCCCGCGACAGCGAGTAGTCGCTGCCCACGCCGTCCACCATCGGCACGCAGCCGGGCCGCGCGGACACGAACCGGTTCGCGGCGATGGTGTAGGACGCCTGGTCGGTCAGTACGCACGCGCCCGGCGGGATGACGTCGCTGGCCGCGGACACGACGTCCGAGGTGAGGCCGGGGGTGGTCGGTGCGAGCGGGGGCTGCAGGCTGCTCTCGAACACGAACTGGGCGACGGCCATGGCGGCGACGGCCACGATGGCCACCGCCATCCCGTAGCGGAGGATCAGCCGGCCGGCCGGCCGGCTCGCGCCGGCCGCGTCGCGGCTCCAGGCCCCGCCGGCCCGGGGCGAGCCCTCCGTCCGGGGCGCGCCCGCCGCCCGGGCTGCGCCGTCTGCCCGGGCCGCGGCGGCCTGGGACACGCTCCCCGCCGGGGATACGCGGAGGGCGTCCACGAAGCGGGCCACGGGCAGCGCGATGGCCAGGGCCAGGAACGGCGCCAGGAAGCCGGCGTAGTGGTAGTAGAAGTCAGCCGGCCACAGGAACGCGATGATGGTCAGCACGCCGGACGCCAGCGCGAACTGCTCCAGCAGGGGGGGCCGCTCCCCCGTCAGCCGCGAGGCGGCCACGCTGCAGCCGACCACCAGGGCCACGATGAGCAGCGAGATCAGGGACAGCACCAGCGTCGACGTCAGCCCGGTGAAGTCGGTCAGGCCGGTCATCTCGTGCAGCCGGTAGCCAAGCGGGATCCGCACCGTGTCCACCCGGACCAGCTGGGCCAGCACCACGCTGCGGTAGAAGGTCCCGGGGGCGAGCGCGGCGAAGGGCACTACCGGGACCGCGAAGCCAGCCACCACCCCGGCGGCGTAGGCCAGCGCCCGCCGGGGCTGCCGGGCGGCCAGGATCAGCACCAGGATGACCAGTACGGGCAGGATGGCCCAGACCTTGATGGCCCCGGCGAAGCCGAAGGCGACCCCGCCCCAGACCAGCCGCCGGGTACTGGCCAGCCGGTCACCGTCGAACACGGCCAGCATCCCGGCCAGGCAGAACAGCACCAGCCAGGGTTCCAGCAGCACGGTGTGCGCGGCCTGCACCGCGGCCGGGTAGACAGCCAGGATCCCGCAGGTCAGGATCACGGCCAGGAGGCCCCGGTGGCGGACCAGCAGGCCGCCCATGGCCACCGCGGCCGCGCCGGCCAGCGCGGTGAGGATCCGGCCCACGCCCATCGCCCAGGCGGTGCCGATGCCCTTGGTCACGAGCGCGACCGGGGCCATCAGCAGCGTGATCCCGGGCGGCTGGACCATGATGAAGTCCCGGTACGGCAGGTAACCGTGGGTCAGCAGGATCGCGCTGCCGAAGTCCGTCCCGTCGTCGTACTCGGTGACGCCGATCAGGTAGTCGGGACGGCTCAGCTGGTAGAGCCGGAGCGCGACGGCAAGCGCGGTCATGACCACGATGGCCGCGGTCACCGGGTCGGGACGCGTCCAGCGGGCCGGCTGGCGCGATTGCGCCGGCGGCACTTGCGACCTGGCGGCTGGCATTCTCACAGGTAATCCGCTCACAATTGGGTGGCACGCACGTTCCTGAACAAACCCGGCACCGGGCGCGGCGCAGAGCGCGTGGCGACAACGACTGTAGCCACTTAGCTCAGGCCGCTAACGACAAACCCATCCCCCCGGCCGGCGCCCCACCCAGGTCGCATAGGGGCACGATCCGACCGCGTTCCGATACTACTCGCGCGCCGGGCGCCGGCACGGGATACCCGCCGGCAACGACCCCGCGGGCTTTGCGTGTCAGCTCGTCCGGGACGTGCGGTAGCTGGGGGCGGGCAGGTCGAGGACGCGTGAGTTGCGGAGCCGCCACACGAGATAGGCCAGGCCGAGGCGGTTGCGGCCGATGCCGTCGAGGGTCGCCGGTGCCCAGGGGTGGCTCATCACCTGGCCAAGGGAATCGACGTCAGGCAGGGTGGTGTCGTCGGGCAGGTCCGCGAGGAGCCCGATGATGGCGCCGTAGGTGTCGGCCAGCACGGAGGGGGTGCCAGGCGGCGCGCACAGCTTGAGCGCCACGACGGCGGTGCGGAAGGAACTGGTGAAGATGGTCGATCCGGGCCGGGAGGCCGATCCCGGAGGGGCTGGCGGCGACCAGGGCGCAGTCGTGGGCCGGGGCCCTGAGCCTGGGCGTGTCCCCGTCGAACCCCTCGAGGACCTGGACGGACGCGAACTCGGGACAGTAACTGTCCACGGGGGCGTCGAGGTCGAGCTCCCCCCGTTCCATCTGCGGCAGGGCCGCGGCAGTGCACACCATCTTGGTCATCGGCATGATCCGGAACTGCGTCGACGTCGTGACCGGGTCGTCGCTCTCCCCCACGATCCGCACCCCGGCGCCGCCCTCGTAGAGGATCCCGTCCCGGTCCGCCACGACGGCCGCCACGTGCGGGACGCGGCCCGCGGCCACCGCCTCCTCCAGGACCTGGACGATGGCGCCCCCGCTGATTGCCCTGCCCATCCTGACCTCCGTTTGGTCGGTGTTCGTTCATCTGTCCCGGCGCGCCACACGGTGGCGCCTGTGGTCATCTCATCGTCCCGGCCGGAGCCCCACGGCGGTACCGACGATCAGGCGCGGCTTCGGGGGTGGCACCCGCCAATTGGCGGGTCGCCAGCCGGCAGGGCTTCTCGCGGACGGGGGGACTCTGGCTGGCGGCGGCACGTGCTGCCGGCAGCACTGACCGGGCCCGACGGGCGGCGATGAGCTGGACCGCGGCAGCCAGCAGGCAATCTGGGACGATGGTGGCATGGACGACGATGGTGGCTTGGACACGGCAGACGGCACAGCTGAGGACAGGGCGCAAACCCCGGGCATTACCGGGCTCGGGCACGACGTGTACGAGATCGATACCCAGATGGCCGGATACCACGGCATCACGGCCGGCTACCTGATCCTCGGCGACCGGCCGTGCCTGGTGGAGACCGGCACCGCACCCTCGGCGCCGATCGTGCGGGACGCGCTGGCGGCCCTGGGCGTCGGGCCGCGCGACCTGGCCACGATCGTGGTGACCCACATCCACCTGGACCACGCGGGTGGCGTGGGTGACGTGGCCAGCATGTTCCCTCAGGCGCAGGTCGTGGTGCACGAGCGCGGCGCCCGGCACCTGGCCGACCCGGCCCGGCTGATGAGGAGCGCCCGGATGGTGTACGGGGATGCGCTGGACACGCTGTTTGGCACGATGAACCCGACCCCGGCCGGGCGGATCCGCACCGTGGAGGAGCGCGGGACCGTGGATCTCGGTGGCGGGCGGCGGCTGGACAGCCACTACTCCCCCGGGCACGCCAAGCATCACGTCGGGCTGATCGATTCGGTCAGCGGCGACCTGTACGTGGGCGACGCGGCCGGGGTGTACATCCCGGAGACCGCCGACCTTCGGCCCGCCACCCCGCCGCCGGACTTTGATCTGGACACGGCGCTGGGATCACTGCGCATGTTTGCCTCGCTCCGCCCGCAGCGGCTGCTGTTCAGCCACTACGGGCCGGTGCCGGACGTGGAGGAGACACTGGCCCGGTCAGCCGAGGAAATCCGGCTGTGGGTGGAGGAAACTAAGGCGGCCCGGGGCGCCGGGCTGGACTTCGACCATGCGGTCGCGATGGTCCACGAGCGGACGCGGGAGCGTTACGCGGCCCTGGGGCCGGACGTCGCCCCGGAGCTTGCGGCCAAGTTCGAGACGCTGAGCAGCACCGCCTCGAGCGTGGCCGGGATCGTGCACTGGCTCGACACGACCGGGCAGGCGCCCTGACTCAGCTGCCCTGAACGTCAGGCGTCCGGGGCGTCCTCGTCCTCGTCTGGGTCGTCCTGGTCCGGGGCGATGCTGTCGAGATCCTCATCGTCCTGGTCCTCATCGTCCTCGCCCAGGTCGTCGATGACGACATCATCCAGATCGTCGAAACGCTCGGCGGCGTCGGTCATCTGGTCAGGATCGGCGGCCGCGGCCCGCGCGAACCACTCCCGTGCCTGCTCGGTCCGGCCCGCATCCAGCAGGGCATCCGCGTACGCGTAGAACAGCCGCGCCGACCAGGGCCGCACCCGGCGCTCTTTGAGCTCGGGCAGCTGGAGGACCACCACGGCGGCCTCAGCCAGTCCCTGGTCACGGCGGATGCCCGACTCCACGATGCGCAGCTCGACCTCGGTCTCCCGGTCCAGCTTCGTCCTCGAAGCCTCCGCGATCACGCCCAGCGCCCGGTCCATCCGGCCCAGGGCCCGCTCCGAGTCCGCCATCAACGGCAGGTAGCTCGTCCGGCCAGTGAGCCGCCGGGCGGCCCGCAGCTCGGCGAGGGCCTCCGCCCAGTGCCCAGCCCGGTAGGCGGCGATGCCGGTGGTCTCGCGGACGATGCCCACCCGGGCGGCTAGCCGCCGGGCTTCCATCGCGTGCTGGTAACCGGCCTCGGGATCGTCAGCCAGGCTGGCGGCGAGCAGGCGGCGGCCCACGGCCGAGGCCAGATCGGAGGGCAGAGTCCGCAACTCGGCCGCGGCCGCAGGATCGAGCTGTTTCTCGGTGATGCCGGCCGGGATGTCCGGCAGGCTGCTGCTCTTGGCCGGCCCGGACCGGGGACCCGTGTCCCGGGACGGAGGAGCGCTCCGGGACTGGCGGTCAGCGCCGTCGCGGCCGCCGGCCGGGCGGCCGGCGGACCGCCCGTAAGCGGGTTGTCCCGATGCTGGCTGCCCGTAAGCGGGTCGTCCTGATGTCGGGCGCCCCGACGTGGGCCGGCCGGACGTGGGCCGGCCGGACGCTGGACTCCCCGACGTGGGCCGACCGGCGCGGAACGGGGCGCGGCCAGACGGCCGCTCACCGCGTTCGGCGTCGCTGTCCCGTCCTGCGCTGTAGGGGGCACCCCGGCCAGCGGGACGCGGCGAGCGGGCCCCGCCGAAACCCGGGCCGCCGGAACGGCGTTGAGGGCCGTCCCCGCGTGCGCCAGCTCCCCGGGGGCTATTGGTCCGTGGGCTGTCGCCGGAGGGACGGTCGCGGCCGGGCCGGTCGCTGTAGCTGGTGGAGCGGGCGGAACTACCGGCAGACGGCCCGCGTGGCGTGTCCCGGCCGGCCGGAGTGAGGTCGCTTCGGGACGAGCCTGGCCGGCCGGCCCGCGGAGCACCTGTCCCGCGAGCGGCCCCGGCACCCTGGGGAGCACCTGATCCGCGGGAAGCACCTGCTCCTCGTGGGGCCCCGGTGCCGCGAGGAGCCGCGGCGCTGCGTGGAGCACTGCTTCCCCGGGAGCCGTCGGTGCCTCGAGAGGCACTTGTTCCCCGTGAGGCACCTGTTCCGCGGGGGGCCCCGTTACTGCGCGGACCGCTGGCACCCCGAGGTCCGTCGGTGCCTCGAGAGGCACCCGTTCCGCGTGACGCACCGGCTCCACGGGAGGCACCCGTTCCCCGAGGGGCACCCGTTCCACGGGAAGCACTGGCCGGGGCGCTCCCGTCGGAGCTGCTCCTGCCGTACCGCGCTCCGCCTGGACTCTGGGCCCGCGAACTGGGTGCGCCGCCCGCGCTGCGCCGCGCGGGCGCGCTGCCCCGCGGGCCGCCGGAGGTGCCGCTCCGGGCTGAGCTGCTGGCGCCAGCGGACCGCCCGGCACCGCCCGACCGGCCCTGGCCAGCGGTACCGCCACGGCCGCGGTCAGCTGCGCCGCCCCGGCTCTGCCCCGCGCCGCCGGAACGGCCGCGATCGCCGCCACTAGGCCGGCCCTGACTCCGGGCCCCGCCGGTCGCCCGGCCCTGACCCCGGCCTGCGCCGCCAGAACGGCCACCGCCCTGGCCCTGCTCGCCTGCCACGCTGTACTCCCCGCTCTCTCCCCCTGATGGCCATCATGGCCCGGCACCGTGCCCGGGCAGATCGTGCCCCCGGAAAACCCTCAAGCCGTACAACGCAGTTGAGGCCGCTCCCGTGGGGGAGCGGCCTCTACTGAAGATGTCCGGCGGCGTCCTACTCTCCCACGCGGTCCCCCGCGCAGTACCATCGGCGCTGAAGGGCTTAACTTCCGGGTTCGGAATGGAACCGGGTGTT
>DATCFY010000129.1:0-10442 GCA_036509255.1 Streptosporangiaceae bacterium
CCTCCAGATTGCCCGCCCACCCCAGGTACTGGCATGCGCTGGTGCTGACGAGGCAGCAGCGCCAAGAGCTTCACAGCCGGTAACTACTGCGTCGCAGCTACGTCGCAATACTAACCCCGTAGCGCCCCGTCCGGGCAGGCCGTCCGACTCGGGATCGGACATTTTCGCCCGGGCGGCCCGCACATCGGCCTGGATATCAGGACACTTTTACCGGGGCGGGACACATGTGTCCGGGTCAGGACAACCTTGAGGTGGCCCTGCTCTGCCGCGGCCCACGCCGAGCAGCGCCAGGGGCCAGGGTGGCGGATGGGCCGGGCCGAGCGTCGCGTGGCTGCTGGTGGAATAGCGCAGGCTCCGCACTGAAGGGAAGGTCGAGAATTTACCCGCTCGTTTGCTATACGTAACCTTAAGTAAGCCGGTAAGGGCCCGCCGTCCAGGTTGGCTGCGGCGTTGATCACAAGGCGTGACGTTCAACTGCGGTCCCGGCGACGACATCTCGATTGGCCAGCTCGCCGAGAACATTGCCCGGTTCATGGGTGTCGACGCCGACATCGTCGAGGACGCCCAGCGCCTCCGGCCGAAGGACTCCGAGGTGATGCGGCTGGTCTGCGACGCGTCGAAGCTGCGCGAGCGCACGGGCTGGCGGCCGCGCTACACCAGGGACGAGGGCCTCCGCGAGACCATCAAGTGGTTCTGCGAGCCCGTGAACCTGGCTCTCTACAAGGCCAATGAGTACCACCAGTGATCCAGGCGGCCAGGCGGGCGGCGCAGTGACGGGTGACCAGAAGCGCCTCCTGATCATCGGGGCCAGCGGGTTCCTCGGCGGCCACGTGTGGGACCGGGCGGTGGCAGCCGGGCTGGAGGTCTGCACGGCGGGCCGGTTCGAGCTGCCCGCCTCACCCCGCCACCACCTGGTCGACCTGGCCCGGGGTGACGAGGACGAGGTGGCCGCGCTGGTCGCCACGGTGGCCCCTGACGTAGTGGTGAACTGCGCCGGCGCTACCGCCGGCGACCCGGACGTGCTGGCAGCAGTCAACGTCACCGGCACTTACGCGCTGGCCAGGGCGATGCTTCTCGCGGGCAGGCCGGCCCGGCTCGTGTACCTGGGCTCTGCGGCCGAGTACGGGTACAGCGACCCGGGTGTTCCCGTCAGCGAGTCGGCGGCACCCCGCCCTGCTGGCCTGTACGGGACCACCAAACTGGCCGGCACGCGGCTGGTCCAGCTCGCCGCCACGAGCGGGCTGGACGCCGTGGTGCTGCGCGTGTTCAATCCGGTCGGCCCCGGGGCACCGGAGGAGAGCCTGCCCGGCCGGCTGGCCGCCGAACTACGCCGTGCCCTCACGGGCGGCGCCGAGGTGAGGCTCGGCTCGCTGGACGCGGTACGGGACTTCGTCGACGCGCGCGACATGGCCGATGCAGTCGTCGCGGCGGCGACCGGGCCGCTGCTGCCTCACCGGGTTGTGAACATCGGCAGCGGGCGGGGCGTGCCGGTACGGTCCCTGGCCAAGGAACTGCTCACGATCAGCGGGTGCACCGCGGCCATTCACGAGGACGCTCCCGGCTCGGTGCGCTCCGCCGGGCTCATGTGGCAGCAGGCCGACATCACCCGGGCCACGGCGGAGCTGGGCTGGCAGCCCCGCCGCGACCTGGCCACCTCGCTGAACGATTTGTGGGAGGCAATCCGGTGACTCAGCCTGTCTCTGGCGGCACACAACTGGCCATCCCCCGGCTGCTGGTACCCGCCTATTTCCACCCCGCCGTGCGCCCCCAGGACTGGGCGCTGCTGGCCGAGCGGGCCGCGCACGTCCGGCTGGTCATACTCAACTTGGCCAACGGGCCCGGTGCCCGGCCCGACGACGCATACCTTCCCGCACTGGACCTGCTGCGCGAGGCCGGGGTGGGCGTGGTCGGATACGTCGATACCAGCTATGGCCGGCGTCTCCCGCACGAGGCGATGGCCGAGTTCGGCCGCTACCTGGACTGGTATGGGGTGGTGGGCGTCCTCTTCGATCAGGTGGCTGCCGCCGCGGAGCGCATCGGCTACTTTGCCGCCCTGGCGCGTGACGTGCGCTCCATGGGTGCCCAGGTGGTCGTGTTCAATCACGGCGTCCACCCACCCGAGGCGTATGCGGATCATGCTGACGTGCTCGGCACGTTCGAGGGCCCCTGGAGCGCCTACCGGAACATGGCCGTGCCCCGCTGGGTCCGATCGCGGCCGGCCGGCCAGTTCTACCACGTCGTGCACACAGTGCCCCGCCAGCATCTGGAGGACGCCTACCGGCTCGCCGCACGGCGCGGGGCCGGCTGCGTGTACATAACCGACCGCACCGGGGGGAATCCGTATGATCAACTGCCGGCTGAGTGGCCTGGCTCAGCTGTGCTTAATCGGCGTAACTGAGCCGTCATGCACGATATCCACGGGGCAAGAATGTCAGCGACGGGCAGCCGTGCTGGGTCGCAGTTCCTGGCCAGGGCCAGGAGGCCGCGCACGCTCCTGGTGCTGGCGTTGATCGTGCTGGCGGTGGTCGTGCTAGCGGCGGCGGGTCTCTGGGTGAGGATGACGCCGCAGGCGAGCGGCCGCTGCCGGACCCTGTTCGTCCCCGCCTACTTCTACCCGGGACCCGAGTGGACTCGGGTGGACGACAGCAATCCCGGGCCGGGCAACCTGATCCTCGACATCACCAGCACCGGCGCTGGCGCCGCACCGAGCGACGTGTTCCGGGCCGCCGCCAGGCAAGCGCGGGCCAGCGGGATCACGATTCTCGGCTACTCCAGCACGCAGTACGGCCAGCGCCCGCTGGCACAGGTCGAGGCCGACGTCCGGAACTACCGGGCGTGGTACGGCGTGACCAGCAGCTTCCTCGACGAGGTCCCGACCGGCGGCAGCCAGCTGCCCTACTACCGGAAGTTGGTCAGCTACATCCACCACGTCAATCCCGGCTCGACCGTGTGGCTGAATCCTGGAACGTATCCCGACGAGCGCTACATGTCGCTGGGCGCCGTGGTGATGGTCTTCGAGGGCCCGTACTCGAATTTTGTCAATACCCCGGAGCCCAGCTGGGCTCGCCATTATCCCGCCGACATGTTCGCGAACGTGATTTATCACGCTCCAGGCTCGAAGCTGGCCAGCACGCTCAGGCTGGCCAGAAGCCGGCACGTCGGCCATGTGTACGTGACCGACCGCTCCGGCTCGAATCCTTATGGCTCGCTGCCCAGCTACTGGTCAAGCGAGGCGTCCACCGCTTCGCCCGGATGCGCGGGCTAACGGCGTGCGGCCCAGCCACCCGGGGGGCGCACCTCAGTAAAGGCGGCGGCGGGAGTACCGCCCCTAGCCGAGCTCCTCCAGCGCATCTCGTGCTTCAGCCAGCCCGGCTTGAGCGGCCTGGGTCCACCAGGTGCGGGCCTCGGCCAGGTCCGGCGGCTCCAGCATCGTGGCCAGCAGCACCCCCAGGTTGTACTGGGCGCCGGCGTGCCCCGCCTCGGCGGCCCGGGTCCACCAGGTGCGGGCCTCGGCCAGGTCGGGCGGCTCGAGCAGGGTGGCCAGCAGCACCCCCAGGTTGTTCTGGGCGCTGACGTGCCCCGCCTCGGCGGCCTTGGTGTACCAGGTGCGGGCCTCGGCCAGCTCCGGCGGCTCCGGCATCGTGGCCAGCAGCACCCCCAGGTTGTACTGGGCGGCAGTGTGGCCCGCTTCGGCCGCCCGCGTGTACCAGGTGCGGGCCTCGGCCAGGTCCGGCGGGTCCAGCCGGTCGGCCAGCAGCACCCCCAGGTCGTACTGCGCGGCAGTGTGCCCCGCCCCGGCCGCGATGGCGTACCAGGCCCGGGCGGCGGACACTTCCGGCGGGTCGATCCGGTCGGCCAGCAGCACCCCCAGGTCGTACTGCGCGGCAGTGTGCCCCGCCTCGGCGGCCCTGGCGTACCAGCCGACCGCAGCGGCCATTTCCGGCGGCTCCAGCCGGTCGGCCAGCAGCACCCCCAGGTTGTACTGGGCGCGGACGTTCCCAGCTTCGGCGGCGCGGTGGCTGGACACGATGGCGATGGGGATATTCTCGTGGGCAAATGCGGCGAAGCTAATGGCGAAGGCGTCCTCATCGGTTGCGCGTTCCAGGCAGCTCAGCCAGGTGTTTTCGGCAATTGGCCGGGCGCTCCCCTGCTGGCCCTCGTCGGCGGCCACCAGGTAGTCGAACGGCCAGTATCCGCAGGACCCATCCGCCAGTCGCACCGTGCCGAGCAAGGCAATCTGCCCTCCTCCGGCTCGTGGCGTACGGGCCCGGACGAGGGCTTCACGGAAGTCGCCGTCCGCCAGGTGCAGATCAGGCCGATGTTCCGCGACGGCGTCGCGGGCCAGAGCGAGCAGGTCAGGCTCCAGCATCGGCCGAGCCAGCCCGCAGCGCACCCAGTCGACACACATGCGGACCAGGAAGTGCAGCGGGGGATCGCCGCCGCCCGCGTCCTGGTAGAGGCGCAGCAACTCCGGTGCATCCACCAGCATCTCCGCCAGGCCCTCCGGTCCGGGGCCGAACTGCGGATAGATCGCGGCGGCGCGGGCCTGCTCGGTGGGGTTCTCGCGGGTACTGGCGAGCTCGACAGAGGTGAAATTATCAAGTACCAACCGCGATTCCTGGGTCAGCTTCCCGTCGCGCCGCAGCCGGTCCCGCTGCCCGGAACGGAGGGAGCCGAGCAGGAGAGTCGGTCCTGGCCGGCCGAGTAGGCGGGCAATCAGGGCCGGGGACAGATCCCCGCCCGGCGGCACGAAACGGTCCAGCTCATCGAGCCAGATCACCAGCGGCTCGGCCCCGCTGAACTCGGGATGACTGCACAACTGCTCCAGCGACTTCGGCTCGGGGAAGGCCAGGAGGGCGCTGGCCCACATGCTGTGCTGGCGGATCACCTCGAAGGCGGTGCGGGTCTTGCCGACTTTCGACGGGCCGATCAGGACGACTCGCGCGCGATCGCTCAGCGCGGCGGCCAGCGGCACATCCTTGACGCGGGGAACATACTCGTCACGCTGCCCATAGGTACCGGAGTTTCCGAATTCGGACGGGGCGGCCCCGAGCGTGTACGGGTTAAGCTCGCTGACCCGCGGCAGCCGCTCTTGAGCCGGTACTTCGACCAGCTTGACGACTGGTCGCTCGCCGACCAGCGGCAGGCTGTCCACCGGTGGAACCCCGAGTGCGGCAGCCACGGCCGCAGTGTCCGCGTCGCCGGCCGGCGGAGAAGCGGCGAACCGCTCCACAGGCAGGATCCTCATAGCCGCGCCATCCTGCCGGGGATGATGCTCGGTCACTACTCCCAGGGCGATGCCCTGCCCGAACACCAGCGCCCCGCAAAGGCCGCCCCAGGGCGATTTCCCGGCCCGGTCCTCGGCGTTTGTGCTCACCGGGATGGTGACGTAATGCAGCAAAGGGTCGTTCATCACCAGGCACCCGGACCCCGGATCCGCACCCGTCCGGATCGTGCCGTGCAACTCGGCAGTGAGCAGTTCCTGATCCTCCGGGCTGACCTGCCACAGCGGGAAGCCGATGGCCTGGCAGTAGTGCACTTCCCCGGAGCCGCTCCGATCCACCCTGCCGAAGCGGGGCGGCTCCGAAACGACCGGCACCACCCAGGGCGGGTCCTCGACAGCGAGGACGGCCACATCCAGTTCCGGCTGGGCGGCCAGAAGGGTCGCGGACGCCTCTGGTCCGCCAGAGCGGCAGACTACCCGCAGCTTCGTCGCCTCCCGGCCGGTCTTCCTGTCGATCGAGCAGTGCCATGCGGTCAGCACCAGGCGCTCAGTGACCAGGTAGCCGGAGCCGATCTGCACCTGCCCGGTATCAAGGTCCGCCACGACCGCCATCACCCGGTCGGACGGGAGACCCGCCCACTTCCCCGCCATGATTACCCCTGCCGCTTCACGATCGCTGGGGGGCGACTCAGCCCTGTGGTCCGCGGTCGCGGAGTGTGATCCGCCAGGACCGAGCACATGCGCAGAACCTACCCCAGCTTCCTTCGTGACGGGACGGGCAAAGACAGCTCAGCCATCGCCAGCCGGACGGCGCAATGGACCCATGCACTTCTACCATTATCGTGATTTGTCCTCATGCATACGCATGAGGACAAATTGTCTCGTGCGGTGCAGAGTGATCTCCGTGGACATTCGAAGGCTGGTCATCGTGGACGGCCATCAGATGGTCTCAGAAGCGCTGGCCTACCGGCTGGGCACTGCTCCGGATCTCTGCGTGGTAGGAGCCTGCAGCAGCAGGGATCCTGGCCTGGGCGGAGTCGTCCAATTACTGCAACCAGACGTCATCATGATCGAAATTGAGCCCGCGGGCCCTGGCGTCGACGAGCTGGTGCCGGAACTGCTCGCGGCGTGGCCGACGGGACATGTGGTCGTGCTCGGTATGAGCCACGACGCAGCCCAGGCGATCCAGGCCGCCAGGGCGGGAGCGGACGCCTGGGTGGCGAACGATCAGGGCGCGGACGAGCTCGAAAGCGTGATCCGCGGAGTATGCGAGGGCCGTCCGTGGTTCCCGCCAGACATGCTCGGCGCCATCTTGCACGCGCTTCGTGACGACGTCAGGCGGGCCAGAGAGCACGCAGACCCGTTGGACGTGCTCAGCCCGCGGGAGCGGGAGGTGATGGCCAGCATGGCGGAGGGCAAGCGCGGCCGCCAGATTGCCGAGGAACTGCTGATCTCAACCGACACCGTCCGCACGCACATCCGCAGCATCTTGAGCAAGCTGGATGTCCATAGCAGCCTCGAGGCGGTCACGATCGCCCGCTCCGCCGGGCTGCGCCCCGCCGAGCGGGCCGGTGCAGGACGCCGGCTGCGTTATATCCCGCCCTCCCGGCCGCCCGAGTGGGGCGAAGGGTGATCACAGGCCAAGCCCGCCTCCGGCCTGAACTCCCGCCCCGCGGGGGCAGCGGCCGACCGTTGCGCGTCGCGACCGTCATCACGCGCCTGGAGGGCGGCGCCGGCGTGCTGGCCCTGCGCGGAGCCATGGCCATGGACCCGGACGCCTTCGCAGTGACGATCGTGACCGGCAGCGGGGATCGGCTGCTCGACGCCGCGCGGGCGGCGGGGCTCGAGATCATCGTGGAGCCCTCGCTGCGTGCGCCTATCGCCCCCCGCAGCGACATGCAGGCGCTACGGCGGCTGACCACGCTCGTCGGCAGGCGCAACTACGACGTCGTGCACACGCACTGCGCGAAGGCAGGCACGGTCGGCCGCCTGGCCGCGCGCCGCGCCGGGGTGCCGCGGACGGTCCATACATTCCACGGTTTCCCTTTCCATGAGTTCCAGTCGATAGCCCGCAAGCAGGCCTACGTGTCAATCGAGCGGCGGCTGGGCCGGTTCACCGATGTCGCGCTCTGCGTGGGCGCCGGGGTAGCCGCCGAAGCAGTGCGGCGGCAACTGGTCGCACCGGAACGAATCCGGACTATCGGCGTCGTGGTCGACGGGCTGGACGAGACCACGGCGACCGCTACCGCCCCCACCGCGCAGGCGCGCCGCCGCGGCCGGATCACGCTCGGCCTCCCCCTCGACGCCACGGTCGTGGGCGCAGTCGGCCGGCTGACCTATCAGAAGGCGCCTGAGGATTTCCTGGCCGCCATGCAGCAGCTCGGAAGGCCGGAAGTCACCGGCTTGTGGGTCGGTGGCGGAGAGCTTGCCGAGCGCATCGGCCGCCGCGCCCGGGCTCTCCGGGACGCGCGTCGTGCTCGCGGGTGAGCGCACGGACGTACTCGAGCTGCTTCCAGCCTTCGACGTCTTCGCCCTGCCCAGCCGCTACGAGGGGCTGCCCACCGCGGTCGTCGAGGCGATGAGCTGCGGCGTGCCGGTGGTGGCCACCGCGGTCAACGCCGTCTCCGACGTGGTCGTACCCGGCGAGACGGGCTTGCTCGTCCCGCCGCACCGGCCCGATCTGATGGCCGCCGGGATCGGCTATCTGCTGGACTCACCCGCGGCCGCCGCCCGGATGGCCGCCACCGCGCGCCGCCGCCTCACCGGCCGCTACGCGGAGACCGCGCTGCGCGACGCCCTCGCGGCCGCCTACGCGCCCGCCACCTGGGCGGTTACGGGCTAGGACACCTTGAGCTCGTCCGGCTCTTCCAGCGCGGTCTTCCCGCCGCCGCGCAGCACCCGCAGCGCGTCCGGGGCCAGGTAGACGTGCACCGGCGTGCCCTGGGCGAGATGGTCGGGATGCTGGCCGTCGTTCTGCACCAGCGCCTGCAGTTGCGCTCCGGCCGCCAGCCGCAGCATGACCTGGGTGGCCGCGCCGAGGAACACCAGCCGCTCGACCATGGCCGGGACCCGGTTCGGCCCGGCCGTGCCGTGCTGCTCGATCCGCACCCGCTCCGGCCGGATGACCGCGTGCGCGGTACCCAGCGCATCCACGTCGCCCCGCTCCACGTCGAGCGCGGAGTCGCCGACCTTCACGCAGCACTGGGTGCCGGGGCCCCGCTCGACCACGTCCACTTCCATCAGGTTCGACACCCCGAGGAAGTCGGCTACGTAGGTGTCCGCGGGCTCCTCGTAGATCTGGCGGGGCGCGCCGATCTGGACGATCTGGCCGGAGTTCATCACCGCCAGCCGGTCGGACATCGTCAGTGCTTCCTCCTGGTCGTGGGTGACGTAGAGGAACGTGATGCCGACCCGCTCCTGCAGCGCCTTCAGCTCCACCTTGAGGGAACGGCGCAGCTTGGCGTCGAGCGCGCCGAGCGGCTCGTCGAGCAGTAGCACGGCGGGTCCGAGGACCAGCGCCCGGGCCAGGGCGACCCGCTGCTGCTGGCCGCCGGACAGCGCGCCCGGCCGGCGCTTCTCGTAGGAGCTCATCTGGACCAGGTCGAGCGCCTCATGCACCTTGCTGGCGATCTCCTGCTTGGAGAGCTTGTGGTAGCGCAGGCCGAAGGCCACGTTGTCGAAGACGGAGAGGAAGGGAAACAGGGCGTAGCTCTGGAACACCGTGTTCACGTTGCGCTTGTGCGGCGCCACGCCCGCCATGTCGGTGCCGTCCAGCAGGATCCGGCCGGAGGTGGGCTGCTCGAACCCGGCGATCAGGCGCAGCGTGGTGGTCTTCCCGCACCCCGACGGCCCGAGCAGCGAGAAGAACTCGCCGCTGTCCACGGTGAGATCGATGCTGTCCACGGCTACTTCCGTGAACCGCTTGGTCAGCGCGACCAGCTGGATATGTCCACCGGGCACCGGGCCACCTCCTTCTGTGTTACCGGGCGGCCGACCGCCCCGACCATTCGAATCCCAGCTGGCCGGACACGAGGCGCATACCCAGCTCGAAGGCGCGGTCCGGGCTGATCGAAGGATCCCCCAGCGCGATCTGGATGGCGAGCCCGTCCAGCAGGGCGGACAGCGTTACCGCGAAGTCGTCGGCGTTCACCGGGCCGAACTCCCCGGCCACCTGGCCCGCCAGGACCAGGGAACTGATCGTCTCACGCCAGCGCTCGTCGAACTTCTGCCGGACACTGGCCACCTCGGGCAGCCGCACCGACTGGGCCCACAGGTCGAGCCAGAGCAGCCAGGAGCTGGTGGGCTCGCCTTCGAGATCCACCAGGAAGTTCATGGCGACCAGTTCCTCGATCCGCCTGGCCGCGCTGGTGACGCCGGCCATCCGGCGGGTGCCAGCCTCGTACCAGGCGTCCTCCGCGTAGCGGAGCGCCTCGGTCAGCAGCTGGTCTTTGGTCTTGAAGTAGTAGATGACCAGAGCCGGGCTGGTCCCGGCGCGCGCCGCGACATCCGCGATCCGGGTCTCCGGGAAGCCCCGCTCCTCGATGACCGCGATCGCGGCGCGGAGCATCTGCTCACGGCGCTGGTCGGCGGTGTCGGCGACGTCGCCGGCGCGTTCACTCATGCGGACATCCTCGCCCACTCCGTCACCTCGCGGGGCCTATTCACCTGCCCCGCTACATCACCTAGCGGGGCCCTTTTACTGACCCTGTTACGTCACTCAGCCGGGGCCTCTCACTGGCCTCGCCCGGTCACCTAGCGGGGCCCGTCCGGTCGGGCCTCGCGCGTGCCCCAGCCCAGCCGGGGCGCTTTTACCCGCCGCCTCACTGATCTGGCGCTCACTCTTGTGGCAACGGTATCAGCTTTCTAGACTGAACATTCAGTCAATACCCGTGAGAATTTCTCTGGAGGACGGATTCATGGCCGCAGCGCCCACCGCAGCACGGGCCGGGGCAACAGCCGGGTCCTACGATGCGATTGTCGTCGGCGGGGGGCATAACGGCCTGGTCGCCGCGGCCTACCTGGCCCGGTCCGGGGCGCGCACCCTGGTCCTGGAGGGGCGGCACAAGACCGGCGGCGCCGCTACTACCGAGGCCCCCTGGCCGGACGCGCCGGAGTTCCGGGTTACCCGGCTGTCGTACGTGATGAGCCTGCTCCCGCCGACCATCATCAAGGACCTGGACCTGGCCCGGCACGGCTACAAGATCTACCCGATGGGCCC
>DATCFY010000130.1:0-31516 GCA_036509255.1 Streptosporangiaceae bacterium
CGCTGCGGCCAATGGTGCCGGCCAGGGGGTGACTGGCGACGTGCGTGCCACGGCGCTCGATCAGCAGCTCGGGGCTAGCGCCGAGGAAGCCATCGACCCTGAAGACCATGCACGTCGGGTACAGGGCGAGCAGCCTGGACAGGACATCGGAGGTGACGAACGGGCGGTTGGCGGCCACGTCGACCCGGCGGGCCAGGACGACCTTACCCAGCGTTCCGCCGTCGATGCGGGCGGCGGCGCCGGCCACAAGGCGGCTCCAGGCGTCGTGGTCCATCACCGGCGTCAGGGTGAACTGGCTCGGCGCTGGCCGGGGATCGGTGAACCCGCCGAGGGCATCGGCGACCATCCGGTCGGCCAGGCGGGCGTCGGCCAGGCGGTTGCCGGCACGCGTGATGGTGGTGAACCATGCTTCGCTGTCGCGGCGGCCGATCACCACGCGAGGGACGACGAGGGCTCCAGGCGCATCCCGCACGAACGGCAGCGCCCCGAGAGCTACCGCCCCGGTTCCCGGTCCGGCCACGTCATCGCCGCGGCGGATGGCAGCCAGGCTGCCCGCCACGTCGGCGACCGCAGCGGCATCGGTGAGACCGGAGGGAAGCTCGATGCGCAGGGCGACGCCGCGGCCGGCCAAGCCGAAACCCTCGTGCTGCCACAGGACGCCGTCGGTGCCCGCAGCGGCGAGCAAGTCGACGTCCGCGGCATCGATGCCGGTTCCCTGGCCAGCGAGACGGGCTGTCGTAGCTGCGAGGCGGTCTGCTCCCGCCGTGCTCATGGGGCGCAACCTCGGGGCGTGGTGGTCAGAACGGCCGGTGTCTGGTGACGGCATGACAAGTCTTTCGGATCGTCGGGTGCAGGTGGCGAGGCTGACTTTGTGATGATCCTGAGCGGGGCCCTTCACCTGACCCTCAAGTTACTTGGGGGTAATATTCAGGAAATAGTCAGGATTATCGGCGATGCTTCAGATGGTTCCTCCCGGTGCCGGCGCCGATCAGGCCCGCCTGGGAGGCGCCCAAGAGCGCCCCGCCGGCTGTGTCTTCCCCCGAGACCATGCAGCCGCCGGGCGCCCGAGAGCGCCCCGTCGGCTGCGCCTTTCCCCCGAAGGCCCACCCCGGCCGGCGGGGCGCCCTCGCCAAGCCGCCGTTCGTCGGCCGCAGAGGAGGACCTGCGGTTCAGGGCTCCGCCCGGCTACCCAAAGGAGGCGGCGGCGTTGGCGGCCTGCTCAGAGTCGATGAGCAGGGATACGGCTTCGATCAGCGCCAGGTGGGTGAACGCCTGCGGGAAGTTGCCCATGTGCTCACCAGTGCTGGTGTCGATCTCCTCGGCGTACAGCTGC
This sequence comes from Streptosporangiaceae bacterium, assembly GCA_036509255.1. Classification (GTDB taxonomy): domain Bacteria; phylum Actinomycetota; class Actinomycetes; order Streptosporangiales; family Streptosporangiaceae; genus RYN-230. The sequence goes on from DATCFY010000130.1 coordinate 1,334, forward strand.
AGCGGCCCCGCGAACGACAGCAACTTCTGGCACAGGGCGTGGGCCCGCTCGGTTTCGCCGATCATGGCCAGCGTGGTCACCAGCCAGAAGGAGCAGATGGTGAAGGTTCCTTCCTTGCCCTCGAACCCGGTGTCGGTTCCCTCGACCTTGTAGCGCAGGACCAGGCCGTCCTCGGTCAGTTCGTCGGCGATGGCCAGCACGGTAGCCCTGATGCGCTTGTCGTCGGGGGGGAGGAATCCCATGATGGGCAGGAGCAGGAGCGAGGCGTCGAGGCCGTCGGTCTCATAGTGCTGGCGGAACACCCCCCGCTTGGAGAGGCCCTTGTCCAGGATCTCCGACTTGATCTCGTCGGCGCCGGCCCGCCACCGCTTGGCGCGTTCGTCGTCGCCGCGTTCCTCGGCGAGATCGGCGCCGCGGGAGGCCGCGACCCAGCACATCACCTTCGACGCCGTGAAGTGCTTGGGGTCGCCCCGGACTTCCCAGATTCCCTGGTCGGGCTCATGCCAGTGGTTCAGGGCGTCGTCCACGAAACCGGCGAGCCCGTTCCACACGGGCATCACTATCTGACTCGCTCCCCGGTGGAACTGGACATCCACCGCGTCGAGAATCATCCCCCAGACGTCGTGCTGCTGCTGATTCCAGGCACCATTCCCCACCCGGACCGGCCGGGCCCCGCGGTACCCGGACAGGTGATCGAGAGTCTTCTCGGTCAGATCACGTTCCCCGCTGATGCCGTACATGATCTGAAGCCCGAACTTGCTGTTGAAATCCCCCCCGCTGACCGCGTCGATGACGAAGCCCCAGTACTCGATCGCTTCCCAGTCGAAGCCGAGACGGTACAGCGAGCGGAGCATGAACGCCGAGTCGCGGATCCAGGTGAAGCGGTAGTCCCAGTTACGGGCCCCGCCCCAGGTCTCCGGCAGCGAGGTCGTCGACGCGGCCATGATGGCGCCGGTGGGAGCGTAGCTGAGCCCCTTCAGGGTCAGGGCGCTGCGGTCGAGGTAGGTCTTCCACGGATGGTCGGGGATCTTGGCGGAGCTCAGCCAGTCGCGCCAGAAGTTGACGGTGCAGTCCAGCGCGCGCTGCGCCTCATCCTGGCTGGCTGGAACCTGGCCGCCGCCCCAGGACAGGGCGACGTAGGCTGACTCTCCCTCGGTGAGGGTGGTGCGGCCGTAGCAGCGGGCGCCGAGGACGCCGAGCGGGACGGTGCCGCTCACCTCAAGCTGCAGGTCTCCCTCCGCGGGGGTGATGGTCATCGCGTCGTAGCTGTCGCCCTGGTAGCTCCACGCGCCACCAGTCCGGCCGTAATCGAACAGGGGAGCACAGTTCACGGCGACCTCGACCCGGCCGCTGATGCACGTGGCGATCCGGACCAGCGCGCCGACGGCCCCGAAGTCAGCTGGCGCCCGGTGGTAGTCCGGCCGCCGCCCCTCGTGCTGGACCGGGCCAATGGCCAGGAAGTCCTGGACGACCATCCATCCGGTGGGAGTCTGCCAGGTTGTTTCCAGCACCATGGTGCCCGGCACGTACCGGCGGTGCTGGGGGACGTGCGTAGTGCCGGGACCGAACCGGAACAAGCCGGCCGCCCGGTCCATCAGCGCCCCGAAGACACTTGGGGAGTCAGGCCGGGGCAGGCACAGCCATTCGATCGAGCCGTCCGGCGCGACGAGGCAGCTCTGCTCACAATTCGACAGGAACCCGTAATCCGCAATCGGCGGGAATGTGCTCATCGGTGAGTCACCCTTCGCAGTCAGATTAGGAATGTCCGGCCATTCACGCCATCCGGCTCAGCAGATGCTCGCCGACGCGGATCGCGTTGGCCATGGCGGTCAGCGCCGGGTTCACGGCCCCGATGCTCGGGAAGAAGCTCGTGTCCACGACGTACAGGTTGTCGACCTCGTGCGCTTTGCAGTTGGCGTCGAGAACCGACGTGGCCGGGTCCGTGCCGAACCGGCACGTGCCCGACTGGTGGGCGACGCCCGCGACGGGCACGTCCATGCTCGCGTAGAAGTTCTTGCTCAGGACGTGATGGGCGGCGATGCCTATGTGATTGAGCACCTTCCTGAGCTCGTGGTACAGGCCGTCAGCCTCGGTGTTGTTCGTCGGCTGGTACGCGAGGTGCACATGCCCGTCCCGGTCGACCGTGACCCGGTTGCCCGGCTTGGGCACGTCCTCGGTCGTCAGCCAGAAATCGACGGCGTGCCGGGCGACCTCCTCCAGGGTCCACTTGGGGGCCAGCTTGGTCAGCTTGGGCTCCTCGCCCTTCATGGCCATGGCGTTGGACTTGCCGAGCATCTGGATGTTGCCCAGTGGCCATTCGCGGCCGTTGCCCGCGAGGTAGAAGTCGTTCAGCCCGAGCGTCTTCTGGAAGACTGTGTCGTTGCGCTCTTTGTCCAGCGCCACGATGGCTTTGCTGTTGTGGTACATGTAATTGCGGCCGACCTGGTCGGACCCGTTAGCCAGGCCGGCCGGGTGCTGGTCGGAGGCTGACCGGAGCAGGATCCTGGCGCTGTTCGCCGCCCCGGCCGAGACGACCACGATGCCGCCTTCGTAAGACTCCTGCTTGCCGTCGCGGGTGACCTGCACGCGGGTGACCGTCCGGCCCGACGGGTCCGTTCCGAGGCGCTCCACCTCCGCGTTGACCAGCAGGGTCACGTTCGGCTGGTCGAGCAGGGGCCGCACGGCGATGATGTCGGCATCGGACTTGGCGTGCACCAGGCACGGGTACCCGTCACAGGTCGCGCACCGGATGCAGGCGCTGAGCGGCCGTTCGGCTTCGTTCAGCAGGATGCCGACTGGGGCATGGAACGGATGGTAGCCGCCGGCCGCCAGCGCGTCGGAGATCTCCTGGACCCGTGGCTCGTGCGAAACTGCGGGCCACGGATAGTCCTTGGAGCAGTGGCCTTCGGTGGGATCTTCGCCGTGGATTCCGTGCACCTGGTACAGCCACTCGGCCTTCGTGTACCACGGCTCGAACTCGTCGTAGCCCAGCGGCCAGGCCGGCGATGGGCCATCGGCGTGCTTGATCTCGCCGAAGTCCTCGGGACGGAGCCGGTACAGTGCGGCCCCGTACAGCTTGGTGGCCCCGCCGACGTAGTAGTGGACCTGCGGCTGGAACGGCTTACCGTCGGCGTCGAACCACGTGTCCGGCGAGATATATCTCCCGTCCACGAAAACCGGGCCAGGGTCCCAGTTTTCCGTCTCCCGGGGCAGGAAATTGCCCCGCTCGAGCAGAAGTATCCGCTTGCCCGATGGGGCCAGGGTGTGCGCCAGCGTCCCGCCGCCCGCACCGCTGCCAACAATGATCACGTCATAGTTTTCAGCCACATAGCCGACTGTGGCGGTTTGGCGTGGGCGGCACATCACACCCCGCGGGTGACTCCGGGCGGAGCGGGCTCATCCGAACCGGGTGAGCCTGCCGCCGGTCCACCCTCGTACATTCGGCAGAATGACCGCAGACCAGCTGCCGAGCTGGCGCGAGACTTCCGCGAAGCAGTCGATCGTGGAATTCGTCGCCGCCGTGACCGAACCTGAGTCGCCCGACTTTGTCCCGGAGTCCGACCGCGTCGCGGTCTTCGACAACGACGGCACCCTGTGGACCGAGCAGCCCGTCTACGCGCAGCTCGTCTTCGCGCTGGACCGGGCGGCCCAGCTGGGGCAGCCCACCAGCCTCGAAGAGCTGCACGCGGGCGGGATGCCGGCCCTGGTTGAGCTGCTCAAGCTCACTCACGCCGGTGTCACCACCGATGAGTTCGACGCCTTGTGCCGGAGCTGGCTGGCCGCGGCCCGCCATCCCCGCTTCGGGCGCCCCTATCCGGCGATGGTGTACCAGCCGATGCTGGAGCTGCTGGGCCTGCTGGACCGCAGCGGCTTCTCGTGCTGGATCTTCTCCGGCGGCGGTACGGACTTCATGCGGACCTGGGCGTCCGGCGTCTACGGCCTGCCGCCGCACCGGGTCATCGGCAGTGTCGGGGAAACTGAGTTCCGCATCGGCGTGGCCGGACCGGAACTCGTCAAGGGCCCGGCCCTGCAGGTCATCAACGATGGCCCGCAGAAGCCGAGCTCGATCCACCGTCATGTCGGGCAGCGTCCGATCGTGGCCGCCGGGAACACCGATGGCGACCTGGCCATGCTCCAGTGGACCGCCGGGGGCCCGGGCCGGACTCTGCAACTGGTCGTCGACCACACGGATGGCGATCGCGAATACGCCTACGACCATGACCCGATCCTGGGCAGCGGCACGGGCAAGATCCGCGCGGCCGCCACCGACCACAAGTGGACCGTGATCGACATGGCCGCGGACTGGGCGGTCGTCCACCCGCCCGCTGCCCAGCCCGGGTGACTGGCCAGGTCTGTCCGGCATGGCCAGGGGTGGCGTAACCACCCAAGAGGGGGGATGCCCGGTTATCTCCGCGCGGGTGACAGTAACGATCAACGACTAGCGACCGGGACGGTGCCATGTCTACTAGCACGGAGCACAACAGCAGCTGGCCAGAGGTCAGAACTGGCCCCATGATCACCGGCGCCGCGCTCGTCGGGGCGGGCGCCATGATCGTCCTGGCCGGCTTGGCCGTCGGCGGCTCGCACCTGTTCGCGGCCACCCGCCGGTGGATCCGGGACATGGACGTGCCGCCCAGCGAGCAGGCGAAGATCAAGTGGGCACAGGCCAAGAGCGCCGCGGCGGCGGGCACCGCCGCCTGGCAGAACGGCGCCTCGGCCCGTCAGGGCGCGCCGACGTGACCGGCGGGCGGCCAGGCCGGGCGGCGTGACGCCGAGCACTTTCTGGACCGGGGGAGTAGATGACGAACGTCGACCTCGCACGGTGGCAGTTCGCGTTTGTGACCATCAACCACTTCTTCTTCGTGCCGGTCACGATCGGGCTGGCGTTCCTCACCGCGCTGCTGCAGACGGCCTGGTACCGCAGCAAACGCGACGAGTACCTGCGGCTGACCCGGTTCTTCGGCACCCTGCTGGTCATCAACGTCGCGATCGGCGTGGTGACCGGGCTGGTCCAGGAATTCCAGTTCGGGATGAACTGGTCGGCCTACTCGCGGCTGGTCGGCAATATCTTCGGCGCGCCGCTGGCCATGGAGGGCCTGGCCGCCTTCTTCCTGGAGTCCACGTTCCTCGGGCTGTGGCTGTTCGGCTGGGACAAACTGTCCCGCCGGGTGCACCTGCTGACCATCTGGCTGGTGTCGCTGGGCACGGTCTTGTCGGCGGCGTTCATCATGGCCGCCAACTCCTGGATGCAGCATCCCGTCGGCTACGTCATGGTGAACGGAAAACCGCAGCTGAACGACATCTGGGCGGTGTTTACCAACCAGGTGTTCGTCTGGGGATATTCAAAGGTCCTGCTGGCGTCGCTGGTGACCGGCGCGGCGGTGATGCTGGCCGTGTCCGCCTGGCAGCTGCGGCACGGGGGTGCCCCGGAGGTATTTACCCGGTCGGCGCGGCTCGCGCTCATCGTCCTGGTCCCGGCGATCTTGTTCACCATGCTGGTCGGCGATGAGCTGGGGGTGATCGAGGCCAAGTACCAGCCGATGAAGATCGCGGCGGCTGAGGCGCAGTGGACCACCTGCCAGCCCTGCTCGTTCTCGCTGTTCCAGATCGGCGGCGGCAACAACGACCACACCCCCACCCAGATCCTGGCCATCCCGCACCTGCTGTCGCTGCTGGCCACCAACCACTGGGACGGGAAGGTGATCGGGCTCAGCCCGCTGCAGTCCCAGTACCAGAAGCAGTTCGGGCCCGGCTACTACGTGCCGAACGTGTTCATCCAGTACTGGTCGATGCGGGTCATGGCCTATGTCGGCGTCCTGGTCCTGCTTATCGCGGTGTATGGGCTGTGGCTGCTCCGGCGCCAGAAACTCGCGACGTCCCGCCGGTTCCTGTGGGTGGCGATCTGGGCCGCCGTGCTGCCGTTCCTGATGAACACCGCGGGCTGGCTGCTGACCGAGAGCGGCCGGCAGCCGTGGATCGTGCAGGGCATCATGCTCACCAAAAACGGGGTCTCGTCGTCGGTCGGCGTCACGTCCATCGTGATCAGCCTGGTGATTTTCGTGCTGCTGTACGGCGTGCTCGCGACCGTCGACCTGATGCTGATGCTGAAGTACTCACGCCAGCAGCTCCCGCCCGCGCACGCCGAAACCGACGCGGACGCGCCCGTCCCGGCCGTCCAGTACTGAGGTTCCGATGAGACTCGTGCCGTTCTGGTTCATCGTCATCACGGTCCTGTGGACTGGGTTCTTCATCCTGGAGGGCTTCGACTTCGGCGTCGGCATGCTGCACGGCGTGGTCGGCAGGGACGACGCCGGCCGCCGGGCGGCCATCAACACGATCGGCCCGCTGTGGGACGGCAACGAAGTCTGGCTGATCGTGGCCGGGGCCGCCATATTCGCCGCATTTCCCGGCTGGTACGCCACCATGTTCTCCGGCTTCTACCTGGCGCTGGTGCTGCTGCTGGCGTCGCTGATGGTCCGCGGCGTGTCCTTCGAGTACCGGGGCAAGAGGAACGCGCTGCGCTGGCGGCGCACCTGGGACGGCCTGCTCACCGCGGGCAGCCTGCTGGCCCCGCTGCTGATCGGGGTGGCCCTGGGCGACCTGCTGACGGGGCTGCCCATCAACTCCCACCAGGAGTACACCGGGTCATTCTGGAACCTGCTGCAGCCCTACGGGCTGTTCACCGGGATCACGTTCGTCTTGATCTGCCTGCTGTCCGGCGCCACGTTCCTGGGCCTGAAGACCACCGACGACCTGCGCGAGAGAGCAGGGCGGCTGGCCCGGCGGGTGGCCCCCGTGACGGGCGCCGCGGTTGTGGCCTTCGTGATCTGGACGCACGTGACCGCGCGCAGCACGTTCTTCCTGAACCCGGTCGAGCTGCTCGCCATCCTCGCCGTCATCGCCGCCGTCTGGCTGGTCTACGACCACCGCGAGGGCTTCGCCTTCGCCGCGACCACGGTCACGATGGCGGCCTGCGTCGTGTCGATCTTCACCGGCCTGTACCCCAACGTCATGGTCTCCAGCACCAACTCCGCCTACAACCTCACGGTGCACAACACGGCGTCGGGAGCCTACTCACTCAAGGTGATGACGGTCGTGGTCGTCATTTTCCTGCCGTTCGTCCTCGCCTACCAGACCTGGACCTACTACGTGTTCCGGCGGCGCGTCAGCCGGCGGGAATTCCTGCCGCTGACCGGGCGGCACGCGGCGCCCAGTGCGCCCACGGCAACCCCCGATGGGGCTGCCCCGCCGGCCGGGCAGGGACTCTGATCCAAACAAGGGAGCGGAAATGACCACTAACCAAGTTGACGCGCTGGTGATTTTCGGCGCCACCGGCGACCTGGCCAAGATCGAGACGTTCCCGGCGCTGGTCGGCCTGGTGGACCGGGGCGTGCTCAACGTGCCGGTCATCGGGGTGGCCAAGAGCGGCTGGGGGCTGGAGCAGTTCCGCGACTACGCGGAGGCCTCGCTGCGGCTCAACCACATGGACCCGCAGACTCCGGCCGCGCAGAAGATGCTCGGGCTGCTCCGGTACGTCGACGGGGACCTCGACGACGACGCCACCTACAAGGCCATGTCGGACGAGATCGGGTCCGGCACCCAGGTCCTGTTCTACCTGGAGGTGCCGCCCCCGCTGTTCGGGCGCATCGCGCAGGGGATCGCCACGGCCGGCCGGGCCAAGAACGCGCGGGTGATGGTGGAGAAGCCGTTCGGTACCGACCTGGCCAGCTCGCGGCAGCTCAACGACACCATGCACAAGTACTTCCCGGAAGAGGCGATCTTCCGGGTCGACGACTGGCTCGCTTTCGACCCGGTGGAGAACGTGCTCTTCGTCCGGTTCGCCAACTCGGTGCTCGAGCCGCTGCTCAACCGGACCTACGTGGAAAGCATCCAGATCACGATGGCCGAGGCGTTCGACGTCGCTGACCGTGGCCGCTTCTACGACCGGACCGGTGCCATCCGGGACGTGGTTCAGAACCACATGCTCCAGGTTCTGGCCACCGTGCTGGCCGAGCCGCCGAGCAGGCCGGGCCTGGCCGACTGGAGGGACGCCAAGTCCCGGGTGATCTCCGCGCTGCGGCCACTGGCCCCGGGGGACACGGTGAAGGGCCAGTACGAGGGCTATCACCAGGTCGACGGGGTGGATCCGAAATCGGCGACGGAGACTTACGTCGCCGTCCGGCTGGCCGCGGACACCTGGCGCTGGGAGGACGTGCCGATCCTGATCCGCGCGGCCAAGTGCATGCCGGTCACCGCCACCGAGGTCGATATCCGCTTCAGGCGGCCGCCGCACGACGTGTTCGGCATCGATCCGTTCGCCGTCCGGAACTCACTGCGGTTCCGGGTCTGGCCGGAGACGGCGGTGGGCCTCACCCTCGCGGGCAAGAAGCCGGGCGGCGGGCTGGAACCGCTGCCGGAGGACCTGACCTTCGCCGGCCAGCCGGGCTCGGACATGCGTCCCTACGACCGGCTCATCGGCGCGGCCCTGGACGGCGACCGCTGGCTGTTCGCCCGCCAGGACACCGTCGAAGCCGCCTGGGAGGTCGTGGACCCGGTCCTCGGCGACGTCGGGCCCGTGCACCCGTACGCCCGGGGCAGCTGGGGCCCGGAGGAAGCGGACCGGCTGCTGCCCGCCCGGGATACCTGGCACGACCCGGCCGGCTGAGGGGGCAGGCAATGACCGACCAACCGGGTCCGCGCCAGGTGGTCATCGTGGGCGGCGGTTTCGCGGGCTTGTTCGCGGCCCGCGCGCTGAAGCGCAGCAACGTCTCGGTGACGATGATCGACCGGTCCCAGCACCACGTATTCGCGCCGCTGCTCTACCAGTGCGCGACCGGCATCCTGTCCGAGGGGAAGATCGCCACCCCGCTGCGTGATCTGCTCAAGAAATACAAGAACGTCGACTGCGTGATGGCTGAGGTCACCGACTTCGATGTCGCCGGGCAGCGTGTCATCGCCCGGCGCGTCGGCGGAGACCGGCTGGAGTTCGGCTACGACGAGCTCGTGGTGGCCGCCGGAGTCCGCCAGTCCTACTTCGGACACGACGAGTTTGCCCGCTGGGCCCCGGGCATGAAGACGATCTCGGACGCGCTGGCCATCCGCCGCCGGGTGTATGGCGCGTTCGAGATGGCCCAGACGGCCGCGACTCCAGAGGAGCGCCGCGCCTGGCTGACGTTCGTCCTGGTCGGGGCGGGCCCGACCGGTGTTGAGCTCGCGGGCCAGCTCCGCGAGGTGGCCACCATTACGCTGCGCGCCGAGTTCCGGACGATCCAGCCGGAGGACGCGCGGGTGCTGCTGTTCGACGGCGGCAGCGCGCCGCTGGCCGTGTTCGGCCCTAAGCTGTCGCAGAAGGCTGCGGCCAGCCTGGACAAGCTGGGTGTCGAGCAGCACATGGGCTCAATCGTCACCCATGTCGACCAGGGCTGGGTGCTCGTCCGCGACCACGCGGGCGAAGAGACCCGGTTCGACGCCAACACCGTGCTGTGGACGGCGGGGGTGGAGGCGCCACCCGTCGCCGCGGCCCTGGCCGCCGCCACCGGGGCGCACACCGACCGCGCCGGGCGCGTCATGGTCGAGAAGGACCTGACCATCCCCGGCCACCCCGAGATCTCGGTCCTCGGCGACATGATGAGCCTGGACAAGCTGCCCGGGGTCGCCGAGGTGGCGATGCAAACCGGGCTGTACACCGGCCACCGGCTCCGCCGCCGGGCCGCCGGAAACATGGCCGAGAAGCCGTTCCGTTACCACGACCTCGGCTCCGCGGCCTACATTTCCCGGGGCCGGGCCGTCGTCTCGGCGGGACCGCTGCAGGTCGGCGGGTTCCCGGGCTGGGTCATCTGGCTGTTCATCCACATCGCGTTCCTGACCGGCTACCGTAACCGCGTCGGTGCCCTGCTCACCTGGTGGCTGGCCTTCGCCCGCAATCTGCGCCGCGAGCGGACCTTCACCACCCAGCAACTCGAGATGCAGGACGTCTACACGCTTCCGCTCGGTAACGCCGGACCGCCGTCAGGCGGTCAATCGTCCGCAGACCCTGCCGGTGTGACCGCCGGCGACAAGACGCCCCACCCCCAGCCCTAGGCGGAAGGATCTGCGCTGATGGTGACCGGCGCAGAGCCCGGCGCGCTGGCATTCGGGCTGACTTCCGCGTCGCGGGCCAGGAACCGCAGCCGGGCGGCCCGCGCATCCCAGGCATAGACGACGCAGCTGCCCGCGATCAGATCGTGCAGGGCGCGATGCTCACGCTGCACGAGGATGCCCAGGAAGCCCAGACAGAAGAGGAGAAAGCTGAGCGGGAACACCAGCGCGCGGACTACCCCCCGCCACGGATCGAGAGCCGCGCCATCGGCCCGGACGACGCGCACGCCCAGCACCGCCATGCCGAACGTCCGGCCACTGGCCGCCCAGGAGTACCCGAAGTAGAAAAACTCCCAGAGCACGAAGATGATGGCGACCGCGATATTGGCCCGGGTCCAGTGCACCGAATGGCCCGTCACGACCTGCCACACCAGATTGGCGGCTGCGAGTCCCAGCGAGAACAGCCCCGCACTGACCGCGGCATCGATGATGAAGGCCAGGAACCGGGACACCGAGCCTGCATAGTGCCCTTGCGAGGTCACCCAGTCGGGGGCGTGACGGCGGCCGCTCATCCCGGCGCCGCGGGTCCGGGATGGTTGCGCCGGAGCGCGCGCTGCACCCAGCGGTCGATGAACTGGTCCATCCCCACCGCCTGGCTGCGCGCCGAGTCCAGGGCCTCAGCTGCCACCCCGCCCGATGAACGGGCGATCACGGCGCCGAGATCGGTCTGCTCCACCAGCCCGTCTATGTCGAGGCGCTGCACCAGATCGTTCACATCGACGCGCGCCATCAGCGCGTCCAGGTCAAGCCGGCTCATCAGGTCATTGACATCGACCTGGTCCAGGAGAGTCTTCACGTCGACACGGCCCAGCACCTCGTTGACGTCCACCCGGGCCAGCACGGCGTTCAGGTCGAGCCGGCGCATTAGCGCGTTCACGTCCAGGACCTCGACCACCAGGTCGATCACGCGCTCCGCGACGCGCTGGGCCAGGGCCTCGGCGGGGTCGGTAAAGCGTTTGCCGGCGTTGCGTAGCCGGTCGCGCGGGTCCACGGCTCCGAGTATCGGCGAGGCGAGCAGCGAGAGAATCATCCACGGCGGGGGATACCGGGGGAAGCCGTGCCAGTCCGGCCCGCCGGGGGACCGCTCGTCAGCCACCGGCTAGCCCGAAGATGCCGTTGCCGACCATGATTGCTCCCCCCACGATCAGTACCCCGATGAGGATCTTGTTCCCGTTCGCGCGCAGCCAGCCGTTGAAAGCCGTCAGGCGCTGGGTGGTCATGCCGGGCGCGATCAGGTGCAGCAGCAGGGGCAGCCACACGAAAGCCGCATTGATGATCACGACGACGATGATCGCCACCGCGGTGTACTCGATGTCCGCGTTGGCCGTGGCGATCACCTGAAGGGCAGCGATGAACGTGATGCCCGGGGCAAACAGGAGCAGGCCGACGGCGAACGCGCTGGCCGGGGCCGGATCGGCGATCATCCGTGACACGAGCCCCTGCTTCTTGTCCGGGTCGGGCAGCTTGGGCTTCCGCCTGGCCAGCACGGCGCCCGCCGCGAGGAGCACCACCCCGAGGCCGAGGCGCAGGCCGTACCGGGGGGTGTGCGCGCTGCGATGGCTCAGGCCGGTGTTACGGAGGATCGCGATCACGACCAGGCCCATGACCAGGCTCATGATGATCGCGCCGGCCAGGTAGAGCGTGCCGACCAGCCTCGGCCGGGCGGAGCCGAGGTAGACGGCAGCGACCAGCAGTGCGGTGGGGGAGATCGCGGCCAGCAGGGCCAGCCCGGCCGCCTGAAGGATCACGGGGCCGCTGGCTGGGCGGGCGGCCTCCTGCCGATGAGCTCGATAAGCCCGAGAACGACCAGCAGCAGGACGACGAGCGTGATGACGAGGGCGGCGGAGGGCTGTCCCCAGAACACGAACAGCAGCGCGGCCAGGGCCACGGCCGAGATCCGCAGCCCCTTGCGGTGCGCGTACGTCCAGGTTCCCACCGGGCCGGTCCGCACGCCCGCGTGCTCGCCGCTCTGCCGCGCCCAGGCCAGGCCCGAGCTGAACGCCTTGCGGGTCCGGACCGCGCTCACCGAGGGCCCGGTCAGGAACGCGCCCGCGGCGATGACCAGGCCCACGACCAGGATCGTGCGCAGGCCCTCCTTGATGAACCGGACCAGCGTGTCGAACAGGGCGGCGGCCGCGTTGGCGGGCAGCACGTTGTTCGGCACGCTGTTCAGGTAGACGCCGCGGAAGATCAGCAGCCCGGCGCCGAGGATCAGCATCGACGCGGCCAGGCCCAGGCCCGCCCCGATCAGGGCGCGGCGGTGGTTGCGGGCCACGTAGACGCCGATAGCCAGGAGGAACAAGGCCAGGAGCGGCAGCACGATCTTGAGATCGTTGATGAGCCGGTACCCGGTCTGGGCTTTGACCAGGTATTTGGCCGAGAACAGGCTCAGCGTCGGGTTGATCGCCGGGAGCTTGCTGACCAGGGTGAAGCCGCGCTTGACCAGATCCTGCTTGACGAGGTCGATGAACGGGCCCAGGCTCAGGACGACCTGGCCGTTGCTGATGCTCACCGCGCTGCCGCCCTGCCCAGAGAGCGCCTTGACCAGTTGCTGGTGGACCGCGGTGTTGGCCTGGACCCAGACATGAGCGAACTGCGGGCTCGTCACGATCTTGTGTACCTGGCCGTGAATGAACCCGGCGACCGCGCTGCTGATCGCCGGGCCGAAGCTCTGCAGCAGCGCGCCGACGCGCGGCAGCCCCTTGCTGTCCAGGAGCGCGGCAGCCTGATCGGTGTACCCGGTCACGTTGAGATGGGTGGTGATCTCGGTCGTGATCTTGTCGGTGAGCGCCCCCTGGACCGCGGGATCGTGGACGAGTGGCTCCACGTTGGCCACGTAACGGCTGGTACTCGAGACCTGGTTGGCGGTCCAGACCGCCAGCACCGAGACCGGGGCCAGCAGGCAGCCCACCAGGATGAGAACGAGGGCGACCGGCGACCGCCAGCCGACGTGCGACTGGCGTGCCTGCACGGTCCGCTCCTTATGCAGCTGGCTGACCTCGGCGCGCAGGCGCTCGAGTTCCGCGCGTTCGTCGAGGCTGAGGCCTGAGGGTGCCCCGGCAGGCCCCGCCGCCGCGCCACCCTCGTCAGACATCCCCTTACCTCCTGGCTGATCGCCCTGGCTCGCCGGCGGCCACGGTCACCCGGGCCGGCGCCCGCTCAGTTCGCTCACGGTCTCGTGCGCGGGTCTTCACCCGCCTCCCCCCGCACGGGTGAGTCACATCGCCACTTTCTGCGGGCGGGCGTTACAGATGGTTGAACCCGGCCGACTCCTCCTTCGACATGGGCACCGTCACCGGGTGCTTGCCGAAGTGGGCCACGGCCTTCTCGAAATCCTCCAGGAGCAGGGAGGCCATGTCCTGGCTCACGCCCAGGCGGACCAGGATGCGCTGGACGGGTATGTCGGAAGCGGAGCCGGTGAGGGTGTAGGCCGGCACCTGCCACCCCTGGGTGCGCAGCCGGTCGGCCAGGTCGAACAGCGTGTAGCCGGGATCGGCGCCTTCGCGGATGCGCCACGTGACCGTCGGGATTCCCGTGCCCGGCGTGCTGTCACAGAGGAGCTCGAAGGGGCCCAGCTTGACGATCTCGGCCGCCAGGTACTGGCCGATCGCGTACGAGGCGTCGTGGATGCGCTTGTACCCCTCGTAGCCGAGGCGCAGGAAGTTGTAGTACTGCGCGATGACCTGCCCGGCCGGGCGGGAGAAGTTGACCTGGAAGACCGGCATGTCGCCGCCCAGGTAGTTGACGTGGAACACCAGATCCTCGGGGAGTTCCGCGCGGTCACGCCAGATAACCCAGCCGACGCCGAGGGGGGCCAGGCCGAACTTGTGCCCTGAGGTACTGATCGACTTGACCCGGGGGAGGCGGAAGTCGAAAACCACGTCCGGTGCGCAGAACGGGGCGAGGAACGCGCCGCTGGCCCCGTCCACATGAATGTCGATGTCCAGGCCGGTCCTGGCCTGCAGCTCGTCGAGGGCCGCGGCCATGGCCTCGACCTGCTCGTAGGCGCCGGTGTAGGTGACGCCGAGCGTCGGCACGACCATGATCGTGTTCTCGTCTACCCGCTCGAGCATCGACGCGGGATCCATGGCGTAGCTGCCGTGGGCCATCGGGACCTCGCGCATCTCGATGTCCCAGTAGCGGGCGAACTTGTGCCACACCACCTGCACCGGGCCGCACACCATGTTGGGGTTGTCGGTCGGCTTGCCCTCGGCTCGCCGCCGGGCCCGCCAGCGCCACTTGGCCGCCATGCCCGCCAGCATGCAGGCCTCCGAGGAGCCGATGGCCGATGCCCCCACGGTGTTGGCCGCCTCCGGCGCGTGCCACAGGTCGGCGAGCATGTGCACGCAGCGGGCCTCGATCTCCGCCGTCTGCGGGTACTCATCCTTGTCGATCATGTTCTTGTTGACCGAGAGCGCCATCAGGGCCAGCAGTTCGGGCTCCGCCCAGGTCTGGCAGAACGTGGCCAGGTTCTGGCGGGCGTTGCCGTCCAGCATCACCTCGTCCGACACCAGCTGGAACGCATCCCTGGCCAGGGTCTCGTCGCGGGGGAACCGGTACTTCGGCACGGGACTGGTCAGATTACGCCCGGCGAACACGCAGTCCTCCATCTGCTCGCGGACGGTGTCGCGCTCGTGCAGTGGCATGGTCGGCATCTCCTTGACCGGGAGCACTCCGCGGCCGGATACCCCCGGACGATCGCCGCGGCCATGCGCCCAGCCTCTTCGGGGACGGAGTCCGGGTTGCTGGTTTCGATGCTGGCCGCACAGCCCGGGCCCGCCATCACCCGGTATGGGGGAGTTGGCCAGTGTTTGTGCGGGTCACCCGGGACCGGCGGGGCGCGGTCCGGGCGAGATACGCCACGATCGCGGCATGCGTGCACCGAGACCCTGCACCATGTCACCGCGGATGAACACGGCAACGAGTCGCGGTCAGCTGTCGAGTACGCCGTGCTCGACCGGGCCGGGCGGCTACAGCTGCCGAAGGAGCTGACTGAGCCGCTGGGCATGCGCGACCGCGTGCGCCTGGAGGCGGCCGGGGACCACATCGGCGTGTGGCCGGATACGCCGGCTGACCGTCCCGGGACCGGCCGGCCGGAGGACTGAGATGAGCCAGCCGTCCGGTACCGGCGTAACGGCGCAGGGCGCGCCCTTGATGGTGGAAGCCGTCGGGCTGACCCGGAGCTTCGGCCACGGCGCGGCCCAGGTTCAGGCGCTGCGCGGGGTGTCGCTGACCCTCCCCCGCGGCCAGCTCGTGGCGCTGCGCGGCCGGTCTGGCTCGGGCAAGACCACGCTGCTCAACATCATCGGTGCGCTGGACACGCCGGACAGCGGGATGGTGCTCGTTAACGGCCGGGACGTGGCCGCCATGGGGGACCGGGACCGGGACCGGACCGCGCTGCGCCGCTCGGCGGTCGCGTTCGTCTTCCAGTCCTTCGGGCTCATCCCGATCCTGTCCGCGGCCGAGAACATGGGCCTGCCGCTGCGCATCACGGGGGTGCGCCAGCGGGTGCGCGAGGAGCGGGTCCGCCTCATGCTCGACATCGTGGGCCTGGCCGACCACGCGCGCCAGCGCCCGGCCGAGCTGTCCGGCGGGCAGCAGCAGCGAGTGGCCATCGCCCGGGCGCTGGCCGGCGGCCCGCAGCTGCTGATCGCCGACGAGCCGACCGGGCAGCTCGACTCCGAGACCGGCCGCCAGATCATGCGGCTGCTGCGCACCGTGGTTCGCGCCGAGGGCGTCACCGCGATCGTGGCCACGCACGACCCGGCGTTCATCGACCTCGCCGACGTGGTGCTGCGCCTGGCCGATGGCCTGATCACCGTGGGCTGAGCTGCCCCGGAGGGGCGGATGGGACAAGACGGCCCGGGGTGGTGGCGGCTAGGCCCGGGAGTGCCGGTCGAGCAGGCCGGCCACGGCCAGGCCGGTGCTGGCCCCGATCAGCGAGCCGGTCACGGTGTCACCCGGGTAGTGCACTCCGGTGTGCACCCGCGAGTACGCCACCGCGGCGGCCAGGAAGCCCGAGCCCAGGGCGGCCCAGGGACGCTCCCGGCTGATAGCGGTGGCGAACGCGAACGCCGAGGCGGAATGGCCGGAGGGGAAGGAGGTGGAGTCGGGCATCCGGACCTGCCGTACCCCGGGCACGCCGGCCCCGGCCCGGTCCGGCCGGGCCCGGTGGCCGAGCGGCTTGATAGCCAGGTTCACCAGCGCCGAGGTGGCCCCGATGGCCAGCGTGCCGCGGACTGCGGCCCGGCGGCCTGCCGGGCCTCCCGTGACGGCCAGCACCGCGGCCAGGGCCAGCCAGATCCGGGACTTGTCGGCGGCCCGGGAGAGCTGCCGCAGCGGCTCGTCCAGCGCCGGGGTGGGCGTGGCCGCGATGGCGTCGTACACAGCCCGGTCTACCGCCGCGAGCTGGCGGACCGCCCCCTGTCTGGTCACGCGCGTATGCTACACGCAGGCAGAAAAGGCCCACGGGGAGCTACCCCGGGTCCCTGAGCCAGGGTGTACGCCGGGGGGACCGCGTGACACGTGGGGAAGTGAACCGCCCGACCGCGGGCGAACGGGTATCCGCGGTGGCGGCGCTGCTGGCCCTGATCGCCGCCGCCTGTCTCGCGATGCTGGGGATCGCGCTGCACCTGGTGGCCATCCTCGTCGTCACCGTCGGCCTGCTGATCTGCGTGACCGGCGGCTGGTACGCGGTATCGCGGCGCGGCCTGGTCCGGATGACCGCGCTGCTGATCGTGGCGGCCGCGCTGGGCGGGACCGTCGCCGGCCTGTTCTTCGCGGGTATCCGCTGGCTGCTGCTGCTCCTGATCGCCGTGCTGGCCGGCCTGTCGGTGGCGGCCGCGCGGCACGCGCTGCGGCGCACCGACCAGGCCCTGCGGGCGGATTCAGCCCGGCTGGCCCGGCCCCGGCCGGCGGAGCATCCGGTTCTGATCATGAACCCGAGGTCCGGCGGCGGGAAGGCGGAGCGGTTCCAGCTCGCCACCGAGTGCCGGAGGCGGGGGATCGAGCCGGTCCTCCTCGAGCCAGGGGACGACCTGCGGGAACTCGCCGAGGATGCGGTCCGCCGGGGCGCGGACGTGCTCGGCATGGCCGGCGGGGACGGCTCGCAGGCGCTGGTCGCCTCCGTCGCGGCCCGGGCCGGCCTGGGGTACGTGTGCGTGCCTGCCGGGACCCGCAACCATTTCGCCCTCGACCTGGGCCTGGACCGCTCGGACGTGGTGGGGGCGCTGGACGCCTACGCGGACGGGCTGGAAAGGTCCATCGACCTGGCCGAGGTGAACGGCCGGACGTTCGTGAACAACGCCTCGCTGGGCCTGTACGCCCAGGTGGTCCAGGCCCCGGAGTACCGCGACGCAAAGCTGCGGACCGCAGCGGCCGTGCTGCCCGACCTGCTGGGCCCGGACGCCCCGCCGCTCGACCTGTGCTTCACCGGATCAGACGGGGCGGAGCACCACACCGCCCACCTCATCCTGGTCTCCAACAACCCCTACCAGCTGGTGCCGACCGGCGGGGGCCTGGGCACCCGGGAGCGGATCGACGGCGGCGTGCTGGGCCTGGTGACGGTGACGATCACCGACGCGGCACAGGCCAGCCGGTTCCTGGCCCTCCAGGCGGCCGGTCAGGCGCGCCGGTTCAGCGGCTGGGCCGAATGGACCGCGCCGCGCTTCGAGATCCGCTCGGACGCACCGGTGCCGGTCGGCGTGGACGGTGAGGCGCTGATCCTGGATCCTCCGCTGGTCTTCACGGTCAGGCCCATGGCGCTGCGGGTCCGGCTGCCCCGGCGGACGCTGCGGCGCTCGCCCGCGGCCCGGACTGTGCAGGTGCTGTCCGCGTCGACCGTGGCCGGGCTGGCCCGGGTGGCGGCCGGGGCGACGCCGGATTAGCGCCCGGCTCAGGCGAGGCTGAGCTGGGCCCTGATCGGCAGGTGATCAGACCCGAGCGGGTCGAGCACGTCGGCGCCCGCGGCGGTGACGGGGCCCCGCAGCAGCATGTGGTCGAGCTGGATCAGCGGCCGCCCCGCCGGGAAGGTCCGGCCGCGCACGACCGGGCGGTAGCCCAGGGCGACCACCGTGGCCGGACGCGGCATGTTCAGGTCGCCCACGATGACGGTGGGCTCGGGCCCGCGGGTCACCGGCCCGCGGGCCGGCGGGTCCTCTGCCGCGGGGCTGGTGGCCAGCCTGCGCACCAGCAGGGCGAGCTGGACCGGGCTGGTGTAGCGGTGCGTCAGGTGGGTGTTCACCACGCGCAGCGTGCCCCCGCCGGGGGTGGCCACGGTGAGGACCTGTGCCGCCCGGCCGATCCGGTCGCCGGGCGCCCGGCCCAGCTCGATCTCGCGGTAGCCGATGACCGGGAGCATGGTCAGCACGGCCAGGCCCCAGGTGCCTGATCCCTCGTCGGACCCGACGCCAAGGCGGGCGCGGCTGGTGTTCCGGGCGAGCCCGCGGTGGCGCACCTCGGCGCCGAGCGCGGCGGCCGCACCTGTCACGGCATCCGGCTGCGTCCCGGGCCGCCAGGCTTCCTGCAGGGTGATGACGTCCGCCTTGAGCCGGTGGCACGCTTCCGCGACGTCGAAGGGTGCGCCCCCGCCAGTCAGGCCCCCGTGCAGATTCAGGCTCGCGAGCGTGATGGGGCTGGCCTGGTTCGTCCTGGCCCCGGATAGCTCTTCGGTCACCGCTCTATCCTGCCCCGTCCCGGCCGGTGGCGGAGCCAGGACCAGCAGCGTGGCGGAGCCAGGACCAGCAGGATGGCGCGGTCACCAGGAAATGCGGGAGGCCACCGGCCGCCGCGCTGCGGCGGCCGGTGGCCTCCCGGTGGGGCTGCTACGAGTCAGACGTCGTAGTACATCGCGAACTCGTGCGGCGACGGGCGCAGCCGCACCGGGTCGAGTTCGTTGGACCTCTTGTACTCGATCCAGGTTTCGATGAGGTCCGGGGTGAACACGCCGCCCTCGAGCAGGTAGTCGTGGTCCTCCTCGAGCGTGTTGAGCACCGTCTCCAGGGAGCCCGGAACCTGCGGGATCGCCGCCGCCTCGTCCGGCGGGAGTTCGTACAGGTCCTTGTCCACCGGCTCGTGCGGCTCGATCTTGTTCTTGATGCCGTCGATGCCAGCCATCAGCATGGCGGAGAACGCCAGATAGGGGTTGGCGGACGGGTCAGGCACCCGGAACTCCAGGCGCTTGGCCTTGGGGTTCGAGCCGGTGATCGGGATACGCACGCAGGCCGACCGGTTGCGCTGGGAGTAGACCAGGTTGACCGGTGCCTCGTAGCCCGGCACCAGGCGGTGATAGGAGTTCACCGTCGGGTTGGTGAACGCGAGCAGCGACGGTGCGTGCTTGAGCAGGCCGCCCACGTAGTACCGGCCGATATCGGACAGGCCCGCGTAGCCCACCTCGTCGTAGAAGAGCGGCGAGCCGTCCTTCCAGATGCTCTGGTGGCAGTGCATCCCGGAACCGTTGTCACCGAAGATCGGCTTGGGCATGAACGTGGCGGTCTTGCCGGCCGCCCGGGCGACGCTCTTCACCACGTACTTGTAGAGCATCAGGTTGTCGGCCTGCTTGAGCAGCGGGCCGAACAGGATGTCGATCTCCGCCTGCCCCGCGGTGCCGACCTCGTGGTGCTGCATCTCCACGGTGAGGCCGACCTCGATCATCTTGCGGACCATCTCCGAGCGCAGGTCGGTGTAGTGGTCGACCGGTGGCACGGGGAAGTACCCGCCCTTGTACGGGGGCTTGGAACCGAGGTTCCCGCCCTCTTCCTCACGCCCGGTGTTCCAGGCGCCCTCAACCGAGTCGATGTAGTAGTAACCAGCGTTAGCCCCGGTGTCGTAGCGCACCGAGTCGAAGATGTAGAACTCAGCTTCCGGGCCGAAGAACGCGGTGTCCCCGATGCCGGTGCCCTTGAGGAACGTCTCCGCCTTGCGGGCGATGTTCCGCGGGTCACGGGTGTACGGCTCGCCGGTCAGCGGATCGTGCACGAAGAACGTGAGGTTCAGCGTCGGATGCTGGCGGAACGGGTCCATCACCGCGCTGGTCGGGTCGGGCATGAGGAGCATGTCCGACTCGTGGATCTGCTGGAAGCCTCGGATCGAGGAGCCGTCGAACATGCGGCCCTCGGTGAAAACCTTGTCGTCGAACGTCTCGGTGGGGACGGTGAAGTGCTGGATGGTCCCCGGCAGGTCACAGAACCTGACGTCGACGAACTGGACCTTGTTATCGCCGATGAACTTCAGTACCTCGTCGGCGTTGTTGAACATCAACCCTCCCTGAACGGAGCTGGCACCGCGTTAGCTGGCACGTGTTGCCTCCCTGGGGCTGCCGCGGCTGAAGGCCGCAGAAAGGCGGCCACGCAGTGCTGGCCGCATAGGGGGTCTGCCTGCGGCAGGAACGTTTTGGAACATAGTTCCCGGCGATTTCCCGGCCGTGTCTCTAGTGTTTCACACGTGTTACGCCTCACCCTCCGTGACGCGCCTCGGCCACGGAAAGTCCTGGCGTGCCCGGCGATCAGGCCGTGCGCGGGCGCCGGCCGGGGCGAGGGTACCTTTAAAGGGTGACGGAACGACGCTGGGCGGGGGTGCTGCTGCCGGCCCGCAGCCCCGGGGACCCGGAGAAGTACCCGGGAGAGAAGTTCGGCCTTCCCGAGCGGGGCTCCCGGTCGGTCGCGGGGATGGGCCGCCGCCTGCTGGCCCTGCTGATCGACTGGCTGGCGAGCATGGTGGTCGCGCTGGCGATCTTCCGCTCGGCGGGGTGGACGCTGGTGGTCTTCGGCGTCGAGGTCTACCTGCTCACCGCGCTGACCGGGTTCACCGTGGGGAAACGGCTGCTAGGCCTCCGGGTGGCCCGGCTGGACGGCAAGCCGGTGGGCTTCTGGTGGTCGCTCGTCCGCACGATCCTGCTGCTCACCGTCATCCCGCCGCTGGTCACCGACCGTGACCTGCGCGGGCTGCATGATCGTGCGGCCAACACGATCGTGATCCGCGCCTAGCTAGCGGGTGCGGGGCCGCGGCTGCCGGGGCATCCGCCCCGACCTCGGCATCGGGCCCTTGGGGGCCTGGAGTGACTGCGGCAGGGCCTTGAGCCGGTAGTTGAGCTCGGTCACGTCGGCGCCCTTGAGGTTGCGGGGCAGCCGCATGACCTTCCGCTGCAGCTTCCGGATCGGCACCTGGCCCGCTTCGTTGCCGACCTGGAAGTCATAGATCGGCGTCTCGTGGGCAACCCGGGAGATCCGCTTCTTCTCGGCCGCGAGCAAGCTGGGCAGCCGGGTCGGCGATCCCTCGCCGACCAGCACGACCCCGGGCTTGCCGACGGCGCGGTGCACGACGTCCATGTTCCGGTTGGCCGACACAGCCGGGGTGACGGTCCAGCCGCCGCGCATGCTCTGCAGGATCGCCGCGGCCGCACCGGGCTGTCCCTCGACCACCGAATACTGCGCCGACTGGGCGAACCGCCCGAACAGCATCATCCCGGCGGCCAGGCCGCCCACCACGCCGATCGGGATCAGCACCCCGCCCTGGCCGGTGAGCAGCCCGACGATCACGAAGACGGCGATGATCCCGATCGCGGTCAGCGCGATGATCGGGAGCGCCCTGGGGTTCTGCTCGCGGACTATCCCCGCGACCATGCGGATCTGCTTGATGCGGCCCGGAGGGACCCCATCCGCGCCGTCTTTCCGGTTCGCCGTACTGTTCGCCATGGAGGGC
This sequence comes from Streptosporangiaceae bacterium, assembly GCA_036509255.1. GTDB lineage: Bacteria > Actinomycetota > Actinomycetes > Streptosporangiales > Streptosporangiaceae > RYN-230. Next base: position 23,168 of record DATCFY010000130.1, read on the forward strand.
AGGATACGAGTCAGCGGGCCTGGGGGGAAACTGCGGTGCCGGCCGACCTGGCCCGGCGGGTCATCGCGTCCCGGTACAGGCGTCCCGCGCGGTAGGACGAGCGGACCAGCGGGCCCGACATGACGCCGGAGAATCCCATCTCCCTGGCTTCGGCACCGAGCCGATCGAAGTCCTCCGGCGGCACCCAGCGCTCCACCGGATGGTGCAGCCGCGAGGGCCGCAGGTACTGGGTGATCGTGAGCAGTTCGCAGCCCGCCGCGTGCAGGTCCGCCATCGCCTCGGTGATCTCGTGCGGTTCCTCGCCCATGCCGAGGATGAGGTTGGACTTGGTGACCAGCCCGGCCTCCCGGGCCATGGTGATGACCTGCAGCGACCGCTCGTAACGGAAGCCGGGCCTGATCCGCCGGAAGATCCGGGGCACGGTCTCGATGTTGTGCGCGAGCACCTCCGGCCGGGCCCCGAACACCTCGGCCAGCCGGTCACCGGCCGCATTGAAGTCGGGGATCAGCAGCTCCACCCCGCAGCCCGGCACCGCGGCGTGAATCTCGCGGGCGGTCTGCGCGTACAGCCATGCGCCGCCGTCGGCCAGGTCGTCGCGGGCCACCCCGGTCACGGTCGCGTAGCGCAGGCCCATCGAGGCCACCGACTCCGCGACCCGGCGTGGCTCGTCCGTGTCCAGCGGCTGGGGCTTGCCCGTGGCAATCTGGCAGAAGTCGCAGCGCCTGGTGCACTGATCACCGCCAATCAGGAACGTGGCCTCGCGGTCCTCCCAGCACTCGAAGATGTTGGGGCAGCCGGCCTCTTCACAGACGGTGTGCAGGCCCTCGCGGCTGACCAGGCTTTTCAGCGCCGTGTATTCCGGGCCGGTGCGCAGCCGGGTCTTGATCCACGGCGGCTTTCTCTCGATGGGGGTCTGGCTGTTGCGGGCTTCGACGCGGAGCAGCCTGCGTCCTTCGGGTGCGAGTACCACCCTCTCAGGGTACGTCCCGGGCGGAAGCGCCCGCGCGCCGCAGCCGGGCATACCGGGCCCAGCCCAGGGCGCCGGCCGCGATCCCGCCGGTGCCCGCGATGACCAGCACCACGCGCGGGTTGAGCGGGCCCAGCAGGCCCCCCGCCCCGGCCATGCCCACCGACGCCGCGCCGAACAGGATGCCGGAGTACAGGGCGAAGACCCGCCCGGAGATGGCCGCCGGGACCCGGTGGTTCAGGAAACTGCGGGTAGCCACGACCTCGACGCCGTTGGCCAGGCCGCCGATGCCGTACGCCGCGGCCGCCTGCCAGAGCGTGACCGCGCCACCGGCCAGGGCCACGCCGACGCCGGCGATGATGGTGCCGCCCAGCGTGGCCATGGCCAGGTGACGGCGGCGCAGCCGGCCCCCCGCCAGCGTGCCGCCGAGCATGCCCGCGGTCCACGCGGCGACAAGCACCGAGTAGCCCGAGGGACCCGCCTTGAGCACTCCTTCTGCGAAGGCCACCTCGGCCACGCTGGCCAGGTTGCCGAAGGCCACCATGACCGCGACGACCAGCACCAGCAAGCCTGCCTCACGGTCGGCACGCAGGAAGCGCAGGCCGGCGCTGGCCGGCCGCCCGGCGGACTCGGCCGTCGCGCCAGGAGCCGCCGGGCCGCCGGCCAGGCCTGCCGGGCCGGCCGCCAGCGGGAGCGCGCGCAGCCCGATCGCGCCCAGCCCGTACACCGCGGCGACCGCGCCCAGCGCCAGGCCGGTCCCGCCGGCCGCGGTGAGCACCCCGGCCAGCAGCGGGCCCACGGTGAACCCGCCCCAGGTGGCGGCCTGCAGGTAGCCGTTGGCCCGGGTGACCCCGGTCCGCCCGGCCAACTGCGGGACGATGACACCCAGGCCGGGCTGCAGCAACGCCGCGCACAGGCCGAAGCCGAGGGACAGCCCGAGGATGGCCCCGGTACCGGTGAGCCGGGTCAGGGCCAGGGCCACGGCGGTCTCCGCGGCCGCCGCGGCGACCAGGACCGGCCGGGGTGACAGCCGGTCGAGCAGCAGCCCCGCCGCGGGCGCGAGCGCCGTGATCGGCACAGTCACCGCGAGGAAGACGGCCGCGACCGCCCATGAGGCGTGCGACGTCTGGTACACCCGGCTGGCCAGGGCCACCATGGCGAGCCCGTCCCCGGCCGAGATGAGAATCTGCAGGATGACCGCCAGGCTCAGCGCGTACCGCGGCCCGGTGCGGTCCGGGGCCGGCGGAGCCGGCTCGGGCCTGGCCGGGCGGCCTGGCGCAGGCACGGTCGGCAGGGTCAGCTCAGCAGCGGGCGCGGTCGCGTCAGCGACCTGCGGAACGGACACGGGGAGACTCCTAGGACGAGGGCAGGCTAAAGCTCGGGACGCTGAGAGCGGGGGCCGCTGGTCCTAGTACACGACGGCAAGTTTATCAGGGCGGGCCCGTGGCCTGGACATTTAACGCGGCGGCCGCAGCAGCCGGACGGCGGCGCAGACCCGGTTCCCGCATATCGATGTGACGTGGAGTGCCCTTGTCGGGGAGCATGGACACATGCCAACCCAGTTCGACCCCCCATCGGGGACACGTGATTTCCTGGCCGCCGACGTCGAGGCCCGCGAGCGTGCCTTCACGGTGATCCGCTCGGTGTTCTCGCGGTACGGGTTCGAGCCGCTGCAGACGCCGGCCTTCGAGCGCCTCGACGTGCTGCTCGGCAAGTACGGGGAAGAGGGCGACAAGCTCATCTTCAAGATCTTGCGGCGCGGCGAGCACGAGGCCTCCGGTGAGGCTGACCTGGCGTTGCGTTACGACATGACCGTCCCGCTGGCCCGGGTCGCCGCCGCGTACGGGAGCCAGCTGCCCACCCCGTACAAGCGTTACGCGATGGGCCCGGTGTGGCGGGCGGACCGGCCCGGGCGGGGCCGCTTCCGCGAGTTCGTCCAGTGCGACCTGGACACCCTCGGCACGACATCGGTGCTGGCCGACGCGGAAGTGATCTGCGCGGTGCACGACACGCTGGCCGAGCTGGGCGTGCCGGACTTCCGGTTCCTGCTCAACTCCCGGCACGTGCTGGCCGGCCTGCTCGAGGCGTTCGGGGTGCCCGCCGAGCTGGGCTCCGGTGTCCTCATCACGCTCGACAAGCTCGACAAGCTGTCTGCCGCGGACGTGGCCGCCGAGCTGACCGAGCGGGGCCTGGCCCAAGGCGCCGCGCAGGATCTGGTCTCCGCCATGACCGCCGCCCCGGACGCGGACGAACGGATCCGGGCCGCGCTCAAGCCCAGCGAGGAAGGCTCGGCCGGCCTGGACGAGGTGGACGAGGTTCTCTCGCTGGTCAGGGCCCAGATCCCGGCCAGCCGGGTCGAGTTCACCCCGAGGATGGTCCGCGGGCTGAGCTACTACACCGGCCCGATCTGGGAAGTCGTGGCGGACGGGGTGCCCGGGTCCATCTCCTCGGGGGGCCGGTACGACCACCTGATCGAGCAGCTCGGCGGCCCCGACGTGCCGGGCACGGGCGGGTCGCTGGGCATCGAGCGGATCCTCCTGCTGCTGCCGGAAGGCGTTCACGCGGGGCGGCCCGGACGGCTGGACGTCGCCGTCACCGTCCTGGGCGAGGAGTTCGCCGCCCGGGCCTTCGCGTTCGCCGCGGCCGGGCGCCGGGCGGGCCTGCGCTCCAGCGTGTACATGGGCTCGTCGGGGAAGCTGGGCCGCCAGCTCAAGTGGGCCAGTGACCAGGGCGCACGCTGGGCGCTGATCTACGGCCGGCAGGAGGAGGAAGCTGGCGCGGTCACGGTCCGGGACATGGACAGCGGCGCGCAGGCGGCGGTGCCGGTCAGCGAGCTGCCGGGCTACCTGGCCGAGCAGGCCGGGGCCGGCCAGGGCAGGGCTGGCCAGGACCGGGCTGGCTAGGACTGGGTTAGCTGAGACTGGGCTGTGGCTAGGAGGCTGGCGCCCCGGTGATGACCGGGGCGGGCGGCCCCGCCGAGCGGCGCCAGCGTGTTGCACCAAGGACCTCGGCGAAGTGGTGTTCCACCGGGCGGAGCATGTCCAGCACGCCCACCGGCCGCCCGAGTTCGGCCGACACGCTGGTCACTCCGGCGTCCGCGATGCCGCACGGCACGAAACGGCTGAACCAGCCGAGGTCACAGTCGCAGTTCAGGGCGAAGCCGTGCATGGTGACCCCACGCGACACCCGGATCCCGATCGCGGCGACCTTGCGCTCCGGCTGGCCGGGCACCCACACCCCGCTGCGCCCCTCAACCCGGGTGGTGCTCAGGCCGGCGTCAGCGCAGGCCCGGATCAGCGCTTCCTCGATGGCCCGCACGTAGGCGATCACGTCGACCGGCTCGCCGAGCCGGATGATCGGGTACCCCACGAGCTGACCGGGCCCATGCCAGGTGATCTTGCCGCCCCGGTCCACTTCCACCACCGGCGCGCCCGCGTCACCGACCGGGCGGTCCAGCGGGCTGGTCCGCTTCCCGGCCGTGAACACCGGTTCATGCTGCAGCAGCACACATGTGTCCGGGATCTGATCGTTGCGCCGCTGCTCGTGCAGCTGGCGCTGGATCTCCCAGCCGCGCAGGTAGGGGATGGGTTGCTGGCCGAGGCCGAGATGCAGGTAAACCAGCTCATCTCTCACGCTGACCACGATAGCCGCGGGCCCGGAGCCGCCCGGCCAGCCGGTTCTCGGTGATCTCCCAGCAAAACCACAGGGGCCGGATGGGAAGCAAGGCGGTCCGCTGGGTAGTTACCGCGTAGGGAGGTACTTCGCGTGATAAATGTGGACGAGCTTTGCCGGATGAGTCCCGATGAGCGCGCCGAGCTCGCGTGCGCCCTCGTGGCCCTGGAGGGTTCATCTGGTGAGGATCCGGCCGCTACTCCCGGGGCGCCGGGGCAGCCCGGTCTGCTCACGGAGTCAGAGCTGCCCGGGAACCCGCGCAGCCGGGCCTTCGGGCTTGTCGCCATCATCGGCTGCTGTCTCGTGCTCGCCGCCTGGATCGGCGTGCTCGCCGTCACGCTGCCCCGGTACTACCGCTCGGGAGGCTGGCGGGGGGCCTGGGTCGGCTTCGACGTCGTGCTGCTCGTCACGTTCGCGATCACCGCGTGGGCCGGCTGGCGGCACCGCCAGCTGGTAATCGCCTGCCTGGTGGTGCTGGCCACCCTGCTGTGCTGCGACGCATGGTTTGACGTGACCCTGGACCTGCGCACCAACGATTTCCTGGTCAGCCTGCTGATGGCGGTGTGCGTCGAGCTGCCGCTGGCCGCGCTGGCCCTGATCGGCGCCCGCCGCCTGATGCGGCTGAACGTCAGGGCGGCCGCCCGGACCGGGCGCGTACCGCCGCTGTGGAAGATCCCGCTGTACGGACTGGAATCCCGCGGCTTCCGCACCCTCATCCCGGCGGAGCCGTGCCCCCCGATGCCGCCGGGCCAGCCCGGCGGCCAGGCCAGCCTGGCCTCGGGGCCAGCCATGCCGGCCCGGAGCGCCGCCGACTAGCGCACCCGGATCGGCCCGCGCGGCATTGCGGGACACGTGCTACGCGACGGAGCCAGCCGGCTGCAGCTCAGCGGCGAGGGCGCCGGCCAGGCCGGGATGGGTGAACTCGTATCCGGCCTCGCTCAGCACCCGGGGCAGGACCCGGGCGCTGGTCATCAGGTCACTGGTCACCCCGCCGAGGGCCACCGACAGCACCGGGGACGGGATGCTCAGCAACGCGGGGCGGTGCAGCGCGTCCGCCAGCGCGGCGGTGAAGGCGGCGTTGGTGTCCGGGTTCGGCGAGGTCAGGTTCACCGGCCCGGAGATGTCCTGGCGGCCCAGCAGGAAGCGGGCGGCCCCGATCCAGTCGGCCAGGGCTATCCAGCTCATGTACTGGGTGCCCGGGCCGAGCCGGGCGCCCAGGCCCAGCCGGAACGGGAGCAGCAGCCGGGCCAGCACCCCGCCGTGGCGGGAAATCACGATGCCGGTGCGCAGGGTGGCGACCCGGATCCCGGCCTGCCGGGCCGGGCCGGCGGCCGCCTCCCAGTCCCGGACCACGCCGGCCAGGAAGCTTGCACCCGCCGGGGCCGACTCGTCTACTTCCCGGCCGCCAGTGTCCCCGTACCAGCCGATGGCCGAGCCGGAGAGCAGGACCGCGGGGGGCTGGTCCATGGCCGCCAGGTACTCGCTGAGGCCTTGGGTGCCCTGGACCCGGCTGGACCGGATCTCCTCCTTGTAGGAGTCGGTCCACCGGTGATCGGCGACCCCGGCGCCGGCCAGGTGCACGACCGCGTCGGTGCCGTCCAGGGCGCCCGGCGCCAGGCTGCCCCTAGGCGTCAGCGGATCCCAGGCGACCTCAGTGGCCGAGGCGGGCGTCCGCCGCACCAGTGTGACCACCTGGTCCCCGCTGGCCCGCAGCGAGGCGGTCAGGGCGCTGCCGATCAGCCCCGACGCCCCGGTCACCGCGACTTTCATACCTGCCCCCGTCTGCTCGCACGTGTGGCCCCCTGGGCCCGTCGCTTGAGTCTTCGTTAGCCGGGGGGCCGGCGGACGCCCTTAGCTCGTGCCTAGAGTCCCAGTTCCGCCTCGAAGGCCCCTTCCTCCAGGCGGGCTTTCACGGTGCCCAGGAACCGCGCCGCGTCGGCCCCGTCCACCAGCCGGTGGTCGTAGCTGAGCGCCAGGTACACCATGGACCGGACGGCGATCACCTCGCCGAGCGCCGCGTCCTGGACCACCACCGGGCGGCGGACGACCGTGCCCATGCCGAGGATGCCGACCTGGGGCTGGTTGATGATGGGCGTGTCGAACAGCGCGCCGCGGCTGCCCGTGTTGGTCAGCGTGAACGTCCCGCCCGCCAGGTCGTCCGGGCTCACCTGCCCGCCGCGGGTCCGGGACGCCAGGTCCGCGATCTTGCGGGCCAGGCCGCCCACGTTGAGGTCGCCGGCGTTACGGATAACGGGAACCATCAGGCCCCGCTCGGTGTCTACCGCGATGCCGAGATGCTCGGCGTCGTGGTAGGTGACCTGGTTCCCGTCCGGCTCGATGCTGGCGTTGAGCCGAGGGTGCACCTTCAGCGCCTCGACCGCGGCCAGCGCGAAGAACGGGAGGAAGGTCAGCTTGACTCCCTCCCGGGCCTCGAAGTCGGCCTTGGCGCGGTCCCGGAGCCTGGCGATCGCGGTCACATCGACCTCAACCACGGTGGTCAGCTGGGCGGACGTCTGCAGCGACTCGACCATCCGGCGGGCTATCAGCTGCCGGGCCCGCGACATCCGCTCGGTCGTGCCGCGCAGGTGGGACGGCTCGATGGCCGGCCGGGACGGGCTGCCCTGGGCTGGTCCGGCCGGGGCCGGCCCCGGCTGAGCCTGCCCGGCCGCCGCCTGCCCGTCCGCCGCGGCGGACTGCTGCGCCGCCGCGATCGCCTCACGCCGGACCCGGGCCGCGTCGACCACGTCCTGCTTGCGGATCCGGCCGCCGACCCCGGTCCCGGCGACGGTGGCCAGGTCGACGCCGTGCTCGGCAGCCAGCTTGCGGACCAGCGGGGTCACGTACGGGCCGTCCCCCGTGCCGAGCGGGGAGGCCGCCCGGGCCGGGCCGCCGCCTGCGGGTGCGCCCGGCTGCGGCGGGGCCGGCGGCGGGGGAGCCTGGGGTGCCGGAGCCTGGGGCGCCGGAGCCTGCGGCGCCGGAGCCTGCGGCGCCTGAGCTTGCTGCGGCGGGGCCTGCTGCGGCGGGGCCTGCTGCGGCGGGGTCGGCGGCGCGGGCGCTGCCGCGGCCGGCTGGGCCCGGTGCCAGATGTCGCTCAGCGGCGCCCCGCCTGCCGGGGCTGGCTGCTGCGGCGGGCCGTCCGGCCGGCCCTGGTCCGGCGGCGGCCCGGCGGGCGGCTGCTCGGTGGCCTGCGGTGGCTGCGCATAGCTGGGTGGTGCAGGCGCCTCGTAGGCGGCCTGCTGCTGGTACCCGGGAGCAGGCTCCTCGCCAGCCTGGTACCCGCCCGACGCGGGGTAGGGGTGCCCCTCCTCGGCGGGGCTCTCGGCCGCGGGCTGGGCCTCGGCCTGCTTGCCGCTGGCCTGGTAGCCATCCGCCGGGCTCTCGGCGGCCGGGGCCGGTTCGGCCTGGCCGTCCGCCCCGCCGCCCTCGGCGGCGGCCCCGGCCTCGGCGCCGGTCTCGTCGATGACCGCGAGTTCGGCGCCGACCGCGACCGTCTCATCCTCGGCGACGGTGATCCCGCGCAGGATCCCGCCCACCGGAGACGGTATCTCGGTGTCGACCTTGTCTGTGGAGACCTCGAGCAGCGGCTCGTCCGCCTCCACGCGCTCGCCCTCCTTCTTCAGCCAGCGCGTGACGGTGCCCTCGGTAACGCTCTCACCGAGCTGGGGCATGGATACGGAGACCGACATGGCTTCCCGTGACTCCTTCGCTGT
>DATCFY010000131.1:0-54898 GCA_036509255.1 Streptosporangiaceae bacterium
GGCGGGCCGCCATACCGCGTTGTACGGGGCGTCGTTGTGGCCGATGATGTCCCCGGGGCGCCACGCCCGGAGGGTTGCTCTCCACCGGGCCCCGGGGGGCGGGACGAAATCCGCCACCGCGTCGTGGTAGCTGCGCAGCCAGCGGCCCACCTCCGCCAGCGCCTCGTCGGAGTGCACTCACGGCGGCCACGGCCGGGACGTGCCGATGGTCTCCCCCGGCAGGTAGGTCAGCACCTCCCGGCCCTGCGGGTCCAGGCCGAGCGCCCGGGGCGCCCCGGCGAACCCGTGCGCTTCCAGATGACGCAGCAGGGCATGCACCGACGGCGTCCACGGTCCCGCCGGGCGCCGCACGGTCCCGCCGGCGAGCACCGCACCACCGGCATTACCCCCGGGCAGCCGCCGCTCGTCCATGGTGACCCGCCTGCCGTGCCCCGGATCTGTCGTACCCCACGGCCATCATGCCGGAAGAAAACATCACGGGCGATGCCGGCTCAAGCCTGCTGAGCGGCGCGACCAGGCGGGGTGCGCGGCTGCAGGGCGCCGGGACGGAGCGGGGTGCCGAGCACTTGGCTGACCAGGGTGCGGTGGGCAGCGTGGAGAGTGCGGACGGCTGCTGGGGTGAGGCCGGGCTTGACCGGCTCGCGGCCGCCCCGGGGCCGCCCGGGCTTGGTCGGGATCCACAGGTGGCCAGGGTCGCTGCCCTCGAGTTCGGCGATGATCGCCGCCCGGGCTTCGAGCCACCGGGTGAGGATCTGCACCGTCGGGCCGCCGAGCGGGCAGGGGCCGTCGGGGAGATCGACGGATGCCTCGCCGTCCAGATGCAGGGCCCTGACGCTGAGCCGGGCCAGCTCGGGGACAGACCGGCCGGTGTCTGCGACAAGCGCGGCCACGGCCGCGGTGCGCAGGCACGTCACGGCGTTGGCGTGGATGGGCCTGCGCGCCGCCAGATCGTGGAGAAGGCGCTCGGTGTCGGCGGGAGTCAGGCGGTAGCCGGGGACGGGCTGCTGGCGGTCACGGCGGTCCGGCAGGCCGAGGAATTCGGCGAAGGCGTTGTAGGAGTCGACGCGCACGCGCATCGAGTTGCGGTAGGCGGCGGCCTCACGACCGCGCAGGGTGTTGCGGGTGCGGGTCTTGCCCGCGGCCGCATCGGAGAGCCAGGCGCCTGCCCGGGCCGGCTCCAGCAGCTCGGCCATCGTGATCTCGACGGTTCCGGCGGCCTGCTGGGCGTGGTGCAGGTACTCGTCGAGGAAGTGCCTGCGGATCCGCTGGGTGACGGCAGCGAACCGGCGGTCCGCCAGATAGCGGATGAAGTCGTCCACGGCGTCGTATGCCGACGTGCGGGATCCCCTGGCTGGCATACGCCGCACATTATCGCTTCACGCTGATAACAGCAAGATGCGCTCCACTCCCCCAGACGGCCCCTGCCCTCGGGGAAGCAAATGGTCCGGGCCGGAAACGGTTTGTTTCGAGTCGGCCCGTGTCGTTCCGCCCCGGACCCTCGCTACGACGGTCACTGGCCGGCTGCTGCGGGACCATCCGCTTCTTGCTGTTATCAATGTGCATCCCCGGAGCGGCAGGGGACACCTGTGTGGTTCCTTGAGCCGTTACCCGGCTTTCCGCACGGCCGCGCGCGCTTGCTCCAGCTGGTCCGCGCTGATCGGGCCGGTTCCCGGCAGGCCCGCGGCTGCCCAGGCCTCCTGTGCACGCGCCACGTCGCCGTCCGCCTCCTCGAGCACCATCTTCTTCGCCGCGGCGTTGGGCACGGCCGCCTGGGCGCCGAGATCCATCAGGTGGGCCAGCATCCGCACCGACTGAGTCCGCTGCCCGGTCTTCTGCTCGTTGTAGCGGTAAACCAGCACCCACCGTCCTTCGAGGGCACGTGCTCGCTCGATCAGCGCCCGCCCGCGGTCGGTGTCCGCCTGCTCGGTGCGGATCGGCTCGCTTTCTCCCGACGGGAGGCGCAACGTGACCAGCCCGCGACGGCTCGATTCCTCGATCTCGACCTTCTCCAGGAATGCGATGAAGGTCCGGGCTGACTCCAGCCGCTCAAGGTCCTGCCTGGCCTGCTGGGCGATCAGGTACAGGTCCACGGTCAGGCCGTGCACCCGGCGGCCCCATGCCGTCTCCTCGCCAGGAGGACACGGCCCCGCAGCCTGGGCAGCCGCGATGACCAGGCTGTAGTGGCTGGTTTCCACGCCGCCTATTATCGCCCGCCCCGGCCTGCTCCCGCCGGATCAGGCTCTCGGCGAGCCCTGGCCCGATTGCACCACTTGTCGCCCCGGGCGGTCACATGTAGCCTTGAGACGACACGTGGAGCCCCACCGAAGGATCCCAGGACAGCCGGTGCCATCAGGCGACCCAAACCCAGGCGATCAGCTGGCGGGAGTGATCGCGGCTCTGGACCATCCCACGCGGCGGCGGATCGTGGCGACCTTGCTGGTCCGGGGCACGCACGTGAGTCAGCTTGCCCGCGACCTCGGCGTCAGCCGGCCGGTTCTGCACGTGCACCTCGCCCGGCTCCAGGAAGCCGGGCTGGTGACCAGCAGCCTCCGCTTCTCCGATGACGGCAAAGCCCTCCGCCATTTCGAGCTGCAACCTTTCGACATCCGGCTCACCCCCGAGGTCATCGCTGAATCTGTTGACTCACCAGCTGTGCGGCCGTCACCAGAGAAAGGACGAGTCTAATGATCGGTCTCCTCAACCCCTGGCAACTCTTAATCGCATTCGGGATGCCGCTGACCATCATCGTCTTCATAGGGTTTGTCCTGGTGGTGGTCATCCGGACCTCGACCCGCGGCCTGCGTCAAGGCAACAGTGCGGTGCACACGGAACTGGCCCGGATCGATGAACGCCTGACGTCCATCGAGAAGATGCTCCGGGACATCGAGTAATTGCTTCTGGCGCGCCATCGTGTGGCCTGCGGCCAGCGGCTCCGCTGCATCCCGGCCGCGGGGGTCAATGGAACCGTGGTTGGCGCTGAGATAGGTCCCGCCCTTCCGGGCCGCAACTGCGCGCTCAGCTGACGGCAGCGCCGAACCACCGGGGCAGCTGGCTGAGCAGATCCTGCTGGTCTTCACCGGCCCACGCCACGTGGCCGTCCGGCCGCAGCAGCACGGCGGGCACGTCCAGTTCCTCGCTGACGTCGACCACCTGGTCCGCCCACCCCGCCGCCGAAAGCCGGCCGGTCTGGTCGAGCAGCAGCCCCCGGCCGCCGTGCATCAGCCTGTAGAGGCGCCCCCGCTTCAGCCCCACGTCCCGCATCCGCCGGCCGAGCAGTTCATGCCCCTCGCCGAAGTCGTAGCGGACTCCGATCGCAGTGATCTTCTCGATCAGGTACCGGTTCACGTCGTCGAAGTCCATCAAGTCCGACACCAGCCTGCGCACGGCCTGGGGACCCGGCTCGAGGGACAGCAGCTCCATCTGCGCGCGGGTGTTGTCCAGCACGTCGGCGGCCACCGGGTGCCGTTCGGTGTGGTAGCTGTCCAGCAGCCCCTCCGGTGCCCAGCCGGTGCCCAGCCGGTGCCCAGCCGCCGACCTCGGCGGCCAGTTTCCAGCCCAGGTTGAACGCGTCCTGGATGCCGAGGTTGAGGCCCTGCCCGCCGGTCGGCGGGTGGATGTGCGCCGCGTCGCCGGCCAGCAGCACCCGGCCGGTCCGGTAGCGCTCGGCCAGCCGGGTGGCGTCGCCGAAGCGGGACAGCCAGCGCGGTGAGTGCACGCCGAAGTCGGTGCCGGCGAGCTTCCGCACCTGCTGCAGGTTCTGGCCTCGGCCGACAATTGTGCGGCACGACCCGGGCCTTGCCGCTAGACCCCCGGTGCGCTATACGTTGAGAGCGGCAGGGAGTGGGTGCTCTCCTTGCCTTTTGTTGTCCGTTGTGGACGGACAAGCCCCTCTCCGAAGATGGTGGGCGTCGTGCGGCGCAGCGCGAGTGCGCTGGGACCACGCCCCGGGCCGGGACAGCGCTTAGACTTACCGCCCATGACCGACGTGGATGAGCACGGACGCCCGGAACCCCCGCCGGCCGGTGACGAGGCTGCCACGCTGCTCGGGTTCCTGGACTACCAGCGGGCGACTTTCGCGTGGAAATGCTCGGGACTGGACGCCGCGGGCCTGGCCGCCACGGTCGGGGTGTCCTCGATGACCCTGGGCGGGATGCTGAAGCACCTGGCGCTGGTCGAGGACTCGTGGTTTTCCGAGCGGCTGGCCGGACGGGCACCGGCGCCGCCGTGGGACACCGTGGACTGGGACGCCGACCCTGACTGGGAATGGCGCACCGCCGCCGGGGATTCCCCGGAGCAGCTCCGCGAGCTCTGGCAGGATGCCGTGACCCGGTCCCGTTCCCGGACCACGCAAGCGCTGGCCGCGGGCGGCCCGGCACAGCTGGCCGCGCGGCCCTGGCCTGACGGCCGGACGCCGAGCCTGCGGTGGATCCTCTGTCACATGATCGAGGAGTACGCGCGGCACAACGGTCATGCCGATCTCATCCGGGAATCGCTGGACGGCGTCACCGGCGAATAGCGCTGGCGGCCGGCAGTCCGGCGTCGAACCCGGGCCCACCGTCATGCACCGCCACCCGGCAGGTGACGGCCCCCCACGGGTGAAGGCACCCGGCGAGTGACATCAGCCGCAGCCGGGGCGGAGCGGGGCGGGAAACCCGGTCCACCGGAGCTGGTCCGGCAGGTGCGCGGCGTCGTTGAAGCTGACCAGCGACGGCGGCAGGCCAGGCTGGTACAAGATCACCGTCAGCGCGCAGTTCTGCTGGTTGAGGCCCATCCAGCGCCAGTCCGGGGCGTCCAGCGCGTGCCGCACGAACCAGCTGATCAGGAAGTTGTGCGTGACGATCAGCTCGTGCACGTCGGCGGCCGGGCCGGTCCCCCGGCCCGCCGGGGGCTCCGCCGGTCCTGCCGGGTTGTCCCCCGGGGGCCTGGCGAACCGCTCGACCGCCGCCTGCGCCAGCGCCGCCCCCTCCTTACGGTCCGTAACCGTGTAGCTGCTGACCAGCCGGGCGTGGGAGGGCCGCAGACCGGCGGGATCCAGGTCAGCCGGGATGTAGTCGCCGACGACGGCGGACTCGGCCACCGGCACACCGGGCAGCCAGCCCGCGATCAGCCGGGCCGTCTGCGCGGCCCGCGGCAGCGGGCTGTGGTGGATCCGCGTCACCGGCAGGTTCTTCAGCCGCTCCCCGGTACGGCGCGCCTGCTCCTGGCCCGTATCGCTCAGCCCGCCTTCTGGGCCCGCGGCCTCGCCGTGCCGTACCAGGTACAGGAAGCGGCTGGGCATGGCATCCCCTTTGCGCTGGCGGACCGGTCAGGACGGCAGGAACGGGGCGGGACATAATCCCGTTGATGGGTGAGCAGGCCGAGCCTAGTGTGTCCGGCGGGCCACCGCCCGTGGCCGGCACAGGGTGTCGGGCGGATCCTGGGAGGCACCTCCTGCCGACAGCGACCTGCCCGGCAGGCGCGGCGCGCTCGCGCCACCAACCGGAGGCAGTGTGCTGATCCGCCCCGCCACAGAAGCCGATCTCGACCGGATTCTCGCCTACCCGGTCACTGAGCCGGCCGGCCAGGTCACGGCCGGCCGGTATCGCGACGGGCTGGCCCGCCACCAGTACCGGCCGGAATGGACCTGGATCGCGGAGGACGCCAGCCGCGTCCTGGCCCGCGCGATCTGGTGGGGGTTCGCAACCGCCGCCTATCCCCTGGCGCTGGACTGCGTGGACGCCGGCGGCTCCACCACCGGCGCCTCCACCACCGGCGGCTCCACTACCGGCCGCACGGCGCTGGCGGCGGAACTGATCGCGGCCGGGCAGCAGGCGCTGCGCCGGCCGGATAGCCCGGCCACGGCGGGCTATGAGATCAACCTGCCGTCCGGCTGGCGGTCCGACCCGGCGGTGGTGGCCGCTTTTGCCTGGCGGCGTGACGCCGCTGCCCGCGCGGGGCTGACCGACGAGCTCGAGCGGATCCGGTTCGAGTGGACCCCCGACGCGGGCCTCCCCCGGCCCACCGGCCGGCTGGTCTACCGGCCCGAGCCGGATAACGACCGGTTCGCTGAAGTGTTCCGCCAGATAGCGGTGGGCAGCCTGGACGTGACGACCCGGCGCGAGGTCGCCTTGCTGGGCGCCCCCCGCCAGGCCCGTGAGGACATGGAGATGTACCTGGCCATGCCGGGCGACCGGGACTGGTGGCGGCTGGCCTACACGGCCGCCGATGGCCAGCTGGCTGGCATGATCCTGCCCAACCACAGCGCCGACGGCGGGGCGGTGGTGGGCTACCTGGGCGTGGTTCCCGGGCTTCGCGGCCATGGCTACATCAGGGACCTGGTCGCTGAGACCACCCGGTTTCACGCCGGCCGCGGCGAGCCGCGCATCGCCGCCACGACTGACACCACGAACCGGCCGATGGCCGCCGCCTTCGAGCGCGCGGGATACCGGGCGCGGGGAATCAAGTACGTCCTCTCCGCCCCGGCCGGGTGATGCGGGCGGGATCACGCACAGGGCGGCCGAGGCCGCCGCCACTCCCCCCAGTCCTTCCGTATACCCGACCGGCGCCAGAGGCCCCCACCCGTGTCCCAGCCACAGCCCACCCGCGGGCAACCCACGCCGCCTGACCGCCAGGCCGCCGACAGCCAGCCCGGGCGCCTGCGCTTCGCCGGGCTCGGCTACGCCCTGACCGTCCTGCTGGCCGGGACGAACCTGGCCACCCCGCTGTACGCGGCGTACGAGCGGGTGTTCCGCCTCTCGCCGCTGGACGTGACGCTGCTGGTGGCCGTGTACGCCGCCGCCGTCGTCGTGGCCCTGCTGATCTGCGGCCCGCTCAGCGACACGGCCGGCTACCGGCCGGTGCTGGTGGCCGGGCTGGCCGCCGCGGCGTGCGGTTCGGCCCTGCTGGCCGCGGCGTCCGGGCCGGGCTGGCTGTTCGCGGGCCGGGCGGTGCAGGGGCTCGCCGTCGGCACCTGCTCCGGGGCGCTCACCGCCGGGCTGGTCCTGACCGAACCGCACGGGCGGCGGGCCCGGGCGTCGTTCCTGGCGGCGACGGCCACCACCGCGGCCTGCGGGTTCGGTCCTGTGCTCGCCGGGGCGCTGGCGCAGTACGCCCCGGCCCCGCGGGCCCTCAGCTACCTGGTGGAGATCGGCCTGCTGGTGCCGGCGGCCGCGGCGGCGGCCACCCTGCCCGGGTCGCTGGGCGTGACAGGCCAGCGCTGGCAGCCCCGCTGGCCCAGCCTCCCCGGGCGCAGCCGTGCCGCGTTCCTGGCTCCGGCCGTGGTGAGCCTGCTGGCCTGGGCGGTCGCGTACGTGGTGCTGGCGTTGGTGCCGTCCTACGCGGCCGCGGCGCTGGGCGGGCGCAACCTGCTGGTGGACGGGGCCGCAGCCGGCTCGCTGCTGCTGGTCGCGGCGCTCGCGCAGGCCGCCTGCCGGTCGTGGGACGCGGTCCGGGCCCAGCAGGCCGGGCTGATTGGCCTGGCCGCCGGGCTGCTCGGGCTGATCGCCGCCGGGCTGGCCGGCGGCGTGGCCGTGCTGTTCGGGGCGATGGCGGTGGCGGGCGCCGGGCAGGGGCTCGCGTTCATGGGCGGCATCCGGCGGATCAACGACATCGCCCCGCCCGGGGCCCGCGCCGGGACCGTCTCCCTGTTCTACGTGCTGACCTACGCGGGCAGTGGCCTGGTCACCGTGGGCGTGGGCCTGCTCGCCACGCTGCTGGGGCTGACCGCGTCGGTCCGGTGGTCCGGGGCGGTGCTCGCGGCCGCGTGCCTGCTCATGCTGGTGGCGCTGCGGTCGGTCCCTGCGTTGTCCCCGGCCGGCCACGGCGCGCCGGAGCCTGCGGCGGTCAGGCCGCGCGGGCGCGGACCCGGGCCAGGGCCTGGCGGGCCTGGGCGCTGATCCGGTCGCCGTCCAGGGTGACCAGGGCCCCGCCGCGCTTCAGGATCTGCCCATCGGCCAGCACGGTGTCCACGTTGCCGGGCTGGGCCGCGGCGACGAGCAACGCGGCCGGGTCGGTGAGCACGCCCAGGTTGGGGTGGCCGGTGTGCACAAGGATGATGTCGGCCCGCTTGCCAGGCGTGAGCGACCCGGTCACCGCGTCCAGGCCGAGGGACCGGGCTCCCCCGATGGTCCCGAGGGCCAGTGCCTGCCGGGCAGTGCAGGCGAACTCCTGCTGGGCTGTGCCGTTGATCAGCCCCTGGGTCAGTTTCATGATCGCGAACATGTCGGCGTTGCCGGTCAGCGCGGTGGTGTCCACGGACAGGCCGACGCGGATCCCGGCCGCGAGGAGGTCGGCCGTCTGCGGCAGCCCGTAGCCGATCAGCAGCTCACTGAACGGTGACAGGCTCACCGCGCACCCGGCCTCGGCGAGCTGGCTGATTTCCTCCGGCGTGGCGCAGTTGGCGTGCACCACCTGCAGGTCCGGCCCGAGCAGGCCGTCGGCGGCCAGCACGCCGATCTGCCCGGCCGCGGTCGGCGGCCCGGACGCGTGCACGGTGACCGGCAGGCCCAGCTCGCGGGCGGCCTCGATCTCCTGCCGGTAGACCCGGGGTGGCACCCGCATGGAGGGGTTGCTGCCCCCGAGACCCCGGCAGGCCATGCCGAGGGTCAGCAGCTCCCCACCCGGCCAGGCCTTCCAGTCCTGGCGCAGGGCGCGCAGCCCGGCCAGGTCCATCGTCTGGTCATTCGGATGCCCGGCCGAATAACCGTAGGAGTACCGGGCCCGCAGCCCGGCCTCGGCCAGCGCCCGCAGCTCAGCCTCCGCGTGGGCGGGCCCGCGGACGTTGTGGGACCAGTCATGCACCGTGGTGATCCCGGAGTTGACGGCCTCGGCGCAGGCCAGCAGGGTGCCCTGGTAGTTGTCGTCGGCGGTGAACGCCTGCCCGAGCCCGAGGGACACCGAGAAGTAACCGGCCGGCCGGTCCTCCCCCGGCATGCCTCCGGACATGCTGCGCAGCAGCGTGTTCCACATGTGCCAGTGGGTGTCGACCAGGCCGGGGGCCACGATCATCTCCCGGCCGTCCAGCTCACGTGCCCCGGGAGCGTCCAGGCCCGGCCCGACCGCGGCGATGCGGCCGCCGCTCACCAGGACGTCGCCGCCGGGGATGTCCCCGAGCTCCGGGTCCATGGTCACCACGTGCCCGGACCGGATGATCAGATCGTCCGCGCTCACGGGCGCCTAACCGGCAGACGTCTCAGCACGCGGCGATGGTACCCGGACTGGGACCTGCATGGTAGGCATGGCCCATGGCTGAACTCATCCCGCGGCGGGTTCTGTTCGGGAACCCGGAACGCATTAGTCCGCACCTGTCCCCCGACGGAACCCGGCTGGCCTGGATCGCCCCGCGCGAGGGGGTGCTGAACGTCTGGGTCGCCCCGATCGGCAGCCGCGGCGTGGACTGGCCCGCGGCCCGGGTGGTCACCGACGACACCGACCGGGGCATCCGCATGTTCGCCTGGGCGCACGACGGGCAGCACCTGCTGTACCTGCAGGACACCGGCGGGGATGAGAACTGGCGGCTGCATGACGTCGACCTGGAGACCATGCAGCGGCGCGACCTGACTCCGTTCGACAACGTGCAGACCGACCTGATCGCCGGGGACAAGAAGTTCCCGACTGAGATCCTGGTCGGGCTGAACCGCGACAACCCGCAGCTGCACGACGTGTACCGGCTCAACCTGACCACCGGCGAGCTGGTCAAGGAGGTCGAGAACCCCGGGTTCATCGGCTGGGTCGCGGACAGCGAGCTGGTAGTGCGGGCCGGGATCGCGCCGCAACCCGACGGCGGCCTGGTCGTCATGGTGCGCGGCGGTACCGCGGAGGACTGGCGGCCGCTGCTGGCCATCTCCGCCGAGGACGCGCTGACCAGCGAGCCGGTCGCGTTCAGCGAGGACGGCCGGTCGCTGCTGGCGATCAGCTCGGTGGGCGCGGACACGGGCCGGCTGGTCCGCCTCGACCTGGCGACCGGCGCGGAGCAGGTGCTGGCCGGTGACCCGGAGGCTGACGTGGCGGGGATCCGGCTGCACCCGGACACCCGCGAGCCGCAGGTCGTCACCTTCCTCAAGGACCGGATGGAGTACCGGGTGCTCGACCCGGCGCTCGAGCCCGACCTGGCCGCGATCCGCGCGCTGCATCCCGGCGACCCGTCGTTCGGCGACCACGACGACGCGGACGAGACGTGGCTGGTGGCGTTCAACACCGACGCCGGCCCGGTCTCCTACTTCAGCTACGACCGGCGCACCCGCACCGGTGAGTTCCTCTTCGACAGCCGCCCGGAGCTGGCCCAGTTCGAGCTGGCCCCGATGGAGCCGTTCTCGTTCACCGCCCGCGACGGCCTGACCATCCACGGGTACGCCACGTTCCCGCCGGGCACCGACCGCCGCGACCTGCCCACGGTCCTCAACGTGCACGGCGGGCCGTGGGCCCGGGACGCGTGGGGGTTCGACCCGGAAGCACAGTGGCTGTCGAACCGCGGTTACCTCTGCGTGCAGGTCAACTTCCGCGGCTCGACCGGGTACGGCAAGTCGTTCGTGAACGCTGGCGACCGCGAGTGGGGCGGCCGGATGCACGACGACCTGGTGGACGCGGTCGCCTACGTCACCGGCCAGCACTGGGGCGACCCGGGCCGGGTGGCGATCTACGGCGGTTCCTACGGCGGGTACGCGGCGCTGGCCGGCGCGGCGTTCACGCCGGACCTGTTCACCTGCGCGGTGGACATCGTCGGGCCGTCCAACCTGAAGACCCTGATCGAGACCATCCCGCCGTACTGGGCCCCGATGATCGCGCAGTTCCACAACCGGGTCGGCAACCCGGACAAGGACGCCGAGTTCCTGTGGTCGCGTTCCCCGCTGTCCCGGGCGGCGGACATCGCGATCCCCCTGCTCATCGCGCAGGGGGCTAACGACCCGCGGGTCAAGCAGGCCGAGTCCGAGCAGATCGTGGCGGCCCTGGAGCAAGCGGGAATCGAACACGAGTACCTGCTGTTTCCTGACGAGGGGCACGGGTTCGCCAAGCCAGAGAACCGGTTGCGGTTCTATGCCGCGGCTGAGAAGTTCCTGGCGCGCTACCTCGGCGGCCGGGCTGAGGAATAGCTCACCGGCCTCCGCAGGCTGTGGCTCGCGTTATTTCTCCGCAACGAACACCCCGTGGCGCGGAATCCGCCGCGGGCCAGGCCGGCCAGGATGGCCGCCGGGGCCGGGGCTACGCGAGACCGCCAGCGGGGCCACCTGCCCGGGCCGGTGACGCTGGCCGGGAACACGCGGCGCCGGTAACGGCGGATGAGACTTCGGAGGAGCACGGCAGGACATGGTGGAGATCAAGAACGCTGAGGCGCTGGACGCGATGCGCGAGGCCGGCCGGGTAGTCGCCCGGTGCCTGGCCGCGGCCCGGGAGGCAGCCGGGGTCGGCGTCAGCCTGATCGAGCTCGATAAGGCGGCGCACGAGGTGATCCGCACGGCCGGCGCCACCTCGCCGTTCCTGAACTACCACCCGTCCTTCGCGCCGACTCCGTTCCCGGCGGTGATCTGCGCGTCGGTGAACGACACGATCGTGCACGGCATCCCGGACGGCTACGTGCTCCGGGACGGCGACCTGGTCAGTATCGACTGCGGCGCGACGCTGGACGGCTGGACCGGGGACGCGGCGACCAGCTTCATCGTCGGGACGCCGCGCCCCGCGGACCTGCTGCTCATCGAGACCGCGGAGAAGGCCCTCGCGGCCGGCATCGCCGCGGCGGTCTCTGGGGCCCGCATCGGCGACATCTCGCACGCGATCGGCACCATCGGCCGGTCGGCCCGTTATGGAATCCCGTCAGGATTCGGCGGGCACGGCATCGGCCGGCAGATGCACGAGGACCCGCACGTCCCCAACGAGGGCCGGGCCGGCCGGGGCTTCCGGCTGCGGCCAGGCCTGGCGCTGGCCATCGAGCCCATGCTGATGGCCGGCGGTGGCGACGAGTTCCGGGTCGCCCCGGACGGCTGGGGGCTGCGCAGCACCGACGGCAGCCGGGCCGCCCACGTGGAGCACAGCGTGGCCATCACCGACTCCGGCCCGCGCATCCTCACGCTGCCCTAGCCTGGCGGGCCCAGTTCGTCCAGCCGGACGATGTGCAGCGCGAGATCCTCGAACCTATCCAGCAGGCCGTAGAACTCTGACTCGTCACGCACCGATGCGGTGACGTACGTCTGGCCGTCCGCGCAGGTGATCTTGGCCCCGTCCAGGATTCCGGCCAGCAGGGTCCGGCACTCGCCACGGAGCACGATCCGGTACCGGCAGGCGGTGCGGTCTGGCGTGAGCATGATGGTGCGCCTCCGGTGGCAGGCCACTGCCGGGCCCGCCGATCAGGACCTTTATCTCCCATAGACGCCGGGCGGTCATCACCCGCCGCGGTGTTCTCCCGGGTGATCCGGGATATCAGCGGCGCCCGGGTCACCCGTAGCGGGTGGGGCGTCGGCCGGGCCGGGCTGGTGGACTGGTCGGCAATCACATCAAAGGAGATATGAAACGCCATGTCTGACCTGATTGCGATCGGATACCCCGACCAGGCCACCGCCGAGGCGGCCGCTGACGAGGCCCGGCGGCTGGCCAAGGACCTCATCATCGAGCCGGACGCGATCGCGGTGATCGTGCGCGACGACGAGGGCAAGTACCACGTCCACACCAGCCACAACCCGGTCGGGGCCGGGGCGAGCTGGGGCATGTTCTGGGGGCTGCTGTTCGGCCTGCTGTTCTTCGTGCCCGTCTTCGGGATCGCCCTCGGCGCCGGGTTCGGCGCGCTGATGGGTAAGCTCACCAAGTCCGGTATCGACAAGCAGTTCGAGGACCAGGTCCGCGACATGCTCAAGCCCGGGACCTCGGCGCTGTTCCTGATGGTCGAGAAGGTCACCCCGGACAAGGCCGTCGAGGCCATGAGCAAGTACGGCGGCACCGTCCTGAAGACCTCGCTGTCCAAGGAAGGCGAGCAGCAGCTCCAGGAAGCCCTGCACGGCAAGGGTGCCGCGTAACCGATTGGACGTGGCACTATGTCGGGACTGGACTGGGCCTTCACGTTCACGCTGGGCATCTTGTACATCGCCCTGCTGTTCACGGTATGCGTGCTCACTTTCCGGAAGGGCCACTGGGTCCTGGGCCTGATTGGTTTCTTCATCCCCATCCTGTGGCTCATCGGCGCGGTCCTGCCCAGCAGGCGCCGTGCCCACGCGTAGCTGACCCCAGGTGAGGGACGCCATCGTTCGCCCGCGCCCGGGCCGGCCGCTCAGCTGAGCGGCCGGCCCGGGCGCAGCTATCCCTCCTGCCGGGTGATGCGCAGGCAGCCCCCAGGGCAGATGCTCCGGTGGTGGGCCGGGGTGACGCACCTCCAGCCCGGACAGACAAGCCAACCAGTGAGAAGAGGCGGAGTTTCATGGCCATCGGGCCGGTACAGCTCATCGTGTTGGGATTCAGTCAGCCCAACTTCCACGGCGAGATAGTCGCCGAACTCGAACGGCTCCGTGAGAGCGACATGGTCCGGGTGATCGACTCGCTCGCCGTCTACAAGGACGCCGAGGGCGAACTCGAAGTCGAGCACCTCAGTAACCTCACCGAAGCTGAGGCGATCGAGTACGGGACCAAGATCGGCGCTCTCATCGGCCTCGGCATCGAGGGCGAGGACGGCGTGGAGGAGGGCGCAGCCGCGGGGGCCGAGGCGGTAGCGGCCGACGGTGGCGTGCAGGTGTTCACCGAGGAGGAGGGCTGGGACATCCTGGAGGACATCCCGAACGGCTCCGCGGCCGCGCTCATCCTGCTGGAGCACCACTGGGCGGTGCCGCTGCGCGACGCGATCGCCCGCGCCGGCGGCTTCCGCATCAGTGACGGCTTCATCAGCCCGCTCGACCTCGTGGAGATCGGGCTGGTCTCGGCCGAGGAAGCGAAGGAACTGCACGAGATGGAAACCTCAGGCGCAGCAAGCTGAACGACGTTCCGGCCAGACACGAGAACACCTGGAGGCAGAGATGATCGGTGCCCGCAGAGTAGCCCGGCGCACAGGACGGCGCACGGCGCGGCGCGTTTCGCGCAGGCGCTAGGAGCGCCGCGGCCGGCGCATGCTCATCCGCCGCCGTCGTGCCGCGTGACGAGCCACGCTTCGGCGTCGAGCGAGGCCGCCCTGGTCGATTCACCAACGACCGGGGTGGCCTCGAACGTATGCACCGGCCCGTCGAGGTGGCCGGTCCGCCGGAGCCGGTCGGTCAGGCTCGGGTCGAGACCGCTCAGGTACAGGCGGCCGCCGGCGTCCGCCAGGTGGTCGGCGTAGTCGCCCACCACCTTGACGAAGGTCGCGCCCAGCGACGTGCGCCGACGCAGCCGCAGCACCACCACGGAAGACCGCGTCCCGCCCGGATCAGGCAGGTGAGCCTGCAACGTGCGGGAACCGGCGTACATCAGGCTGCCGTACACGTCCAGGATGGTCACGTGGCCGCTGGTCAGGACGGCCGGGGGCGGGCGCTCCTCGAAGAGCCCGTCGTCGCGGGGGACGAGTTCCACCACGGCCAGGTCCATCGCCTCCTGGTTCAGCTGCAGCAGGAGCGACAGGGCCACCCCGATGCCGACCGCGGCGGCGACCGGCAGGAACAGCGTGGCGGCGAAGGTCGTGATGACCGCGATCTGCGAGCTGCGCCCGGTGCGCATGATGCTGCGCACTTCTCCCAGCTGCAGCGAGCCGATGGCGGCGAAGATGAGTATCGCCCCGAGGGTGGGCACCGCGATCCTGGCCACCAGCCCGGAGAACAGGGCCAGGATCACCAGCAGCCAGACGCCAGAGAAGATTGCCGCCCAGCGGGTCTTCGCGCCGACTGACATGTTGAGCGCGGTCTGGCCGACCGACCCGCCCACGGGGATGCCGCGGAACAACCCTGAGGCCAGGTTGCCTGCTCCCTGGGCGATGATGTCCTGGTTCGGGCGGGGCCGGGCCTCGCCGGGATTCGGCGCGGCCTCGGCTACGCCGGCCCCCTGGACGAGGACGATCGCCGCGACCGCCAGGGCGCCGGTCACCAGGCTGAACGAGAACAGCCGGAAATCCGGCAGATGCGGCAGCGGGATACCCCGCGGGATACCGCCCGCGTCCCCCACCCGGGCGACGCTGTCCGCGCCCGTGGCCGCGATGACGAGGGTCGGGATCACCAGGGCGAACAGGGAGCTGAGCACGGCCAGCCGGGTGCGGGCCAGGATGGCCAGGATCGCCAGCGCGCCGAGCCCGGCCAGCAGCGAGGCCAGGTCTATCCGGCTGGGGTGGGTGAGCACGTCGACCGCTTTGGCGAGCGGGAAATCGCCCTGGGCCGGGGCGCCGGTCAGATCGGCGATCTGGCCGCACACGATGTTGACGGAGATCCCGGTGAGGAAGCCGATCATCACGGAGTAGGAGACGAACCGGGTGTAGCGGCCGAGGCGGACCATGCCCGCGGCGACCAGGGCGGCGCCGACCAGAATCACCAGCAGCGCGATGGCACCGGGCCGCTGGGCGGGGGCCACGCCTTGCAGGGCCGAGCCGGCGGCCAGGGCGGCCGCTGACGTCGTGGTGATGACCATGAGCCGGGTATGCGAGGTGAACCCGCCCGCGATGGGGCCCGCGAACCCTGCGTACAGGCCCTGCACCGGGTTGACCCCGGCGAGGACCGCCGCGGCCATGCCGTCCGGCACGCTGCTGATCGCCCGGGGCAGCCCGGCTACGATGTCCGCGCGCAGGTGGGCCCGCTCCGGGCCGATGCTGGCGGCCCACCGGCCGGCGGCGGCCAGGGAAGAGCGAAGGCGGTGCCGCACCGTGCTGCCCTCCCGCCTCGCCGTGGTCCAGATCGCGGAGGTTTGCCACGGGTTGTCGCCAAGATATTTCCTGGCGGCGGCCGCGGGCGGCTCACCCGCGCGGGGTGGTGGCGGTTCGGCCGGGCCGGCCTAGTGTTCAGCCGTGGCGGAACTAGCGGGCCAGGATGTGCTGCGGGCGGGGAGCCCGCTGAGGACGCCGCGGGCGGCCGCGGTCGCCGGGATCCTCTTCTCCGTGCTGCTCATCTCGGCGCTCGTCCTGCTCAAGATCTCGGTGCCGTCGCATCCTGAGGTCCCGGGCACCTGGCTGACGGACTCGCGGCGGCGCGCCGCGGTGGCGGTCGCGCTGAACCTCGTCCCGTTCGCCGGGATCGCGTTCCTCTGGTTCATCGGGGTGCTCCGGGACCGGATCGGCGACCGTGAGGACCGCTTCTTCGCGACCGTGTTCCTGGGCAGTGGCCTGCTGTTCGTGGCCATGATGTTCGTGGCCGCGGCGATCGGCGGCGGGATCATCGCGTCCGCGACGTCCGGGGTGCCGGCCGCCGGCACCCTGGCGCTGGGCCGCAACGTCACCTCACTGCTGCTGAACGTCTACGCGATGCGGATGGCGGCCGTGTTCACGCTGACCGCCGTGACCATCGCGCGGCGCACCCAGATCGTGTCCCGGTGGCTCACCGTGGCCGGGCTGGTCACCGCGGTCCTGCTGCTGGTCGCCGTCGGGTTTTCCGCCTGGGTGGAACTGCTGTTCCCGGCCTGGATCCTGGCCCTCAGCGTGGATGTCCTGGCGGCTGGCCGCGCCGGGCGTCCTGCGCCGCGTACGAGCCCATGAGCTCAGACGGTGCCCGGCCCGCGCGGAGCAGGCTGGCCATCGCCTGCATCGGCTCGCGGACGTGGTGGAAGAAGTCCTTGTAGCCGGCGCACAGGTAGTGCTGGCCGGGCTCGCCGTAGGGAGAGGTGGCGAACCGGTCCTTAGGGCAGCCTCCGTGGCAGGCGGACCGGACGTCGCAGTCCAGGCAGTACCGGGTCAGCGTGTCGTGCTTGTCCTGCCCGAACTTGCGCTGCTGGGGTGAGGCCACCAGCTCCAGCATGTGCCGGTCCCTGATGTTGCCGAGCAGGTAGCCGGGCTCGACGTAGTGGTCGCAGGAGTACAGGTCGCCGGTGTGCTCGAGGGCCAGCTGCTGTCCGCAGGTCTTGGCGTGCACGCACATCCCGCCGGGCTCGCCGTACCAGTTGGCCAGCGCCGTGTCGAACATCTGCACGTAGACGGTGCCGATGTCGCGGCGGACCCATTCCTCGAACACGTCGATGAGGAACTGGCCGTACTGCGCCGGCCCGATCGAGCGGTGGGTGACCAGGTCACCCTCCTGGGTGTAGAGCGGGCGGCCGCGGACACTGCCGCCCCAGCCGGCGTCGGCGACCGGCAGCGTCTGCTCGGTCGCGCGTTCGATGATCGGGATGTACTGGATGAACGCCGCGCCGAGCTCGTCGCGCAGGAACGTGTACACCTGCCGCCCGTGGTCGCCGTTGACCGCGTGCACCGTGGTGAGCACGTTCCAGTCGACCCCGTGCCGCCGCAGCACGTCCAGGCCGCGCATGACCCGGTCGAAGGTGGGCTTGCCGCCCTTGTCGACCCGGTAGGCGTCGTGCATCTCGCGCGGCCCGTCGATCGAGATGCCGACCAGGAAGTCGTGCTGCTTCAGGAACATGCCCCACTCGTCGTCGAGCAGGGTGCCGTTGGTCTGGATGGTGTTGAGGATCCGCTGGCCCGGCCGGGCGTACTGCCGCTCCAGCTCGATGGAGCGGCGGAAGAAATCCAGGCCCATCATGGTCGGCTCACCGCCCTGCCAGGCGACGACCACCTCCGGGACCCGGGCGTGCGCCTCCATGAGCTGGCGGATATAGGTCTCGTGCAGGTCAGCGGCCATCCGGAACTTGCTGCCCGGGTACAGCATCTCCTTGGACAGGAAGAAGCAGTACTCGCAGTCCAGGTTGCAGACCGCTCCGGTGGGCTTGGCCATCACGTGGAAGGCCAGCGGAGCGCCCGGCACGGTCAGCACGTGCGGGCGCTCCCTGCTGGCCTGGGCGGGGCCGGCCTGGGTGGGGGCCGCCTGATCGGTGATCGGGGTCTCCCTACTCGCGGGCCAGCATGGCCTGGGCCTCGCGCTCGAGATCGACGTACGGGTCGCCGCTGACATCGACCGCGACCCGCTTGATGGTGCCGCCGGTGAAGGCATGCGGATGCGGGCCCGGGTAGTCGGCGGTCACTGATTCGCCGCTGTCACGGCCCACGCACAGTCCCTCGCCGGCCAGGCTGTACAGCCCGGGCTGGGTCTTGATCCGGCCCTCGCCGACCTTTTTGTCCCCGTAGTAGAGGGACAAGATCCCGGTGGACACGTGCGGCGGGTCCTCTCCGTCCTTGTCGAACGAGGCCGACAGGATCAGGTCCCGCCCGGTCGGGACGTCCTGGGTGGCGTCGATCTTCTGTTCCGCCATGCCGACGAAGTTGTTCACGTAGTGCAGCCGGTTGTCCTTGACGTAGAGCGCGTGCCCGCCGAACCGGGACCCGTGCGCGAACAGCACGCCCTCCGCGCCAGCCGCGGGGATGTCGACCAGCGCCCCGATGGAGAAGGAGCGGTTGCGGATGTTGACTGCCTGCGCCTCGGGCACCTCGGCGGTGTTCGGGAAGTAGGTGTAGCGCTGCCGGGGCGAGGCCAGCTGCGGCCGCGGCGTGATAATGATCTCCAGCGCGGACCTGTCGTCGAGCGGGAACGCGTCGTTGGCGCCCGCTTCGGCGAACCACAGGTTGACCAGCTCGCGGAGCTTGTCCGGGTGCTCAGCGGCCAGGTCGTGCAGTTCGGCCCGGTCGGTGTCGGTGTGGTACAGCTCCCAGGTGTCGTCGTTGAAGTGGCTCCAGCCGCTGAGCGTGGGATGGGTGGTGACGGCCTTCCAGCCGTCGTGCCAGATCCCGCGCGAGCCGAGCATCGAGTAGAACTGCGTCCGGCGGGCGGACGGCGCGGACGCGTCGTCGACGCTGTAGCGCATGCTCACGCCGTCGAACCGGCTCTGCACGTGCCCCTTGATCGTCTCGGGCGGCTCGACGCCCAGGGCGTCCAGGATGCTGGGGACGATGTCGATCGCGTGGTGGTACTGGTGCCTCAGTTCACCGCGGCCTGCCGTGGCTGATGGCCAGGAGATGAGGCACGGGTCCGCGGTGCCGCCGTTGAACTCATACCGCTTCCACATCTTGAACGGCGTGTTGAAGGCCATCGCCCACCCGTTCGGGTAGTGGTTGTAGGTCTTCGTCCCGCCCAGCTCGTCGATCATCGCGAGGTTGGCCTGGATGTTGTCCGGGATGCCGTTAGCGAACAGCATCTCGTTGACCGACCCGTCGGGGCCGCCCTCGCCGGAGGCGCCGTTGTCCGACACCACGATGATCATCGTGTTATCCCGCTGCCCGGACTCCTCCAGGTAGTCGAGCAGCCGGCCGACGTGATGATCGGCGTGGGCCAGGAACCCCGCGTACACCTCGGCCATCCGCGCGAAGAGCCGCTTCTCCTCGGCCGACAGTGAATCCCATGGCCTGGTCTCGTCGAGCGGGGGGAACGGCTGGCCGTCGGGCCCCTGCCGGGTCTCGGGGGTGCCGATCGGGTTGACCGGCGGCAGCCCGGTATCAGCCGGGACGATGCCCATCTCCTTCTGCCGGGCCAGCGTCTGCTCGCGCATCGCTTCATACCCCATGTCGAACCGGCCCTTGAACTTGTCGGCCCATTCCTTGGAGACATGGTGCGGCGCGTGCGCGGCGCCGGGGGCGTAGTACAGGAAGAACGGCTTGTCCGGTGCGATCACCTTCGAGTCCGTGATGAACTCGATGGCCTTATCGGTGATGTCGTCAGTGAGGTGATAGCCCTCTTCGGGCAGCTTGGGCTGGTCGACCGGGTGGTTGTCGTAGACCAGGTCCGGGTACCACTGGTTGGTCTCGGCGCCCAGGAACCCGTACCAGCGCTCGAACCCGCGGCCGGACGGCCAGTTCCGCCGGGTCGACGCGACGTTCATCTCCACGGTCGGGCACAGGTGCCACTTGCCGACCATGTAGGTGTTCCAGCCCCGCTCGGCCAGGATCTCCGACAGCATGCCATTCTCCGGCGGGATGGTGCCGCTGGCGTTGGGGAAGCCGATCGCCGCCTCGGTGATGCAGGCCATCGAGTTGCGGGTGTGGTTGCGGCCGGTCAGCAGGCAGGACCGGGTCGGCGAGCAGAGCGCCGTGGTGTGCCACTGCGTGTAGCGGATCCCCTCGCTGGCGATCCGGTCGATGTTCGGCGTGTCGATCGGGCCGCCGTAGCTGGACATGGCCGAGAAGCCGACGTCATCCAGCACGATGTAGACGACGTTCGGCGCGCCGTCCGGCGCCTTCGGCGGCTCGAATGGTGACCAGTCCGGGGCCGAGTCCCGGATATCTGTGTTGATCGTTCCCTTGAACGGCTGGCTCACGGTGCACTTCCTTTGCCTGAGGTTCCGGATCCGCTTCGCCCCCGGGCCGGGGTGCGTGGAGCGGTGCGCTAGACCATCCCGGGGGGGCCGTCGGGCAGGGCCAGGCCCAGGGCGACCATCAGCTCCGGCGCCGCCGCCACGATCCTGGGCAAACCGACCTGCGGCGCGACGGCCCGCAGGACGCCGATCAGTTCTTCCGGCGTGGCGCCGGCATCGATCGCGAGTCCTACCTGCCACAGGTACGAGGCCGGCGGCGCGTCCAGGGCGATCAGCGCAGCGATCTTGACCAGGGCGAAGGTGCGCGGATCCAGGCCGCTTCGCTCCTGCAGTTCCTGGCGGAGCGCCACGCCCTCGCCCAGGAGCTCGGGATCGCCGAGGGCCAGGCTGGCCAGCGCCTCGCTCGTGGTGTCGTCGACCGCCGCCTTGGTGGGCATGCTCATGTCCAGAGTCCCTTCGGTACCCCGGGAGCGGATCTTCCCGGGGATCGACCACGTCGACGGTTGCACCTTCCCGGGCTCCCGGGCTCACCCGTAAGGGATGGTGCGGACCGCCAGGGGTGGGGCCCCGGTCTGTGGCCCGGCCCCGGGCCTTCCCTCGCGGCGGGTGATCCGCCGGCCCGCCGCGTCGGGAAGGCTGGGCTCGTCACGGCGGGCGTGGCCGGCTGACCAGGAGGGCAGGTGGACGGGCATGACTGAGGCCGTTGACGATCAGGAGGCACAGCACGCCGCTCAGGTCAGCCGGCGGTACCTGCTGCGGTTCGAAGAAGACCAGCTCAAGCAGCGGCCGCTGCGGGTCCGTCTCATCATCGAGTTTCTCGGTACCTTCGCGCTGGTGACCGTGGCCGCCGGGTCCGGCGTCATCAACCATTACGCGGGGGGCGGCCCGATCAGCCGGGCCGCCGCGGTGATCGCGCCAGGCGCACTGGTGATGGCCCTCATCTATGCCTGGGGACCGCTGTCCGGGTTGCACATCAATCCCGCGGTCACCTTCGCGTTCACGGCCCGCCGGGTGTTCCCGCCGAACTGGGTCCTGCCGTACTTGGCCGCGCAGTTCGCCGGCGCTATCGGCGCAGCGCTGTTCCTGCAGGCCCTCTTCGGGAATGTCAGCGCGGGTGGGAACTACCCCATCGCCAAGCCCGGCGGGGACTGGCGGGCGTTCATCATGGAAATCGTCCTGACCGCCATCCTCGTGAGCGTGATCCTGCACACGGCGACGGGCGGCCGCAGCATCGGCCACAACGCCGCGATCGCGGTGGGCTCCACCGTGGCGCTGCTCGGGCTGTTCGCGAGTCCCATCAGCGGGTCGTCGATGAATCCGGCCCGCACACTGGGTCCGGACATCGTGGGCGCGAACTTCACCGGCTGGTGGGTGTACGTCGGCGGCGACATCATCGGCGCCGCTGTCGCCGTGGTCATCATCATCCTGGTCCGGGGGATGCCGGACAAAGCGGAGACCGAGGCGGCCGAGGGTGGCGCCCTGCCGCTCTGAGCGGGGCGCCGCAGACCCGGCCGCGGTGGCCGGGCGGCTCGGGGGGCCGTGGTTGGCGGGGGCCGTGGTTGGCGGGGGCTGTGGCCCGGACGCGGCGGGCCGCCGGTCAGGCGTCCGCAGGCGGGTCCCAGTCGCGCAGCCGGCGTATCTCCACGATCTGCGCCCCGAACGTCTCCAGCCGGGCGAGCAGGCCATGCAGCGCCGCGACGTCAGGCAGGGGGCCGTGCAGGACAGTTTCCACCGGTTCCACGGTTGCGGTGAGCCGTTCGAAGTCCAGCAGGGCTTCGGGTGGCAGCACACCAACGACCCGGATCTCGTAGTAGGACGGTGTCAAGGCGGCTCCCCATGTGCAGCAATGCCGGTCACAACGTTGCCGCCGCCAGGAGCGTCGCGCACCCCTCCAACCGGGTGACTTCACCCTGGTGAGATCGCGGCCGGGTGATGACAAACCACCCAGCTGCGGCGAAGGCTCGAAATCAGGCGAGACGGCCCCCCAGGCCGGCTCCACGCGGCCGGGAATCCCTGATGAGGGCGGGCAGCCGGCGGCGCTGGTTTCGGGAAGAGGTTGTTAGCAATGATCACCCCTGCCCCCACGCGTAGCGTGACCGGCCACACCGGACCGCGGGTCGGCGCCGCCGACCCTGTCCTCATGTCCAAGATCACCGCCCCGGGCCTGCCTGAGTGGGCGGTACCGCGGCCGCGGCTGGAGAAGATGCTCACCCAGAGTGCACGTGGCCCGCTGACGATGGTCACTGGGCCGCCCGGGGCCGGCAAGACCATGGCCATCGCGCTCTGGGCCGCCGCCAGGACCAGCCCGGGCCCGTGCGCCTGGATGACCGTGGACGAGTACGACAACCGGCCGGCGGTGTTCTGGTCTCATGTCGCGGCGGCCCTCCGCAAGGCGGGTGTCCGGGTCCCGCTGCTTTCCCCCGAGGTGGCCGGCGAGGTCGGCGCCAGTCACAGCTTCCTCCTGCGGCTCGCATCCGTGCTGGCCGCGCAGGACCCGCCGGTGGTCCTGGTCCTGGACGACCTGCACCTGCTGACCGCATCCGACGCCCTGGAGGGCCTGGCCTACGTGCTGAAGAACGCGGCACCCGGGCTGCGCCTGATCGCCGCGTCCCGGATGGACCCGCTCCTCCCCCTGCACCGCTACCGGCTGGCCGGCGAACTCGGCGAGGTCCGGGCCAGCGACCTGGCCTTCAGCGTGGCGGAATCGGGCCTGCTGCTCGCGCAGCACCGCGTGGTCCTGTCCGATTCAGCCGTTGAGTCGCTCACCCGTCGCGCGGAGGGCTGGGCGGCGGGCCTGCGCCTGGCCGCCATCTCGATGGAGGGGCACACTGACCCCGCGCAATTCGTCAAGGAGTTCCTGGCTGAAGACAGTTCCATCACCGGATACCTGGTGGAAGAGGTGCTGGACGCCCAGCCCGCGCCGGTCCGCGAGCTGCTGCTGCGTACCAGCATCCTGTCCCTGGTCAGCCCGGCTATCGCTGACGTGCTGACGGAGGAGGGGGAATCCGCGGCCGCGCTGGCGGAACTGGCCCGGACCAACGCGTTCGTCCGCCCCGTCGGGAACGGCTGCTATCGCTACCACGCCCTGTTCGCCTCGGTCCTGAGCCTCAAGCTCCGCCGTGAGTCCCCGGCCCAGGTCCCTGGCCTGCACCGGCGGGCCGCTGAATGGTACTGGCGGCACGGGCCGCTCGGCGAAGCCGTCCGGCACGCCGGCGAATCGGGCGACTGGGCGCTCGCGGCCCGGATCGTCGTTGACGAACTGGCCATCGGGCAGCTCATGGATCTCCGGGGACTGCACCCGCTCGCGGACGAGTTCCGGCGCATGCCGCCCGTCCCGCCCGGGGCCGGGCCAGAGCTCATGGTCGTCGCCGCGGCCATGGAACTGGCTGGCACCGGCACCTCCCCTGACGGCTCCACCCTCGGGGCGGCCGACGCGATCCTGGAGCAGCGGCCCGCGGGCGAGGACATCCCCGCCCGGCTGGCCGCCGCGCTCATCCGTGTCGCCCTGTCCCGCCGCACCGGCCAGGGAGCTGCCGCCGCCGGCGCGGCGGCCCGGGCGCAGCGGTTGCTGGAGCTGCTCCCGGAAGATCAGCTGGCCCGCCATCCCGGGGTCCACGGCGAGGTGCTGGCCAGCCGCGGAACGGCCGAACTGTGGGCCGGTGACTTCGACCAGGCCGCCGGGACGCTCAGTGCGGCCAGTGCGCGGGGGGCGGCGGCGAGCAGCTACGAGCGGGCCGGCTACCTCGGGCAGCTCGCGCTCGCCGAGGCGCTGCGCGGGCAGCTGACCCGGGCTGGCGCCCTCGCTGACCAGGCCCTCGGCGATCAGTCCGGCGGCCCGGCGGCCAGTGTCGCGCTGGCCTGGGTACATCTGGACCGGGGGGAGCTCAGGCAGGCGCGCACCCAGCTCAAGCGGGCCGGGGAAGCCCAGCGGCTCCGGCCGGACCCGCTGGCGGATGTGCTGGCCCAGGTGGTCGCCGTGCGCGAGGCGCTGGCCGGGGGCCACACCACGGCGGCCAGGGAAATGCTCGGCCAGGCCCGGTCGGGCCAGCCGCTGCCCGGCTGGCTGGATGACCGGCTCACCCTCCTCGATTCGAGGGCGTACGCGGCTGACGGGGCGACCCAGGATGCGGTGGACGCGGCCGAGCGGAGCGGGTCACGGTCCCGGGCCGATGTGGCGGTCGCGCTGGCCCGCGCGTGGCTGGCCGGGGGAAACCCCGAGGCGGCCCGGCGGGCGCTGGCCGCCCGGCGGCCCGGCTCCGCGGCTGAGTCCGGCTACGCCGAGGTGGACGCCGAACTGGCTGAGGCCAGGCTGAACTACCGGGCGGGCGACCGGGTGCGGGGCCGGCGGGCGCTGGAGCATGCGCTGCGGCTGGCCAGCGCCGAGCAGCTGCGGCTGCCGTTCATGATGGAACGGACCTGGCTGCGCCCGGTGCTCCGGCAAGATCCCGCGCTGGCCCGCGCGCACCAGCCGCTGCTGAAAACCGGCCTGATCGGTTCCGGCCCGGCCGCGGCCGGGGGGCCGTCCGGCGACGCGCCGCCGCTGATCGTGGAACAGCTCAGCCAGCGTGAACGCGAAGTGATCCAGCACATGTCAGACATGATGAGCACGGCCGAGATCGCCGCGGAGATGTACATCTCGGTGAACACGGTCAAGACCCACCTCAAGAGCATCTACCGCAAGCTGGCGGCCGCGCACCGGAGGGAGGCGGTCCGGCGCGCCCGGCAGCTTCACCTGGTCTAGGCCGCGCCCGGGGTGGCCGGCCTGCGCCGGCCACCCGGCTCACAGCACCCCGGCCTGCCGCCCGCGTTCCACGGCGTCGTGCCGGGTGGACACGCCGAGCTTCCGGTAGATCGCCTGGGCGTGCGTCTTGACCGTGTTCGGTGACACGTAGAGTTCCTCCCCGATCTCCCGCAGGGACAGCGTGCCCCGGAGCAGGCGCAGCACCGCCACCTCCCGCTGGGTGAGCGGGCCTCCCCGGGCCGCCGCCCGGGCCGGGCCGTCCAGCCGCCGCCTGAGGTTCTCCAGCCGGGCCTCGAGAACCTCCACGCCCTCGGGGAACTGGACCAGCAGCCGCTCCGCGTCATCGATGGCTTCCCCGGCGGCCGCGCTGTCTCCCAGCTCGAGAAGGACCGGGGCCAGCCCGAGCAGGCTTTCGAGCGTGGCCCAGGGGCTCATCCCCGGCTTCCGCCGCCGGGACCTGAGGGCGTGCTCGAATTCGGCCCGGGCCTCGTCAAGCCGGCCCTGGGCGGCACGTACCGCACCCGTGGCCGTGTAGGCCAGTGACGCTTGCGGCGACTCCGTGAGGTCGTCCTGGGTGGCCAGGCCGCGCGACCGGTCAGCCAGTTCCTCCGCCAGGGCGATGTCGCCGCGCCCGGCGGCGATGAGGGACAAGGTGGCCAGGGCCAGGATGCCGATCATCGTGCCGGACGCCTCGCCGCGCGCCGCGTCCTGGAGCGGTTCCTCCGCGGCGTCCAGGTCACCGGACAGGTAGAGGCTGAAGCCGTACGCCGCCCGGGCCAGCGTGTACCACGGGGATCCGGGGTCGGCTTCCAGCTCGACGGCCCGCCGCGCCGAGTCACGCATCACCTGGAGGCCCTCGAACCCGTACACGCCGCGCAGCAGGGCTGCGGAGGACTCCAGCGAGACCAGCCCGTCTGGCATCGGGCCCTCGTGGTGCGCGGTCTCGATGACCGGCAGCCAGCGGTGCAGGGATTCCGGCTCACCGGACAGGGCCGCGGCCCAGGCCGCGCAGTGCGCCGCGAGCGGGTGAGCAGCGATCTCCTGGTCGGAGAACGTCCGCATCCAGGCCCGGACCGTGCCCGCCCGGCCCACGCTGACGTAGGCGTACCAGTGCCGCGCGATGAGATCCACGGAGCGCGGGACATCACCAGCGGCCAGCGCATGGCCGATCGCCTCTTCCACCCAGCCCGACGCCAGGTACCAGGCACTCGCCCGCTGATGCAGCACGGGCACGGTGCCGGACTCGGCTCTCGCGAGCTGGCTGCGGAGCACCTGCGCGAAGAGGTGGTGGTAGCGGTACCACCCCCGGGTCTCGTCCAGCGGGACGACGAAGAGATTCTCCCGCTCGAGGATGTCGATGATGGCCGCCGAATTATCCGATCCGGCCACGGCGTCGCACAGCGGGGCGCAGAAACGGTCGAGGATGGAGGTCCGCGCGAGGAACCGCCGGATCTCAGCCGGCTGGCGGGTCAGCACCTCCTCGGCCAGGAAGTCGACCACGAAGCGGTTATTGCCGGTGAACTGGCGGACGAAGTCGCCCGGTGCGGGGTGCCCGCGCAGCGACAGCGCCGCGAGATAGAGCCCGGCCGGCCATCCCTCGGTCCGCTCGACGAGATCGGCCAGGTCAGCATCGGTGAGCTCGGCTCCGGAGACGCTGCGGACCAGCGCGGCCGCCTGCGACGGCGTGAAGCGCAGCTCGGGCATCCTGACCTCGACCATCTCGCCGATGGTGCGCAGCCGGGCGAGCGGCAGCCGCGGGTCAGCCCGGGTGATCAGCACCAGCAGGACGGCTGGCGGCAGATGCACCAGCAGGGACGCCACCTGCTCGTGGCACTCCGGTTCCCGGATGACATGGAAGTCGTCCAGGACCAGGACGACTGGTTCCTGCAGATCCCCCAGCCAGTTGGCCAGCTTCGGGATCAGGGCGTCAGCGATGTCCGGGGCCTGGGTCCGCAGCACCCGCCGGAGGTCCTGCGCGTCCAGCTCGGGGCAGGCGCGCTCCAGGGCGGACACAACGTGCCACCACAGCCGGCCCGGGTCGTCGTCCCCCGCGTCGAGCGAGAGCCAGGCGAAACGGCGGTGCTCCAGCTCGCTGGACCGCCACTGCGCCACCAGGGTGGTCTTCCCGAAGCCTGCGGGCGCGTCGACCAGGACCAGCTTGGCCGACACCGTGCTGGCCAGCTCGCGCAGCAGCCCGGGCCGCTGGACCCACTCCCGGCGCGCGCCGGGCGGGTGCAGCTTGGATTCGATGGGCGTCTCGGGGCCCGGCCGGCTGAGCGCTGAGCCGCCCACGGCGCGCAAAACATGCCCAGGGGGCCGGTCTGGCTGGATACGCCCACTGACGGACACTAGTTCACGATGCATGAGGAGGCCCCGGTTGGCCAGGGCCGAAGGTCCTTCATAGCCAGTCATGCCGGTCGGCGGGCGCACCGCGCGCCGGTCGGGCAGAGTAGGGCGATGGTGAGCAGCCGGACCGCGTTACTGGCCGCGCTGGGCGCCGACAACGCCGGGTCCGGGCTGTTCCTGCCGGTGGCCCTGCTGTACGTGACCCGCGACGTGGGACTGCCGCCGGGACCGTGGTCGCGGCCGGGACCGTGGCCGGCCTGGCCGTGCCGCCGCTGGCAGCCCACCTGGGAGACCGGGCCGGACCCCGGCGGGTCGTGGTCGGCGCCGAGCTGCTCTAGGCCCTGGGAGCGGTTACCTACCTCGCCCGCCCGGGGCGTGGCGGCCGTAGCCGTGGCCGGGGTGCTGCTTGCGGCCGGCCAGCAGCTGTTCTACAGCTCCCTGTTCACGCTCATCGCAGACGTAGCCGGGGACGGCCCTAAGGACCGGCCGTTCACGGTGGCCGCGATGGTCCGCTCGGCATGCTTCGGCCTGGGCGGGCTGGCCGCCGCGGGCCTGCTCAGCCTGGCGGGCGCGGCCGCCTACCGGATCGCCGTGGCTGTGGATGCGGGCAGCTTCGCGGTGTGCGCGCTGCTGCTGGCCCTGCTGGTGCGCACCCCGGGGCCGGCGCGGTGCTGGCGCTTCTGACCGGGCTGGGCAGCGTGGGCGGCACCGCCGCGCTGCGGGTCACCCGCCGCCTGCGGCGTACCACGGCGATGGCGCTGGGAGCGGCGCTGTCCGCCGCGTGGTGTGCGGCCAGCCTGGCCGCCGCGGCCCTCCCGCCCGGGTGCGTCCGGCCGGGATGCTGGCCGCCACCGCGGTGCTGGCGGCGGCGGGGCTGCTGTTCCAGTCGCGCGTCAACGCGCTGGCGAGTCGCTCGCGCCGCCCGCGGCGCGGGGCCGGTACCTCGCCGCGTTCCAGTACGCGTTCACCGTTCCCGGTGTCCTCGCGCCCGCGGTCGTCGCGCTGTTCCCGGTCGCGGTGTGGCTGCCCTGGCTGCTGGTCGGGTCCGCTGCCGGGCTGGCGGTCCTGGGGCTGCGCTTCCTCGCCGGGCATCTGCCGGCCGGCGCCCTGCGGCCCGGACCAGGGATGGCCGTGGGGGCGGTCAGCCCCCGGCCCCGAGCCGGGACTGCACCATCAGGGCCGCCAGGGCGGGCTCGGCGGCCAGCACGTAGAGGCCGCCGCCAATCCGGTCAGTCGCCCAGATCAGCCCCGAGGAGTCCACGAACAGGTCGTTGAGCTGCGGGACCGGCTGACCCGGGGGTGGTTCGGGCACCCAGTGCGCCACTTCCTCGGGGTGACCGGGGTCGGCCAGGTCGTAGACCCGGACGCCGGCGCTGAAGTAGGTGGCGAAGATGAGCCGCTCGCTGCGGTAGGAACCGGGCCGGTTCTCGTGCAGGTTGTGCGCGCCGAAACGCATCGGCAGCTCGTCGTACCGGGCACCGGGAGGCGGGCAGAGCGCGAGGACCCGCGGCGGCCCGGCGCTCACGTCGATGACCCGGATGGCCCGCTGCGGCGCGTGCGGCCCGTCGTGGACCTGCTCGTCCGTCACCACCACCAGGTCCCGGCCGGGCAGCGGCAGGCAGGTGTGCGTCGAGCCGCCGCCCGCCCACGACAGGTGACCAGCCTGGCGCGGCCGGGTCATGTCCGAGACGTCCAGCACCACCAGGCCCGCGTCGTCGTAGCCGAGGTAGGCGCGGTCCCCCGCGAGCAGCGCGTGGTGCGCCGCGTAGCGGTCGCCGTCCGGCCAGGACACCTGCTCGCCTTCCCGCTGCCCGGGCCACCACCACCGGGCGGCCTCGGCCGGGTGGCCGGGGTCGGACAGGTCCAGGACGACCCAGATCCGGTCGCGGAAACCATCCGGGATCGCGGACAGGTGCGCGTACCGGCCGCCGGTCCACACCACGCGGTGCACGCCGCGGCCACCGCTGGGCCAGAACGCGACCTGCTCTGGGTGCAGCGGGTCGCCCGTCCGGTACACCGCCAGCCCGGCCGAGGACGGCCCGCTCATGACTGCGCGGTAGGGGAACTTCTCGTGGTTGACCAGCAGCAGCCCGTCAGCGACCTGCACTTTGTGCGTGTGCGAGCGGGCCGGCGCCGGCCACTGGGTGACCAGCGCGGGGCGGGCCGGGTCGGACACGTCCAGGATCGAGGTGCCCATTCCCGAGGTGCCGGTGTGGCCGACGTACAGCGCGTCCCCTTCGCGCAGCACCTGCATCCCGTCGCCGTGCCCGCCTAGGTCGTGGTGGGCGAGCAGGCGCAGCCCGGTGGCGGAGGCGGTGGCCGGGAGGACGGACGTCATGCCCGGCCGCTCATGCGGAGGCCGCCGCGGGACGCCTGGCCGGCGCGCCGAGTTGCCCGGCGACCCAGTCGGCGGTCAGGTAGCGGTGAAACGGCGCCAGGTTGGCGCAGCCGTGGTTGCCCTTTTCCAGCAGCAGCTCGGCGGGGCCGCTGGCCTCCTCGGCCAGCCGGGCCGGGCCAGGGCCACGCAGGCGCACCCGCGCATCCCCGCTGGCCACCCTCGGCGCGTAGTAGCCGCCCAGGCTCACCCCCCACACCGCGATCCGGTCCTCATCCAGGGTCGCCTCCGCGCTCAGCCGGTCGATGATGGCCGCCCCGGGAACCTCCCAGTCACCGCGGATGGCCAGGTCGTACTCGGCCTCGCCCTGCCCCGGACCGTCCACGCTGAACGTGGCGACGCCGCGGGCCAGGAACAGCTCCTCGGTGCTGCGGAACTCCTCCTTGGTGGAGTCGAGCCCGGGAATCATGATCACCACCGGGTGCGGGCTGTCCCCCGCAGGCTCCCGGAGCACCCCGACCAGGTGCGCGCCGTCGAACGGGATCTCGATCCGCCGCCCCGGCGGGTCGAGGAAGGGCAGCGCGTCGGTGAGGCAGCGCACCGCGGCCAGGTGCGCGGCGCGCATCTGGCCCGGGTCTTCCACGAAGTGGAACTTGGCGAAGTGGTAGTAGACGGCCGCCTGGGACAGGTGCGCCCCGGCGGACATCTCGCGGCCCGCGGCCAGCGCGTCCCGCCCCAGTTGCTCGTGCTCGGCGGCCACCTCGCTCCAGGCGGCGCACCAGTCCGCCCACCGCTCCAGGCCAGCGGTGATCCGCTCGAAGTCACCGGCGGTCACCCCATTGGTGGTGAACCGCGGCGACCAGTGCGAAATCGCCATCGCCACGCGCTCATCCATAGAATGCCTCTCTCACCCTGGCCTCATCTGCAAACGAATGCATACTCTGTGCCCATGGCGACAGTCAATATCCGGGCGACGGTGAACGGCACCGAGCGGATGATCGAGTGCGAGCCGGACGCCCCTCTCCTCGACGTGCTCCGGCAGGACCTCGGGCTGTCCGGGCCGAGGTTCGGCTGCGGCGTCGGGCTGTGCGGCGCGTGCTTCGTGCTCGTCGGCGGCCGGGCCCGGTCCTCCTGCGATTTCCCGGCCTGGGCGGCGGAAGGCCAGGACATCACCACAGTGGAGGGCCTGGCGCAGGACGGCGCCCTGCACCCGGTGCAGCAGGCGGTGCTGGACGAGCAGGCGGCCCAGTGCGGCTACTGCACTTCAGGAATGATCATCAGCGCGGTAGGCCTGCTGCGCGCCAACGCCGCGCCGACCGAGGGCGAGGTGCGCTCCGCACTCGACGGGAACCTGTGCCGGTGCGGCTCGCATCAGCGGATCCTGCGGGCCGTGCTCCGTGCGGCGGCCCGCAGCGAGCCCGCGGCGAGGCCGCCGGGAGCGCGCACGCCCGTACGGCAGGAGGAGGCCCGTTGAGCCGTTCCGCTGAGCCGTCACCAAGCCTGGCCGCCAACCCGCAGCTGCGCGAGTGGCTGGATTTCAGCGTGGACGCCGTCGTCACGATCCGGCCCGGGAAGGTCGAATACGGCCAGGGCGTGTGGACGGCGCTGGCGCAGATCGCAGCTGAGGAACTCGACGTCGGACTGGACCAGGTCCGGGTGGCCGGGGTGAGCACCGGCAGCAGCCCGGACGAGGGGGTCACCTCGGGCAGCCGGTCCATCCAGGACAGCGGCGGGGCGCTGCGCCAGGTCTGCGCGCAGGTCCGGGCGGCGTTCCTGGCCGAGGCCGCGGAGAAGCTCGGGGCGGACCCGGCCGGGCTGGAGGTGGCGCGCGGGGCGGTCGGGCCCGGCTCCGGCGAGAGCGGGCTGAGCTACTGGTCGCTGGACGAGGCGGCCCTCCTGGACCGGGCCGCGCGGCTCACCGTGCCCGCCAAGTCCCCGGCCCGGTGGTCGGTCGCCGGGCGCAGCGCGCCCCGGATCGACCTGCCGGACAAGGCGGCCGGCCGGCCCCGTTTCCTGCACGATCAGGTGCTGCCGGGGATGCTGTTCGGCCGGGTGGTCCGGCCGCCCGCCCCGGCCGCCACGCTGGATGGGGTGGACGAGGCGGACCTGCCGGACGGGGTGGTGACCCAGGTCCGCGACGGCTCGTTCCTCGGCGTGATCGCGGAGTCCGACCGGGTGGCGGTGGCCGCGGCGGAGCGGCTGGCGCAGGCCGCCCGGTGGACCGTGCGGGAGTCGCTGCCAGACGAGGACGACCTGAAGGGCTTCCTGCTATCCCAGCCCACCGACGACCAGCCGGTGGTCCAGCGCCGGGACGCGGAGGCGGCCGGCCAGGTGCGCAGCACCTGCGCCGCCGAGTACACCCGGCCGTTCATCGCGCACGGCTCGATGGCTCCCAGTTGCGCGATCGCCCGCTGGGACGACGGCGATCAGGTCAGCGTGTGGTCGCACAGCCAGGGCGTCTTCCCGCTGCGCGGGGCGCTGGCCACCGGGCTGGGCCTGGATCCCGCCCGGGTGACCGTGCATTACGTGGAAGGAGCCGGGGTCTACGGGCACAACGCCGCAGACGACGCGGCGGCGGACGCGGTGCTGCTGGCCCGGGCGGTGCCCGGCCGCCCGGTCCGGGTGCTGTGGACCCGCCCGGACGAGCTGAGCTGGGGCCCGCTCGGGTCCGCGATGCTGGCCCGCCTGTCGGCGGGCCTGGACGCCGCCGGCCGGATCCGGACCTGGCGGCAGGACGTGTGGAGTAACGGGTTCGTCGGGCGCCCGGGCATCGGCGGCGAGCCGCGGCTGCTCGCGCTGTCCCACGTCGCCGGCGGCACGCCGATCAGCGCCACCCTCGACGGGGTGCCCAGCGGCGCCATGGGCGCGACCCGGAACGCTGTTCCCGCCTACGACATCCCCGATCTGGAGGTGACCCGGCACCGGCTGCTCACCATGCCGCTGCGCACCTCGTCGCTGCGCTCGCTGGGCGCGTTCCTCAACGTGTTCGCGATTGAGTCGTTCATGGACGAGCTGGCCCTCGCGGCGGGCGCGGACCCGGCCGAGTTCCGGCTCGCGCACCTGAGCGACCCGCGGGCCCGGCGGGTCATCGAGGAGGCCGCCGCGATGTCCGGCTGGGCCGCCCGGGCCCGTGGTGGTACTCCTGGTGAAAGCGCCGACGGAACGGGGTTCGGGCTGGCCTTCGCGCGCTACAAGGGCGTCGCCGGATACTGCGCGGCGGTGGCGGAGGTGGCCGCGGACACCAGCATCAGCCTGCGCCGGCTGTGGCTGGCCGTGGATGTCGGCCGGGTCATCAACCCGGACGGCGTCCTGAACCAGGTCGAGGGCGGGGCGATCCAGAGTGCGAGCTGGGCGCTGCGGGAGCGGGTCCGCTTCGACCGGACCAGGATCACGTCGGTGACCTGGGAGAGCTACCCGATCCTGCGGTTCACCGAGGTTCCCGAGGTGGCCGTGCGGATCGTGGACGCGCCCGGCGAGCCGGAGACCGGCGCCGGGGAGCTGGCCCAGGGCCCGGTCGCGGGCGCGATCGGCAACGCGGTGGCGGACGCGGTGGGTGTCCGGGTCCGCGACCTCCCCCTCACCACCGAGCAGGTCACCCGCACCATCGAGCTCAGCTAGCCCGGGGCCCCGGGCTAGTCCGGGCCGAACAGGACGCTGACCGACTCACCTTCGTGGATCCGGCGGATGGCCTCGGCCAGCGCCGGGGCCAGCGAGATGACCTGGAGCTTCCCGCCGAGCAGGTGGCTGGGGATCGGCACCGTGTTGGTGGTGACCACCTCGGTCACCTCGGGCGCCGACTCGATCCGCTTCAGCGCGTCCCCGGCGAACAGGCCGTGCGTGCAGGCGACCCGGACCGACCGGACATCGCGCTCGCGCAGCCGGTCGAGCAGCTCGAGGATCGTGGTGCCTCGTGCGATCTCGTCGTCCAGCACGATCACGTCCCGGCCGTTCACCTCGCCGATGATGGACGCGATCGTCACCTCCTGGTCGCTGATCCGCTGCTTCGCGCCGAACGCGACCGTCAGGCCGAGGCGGCGGGCGAACGCCGCGGCCTGCTTCGCGTTGCCCAGGTCGGGTGAGACCACCACGGTGTTCGACAGGTCCTGGCCGCGGAAGTGGCTGGCCAGCTCGCCCAGGGCGTGCAGGTGATCGACCGGGACCGAGAAGAAGCCGTGCACCTGGGGGGAATGCAGGGTCATCGTCAGCACCCGGTTGGCGCCCGCCGTGACCAGCAGGTCCGCGACCATGCGCCCGCCGATCGACACCCGGGGCATGTCCTTCTTGTCTGACCGCGCATACGCGTAGTGCGGGATGACCGCGGTGACGCGGGCCGCGGAGGCGCCCCGGGCGGCGTCCAGCATGAGCAGCAGCTCGACCAGGTGCTCCTGGACCGGGGGGCAGAGCGGCTGGATAAGGAACACGTCACGTTCCCGGCAGTTGGACTGGAGCTGCACCTCCATGCAGTCATTGGCGAAACGCCGGAGCCGGACCGGGCGCAGTTGCTCGCCAAGGTCCGCGCAGATCTCGGCGGCCAGCTCGGGATGGGCGCTGCCGCTGAACACCGCAATGTCCCGCACGCGGACCAGGGTAGTTGGCGGGCGGCCCGGCTTTCC
This sequence comes from Streptosporangiaceae bacterium, assembly GCA_036509255.1. GTDB lineage: Bacteria > Actinomycetota > Actinomycetes > Streptosporangiales > Streptosporangiaceae > RYN-230. Next base: position 34,283 of record DATCFY010000131.1, read on the forward strand.
CCCCGACCCGTCAGCGGGTGACCCGGGTGGCCAGTTGCTGGCCGGCCCGCCGGAGCCAGCGGCCGGGATCGGCCAGCGCCGGCCCCGGCCCGCCCGCCAGGTCAGCCAGGCCCACGGCCCAGGCCACGGGGGGCGGCGGGCCGGCCGCGACCTGGCCCGCCACCAGCGCGGCGGGTACCCCGGCCGCCGCCGCGGCCGCGAACACGGTCCCGGCGACCTTCCCGGTTCCGGAGGTCTCGTCGTAGCGTCCTTCCCCGGTAATGACCAGCCCGGCCCCGGCCAGCGCCTGATCCAGGCCGGCCAGCCGGCTCAGCTGCACCGCCCCCGGGCCGATCTGCGCTCCCCAGGCGGCGGCGAACCCGTACCCGGTCCCCCCGGCCGCCCCCGCGCCAGGCGCGGCCGGATCACCGCCCAGGCAGCCGGCCAGCCGGGCCAGGCCGTTCTCGAGCAGGGCCACCTGGTCCGGGCTGGCTCCCTTCTGCGGGCCGAACACGGCCGCCGCCCCGGCCGGCCCGAGCAGCGGGGCGCGCACGTCCGACAGGCAGCTGACCCCGCCGCCGGGGGGCGGGCGCAGCCCGGACAGATCCACCGCGGCCAGGCCGCGCAGGGCGCCGCCGCCAGGCGGCAGCGGGGTGCCCGCGGCGCCGAGGAACCGGGCGCCGAGCGCCGCCAGCGCGCCGGTCCCGCCATCGGTGGACGCCGAGCCGCCAAGCGCGATCATCACCTGGCGGGCCCCAGCGTCCAGCGCGCGGCCGATGACCTCCCCGAGCCCGGTCGTCTGCGCGCCCAGCGGGTCGGCCCGGGCCAGCAGGGGCAGCCCGCTGGCCCGGGCCAGTTCCACGGCCGCGATACCGCCAGGCAGCTCCAGCCACGCGCAGTCCACGGGGTGGCCCGCCGGGCCGGTGACCCGCTCCTGGTGCCAGCACGCCTCGCTCACCGACGCGGCGAGCACGTCCAGGGTGCCTTCGCCGCCGTCCGCGAGCGGCACGCAGACCACCTCGTCGCCGGACCGGACGGCGCGCCACCCGTCGGCCAGCGCAGCGGCCGCCGCGGCCGCGCCGATGCTGCCCTTGAAAGAGTCGGGGGCGATCACGACGCGCACGGCGCCTCCCCGGCGGATCTGCCGCGCACCGGGCTCACTGCTGGGCGGAGGGCTCCGGCTTGAAGGCGGGCAGCCCGAGTGCCTCCCGGATCGCCTGCTGGACGTGGTCCTTGTCCTGGGTGGCGTCGATCTGCACGACGTATTCCTTGCGGGCGAAGATGGCGAGCACCGGGTCGGTCTTCTCGTGATAGTCACGCAGCCGGACCACCAGTGCTTCCTCGCTGTCGTCTTCCCGGGTGACCAGATCGCCGCCGCACACGTCGCACTTGCCCTCCTCCCGCGGGCGGCCCTCGATCAGGTTATAGTCCATGCCGCAGCCCGAGCACAGGCGGCGGGCCAGGACCCGGCGGCGGACCTCGGCATCGGGCAGGTCGAGGTGGATGACCGCGTCGATGTCGTAGCTCTCCAGGAAGAACTCAGCCTGCCGGGCGTTGCGCGGGAACCCGTCGATGATGAACCCGTAGTTCCAGTCGTGCTCGCCCAGCCGCTCCGCGGTGACTCTCTCGGCCATGTCGTCACCGACCAGCTCCCCGGCGGCCATGATCCGCCGGACCTGGGCGCCCATCTTGGTGTGCTGCTGCACGTTCCAGCGGAAGATGTCCCCCACGCTGATGTGCACCAGGTCCAGATCCCTGGCCAGCCAGGACGCCTGCGAGCTCTTGCCGCTGCCGGGCACGCCCATGATCACGTACTTGCGCATGCAGTTACCCTGGCACACCCGGGGCGCCCGCGGGAGGGGCGGCCCGGCCCTTCGTCAGCAGGCTGGTCAGGTCTTGTCCGGCACGCACAGGTTGACGCATTCACCGAGGCTCTCGATCACGGTACGCAGTGTCTGCCCCGGCTGCAGGTAGACCGGTGGCTTCCGGGCGTCACCCACGCCGCCCGGCGTCCCGGTGAGCAGCAGGTCACCGGGCAGCAGGGTGATGGCCTGGCTGACGTAGGCCGCGATCTCAGCCGGGCTGAACAGCAGGTCGGAGGTGCGGGACTGCTGCATGACGGTGCCGTCCACCTCGCAGCGCACCTCCAGGTCCGCGGCGTCGCCGACCTCGTCCCCGGTGACCAGGTACGGGCCGACCGGGGTGGACCGCTCGAACATCTTGCCCGCGAGCCACTGCAAGGTGCGGCGCTGCCAGTCGCGCATGCTCACGTCGTTGGTGACGGTGTAGCCGGCGATAGCCGCGGCCGCCTCGTCCGGGCTGGCCCGGTACAGCGGCCGGCCGATGACCACGCCCAGCTCGACCTCCCAGTCGACCCGCTCGCTGACCGCGGGCAGCACCAGATCGTCGTGGCTGCCCATCAGGGTCTGGGCGAACTTGGCGAAGAGCGTGGGGTACTGAGGCAGCTCGCGCCCGGTCTCCAGGATGTGCGCGCGGTAGTTCAGCCCCACGCACAGCACCTTGGACGGGTACGGGATGAGGGGGGCGAAGCTGGCCTCGCTGGCGGGCACCGGTGCGGCGCCGGCCCGCTCCGCGGCGGCCGGGCCCCCGCCGCCGGCCAGCAGCTCGCCGACGTCCGCCGCGGCCAGCGGCACCAGCACATCCCCGTCCAGCCGTGCGGCCGTGGTCCCGGCCGGGGTCCGGATCGTGGCAAATCGCATGCCGCCGACTGTAGACGATTCCGGTCAGGCTCGCGGCCCAGGGGTGGGGGCGCCCTCTCCGGGGGAGAACAGTGATTCGATAGGCAGGCCGAACAGTTCCGCCATCTTGAAGGCGAGCGGCAGGCTCGGGTCGCAGTTCGCGCAGCCGGTTATTCACCGGGCGGCCCGTGCCTTGAGCGGTCGCTGCGGCTGAGGTGTTTCTCACCGGCAGGTGACATGCCCTCAACGGTTTCGGACCTGGCCTGACCAGGGCGCGATCATCGGGGCGGGGAACGGAACACTGCGGCCCGCGCCGCGGCTCACCGGGTGAACGCGTCGCCGAATGGGGTGGCGTATTCGTCGTTGGCGGTGAACGGCGCGACGCCCAGGGCTTCCTCGATGGTCCGCGCGGTCGAGTAATGGTCGTAGCGGACCGGGCTGGTGTAGCCGGCCCGCACCGAGCCCTGGGAGCCCACGACCACGGTCGCGACCCGGTTGCCCGCCTCGGCGGTCCTGGCCGTCACGCCGGCCTCGTCCCAGGTGATGATCAGCAGGGACTTCTGCGCCCGCCAGGCGGGCGAGCTGAGGATCGGGGTGACGGCCCGCTTCAGCCAGCCGTCCTGGACCTCCCGGCTGTGGCGGTCGCCGTTGCCGGCCGACTCACCGTCGTAGTAGTCGTCGGCCGCGATCCAGGAGAAGTCCGGCGTGGTCGCCGCGCTCTTCAGGTCCGTGCCCAGCTGCCGGGCATCGACCAGGTGCGCCTTGCACCGGGCCCGGCTGCCGCTGACGTCGGTGTAGTTGATGAACGGCGCGTCGTCCGGGTAGTAGTACTTGTCGTAGGTGAACTCGGTGGACGCGCGGTCGTTGCACCGGTATCCCATGCCCTGCTCGTAGGCCTTCCAGGTCATCGATCTGGCCTCGAGCTCGTCGCCCAGGTTCGGGTGCGGGTCGTTGATGTCCGGCCAGTAGATGGCGCCCCTGGCGTAGGTGTCGCCGCCCGCGATGGCCAGGTAGTTCTCGTCGCTGGGGTGGTACACGGCGTGGTAGTTGGCCAGCGTGGTGCCCCGCGCCATCAGGCTGTGGAAGAACGGCATGTGGCTGTGGCCGGACAGCACCGCGCTGGCGTTGGTGTTCTCCATCATGATGATGAAGACGTGGTCGAAGTGCGGCACGGCCGCCGGCGGCGGCACCAGCCGGGCCGCAGGCTGGGGCGCGGATACCTGCAGCGAGAGGTTGTCGAGCATGCCCCCGCCCGGGCCGGACGGCTCGGGCTCACCGCCGGGCGGCGTGGAACTGCCGGAGAAGCGCACCCCGACCCGGATGGCCGCTGTCCCCGGGGGCAGCGGCCCGCTCATCACGCGGCGCAGGAACGCGGTCCGGCCGTGCCGGCTGGCCCGGTTCACCGTGCGCAGCGTGACCGGGGCCCCGGCCTGGTGACCGGACCGGCTGAGAAAGGCGAGCGACACCGTCACGTGCCCGGGCTCGGTTTTCCAGCCGCCCAGCCAGCCTGACAGCCGGTAGGACAGGGACCCGCCCGCCGGAGCCCGCGGCGCCAGCCGGGCCGTCTGGGTCATGGCCGAGTCACCGTACGGGCCGGAGCTGAAGAATCCCTGCCCGGTGGCCCCCGCCGGATGCCGGACCCGGCCGACGGCGTAGCACATGACGTTGGGGCTTCCGGTGCTGACCGTCCAGCCCGGAATGGTCGTGGCCGCGTTCCAGTCCCGGGTGCAGTAGCCCGCCTCGCCGTTCCCGTCCGCGATCAGGTTCCCGCTCCAGGGCGCTGCACCCGGACGATTCCCGCTCGCCCCGGGCGTCCCGTGAGCCGGGCCGGATGCGGCGGCGCCCTGGGTGGTGGCCCCGGCTGCCGCGGTGCCCTGCGCGGCGGCCAGCGCCAGCACCGCGACCACTCCGCCTGCGGCCACGCACCAGCGGGCCCGGATCAGCCTCGTCAACCTCATGGCCCCTCATTTCGCCGGGTCGCCCGGATGACGGCTCACAGCGAAACGCAGCCAGGCCACCCGCTCGTGAACACCGTCCCACGGGCCGGTGAATCTCGCCCGTCAGTTATCCGGGCTTCTCGGGCTTTCCAGGCCTTCCGGGCGTCCCGGGTGTTCCGGTCGCGGCGGCCCGTTACCGTGCCGCAGACTTTTGCTCGATAGTGTCGTTATGTGTGTCGACATGTTTGGTCCTGGGGCTGATCGTCGAGGGCGAGCGCCCGTGGCACCGGGTGGAGGGCGCCTCCGCGCGACGTGGCGCGGTGACGCGGCTGCCGGCCGGCGTTCCTGCCTGGATGGAGGACCGATGCGATCACGATGGGCCGTGGGTGCGCTGGCACTCATCATCACCGCCGGGACAGGGCTGGCGGCGACGGCGGCGCCGCCGCAGGCGTTAGCCGAGAACAACGGGCTCGCCGTCAGCGCCCCGCTGATGGGCTGGAGCAGCTGGAGTTTCCTGCGCAGCGACCCGACGGCGGCCAAGATCGAGGCCGAGGCCAGCGCCCTGAAGTCGAGCGGGCTCAGCGCGCACGGCTACGACTACGTGAACCTGGATGACTTCTGGTATCAGTGCCCGGGCAGCCAGGGCCCGAACGTGGACCAGTACGGCCGCTGGGTGACGGACGCGGCGAAGTTCCCGTCCAGCGGCTCCGTCAACGGCATCCAGGTCGTCGCGAACTACGTGCACAGCCTGGGCCTGAAGTTCGGCCTGTACGTGACGCCGGGCATCTCCAAGCAGGCGGTGGCGCAGAACACCCCCATCGAGGGGACGTCGTACACGGCCGACCAGATCGCGACGACGGCCAGCGAGAACAACTACACCTGCGGCGGCATGACCGGCATCGACTACAGCAAGCCGGGGGCGCAGGCGTTCATCAACTCCTGGGCTGACGAGTTCGCGTCCTGGGGCGTGGACTACGTGAAGCTGGACGGGGTCGGCTCGTTCGACGTCCCCGACGTGCAGGCCTGGTCGGCCGCCCTGCGGCAGGCCGGACGGCCGATGGCCCTGGAGCTGTCCAACAGCCTGGCGATCTCGGACGGGCAGACGTGGTCGTCGCTGGCCAACGGCTGGCGCACCACCGGCGACATCGAGTGCTACTGCGGCTCGGGCGGCAGCAGCTACCCGCTCACGGACTGGAGCAATGTCTCCAGCCGGTTCGCCGCCGCGGCGAGCTGGCAGCCGTACGGCGGTCCCGGCGGCTGGAACGACTACGACTCGATCGAGGTCGGGAACGGCAGCAACGACGGGCTCACCGCGGCGGAACGGCAGACCCAGCTGTCGCTGTGGTCCCTGGCCAGCGCGCCGCTGATCCTGGGCACCGACCTCACCAGCCTGGACTCCGGTGACCTCGCCCTGCTGGAGAACAGCGCCGTGACCGCGGTCGACCAGGACGGCATTCCCGCCGACCGGGTCATCAGCAGCGGGAACGAGCAGGTCTTCGACAAGCGCCAGCAGAACGGGACCTGGGATATCGGCGTGTTCAACACCGACACCTCGGCCAGCCACAGCTTCACCGTGTCCCTGGCCCAGCTCGGGCTGAGCGGCGCGGTGAACGTCACCAACCTGTGGAGCGGCGCCTCGCTCGGCAGCGTGACCGGCACGTTCACCACCACCGTCCCGGCGGGCGGCGTCACCCTCATCTCGGCTGTGCCCGCCTCCGGGACCGGCGGGACCGGCGAGCTGGTCAGCGCCCAGTCGGGCCAGTGCCTGGACACCCGCGGCGACGGCACCCCCGGCCCTTATGTGTATTTCCCCGGCACCGCGGAGCAGATCTGGGCCTGCAACGGCGGGATCAACCAGGAGTTCTCGCCCACCTCGGCCAGCGAGCTGCGCACCATGGGCGCCACCGAATGCCTGGACGTCTACAACAACGAGACCGCGCCGAGTACCAGGGTCGAGTTGTGGCCCTGCAACGGCGGCGCGAACCAGAAGTGGACCGTCGAGAGCAACGGGACGATCGTCGGCCAGCAGTCCGGGCTGTGCCTGGACGTGACCGGCGGGAGCACCGTGGAGGGCACCCCGCTGGAGATCTGGACCTGCAACGGGCAGGCCAACCAGCAATGGTCGTGGGCGTACCACTGAGCCGGGACGGGATACTTCCGCCCTGACCTGCGGCGATGCGGGCGGGCTGACCCGGGCGCAGGGACGCCCCCCGGGTCAGCCCAGCCCGGACTGGAGGATGGCGGCGGCGGGGCGGCGGGCCGCGATCCGGGCCGGGATCGCGGTCAGCCCGGCCACAGCGACCAGGGTGCCCAGCACCGTGGCGGCCAGCCACGAGGCCGGCGGCACAGTCACCGTTCCCGAGCCGCTCGCGAGCGCGAACAACCCGATGCCGAGCGGGATGCCGAGCAGGGCACCTGGCAGCGCCGGCAGCACCTGCGCCGCGGATACCGCGGCGCTGGCCTGCTGCGGGGTCGCGCCGAGGGCCCGGGCCAGCGCGGAGGAGTGCCGGGCGTCCAGGGCCGTCGCCCAGGCGGTGACGATCACGTTGAGCACGGCCAGCGTGACCAGCATGACCGTGAGCACGGTCAGCATCTGCTCATCCCGGCTGATCACCGGGTTGGCCAGCCCGGCGGACCCGCCGAACCTCGTCAGGCGGGCCGTGGCGTGGAAGGGGAGCACGGCGACGATCCCGGTCACCGTGACCGCGATGCTGGCCGCACTGAGCACAGCGCGGCGCAGTCGACGGGCGGTCAGCCGCAGCCCCAGCAGCAGCGGCACGGGCAGCCGGGCGGACAGCGCGATCAGCCGGGCCCGGCGCCGGGGCGGGCGGGCCGCGTCGGCCAGGGCGCTGACCGTGCTCGTGCGGGCGGCCCGGACCGCCGGGGCTAGCGTCGCGGCCAGGGCCACAGCCAGAGCCACGGCTATCACCAGCCCGGCGGTGGGCAGCGTGAGCGACGGCGCGCCGGGGCTGCCCACCAGTCCGGCCCCGGGGCTGGTGATCAGCGGGGCGGCCAGGAACCCGATGGCCAGCCCGGCCGCCGCCGCGGCCAGGGCGACGATCAGGTTCTCGGCCAGCAGCACGAGCGCGACCAGCCCCGGGGTTCCGCCGACCGCCTTGAGCAGCCCCACCCGCCGGGTGTGCTCCGCCATCCGGCCCCCGGCCAGGACGGCCACACTGGCCACGGCCAGCAGGCAGGCCAGCCAGGAGCCGGGCGACAGGACCTGCTGCTCGTCTTGCACCAGCAGGCCGTCTGCGGCGGCGATACCCGGCCAAGCGGCCAGACCAGGCGACGAGGTGAGGCCGGCGTTGTTGCCTTTGCCGTGTGCGTTGGCGAACGCCTGGGCCCGGGCCGGGTCACTGAGTTTCAGGTTCAGGACGTAGGTGGACAAGGGGTCCGCAGACGTTGCGAGACGGTCGGCGTCCGGTCCGGTGACCCAGATCAGGCCGGTAGCGGCTGCTGCCGGGTACGTCCCCCGGTCTATGGGGGAAGCCCAGCAGCCGCCGCCACCGGTGTAGCAGAGGTTGGGGTATGGCGGGTTGGCGGCGGTGACGGCGATTCCGGCGACCGTGAACGGCCGGCCGTTCAGCGTGACCCGGTCGCCGACTCCGACGCCGAGCGCGCCGGCGAAGGTCCGCTCGATGACCACGCCACCCGGCCGTACCCAGCTGCCCGCGGTCAGCTTCGGCTGGTCGATCACGGCGGGGGCCTGGCTCCGCCCCTCCGCCTCGGCGGGCGCCGCACGGCCGCGGGCCCGCACGACCGCCCCGACGAGCGGAAAGGGCCCGCTGTGCCCAGTCACCCCGGGATCGTGGACCAGCGTCGTGACCTGGGCAGGCGGTTGCGCGACGCGGCCCGGACGGTGCAGGACCGGCAGATAAGCCACCACATCCGGCCCGTTGGTCGCCGCCCGGGTCCGCTGGTAGGGCTGGCTGGTCACCCCGTGCAGGGCCAGCCCCAGTGCGAGCGTCGCGGTGGCGGCGGTGATCGCGAGCAGCAGCAGGAAGGCCTGGGCCGGGTGGTGCCGCAGGTCCCGGCCCAGGCCTGGCGCCACATCAGGACGGTCCTGCTCAGGACGATCCTGCTCCGCAGGATCTGGCCCACGGCTCAGCCCTCCAGCCCGGCGAGCGTGCCGAGGCTCCCGGTACTGCCGCCGGTGAGCCGGGTCTCATCCACGAACGCCCCGTCACGCATGGAGATCATGCGGTCCGCGGTGGCCGCGATCCGCGCGTCGTGGGTCACGACGACCAGGGTCTGCCCGGCCGTGTGCAGGCTGTCGAAGAGCCTCAGCACGTCCAGGGTGGCCTCGCTGTCGAGGTTGCCGGTGGGCTCGTCCGCCAGCACGATCAGCGGCTCGTTGGCCAGGGCCCGGGCCACCGCAACCCGCTGCCGCTGGCCGCCGGACAGCGCGGAGGGCAGGAAACGGGCCCGGTCGGCCAGCCCGACGTGCTCCAGCAGGTCCGTGGCCCGGCGCCGTGCCCTGCGGGGTGAGACGCCGGCCAGCAGCGCGGGCAGTTCAACGTTCTCGGCTGCGGTGAGCTCGTCCATCAGGTGGAAGGCCTGGAACACGAAGCCGACCGTGCCGAGCCGCAGCCGGGCCAGCGCTCGCTCGCCCAGGTGGTCGATGCGCTGTCCGGCCAGCACGAGCTCGCCGCTGGTAGGCCGGTCCAGCCCGCCCAGCAGGTGCAGCAGCGTGGATTTCCCGCAGCCACTCGGTCCCATCACGGCCAGCGTCTCGCCCGCGGCGACGTCGAGGTCGACCCCGTCGACGGCGCGGACCAGCCCGGCTTCGCGGCCGTATTCCTTACGCAGGGCGCGGGCCCCCAGAATGGGCGCGCCGGTCTCGTTCATGATTGGTCCCTCCGGGGAGTCCAGGTGCGCTCGCATGCCTCCAGCCACCGCAGGTCCGCCTGAAGCCGGAGGACGATGCCCTCCAGCAGCAGGCCGGCCGCGGAGCGATCAGGTTCGGCCATGGCGGCCCGCTGCGCGTCGCGCAGCCGGCGCAGCAGCTCACGGCGCTGCGTGTCCACGATGGCGATGGGATCGGCCAGTCCCGCCGCCGCGGCGGCGACTAGCTTGAGATGGAACTCGGCCAGGTCGGGCCGGGGCCAGCTGACTTCGGTCAGCCAGTCGGCCACCCGCTGCTGCCCGGCCGGGGTCAGCGCGTAGACCTTCCGGTCCGGCCGGTCGGCCAGCCCGGCCGACGGCTCGGAGGCCACCAGGCCCGCTTTTTCCAGCCGGGTGAGGGTGACGTAGATCTGCCCGGCGTTCATCGCGTCGCCCACCGGGCCGAGCGCCTCGCGCAGCCGTGCCCGCAGCTGGTAGCCGTGCGACGGCTCCTTGGCCAGCAGGGCCAGCACCACTTCCTGCTGCACGGTGTTCCTCCCCCGCCAAGCCTGATAGATAACGGTTATCTGATAGATAGCGGTTATCCATACCCTTGTCAAGCCGCGGGCGGCGCGCCACCCGCGGCTAGGGTGTGACTCGCGCGCGGGCCCCGGGGAATCCGGTGCGGGCACCCTCGAGAAAGAGCGCCGCCATGGAGTGGAAGGTCGTCTCGCAGCAGTCGCTGTACACCGACGAGTGGCTGGACATCCGGATCGCCGACGTCGAACTGCCAGGCGGCCGGCATCTCCAGCACCGGATGATCCGCACCCCGCCCGGCGCCGGCGTGGTGGTGGTCCGGGCCGACCGGCAGGTGCTGCTGCTCTGGCGGCACCGGTTCATCACCGGAAGCTGGGGCTGGGAAGTCCCGCTCGGCCGGATCGAGGACGGCGAGTCTCCGGCCGACGCGGCCGCCCGCGAATTCGAGGAGGAGACCGGGTGGCGGGCCGGCCCGCTGCGCCACCTTATCTCGGTCCATCCCACGCCCGGCATCTCGGATTCCGCGCACCACGTGTACCGGGCCGATGAGGCCACGTACCTCGGCAGCCCGGCCGACCCGTTCGAATCCGAGCGGATCGCCTGGGTGCCGCTGGACCAGGTCCCCGCCCTGATCGGCCAGGGAGACATGGTCAGCGCCACCACCACTTCTGCCCTGCTGTATCTGCTCAGCACGGGATAAGCCCGACCTGGAGGGCCCTATACGGAAATCACCCTGAACAGGGGATGCGAGCCGGGCCTGCCCCTAGACAGCGTCGGAGCATGACGCGAGTCGCCGCGGTGGTGCGCGGGCTGTGGCCCGATCGCAACCCGCTCCGGCGTTCCTCGGACCGGGCCGAGGCCGGGATCGTCGCCGGGCTGGCCCTGGCCTTCCTGCTCGGTGCCCCCCTGGTCGCGCTCGCGGTCTGGCAGCTCGCCCTGGCCACCACCTTCACCACCACCGACGCGGTGCGCGCAGGCTGGCACCCGGTCCCGGCCCGGCTGATCGATGCGGCGCCACAGTCGTACGGCTACACCGTCACCGCACCCGCCCGCTGGCGGACGCCTGGCGGGGCCATGGTCACCGGGCGGGCCCCGGTGCGCCCCGGCACGCACGCCGGGGCCACGGTGACGGTCTGGGCCGGGCGTGCAGGCCGGCTGGCCCGCACGCCCGCGTCACCGTTCCAGGCGGCGTTCCAGGCCGGCGTCACCGCGGCCATGGCCGTGCCCTGCTGGGGAGTGGTCCTGCTGTGTGCCGGACTGCTCAGCCGACGCCTGCTCGATGCCCGCCGCCTGGCCGCCTGGGACGCCGACTGGCAGGCCATGGATCCGCGCGGACCCGCGGGAGCCAATCCCGGCCCGTAACGGGCGGGACGGCCCTCTCCGGTAGCTCACCCGGGCCGGACAGAGCGGTCCTCGATCTCCCAGGCATGGTCCAGGGCATGCCAGGCGACCCGCCGGGCCCCGTAGCGGGCTGGCCAGCCCTTGGCGGCCAGCGGCGCGCCATCCGACGGTGACGCCAGGACGGCCAGGACGCCGGCCCGCATGGCCTCGACGGCGGCACGGTCGCCGGGAGCGCTGCGGTGCCGGACACCCAGCTTGCGGGCGAAGGAGAAGTCGGCCCCGGCGACGTGCTCGATGATCTTGTCCAGGTCCCGGCCGCCGCCCCGCGGGCCCTTGCGCAGCTCCGCCGGGACCGCAGCGGCCCGGTCGAACACCTGCCACGCCGCACTGACCAGGGACGCCATCCGCCGGGCCTCCTCTGCGCCGGCCGGGGCCGCGTCGCTGCGCGGGATCTCCATCGGGGCCCCGAAATCCGCGCCGAACCCGCTGTCCAGCCGCTCGGTGGCCTGGAATCCCGCCGGGCCGGGGTCGGGGGGTTCCAGCCCGGCCAGCCTGGCCGCAACCGCGTACCTCGGCGCGTAGGCGGCCAGCCGGTCCAGCGCCAGCTCCTCGGTCTTGTCCCGGCGGCACCAGCCGGGCCAGTCCAGGACGCAGGCAAAAACGCGGCGGCGGCCCTGCTCGAAGTAGACGGGGATGGGACTCACGCGTAGTACCGGTAGATGGCCTGGGCTACGCAGGCCGGCTTCGCACCCCCGTCCACCTCGACGGTGAAGTCGGCGGTCAGCTGCACGGACTGCCCGTCAGCGGCGGGTTCGGCGGCGGCGGCGACCGCCGCCAGCCGGATCTTCGCGCCGACCGGGACCGGCGCGGGGAAACGGACCTTGTTCAGCCCGTAGTTGATGCCCATGCTGATCCCGGTCACGTCCAGCAGCTCGGCGAACAGCGGGATGACCATGGACAGGGTCAGGTAGCCGTGCGCGATCGTGCCGCCGAACGGGCCGGCCGCCGCCCGGCCCGCGTCCACGTGGATCCACTGATGGTCGCCGGTCGCGTCGGCGAAGGTGTTCACCCGCTCCTGGGTCACCTCCATCCAGCCGGTGCGCCCCAGGTCCGCGCCCGCCAGCGCGGTGATCTCGTCCAGGCCGTTGACGACGGTGCTCATGCGGTGGTTCCTCCATGGGTCTCGCGGAGTTGCTTCTTGAGGATCTTGCCAGTCGCGGTGCGCGGCAAGCCGGTGGTGAAGTGCACCGACTTGGGAATCTTGTACCGGGCCAGGCGGCCGTCGAGGAAGCCCAGGAGGTCCGCTTCGGCCGCGTTCCCGCCCGGGCGGAGCACGACCACGGCGCGGCCGACCTCCCCCCACTGGGCGTCCGGGATCCCGATCACCCCGCAGTCGGCCACCGCCGGGTGGCTGAGCAGGGCGTTCTCCACCTCCGCCGGGTAGATGTTCTCCCCGCCGGAAATGATCATGTCCTTGATGCGGTCTACCACGGACACGTAGCCGTCCTCGTCCGTGATCCCGACGTCACCGGAGCGCAGCCAGCCCTCGCTGAGCACTGCGCCCGTCGCCTCTGGCTGGCCCCAGTACCCCCGCATCACGTTCGGGCCGGCCACGATGATCTCGCCCCGCTCGCCGGGCCCGGCATCGTCCCCGTCCGGGCCGACGACCCGGACATCGGTGAAAAAGTGCGGCACCCCGGCCGAGCCGGCCTTGGCCAGGGCGTGCTCCGCGTCCAGCAGCAGCGCCCCGGGGGCGGTCTCGGTCATCCCGTATCCCTGGATGAACGTCAGTCCCCGGCCGGTGTACCGGCGGATGGTGGCGTCCGGTACCGGCGCGCCGCCGCACAGCAGCATCCGCAGGCTGGACGTGTCGGCACCGGCCCAGCCCGGGGCCGCGGCCATCGCGTCGTAGCTGGCCGGGACACCGAACATCGAGGTCACCCGGTACCGGGCGATCAGCTCCAGCACCCGGGCCGGGTCAAAGGCCGGCTCGATCAGCACCGTGCCGCCCTTGAGCATGGTGGGCAGGCACAGCATGTTCAGCGCCGCGGTGTGGAACAGCGGGGCTACGGCGAGGGCGACCTCATCCGCCCGGAAGTCGGCGTCCACCACCACGTTGACCGCGTTCCAGGTGATGTTGCCGTGGGTCAGCGTCGCGCCTTTGGCCCGGCCCGTGGTGCCCGAGGTGTACATGATCAGGGCGGGGTCGTCCAGGCTGACCGGCACGTCGGCGGGCTCCGGGGGCGGCCCGGCCAGCAGTCTCTCGTAGTCGCGGTCCCCCGCGGCCGGGTCATCGTCCCCCGCGGCCGGCCGGGCCAGCGCGATGAGGTGGCGCAGCCGGTCCTGGCCGCGGATGGACGCCACCACCGCCGCCTGCTCCGGGGCGTACACCAGCACCGCCGCCCCGCAGTCGGCGAGCTGGTTGGCCAGTTCCGGGGCCGCCAGCCGCATGTTCAGCGGGACGAAGATCGCCCCGGCGGACCAGGCCGCGAACATGGTTTCCAGGAAGGCCGGATGATTGGGGCCGAGATACGCGACCCGGGTGCCCGGCCCGGCGCCGAGCCCGCGCAGCGCCCGGGCCAGCCGCCCCACCCGGTCGTCCAGCTCGGCGTAGCTGACCGCGCGGCCCGCGTGCAGGATCGCGCGCGCGTCCGGGGTCTTGCGGGCCCGCCGGGCGGTCCACGACCCAACGCCTTCGTTGCGCACAGCCTGCCCCTCTCAGCTGGCGGACAGCCCGAGCAGCCTGGCCGCGTTGAGCTTGAGGATCTTCTCCCGCACCGCGGGCTTGATCGCCAGCCCCTCGAAGTCGGCCAGCCACCGGTCCGGGGTGAGCATCGGGTAGTCCGAGCCGAACATCACCTTGTCCTGCAGCAGGGAGTTGGCGTAATGCACCAGCTGCGGCGGGAAATACTTCGGCGACCAGCCGGACAGGTCGATGTGCACGCCCGGCTTGTGGGTGGCCACCGCCAGCGCCTCGTCCTGCCAGGGGAACGACGGGTGGGCCAGGATGATCGTCAGCCCCGGGAAGTCGGCGGCCACATCGTCGATCAGCATCGGGTTGGAGTATTTGAGCCGGATGCCCCCGCCACCGGGGGCCCCCGCCCCGATGCCGGTCTGCCCGGTGTGGAAGACGGCAGGCACCCCGAGCTCCTCGATCGCTTCATACAGGACGTAAGCGGACCGGTCGTTAGGGAAGAAACCCTGCACGCTGGGATGGAACTTGAAGCCGCGGACGCCGTGCCCGGTGACCAGGCGGCGCGCCTGCCGGGCCCCGGCGCGGCCGCGGGCCGGGTCAATGGAGGCGAACGGGATGATCACATCCGGGTGCTCGGCGGCCGCGTCCGCCACTTCCTCGTTGGGCACCGGCGGCTGGCCGCTCGCCGCCTCCGCGTCCACCGTGAAGACCACGCAGGCCATCTGCCGCTCGCGGTAGTAGGCGGCGATCTCACCGAGCGTCGGCCGCCGGGTGTCAGCGATGCCGAAGTAGGCGTTGGACGCTTGTTCCAGCTCGCCCGGCAGCGACGCGCCGCCCTGGCTGGACACCTCCGCGTGCACGTGCACGTCGATGGCGGTCAGCGCGTCCAGGTCCAGGCCTGCGGACACGGGGGCCTCCGGGCGCTCGCCGGGCAGTCAGCTGGGGCGTGCGGGCCGGCCGCCCGGCGGCAAAGCGGTCCCGCGGTCCTATTCTGGCCACTCCACGGCCGTTTGCGCGCCCCCGGCGCCCGGCTCCGGCTGTGATTCCGGCCCGGCCCCGGGCGGGGTCTCCCCCGGCGGGGCCTGCTGGGCGGCGAGCCCCCGCAGGGCCAGCCGCCGTTCGCACCAGCGCCGCAGCTTCGGGTCCAGCGAGGAGCGCAGCAGCGGCCAGTCCTGCGTCAGCAGCCGCGGGTTAACGAAGCGGGCCAGGTCGTTCCGGCGGCCCTGGGTCAGCACGATGCCGTACAGGCTGCGCCGGAGCCGGTCGTCGGCCACGTCGAATTCCCGCATCCCCGGCCAGGCCAGGTGCCGTGGCAGGACGATGACACCCCGTTCCGGCCCGTGCAGATCTTCCAGGCGGGCGGGCAGGCGTCCCGCCAGCCCGATCCGGCCGGGCCGCAATAGATCCGTCAAGGACATGCAGCGATTATCACTGACCTGCCCGGATGTCCCGGCATTGACTCGCGGGGAAACGTGCCGGGCCGTGTTAGTTCCGGGGACGATCCCCTGGAATCCCCCGCGAGCCGGTGAAGCCCGGCGGCCTGCTGGGAGGCTGGCCTGGGCGGCGCGGCTAGACTCTTCGCATGTCCAGCGATACCCCGGCACCGAGCTGGCGGTTCTTGTTCCGGCCCAAGTGGCTGGGCTGGCATGCGCTGGTGGTCCTGGCGGTCTTGGGCATGCTGGCCCTGGGCGACTGGCAGTTCCATCGCGCCGAGTCCGGGAACTCCCTGAGCTGGGCGTACACCTTTGAGTGGCCTATTTTCGCCGGCTTCGCGATCGTCTTCTGGGCCAAGACGATCAAGGACGAGTTCCGGCCTCCGGCCCAAGCCGAGGGCCTGGACAGCGTCGCGCTGCCCGCCGGGCGCGACGGGACGGCTGCGGCCGGCCTCGCCACCGTCACCGGGGAAGCCGGCGGGACCGCCGTCCCCCAGGATGAGGACGACGAGGAACTGGCCGCCTATAACGCCTACCTGGCCCGGCTCACCTCCGAGGCAAGTAGGCACGGCAAATGGCACGGGCTCCGCTGAGCGGGCCCGGACAATTGAGGAGGCAGGCCGGTGCGCGCAGCCGTGCTCCGTTACCGGGTGATGGCCTACGTGACCGGCGTGGTGCTGATCATTCTGTGTTTCGTCGGGATCCCGCTGCAGATCGCCGGGTACCCCGCGGTCGCCAACAACGTCGGCGTCCTGCATGGGATTCTCTACATCATCTACCTCGTCTTCGCCTGGCTGCTGGCCCGGCGGCTGCGCCTGGCAGTCGGGCCTACGGTGCTGATGCTGCTGGCCGGCACCATCCCGATCCTGACCTTCGTGGTGGAGCGCTGGGTGACCCACCGCTACATCGAGCCTGCGCTGGCCGGGCAGGAGACGGCCCAGCCGGAGATGGCGAAGCCCCGGAACCGGTGAGCAACGAGCAGGCGGGCCCCGATCAGGCTGGCCAGCACTACTTCACCGCGAGCCCGGTGGCCGCGCACCGCCCGGGCCTGGTGCACGTCGTCCTCCCCGACCTGCACTTCGAGTGCGCCACGGACGCGGGGGTGTTCTCCGCCAGCCGCCTGGACGCGGGTACCCGGGTGCTCCTGGAAACCGTGCCGCTTCCCCCGGCCCGTGGTGACCTGCTCGACCTGGGCACCGGGTACGGCCCCATCGCGCTGGCCATGGCGGCCCGGGCGCCGCAGGCCACGGTCTGGGCGGTGGACATCAACGAGCGCGCGCTGGACCTGTGCGCGGCCAACGCGGCCGGCGCCGGGCTGGGTAACGTGCGCTGCGTGCCCCCGGGCGCCGCGGAGCTGCCCGGCCAGTTCACCGCGATCTGGTCCAATCCGCCGATCCGCGTCGGCAAGCAGGCGCTGCACGGCCTGCTGGCCAGCTGGCTCGGCCGGCTGGCCCCGGGCGGCCAGGCTCACCTGGTGGTCCAGCGGAACCTGGGCGCGGATTCGCTGCAGCGGTGGCTGCAGTCACAGGGGTGGACTGCGGCCCGGATCGCCTCCCGCAGCGGTTACCGGGTGCTGGAGGTGACATCCTGATGAGCCAGCCGGATCTGCCCACCGGGCCGGGACAGCCGGACGAGCCCGGGCAGCCGGAATGGGCGGCCCTGGGGGGTACCCAGTACAAGCAGCTGCGGCCCACGGACGTGAAGCGGCTGAACCGCTCCTGGCGGCGGGCCACCGAGGCCCGGCTGGCCCTGCTGCTGGACTCGGTAACCCAGCCGTTCAACGTCGGGATGATCGTCCGGTCGGCGGCCGCGTTCGGCGTCGAGCACATCTGGCTGTGCGGGAACTCGGCTGCGCTCGATCACGTCTCCGCGGCCAAGACCGCGCTGGGCACCCAGCGGCTGCTCAGCTGGGAACGGGAGCCCGACCCCGCGGCCGCGGCCAAGGCGGCCCGGGCCGACGGGCTGCGGGTGGTCGCGATCGAGCAGGCGGCCGGGGCCTACCCGCTGCACGAGGCCCCGCTGCACGGTGACGTCTGCCTGGTGCTCGGCAACGAGGACCACGGCTGCTCCCCCGCGCTCCTGGCGGTCGCCGACGCGGTCGCCTACATTCCGCTGGTGGGCCGGGTCGGCTCGCTGAACGTGTCCGCCGCCGCCGCCATCGCCCTGGCTGAGGCACGCCGCCGGGAGTGGTCGCCGGGCCAGCCGGACGGCTTTGACCAGGGCGGATAAGGAACCCCGGCGCTACAGGCGTTTCAGCATCCGGTCATGATCCGTTTACAGCCTGCTCCGCCTGGTAGCGCATACTCGCATACATGCCGACCGCATTCCTCGACCACCCCAGTCCGGTAGCCTTCGCGCACCGTGGGGGGGCGGCACACGCCCCCGAGAACTCGTGGCGGGCCTTCGAGCACGCCGTCGGGCTCGGCTACGGCTACCTGGAAACCGACGTCCAGGCGACGCTGGACGGGATCCTCGTCGCGTTCCACGACCGGACGCTGGCCCGGATGACCGGCCGGCCGGGCCGGATCGCCCGGATGAACCACCGCGATCTTGCCCCCGCGCTGATCGCCGGCACCGAGCCGATCCCGTTGCTGGAAGACCTGCTGGGAGCCTGGCCTGACATCCGGTTCAATATCGACCTGAAGGACGCTCCCGCGGTGGAGCCCCTCGGGGTGGTGCTGCGAAGGACCGGGGCCTGGGACCGGGTCTGCGTGACCTCCTTCTCGGCGAGCAGGCTGCGCGCCGCGCGGCGGGTGCTCGACCGGCAGGTCTGCATGGCCGCCTCACCGATCGGGACCGCCGTGGTCCGGTTCGGCGGACCGCGCGGACCGCGCGGGCCGCGCGACGTGACCCGGCCGGGCCGGGTGACGGCCAGCCGGGCCGGCCGCAGCGGGCCCGGGCAGGGACGGCTGGACCGGGGACCGGCGCGCAGCGGGCCGCAGGCGCCCGCCGGCCATCTGGCCCTCGCTGAGCGGCTGGCCCGGACCGGCGTACGGTGCGCCCAGGTTCCGGCTCAGGTGGCCACGCCCGCGTTCGTCGGCCGGGCGCACGCCCTGGGCCTGCACGTGCACGCCTGGACCATCAACTCCCCCGAGGTGATGCGGAACCTGCTGGATATCGGGGTGGATGGCATCATGACCGACGAAACCGTGACCCTGCGCGACGTCCTGATCAGCCGCGGTGAGTGGCACCCCCACCTGGCCGGCTGAGGGCGCCAGCGTCCCTCGCACAGGTGAGGCAGCCGGGACTCCCGGTGAGCATGCCGGGACTGATCGGTCCGGGGCCCGCCCCGGGGGGTTGGAATCGGGCACAGCGGGAATCTTGACCGGGTACTCGGCGTTAACTAATTCACAAGGCTGAGCGCCTGGGAGGCAATCACTAATGGCCGAACGCGCACTTCGCGGCACACGGCTCGGGGCGACGAGCTACGAGAACGACCGTAACACCGACCTGGCACCACGCCAGGAGATAGCTTTCGATTGCCCCAAGGGTCATCACTTTACCGTCCCGTTTGCCGCCGAGGCTGAGGTTCCGGCTACCTGGGAGTGCCGGGTGTGCGGGGTGACCGCGTTCACGGCCACGGGCGACCTCTCCGCCCCGCGGAAGGCCAAGCCCCCGCGGAGCCACTGGGACATGTTGCGTGAGCGCCGGTCCATCGCCGACCTGGAAGAAGTGCTCGCGGAGCGGCTGGCCCTGATCAGGAGCCAGCGTGGTGAGGAAGCGCCGCGCAAGCACAACACGAGGCACCGCAAGAGCGCCTAAAGTCCGCGCCTGACGGCCCGGGTCCGCCCGGGCCGTTTGTGCTGTCCGGGCGCAGGCTGACCTGGCCCGGGCGCGCCTGACCCGCCGAGCTCCCTGGCCCGGCGGGCCGGCCTTGACCCGGCGATTCAGCGCGTGGAGGTGCGGGCCCCGCGCAGCGCCGACACACGGGAAGCCACGCCCCAGCGCCCGATCAGCCAGAACGCCTCCAGCACGATGGATTTGCTCATCTTGCTGGAGCCGTGGATCCGCTCCACGAACGTGATCGGCACTTCCACCACCCGCAGGCCCGCGTTCAGCGCGCGGAGGGCCAGATCGACCTGAAAGCAGTAGCCCTGCGACTCGATCTCGTCCAGCCGGACGGCCCGCAGCGTGGCAGCCCGGTAGACCCGGTAGCCGCCGGTTGCGTCTTTCAGCGGGATGCCCAGCATCAGGCGGGCGTAGATGTTCGCCCCCCGGGACAGCACCTCACGCGATTTCGGCCAGTTGAGCACCCGGCCGCCGGGAACCCACCGGGAGCCCAGCACGAGATCCGCCTGGCGCAGCGCATCCAGCAGGACAGGCAGCTGCTCGGGCTGGTGGGACCCGTCCGCGTCCATCTCCACCACCGCGCCGTAGTCCTGCTCCAGCGCCCAGCGGAACCCGGCCAGGTACGCCGCGCCGAGACCGCCCTTGCCGGGCCGGTGCAGGACCCGGATGTGGGAGTCCTCGGCCGCCAGCTTGTCCGCTAGCTCACCGGTGCCGTCCGGGCTGTTGTCGTCGACCACCAGCAGGTCGGCGTCGGGGACCGCGGACCTGACCCGCGTGGCCATGGTCTCCAGGTTCTCACGCTCGTTGTACGTGGGCATGATGACGGCGACCCGGCCAACTGGAGTCCCGGCTTCGTTGTTGCCAGCCAACCTCTCCTGCCTTCCCCTGACTGCCGCGTGGGGCGCGGCCTCTCGGGCCCGTGATCCCTGCAGGTTACCGTCACGCGGCGTCATCGGAGCCCGTGCGCCGATCGGGATAGCCAAATTTGCACCATTGTTGACGCTAGAGGGGCCACGGGGCCACGGAAGAGGGCCCAGGCATCCCCTTCGGACCGCAGAACCACCCCGCCGGCCGCTGCGGAGCCCACCCGGCTGGCCCTGAGGTGCCCCGGCGCACGGCCCGGACGCGGCCCGCACCGTCCGCGGGGCCGCTGCGGGGGCCCTGGTTCCGCCGGACGCCTGGCGATAGCATGAAACCGTTTCCCCAGCGCGTGAGGGCGTCATGACACCGTGGTCAGCGGGCGGTCCGGCAAGGGGGCGGCGGCGGGAACCGCGACTGCCCTGGCGGCTCGCTGCTGGCTGGCCTCCGCCGCGGGGGCGGCCAGCCGGCGCAGCCCGGCCTGGGCATTCAGCCGGCGAAGCCCGGCGCAGCCGGCCGGC
>DATCFY010000132.1:0-33997 GCA_036509255.1 Streptosporangiaceae bacterium
CGTCGATCACGGCGCCTACCCCAGCACCCTGGGCTACCGCGGTTACCCGAAGTCGCTGTGCACCTCGCTGAACGAGGTCATCTGCCACGGCATCCCGGACGACACGGTGATCGCGGACGGCGACATCGTGAACGTGGACATCACCGCCTATATCAACGGCGTGCACGGCGACACCAACGCGACCTTCCTGGCCGGCGAGGTGGACGAGGAGTCCCGGCTGCTGGTGGAGCGGACCTACGAGGCCATGATGCGGGGCATCCGGGCCGTCGCCCCGGGGCGCCCGCTGAACGCCGTCGGCCGGGTGATCGAGTCCTACGCCCGCCGGTTCGGCTACGGCGTCGTCCGCGACTTCACCGGCCACGGCATCGGTACCACGTTCCACTCCGGCCTGATCGTGCCCCACTTCGACGACCCCGCGGTCAACTTGGTGATGGAGGAGGGCATGACGTTCACGATCGAGCCCATGCTGACCCTGGGCACCATCGCCTACGACGTCTGGGACGACGGCTGGACCGCGGTCACCAAGGACCACAAGCGCACCGCGCAGTTCGAGCACACGCTGCTGGTCACCGAGAACGGCTACGAGATCCTGACCCTCCCGTAGCCGGGCGGCCCCTATTCAGCCGGGCGCCGCCCGCGCAGGCGGCGCACGGTGAGCACGGCGAACACGGCCAGCGCGGCCAGGAATCCGGCCGCGCCGGCCGCGCCGATGCCGCCGAGCACGGCGATCCGCGCCTCATCCCGGTGGGTGACCTGGATCGGCCCGGGCCTGGCCCCGCCGAAGTGACGGCCCGCGGCCAGCCCGGCCGCAGGCTTGTCCCGGGCGAGCCGGCTCGCTGCCCGCAGCGCCGCGGCCGCGTCGACCTCCCCGAATCCGGTAGCGGGGCTGTACCCGGCCGCCGGGCGGCGTACCGCCGAGCTGATCATCGCCTGCTCGACCTGGGCCGGGGAGAGCGCCGGGTACGCCGACCGGATCAGGGTGGCAACCCCGGCCACGAAGGCCGACGCCGGGCTGGTCCCGCTGGCCTGCAGGTAGGTCCCGCCCGGCCCGGCCCCGATGACGTTGACGCCGGGCGCCGAGAGCACCACGGAGGAGTTGCGGTCGGAGAACGAGGCCCGGACCCCGGAATCGTTCACCGCCGCCACCGACACCACCCCGGTGAACGACGCGGGGTAGGAGTACGGGGTGTACGCGGGCCCCGTAGCGCCGCTGTTGCCGGCCGACGCCACCACCACGATGCCGCGGGACACCGCGTAGGCCAGGGCCGCCTGCACGGCCCGGCTGGGCTCGACAGAGCCCAGGGACATGTTGATGACACCGGCTCCGTGGCTCGCGGCGTACCGGATGCCCTGGCCGATCGCATCCGCGAACCGGGGGTTGGTGTTGTACGGCCCGACGCCGGGTTCCTGGTCGTCGAGGATGACCCGGACGGAGAGCACCCGGGCGGCGGGCGCGACGCCGATGACCCCGCCGGCCCGGCCCGGCCCGCTGCCGTGCCCGGCGATCAGCGAGGCGATGAACGTCCCGTGCAGATGTGGCGGCTGGTAGCCCGGCGGGTCCGCGCCCGCGGTGTAGTCCGGCCCGGTGCTGACCGACCCGGACAGGTCGGCCGCGCCGGTGTCGACGCCGGTGTCCAGCACACCGACGGTCACCCCGCGGCCCTGGCTCAGCCGCCAGGCAGCCGGAACGTCGATGGCGTTGAGCTGGGCCTGCTCGGCCGCGCGGACCGGGGCCCCGCCCCCCGGGCTCAGGCCGGGCGAGGACCCGATCGCCGGGACCGCGGCGCCCTGGTGCCCGCCGAGCCACGGCAGCACCGCTGCGGCCACGGCCGCCAGCGTGGCCCGGACCCGGACCGGCCCGGTCAGCACGACCACTGCCGGCGGGCGCAGTTGACCACGGCGGGCTGGTTCAGCGGCGCCAGGATCTGGCGGGCCAGCTGCGGGGCGGCGCTGAACGCCACGGGGTTGAACTCCCCGGTGGCGGCGGCCGGGCGGCCATCCGCGTACCCGGCCACGGTGAGCAGGACGTAGGGACCGTCCAGCCGGGCCGTCGCCGTCTGGCGGGCCGCAGCGGTGAATCGTGCGCTCGCCGTCCCGGGCAGCGCCAGGGCGCGGAGCGCGGCGGCTGGGGGGCGGGCGGATGGGAGGCGGCGGGTGAATGCGGCGGCCCGGGCCCGGTCGGGGAACGCGATGACGCCCGCGGTGTAGATGACGCCGTCCAGCTCATCGACGTAGCTGGCCCGGATCCCGGCCCGGCAGCCCTCCTGGCGGGCGGGGCGGGCCAGCGCGGCGTCCAGCGCCGCCGCGCAGCGGTAATCCGGCGATATCCCGACGCGGTGAGCTGTCTCGTGGCCGCTCAGCGTGGTGGTATACGCGAGGTCCGCCGGGAAAATCCGGCCGGCGGGCCATGACCGCCAGCGCTCGGCCACCGCGGCCGCGGCGGCTGCGGCCCGTTCCGCAGGGGTCGGCGGGCGGGTCTGCCCGGCCACGGCCGCACGGCCCGCCAGTACCGCTACGGCGAGGCAGCACAGCGCGGCCAGGGCGATGAGGGCCATCAGGAATCCAGGACGGCGGTGTCCCCCGTCGCCCTCAGGAGGAAGGACGACCGGGTCCGCACCGGGCTCCGGGTCCGCACTGGGCTCCGGTTCCGCACTGGGCTCCGGGTCCGGCGGGAGCTCTCCCTCGGCCAAGACAGCGTGGTTGGGGCCGGGGCCGGGGTCAGGGCCGGGATCGGGGTCAGGGTCGGGCGTTGGGACAGGAGCCGGAGAGACCGGGGCCCGGGGAGCTGGGACGGCCGTCGCCAGCGATTCAGGCCCGGGACCGGGTGGAACCTTCGGCGCGGCTCCCGCCTCCGGTTCCGCGGGTGTCTCAGACGCGGCTGGTCCGGGGTCGGGCTCACCGTCCGGCCCCGGTCCCGGCTCGGCCAGAGGACCGGACTCGATCACAGGATCAGTCTGGGCTCCAGGGCCGGCCTCGATCACGGGGGCGGTGGACGACTCCGGTGCGGGGACGCCAGGTCCCGCAGGCACGGCCGGGGCGGGCGCTAAGGCCGGGGCGAGGGGTGACGAGGGGCCGTCAGGCCGCGCCCTCCCGGGACCCGGTTCGCTCACCAGCCAAGAGTACCTCTGGCTCCTGCCTGGGGACGGCGGTCAACGGCGGCGCGGGCTGGAGCACAGGCGCGCTGGCCAGCGGTTCCGAGCCAGACGGCTCGAGCCGCCAGCCCGGCAGCCACTCCAGCCAGTCCGGGAAGTACCAGCTGCGCTCACCCAGCAGCACCAGTGCGGCCGGGACCAGGATGCCGCGCACGATGGTCGCGTCGATCAGGACCGCGGACGCCAGGCCGACGCCGATCATCTTGAGCTCGATGAGGGATAGCGTGGCGAAGATCGAGAAGACCGCGACCATGATGACCGCGGCGCTGGTCACCACGCCGGAACACGCGGCCACCCCGCCGACCACGGCCTCCTCATGAGTTCTGCCCCGGAACCGCAGCTCGCGGATCCGGCTCAGGATGAACACGTGGTAGTCCATGCTCAGCCCGAACAAGAACACGAACATGAACAGCGGCACCCACGGGATGATCCCCCCGAACGAGGTGAAGCCCAGCGGCCCCTGTAGGTGCCCGTCCTGGAAGATCAGCGTGATCAGGCCGTACGCAGCGCCGACCGAGAGCAGGTTCAGCCCGATGGAGATCAGCGGGATGGCCAGCGAGCGGAACGCCACCATGAGCAGGAGCAGCGCCAGGCCCGCGACCACAGCGAACACGATGGGCGTGCGGGAGCGCAGTGCCGCGTCGAAGTCGTAGCCGCTGGCCGTGTTCCCGGTGACCGCGTAGCTGGCCCCGGGTACGGTCCCGACCGTGGCGGGCAGGATCCGGTCGCGCAGGTCGAGGAGGGCGTGGCGGGACACGGAATTGGTGCCATCGCCAGCGAGCGGAACAGAAATCACCAGCCCGCGGCCATCGCCCACCACCTGGGCCATGACCGGCCGGTGGATCACCCCGTGGGCTGACGCCCTGGACTGGAGAGCCGTCACGGCGGCCCGCATGCGGGGCCCGGACACGTCACCGCCCATCACCACCACTTGCGCGGGTGAGGGCCGGCCGGGGAACGCGCGCTGGATCTGACCGAGGGTCTGCACCACGGGGAGCCGGGACGGCAGGTCGATGGCCGGGGTGCCGGTGCGCATACCGAGCGCGGGCGCGGCCAGCGCGAGCAGGGCCAGGGCTGCGCTCCCACCCCACAGCAGCGGCCGGCGCACCACCTGGCGGACCAGCGCGGCCCACACCCGGGACGGCCGGGCCTGGGTGCGGCGACGGCCTAGGAAGGGGATCCGGCCCCGGTCGGCCCAGGGGCCGAGCAGGGACAGCAGGGCTGGCAGCAACGTGAGCGAGCCGACGACCGCCACACCGACGACCATGATGGTGCCCACGGCGATGCCGGTGAACAGGTCGATCCCGGTCAGCAGCAGCCCGGCCAGCGAGACCATCACGGTCAGCCCGGAGACCAGGATGGCGCGGCCCGACGTGTGCGCCGCCGTGGCCAGGGCCGCCGGGAAGGACGCGCCCGCAGCTCGTTCTTCGCGCTCCCGCCGCAGGTAGAAAAGGGAGTAGTCGACGCCGACCGCCATCCCGATGATCAGCACCACCTCGGAGGTGCTGGACCCGATGGGGAGCCAGCGGCTGGGCACCGCAAGCAGTGAGACCGCGACCATGACCGCGCTGCCGGCCAGCAGCACCGGGATGCCCGCCGCGATCAGCGCGCCGAACACGGCGAGCAGCAGGATCAGCGTGATCGGCACCGAGGTGACCTCGGCCTTGTGGAAGTCCTTGCCCATCATCGTGTTGGCGGCCTGGTCGGTGCTCGCGTCCCCTGCCTCAGCGACGATGAGGCCGGGGTGGGCGGCCTGCACCCGGGCCACCACGGACAGGTCCGCGCCGACCGTGGAGTCCGCGCTGGCGTGCGGGCCGGCCACGTTGAACGTGACCAGCGCGGTGCGGCCGTTCGCCGAGACGAGGGC
Source organism: Streptosporangiaceae bacterium (assembly GCA_036509255.1). Classification (GTDB taxonomy): domain Bacteria; phylum Actinomycetota; class Actinomycetes; order Streptosporangiales; family Streptosporangiaceae; genus RYN-230. The sequence continues at coordinate 5,020 of DATCFY010000132.1, forward strand.
CTGGCCGCCCGGACTAAGCGGGGACCGGATGGCCCGGGCGGCCCGGGGCAGCCCCTGGAGCGCGTGGACCACATCGGCGACCGCGCTGCGCATCTGCGGGCTGCGCCCGTAGGTGCCTGCTGGTGAGGTACCGCGGGCCTGGATGAGGACGGTTTCCTGGGGCGGGCTCACCACGTTGAGCTGGTGAAGCATCTGCTCGGCCTGGCCGGCCTGCCCCGGGTCGTACTGCGGCTGGCTCTGCGTGCCCAGCAACTGCCCGGCGACGAGCGCGGTCCCGGCCAGCACCAGCCAGCCCACGATTACCGCGATCCGGTGCCGCGCGCTCCAGCAGGCGATTCGCTCGACCATCGGCGCCCGGGGGCGGCGCGGGGCCGGGGGAAGTGAGGCTACGTGAGCGTCCGGTGCCGGACGGCGCTCCTCCGGCAGCGGCCTTCGCACGTTAGGCAGGCCGGGGTTGAGCGTGTCGCGCATCGGGCCTCGCGGGGGTCAGGGGCGGCTCAGCTGCGCGGCAGGCTTAGCTGACGCGCGTGTCATGGATCCTGACTAGCATGCCAGACTTTTGTGACACTGACGTCAGTGTCCAGCGATTATGCGGAACGTCACAGCAAACATTCAGGCCGCTAGCAGCGCAGCCGCCATCCCGGCCGTGGCCTGCCCGGGCCGGATCACCTGTCCCTCGTGACCCACGCTGCTACCCCTCCCCCGTGCGACCCGCTTGGTCCGTGCACCGGAGGCCCGAAACTGGCCAAATCACCACGCTGAGGCTCCGGGCCGCGCACGGACCGGGACCATGCCCCCCGGGGCCCCGGTCGATGGCGCGGGCAGCGAAGCCGCGGGCCAGGGCCCGGACCCGGCCAGGGCGGCCGGATCCGGGCGGGCGGGATTCACCGCGGGGGCCGCAATGCGGCCTCCGCGGCGAGTGGCATGACTCCGGCTGCGGCCGCCGGGGTCAGCGCACCGTCCCGCTCTCCCCCGCCGGGCAGCCAGCCCAGCCAGCGCGGCAGGTACCAGCTGCGCTCACCAAGCAGAACCAGGCAGGCGGGCAGCAGAATGCCGCGCACCACGGTGGCGTCCACCAGCACCGCGGCGGCCAGTCCCACGCCGAGCGTCTTGGTATCGACGATGGGCAGCGTGGCCAGGATGGAGAACACGGCCACCATGATGAGGGCTGCACTCGTCACCACCCCGGCGCTGCTCGAGATGCCGCCCACGACGGCGTCCCGGGTGCTGGCGCCGTCCGAGTGCAACTCCCGGATCCGGCTCAGGATGAACACGTGGTAGTCCATGCTCAGCCCGAACAGGAGCACGAACATGAACAGCGGGATCCACGGGATGATCCCGCCGAACGAGGTGTAGCCGAGGAGGCCTTGCAGCCGTCCATCCTGGAAGACCAGGGTGATCAGCCCGTACGCGGCCCCCACCGAGAGCAGGTTCAGGACGATCGAGATCAGCGGGATGGCAACCGAGCGGAACGCGCCCAGGAGCAGCAGGAGAGCGAGCACGACCACGAAGACGAACACGACCAGGGTGCGGGAATGCAATGTTGTCATGTCGTCGTAGTTGCCTGCGGTGTTCCCCGTCACGGCGTAGCTGATCCCGCTCACCGTGCCCAGTGTGCTGGGCAGGACCTGGTTGCGCAGGGTCAGCAGGGCCTGGCCGGACACGGAGTTGGTCCCGTTTCCCGCCAGCGGAACGTAGACGATCAGGGCACGGCCGTTCGCCACCTGGGTGCCGGTAATCGGCCCGCGGATCGGGCCGTCCGGGCCGTCCGCGGATGCCCGGGCGTTCAGCCTGGCGATCGCGTGCCGCATCGCCGGGCCACTGAGATCGCCGCCGGTCACGACCACCTGAGCGGGTGACGGGGTTTGCGGGAACGCAGCGGAGATCTTGTTCATGGTCTGCAGGACCGGGGAACTGGCCGGCAGGTCGACCGCCGGGCTGCCCAGCCGCATGCCGACGGCAGGCGCGGCGAGCGCGAGCAGCGCGATCGCGGCCATACCACCCCACACGACGGGATGCCGTGCCACCCGGCGTACCAGGGCGGCCCACGCCCGCGACGGGCGGGCCGCCGTCCGCCTGCGGCCCAGGAACGGGATCCGGCCCCGGTCCGCCCTTGGCCCGAGCCACGAGAGCAAGGCGGGCAGCACGGTCAGTGAGCCGAGCACGGCCACGCCGACGACGGCAATCGTGCCGAACGCGATGCCGGTGAACACGTCATAACCGGTGAGGAACAGCCCGGCCAGCGCGATCATGACCGTCAGCCCGGACACCATGATCGCCCGGCCCGAGGTGCGGGCGGCGATCCGCAGCGCCTCGGTGGTGGAGTGTCCCGCGGTGCGCTCCTCGCGCTCGCGGCGCAGGTAGAACAGCGAGTAATCGACACCCACCGCCATCCCGATGATCAGCACCACCTCCGACGTGCTCGACCCGACCGGCAGCCACCGGCTGAAGACGGTCAGCAGGGACAGCGCCGTCATCACCGACGTGAGCGCCAGCAGCAGCGGGATGCCCGCCGCGACCAGCGCGCCGAACACGAGCAGAAGCAGGACGAGTGTGATGGGTACCGAGGTCGCCTCCGCTCTCCGGAAGCCGCTGCCCAGCACCGAACTGATGGCCTGGCCGTAGCTCGCGTCCCCTCCCTCGGCGACCAGCAGATCCGGATGGCGAGCCTGCACTGCGGCGACGGCCCGCAGCGCGGGGACCACCGTGCTGCCCTGAGCCGCACGTGTCCCCCCGACGTTGAATGTGACCAGAGCGCTGCGCCCGCCGGCCGAGACGAGGTGCCCGCCGCCCGGGCCGAACGGCGACCGGATATCAGCCGCGACAGTGTGCGGCAGCCTGTGCAGTGCGGTGACCACCTGTCGCGCAGCCTGCCGCATCTGCGGGTCATTGCCGAAGCGGTGGCGGGCCGCGCCGGGTCCCCGGGCCTGGATCAGCACGCCTTCCACGGGAGGGCTCACCACGCCGAGCCGGTTCAGCGTCTGCTCGGCGTGACCGGCCTGGCCGGCGTCGTAGGCCGAGAGGCTGGTGCTGCCCAGTACCTGCCCCGCCAGGAAGACGACGGCCACCAGCGCGAGCCAGCCGAACACGGCTGTCTTGCGGTGGCGGGCGCTCCACCCGGCGATGCGCTCGACGACGGGTGCATGGGAGCGGCGGGGCTCCTCGCGGCGCGGTCCGATTTCCGGCAATACTGAACTAGACGGCTGGCGCATCATGGCCTTCTCTCGAGGACGGCGCGTGCGGCTGTTGTGGGCCCCCGCCTGCGAGCTGATCCCTCGTGGGCGGGGGCGCTGGGACTTACCTGGCGGCGTGCAGCGGGCCCAGCGGGCCAGGGCGGGTGAGCACCTCCTTGACCGGGGCCAGCGGGTCGGCGGGAGCACGCAGCATCGCGCGGGCGATTTGCGCATGGGCGCGGGCCGTGAGCACGAGCACGTAATTGAACAGCAGGAACGCCGCCAGGAAGATAGCCGCGGCGAGCAGCGCCCTGGGCATCGTGTCGACGTACAGACCCCATGCACCGGGCCCGTGCGGGCCGTGCGGGAAATAGCCGAGCGCTACGCCGTGCACCGGCGCGCCGTTGACGTAGCCCAGGCCCGCGTTGCCCCGGGGCGCCCAGTACCAGGCGGGCAGGCTCACGCCCGCGAGCAGCGTCAGCCAGACGGTGAGCACGGTGGTGTCCAGGACGAACAGCAGCGGCCACAGCCCGATCAGGTAGGTCACGTCACGCCAGGTGGCTGGGTCCCGCCAGCGGGTCCTGAGCTGCGCCATGATGCCCGGCCGGGCCGCCTGGCGATAGCCGCCGCGCACCGGCCCGGCCAGCACAGGCCGCAGCCGGGCGCGCTCGGCGCTGGCACAGCCGCGCAGCACTCCCGACGCCGCGACCAGGAGCGGGATCCCGGCCAGGGTGATCAGGAAGAAGGTGGCAGTCAGCGTCGCGGTCAGAGTGATAGCGAACAGGAGCCAGCCCGCGACGAAGACGTAGCCGGCCAGGAAGGCGGCGGCGCGCCAGGTGCTGCCCGACGCGGCCAGCCGCAGCGCGTTCCAGTCGAGCTTCAGCCGGACGGGTTCCGCCGGGCGTTGCGGGCCGCGCGGGCCGCCATCGCCGGTGCTCATCCCACGTCCCGCATGAGTTGCTCGACCGCCTGGACGTGCTCGGTCAGCTTGGCGAGCTCAGTGCGTAGTTCCTGCTGGTTGGCGACGGCGTCCTCGGCCAGCTTGCGGTACTCGGCCATCGCCACGGCGTCGGCACGGTGACTCTGCAGCCGGAAGTAGGCCCAGACGATGATGGCGGCCGCCGCGCAGATGCAGAACGGGATGCCGAACCCGATGACGATTCCTGCTTCCGCGCTGCTGGTCAGCGCGGCCACATGCGCGACGCTCATTTCGCGTGTCCTTCCGGGCTGGTCTCTTGGATGTCCACGTCGTCCCCTTCCGCGCTGCTGCCGTTACGCAGCGCCGAGATGATCGTTTCGGCGTTGAGATGCAGGTCGAACGGCGCCAGCTCGAAGTACTTCATGGCCTTGCCGTCCTCGGACAGCTCCAGCTGGCCGGCCACCAGGCCCGCCTTCTCCAGCTTGTCCAGGTGCATGTACAGCAGCGGCCGGGACATCCCGAGCCGCCGAGCCAGCTCGCTGACGTGCACCCGGCCGTCACGCAGCTCGGCGACGATCCGCATGCGGTGCGGGTTCGCCACCGCCGTGAGGACGGTAAGCAGCTCGTCACTGGTCAGCGTTACTCCCCGGTCAGTTTCTTTCACCTGTCAGAAAAAACTTACATGTGGAAGACGGATGGGTCAACTGAGTGGCCGGCCGATTCTTCCGGCCGGGACCGCACGGCAGCTGACCGGTCCGCGGCCGGGTCAGCGAAGATGGGGCCTATGGGAGAACTGATCCTGCTCCGGCATGGCCAGACGGAGTGGAGCGAGGCCGGGCGGCACACCGGGCGGACGGATATCCCGCTCACTCCGGAGGGCGAGGCGGCCGCCAAGTCGCTGGCCCCGGCGCTGGCCAGCCGGCACCTACGGGCCGCGTTCACCAGCCCGGCACAGCGTGCCGTGCACACTGCGGAGCTGGCCGGGCTGAACGCCACGCCCGACCCTGACCTGCAGGAGTGGGACTACGGCGGCTACGAGGGCCTGACCACGGCGCAGATCCGGGAGCGGCGTCCCGGCTGGTACCTGTGGCGGGACGGGGTGATTCCCGGGGGCGCCGGGCACCCGGGTGAAAACGTCGGGGAGGTCGGGGCCCGCGCGGACCGGGTACTGGAACGGGTGCGGCCGCTACTGGCCGAGGGGGACGTGGCGCTGGTCGCCCACGCGCACTTCCTGCGGATCCTGGCGGCCCGCTGGCTCAGCCTGGAGCCGGCCGCCGGCCGCCTCTTCCGGCTGGACACGGGGACCCTGTCCACCCTGGGCACCGAACACGGCCAGCAGGTCATGCGGATGTGGAACGCGGCGCCCGCGCCCGGGCGCTGAGCCGGGCCGGCAGGCGGCCGGCCTTCCTACGGTCACTGCGGCTGGGTTACTTCCTCCATCCAGCTCAGATAGGCCGCAGATCCCGCCACAATGGGTGTCGCCACGATCTCGGGCTCGTCGTAGCTGTGCCGCTGGGTGAGGAAGTCGGCGAGCTCCTGGTAGCGCGTGGCCGGCAGCTTCAGCAGCAGCGTCCACTCCTCGGCCCGCTCCAGATCGCCTTCCCACCAGTAGCTGCTCAGCACCGGGCCGGCCACCTGGGCGCAGGCCGCCAGCCGGGCCTGCACCGCGTCGCGGCCCAGTTCGACGGCTTCGGCCCGGGAGTCGGTGGTCGTCTGCACCTGGAGGTAACGCGCGGTCGGCCACCCGGCGGCCGCACCGCCGGTCGCCGTCTCAGGTATGCCGCCGTGATCCGCCATGTCACCCGATGCTACGCCTCACGCGTCTCCGGACGGCGCGGCCGCCGCACCCCGGCCGCCGAGGAAAGACTCCACGAAGTCGGGGCGCCCGGACAGCTCCGCCGGGGTGCCTTCCATCCGCACCTCGCCACCGCCGAGCACGTACGAGCGGTCCGAGATGGCCAGCACGGCCTTGGCCCGCTGCTCGACGATGAGCACCGCGGCCCCGCTCGTGGCCAGGTGGCGGACGTGCTCGGTGAGCAGTTCCGCGGCGACGATGGGGGCGAGGTTGGCGGTCGGCTCGTCGAGCAGGAACAGGCCCGGGTCGAGCATGAGCACGCGGCCCATGGCCAGCATCTTGCGCTCACCGCCGCTGAGCTTCCCGGCGCTGCGCCCGAGCATGCTGCCGAGCCGGGGGAAGATGGCCAGCACCCGCCCGATGCGCCCGGCGACCTGCGCCCGCCGCAGCAGGTAGCCGCCCATCTCGAGGTTCTCCCTGACGCTGAGCGTGCTGAACACGTCGTCCACCTGGGGTACGTAGCCGACGGCAGCCCGGGCGATGTCCTCCGGCGCCGAGTTGGTGAGATCCCGGTCACCCACCCGCACCGTGCCGGACGACACGCGCACCACGCCGGCCAGGCTCTTGAGCAGCGTGCTCTTCCCGGACCCGTTGGGGCCAACCAGGGAGACCACCTCACCCGGGTCCGCGCTCAGCGTGATGTCCCGGATCACCGGATCACCGCCGTAGCCGGCGGTGACCTTTTCGGCCCGCAACGGGAGACCGGGCAGGGCCAGCTCAGCCGACAAGGTAGGCCTCCACGACCTCGCTACGGCCGCGCAACTGCTCCATCGTGCCCTCGGCCAGGACCGCTCCCTCGGCCATCACCACCACCGGATCGCAGAACTCGTCCATGATGGCCAGCTCATGCTCCACCATGAGGATTGTCATTCCCTCCTCGCACAGCGCCACCAGCTCGCGGCCGATCCGCCGGGCCAGGTTCGGGTGCACGCCCGCCATCGGCTCATCGAGCAGCAGCGTGGCCGGTTCGGCCATCAGCGCCCGCATGATCTCCACCAGCCTGCGCTGGCCGCCGCTCAGGTCGCCGGCGTAATGATTGGCGAACTGCTCGAGGCCGAACCGCTCGAGAAGCGCTTCCGCCCGGGCGATCGCCGCCGTCTCGTCGGCCTGCCAGTAGCGCTTGCCGAGCAGGGAACCGCGGAAGGTGTCCCCCCGGTTGCCGGGGACCCCGGACAGCAGGTTCTCCATGACGGTCAGCCGCTTGAACTCGCTGGCCAGCTGGAAGGTGCGGACTAGTCCCAGCCGGGCCCGCCGGAACGCCGGTGTCCCCGTGATGTCCTGGCCCTGGTAAATGATCTGGCCAGAGGTTACTGGCAAGGTTCCGGCCAGCATCGCCAGCAACGTCGACTTCCCGGCCCCGTTCGGCCCGATCAGCCCGGTCAGCCTGCCCTTGCGGACCTGGATCGACACCCCGGCCACCGCCCGCACCCCGCCGAACTCGCGGGCCACGTCGAGCGTTTCGAGCATCACGTCGCGAGCCTCGGTGGGCGCCCGGCGCTGTTCCTCAGTCTGGGGCGCCGGCCCCCCGGCATCCACCGTCCGGGCAGCCGGCACCTGGGCATCCGGCGGGCGGCCAGCCGGCACCCGGGCATCCGGCGGGCGCGGGGGTGGCACCGCGCCCGCCCGCGCCGCCGGGACCGATCCCGCGGGCAGCCGGATCACGCGTTTGCGCTCCGGGAGGATGCCCTGCGGCCGCACCCACAGGAAGACCACGATGAGCAGCCCGATCGCGACCCACTGCAGCGAGGGGATCAGGTTCGGCGGCAGGTTATTCGAGGTGGGGATGAACCGGGTGATCTCCTCGAACCCGACCGGGACCAGGATGGCCCCGAGGATCGCGCCCAGGTGATTACCAGCGCCGCCGATGATCACCGCGGCGAACAGCACCACGGTCTCGGCGTACCCCCAGGCAGCCGGGGACCAGGTGGTGATGTAGGTGACCAGGATCCCGCCGCTCAGCCCGGCGATGGCTCCCCCGGTCACCAGCATTGCGGTGCGCAGCGAGAGCAGGTTCTTGCCCAGCGAGTCCGCGACCATGTCGTTGTCCCGCATCGCACGCAGGCTGCGCCCGTAGGGAGAGGCCGTGATCCGGCGCACGAACAGGTAGACGGCCGCGGCGAGGACGACCGCCGCCACGGTGAACAGCCACTGGTAGCCCACCGGCTGCACGCTGAACACGTTGTCGCCGCGCAGCGGTGTGGGGATCAGTGACAGGCCGGCGTCGCCGTTCAGCAGCGGCCGGTAGTTCGTGACGAGCAGGTTCAGCAGGACAGCGGTCACCAGGAGGCCCACCGCGGCGAAGTCACCGCGGAGCCTGCGGCCCACCAGGAACGTGAACGGCACCGCGATCAGGCCGCCGACCACCGCCGCGCCGATCCACGGCAGCGGGAACGGCAGGTTCCAGCCACCGATGTAGGACTGGAACCCGCCGTTGGCGGAGTCGTGCGGCAGGGCCAGGACTGCCGCGGCGTAGCCGCCCGCAGCCTGGAAGATGATGAAGCCGAAGTTGGTGACGCCTGCCACCCCGAACTGCTGGCTGAGGCCGAGGCAGGCCATGGCGTCGACCGCGGCGTAGACCAGCAGGTTGATGAGGTAGAAGGCATTCATCGGGCTCCCCGCCTGGGTCTCATGTCCGGGCGCCGAGCAGCCCGGTCGGGCGCACCCCGAGAATGATGAGCAGCGCCACGAATGCGACGACGTACTTGTAATCGGCCGTGATGTAGGCCGCGCTGATCTCGGTGGCCAGCCCGATGATCACGGCGCCGAGCATGGCGCCGTAGGCCTGGCCGGGGCCGCCCAGGAAGACGGCGGCCAGGATAAGCACCAGGAACAAGTCGGTCGCGGTGGCGTCGAAGCTGCCCGAGTCCATCGCGAACACCACCCCGGCGAGCCCGCACAGCCCTCCGGTCAGCGCCCAGGTGACGGTGATGACCCGGTTGGTCCGGATGCCGCAGTTGCGCGCCAGCGACTTGTTCGCCGCCGTGGCCCGCATGGCCTTGCCCAGCCGGGTGTAGCGCAGCAGCCCGTGCACGCCGATCATGACCAGCAGGCTCAGCGCGATCACGACCAGCTGGACGACGCTCAGGATCAGGCCGCCGGCGTGGAAGGTCGTCCCCTGGCTCATGGTGTACGACACCGCGGTCCCGCCCGCCAGCGCCTGGACGCCGAACTCGATGATCAGGGTCATCCCGAGCGAGACGATGACCATCGTGATCGGGGAGGTGCCGCGGCGCTGGAACGGCGTGTACACCCCGGAGTTCAGCAGCACCGAGCCCAGCGAGCAGGCGATCACCGCCGCCACCAGGCCGACCCACACGGACAGGCCGGCCTGGTTCACCACGTAGGCCACGAAGGCCCCCGCGATCATGATGGCGCCGTATGCCAGGTTGAGCACGTCCGTGACCCCGAACTGCAGGGTGAACCCGACCGACGCGATGGCCAGGACGGAGGCGGTGACCAGCCCGAAGCCCAGCGAGGACAGGAAGATCGTCACGACCGCCCCATCCCCGCGCCGGTCTCCCGGCCGCCCAGGCTCCCACGGGGGGATGCGGAAGCCTGGGCGGGGCGCATGGTGCCGGCAGTCATCCGGCCAGGGCCCGCAGCTGGGCGGCGGTCAGGTTGCCGACGACCTTTACCGCGCCGGCGCTGGTGTAGGTATCGACCTGGAAGATGCCTGTCGAGTCGTGGTAGCTGTCGAAGTTGGTCGGCCCGCCCGGCCCTTCGTACCTGATCGCCTTCCCGGCCTTGAGCGAGGTGGCGCACTGGGCGAATGAGTAGCACACGGTGGCGCCGGGCACCCCGTTCCCGATCTTGATGATGTCCGGGCCGTAGACGCTCGGGGAGGTGCTCTTCGACATGAGCATGGACAGGGCGGCCAGGTTGATCCCGTCGTAGAGGTGCACGCCTCCCGGGGCGCTGAGGTAGGTGGTGAAGTCACCGGTGGCTCCCGGCACCTTCCCCTGCTGGGACAGCAGCGCCTTCGAGAACGCCTGGTAGGCGGGCCCGCTGGACTCGACGACCAAGTTGTCCGCGTGGAACCCGGAGACGAACGCGGAGGTACCGACCGCCGCGGCCGCGGACTTGAAGAAGGCCGGGGAGATGGCCGCGGACGTCCCGATGACCGGGATCATCTTGCCGCCGTTGAGCTGCTTGATCTCGGAGAAGAGGGTGGGATCCGCCGCCCCCAGCGCCTCGGTCATGATCGCGTCCGGGTGCGACTGGATGATGGCCTCGGCCTCACTGCGGAACGTGGTGGCCTTGAGGTCGAGCGTCTGGTTGGTCGTCATGGTGATCCCGGCCTTCTTCAGCGCGCTGATGGCGGGCTGGATGAAGGTCTGCGAGCCGATGTCGTTGCCGAAGGCCAGCGCGACCCGCTTGTAGTGCAGCTGCTGGGCGATGGCGACCATGGCGTAGGACTCCTCCAGGTCAGGAGGAACCAGCCGGTAGAAGTACGGGTAGTGGACGCTGTCGAACTCCGACTGCCCGGTCATGCAGAACATGGCCATCTTGTGCGCGTTGATGACCGGCGCCACCGACGCGGCCTCGTCCGAGGTGCAGCCGATGACCAGGGCCAGGCTGGGGGTGGAGGCGAACATCTGGTTCACCGCCGGAACCGCGTCCGCCGGGTCGCCGCGGGTGTCGACGCTCTTACAGGTCAGCGTGTGCCCGAGCACGCCGCCAGCCTGGTTGATGGCCGCAGTGGCGCCGTAGCAGGACGCCAGGTACGTCGGGCCGAGGGCGGCGTCGGCGCCGCTGAACGGTGCGACGTCGGCCACGGTGAGCTTGCCGCCGGAAGCACCACTGGAGCTGCTGCTGCCGCCGGCGGAGCTGCCGTCGGAACTGCTGCCGCAGGCGGCCAGGCCGACGGCCAGGGCGCTGGCAGTGAATATGGCTCCGGCACGCATCGGCCGCCCGGACCGGGCGCCCGCAGCCGTGCGGCTACGGTTCCCGGTGGCTGCGGCCACGCGCCTGAGGGTCGTGAACTTCATTGTCCCCCTCCGTACCTGGGTGGAGTGACGTGACTTAGAAGCCGGTCTTGAGCGGGGCGCCGGGACGCCAGCGCCAGTCCTTCGGTGCGTCTTCCTCAGCGACCACCCGGTTGCGGATGGTGCCGAGCCCTTCTACGGAAATCTCGATGACATCGCCCGGATGCATCCAGACGGGTGGCGTGCGGGCAAAGCCGACGCCTCCCGGCGTGCCGGTGGCAATGACGTCACCGGGAACCAGCCGGGTGAACGAGGAGAAGAACTCGACGGCGCTGGGCACGTCCACGAGCATCAGCGACGTCCGGGCCGACTGCATGACCTGCCCGTTCAGCGTGGAACTGATGGCCAGGTCGGAGACGTCCAGTTCGTCGGTGGTCACCACCTCGGGGCCGAGGGGCATGCTGCCCTCGAAGTTCTTCCCGGCCGTCCACTGGCTGGCGGCCCGCTGCCAGTCGCGGGCGGACGCGTCGTTCAGGACCACGAAACCCGCGATGGCGTCCAGGGCCTTGTCCGCGGTGATGTACCGGCCGCCCGCGCCGATCACGATGCCCAGTTCGGCCTCGTAATCGAAGCGCTCGGTCAGGGCTGGCTTGACCAGGTCCGCGTACGGGCCCAGGACGCTGTCGGCGCCCCGCACGAACGCATCGGGCCAGGTCGGGACCTCGCGGCCGCCTTCCAGGGCATGCTCGCTGTAGTTCAGGCCGAGGCAGAGGATGCGCGGGGGGTTCGGTACGGCCGGCCCGAAGTCGGCGTCCGCCACCTCACGCCCGTCGGCGTCGCTGACGGCCCGGACCGCATCCATGGCCGGGAAGCCCGCCTCGAGGACGTAGTGGAGCGAGGCGAACCGCGGGTCACCCGTGGCCTCCGCGACATCGACGTATCCGGAACGGCCCCGGACATGCAGCCGCAGCCCGTCCGGGGTGGCAATGGTGGCGAGCCTCACGTGCCCGATCTCCTTCGACGATGATGGCTGGGGCGGTCATCGGGCGCGGGCCGTCTGGCCGCTCTGGATTGGTCGCACATGGTCTTGATTGGTTGTATTCAACCGAATTGGTTGGAGCATAGGTCGCGCTTCGGGAACGGGTCAATAGGGTTAAGTAGAAATTAACGCCCCTCTGTGGTCACGTTCTGGTATCGATTGGTAGCATTGGTTGAGTGGTTGCGCCGGGGCCTGCCGACAGGCGTGCCACGTGACCACGCAGCAGCGGGCAGGCGGGACAGGCAGCAGGGCGGGGAGAACAACGGGGATGCAGAACGCAGCAGGGGCCAGGACCCCGGCACCGGCCGAGCAGATGTACCGGCTGGCCGAGCTGATCCTGGACGAGTCGGCGCGGGCCGGCCTGGGGCCGGGTTCCCGGCTGCCCACCGAGCGCAAGCTCGCCGCGGACATGGGTGCGAGCCGCACGTCGATCCGGCACGCGCTGGCCGTGCTGCAGGCCCAGGGACATATCTCCCGCGAGGTCGGCCGCGGAACCTTCCTGCGGCAGGACGCGGCCCAGGACGGGCCCGGGCCGTCCGGGTCCGGCCACTCCGGCCCGGCGGTGGATACCCGAGACCGCGGCACGGGGCCAGCCGACGCGTCCGCGGGCTTCGCGCCGGCTGACGTCATGACCATCCGGCGGCTGCTGGAGCCGCTCGCGATGCCGCTCGTCGTGGCCTGGGCGACGGCCAGCGATTTCCGGGAGATGGACCGCTGCCTGGCGGGCGGGGGCCGGGCGGCCAGCTACGACGAGTTCGAGAACTGGGATCTAGCGCTGCACCGCACCATCATGGCGGCCAGCCACAGCCCCCTGCTCGGGCAGCTCTACGCGGTCATCGAGAACGCCCGGCACGGGCATTCCTGGGGAGATCTCAAGCGGCGCAGCGCGTCGCGGGAGCGCCGCGAGAGGTACCAGGCTGATCACGTCGAGCTCGTGGCGGCGCTGCGGGCCCGGGACAGTGACCGCGCCACGGATGCGATGCGCACCCACCTGTCCAGAGTCCATAACGATCTTTTCGGCGAGACCGCGTAGCGCAAGGTCCGCGCGCTGCCCCGGCCGGGATCAGCTAGTAAACGTCTCGTGCCCGCCAGCCAGGACTGCCTGATGACTTTGAGCTGGGGTGATGCCTGTAATGCATCGCGTCTTGACGAACAGGTCTTGGACTCAGGGAAGGCCCGTTCTTAGCGTGGAGACACGAGCCCGCCAGCTTCCGCTGCCGGGCCGGCTCCGACCAGCCCAGGGATGGCCACGATGCGCGTATTCGTCACCGGCGCCACCGGATACATCGGTTCCGCCGTGGTCCGCGAGCTCCTCGATGCCGGGCACCAGGTCGTGGGCCTGGCCCGCTCCGACACTGCCGCCGCCACGCTGACCGCGGCCGGTGCCGGCGTGCACCGCGGCGCCCTCGAAGACCTCAGCAGCCTGCGTGACGGTGCGACCATGGCCGACGGCGTCATCCATACGGCCTTCAACAACATCTCCGAGACCACGGACATGGCGGCCTCCGCCCGGGCCGACCTGAACGCTGTCACGGCAATCGGGGCAGCGCTCGAAGGCACCGGCAAGCCGTTCGCGGTCACCTCGGGAACAGCGGTGCTGCCGGCCGGGCGCCTCGGGACGGAAGCAGACGCCGCCGATCCCAATTCGGCGGCCGCCCCGCGGGTCCCCACCGAGGTGGCAGTGATCGCGATGGGCGAGCGCGGCGTGCGCTCGTCTGTCGTCCGGCTTGCGCCGACGGTGCACGGCGAGGGTGACAAGGCCGGCTTCGTCACGACGCTGATCGGGATGGCGCGCGCGAAGGGCGTGTCAGCGTACGTCGGTGACGGATCGAACCGGTGGCCCGCGCTGATCCCGGACATCGACGCAGGTCACTATTTCAACGGCTAGGCCCGGGGCCCGCCCGCGTCAGGGCGGGCGCCCGGGATCGGCCGGACTGCGGGCGGGTGGCTCAGTACCCGCTGCCACCGCCCCCGTAGCCGCCGCTTCCGCTGCTCGACTTGGACGCCGACGGGCTGGGCGAACCGGAGGACATCATCGCGCCGGGCGACACGGCGTCGATCGGGTTGACCCTGAGCACGTGCCAGACACCGCCAAGGCCGTTGCCCTTGATCTGGCCGGGGGCACTGTCGCCGGCGTAGGTATAGAGCGGGTGCCCCTTGTAGGTGGCCTGCAGCACGCCGTTGGCCCGCTTGATCGTGCCGAACTTGCCGACCAGCCGCACGCCCATGGCTGCCTCGGGCTTGCCGGTGACGGGAGGCCAGGCAGTCGCGCAGGAGCCCGTGCAGGCTGAGCTCATCGCCGTGTCCTTGGCGTACCAATACACGCTGAAGCCCTTAGCGTCGGCCAGCACCGGCCCGGCGCTCGTCTTGATCTTCTCCAGCGCGGCCGTCCCGGAGGTCATCCCGGAGCCGCCCATCGAGCTGGACTGGGCCGGCGTGGACTTGGTGGACATGGCTGAGGCGGACTTGGTGCCGCTCGCGGTGCTGGGTGAGGTACTGCTGCCGCAAGCGGCGAGCAGCAGGGCAGGAATGGCGAGGACCGCCGGTGCCCATCTGCGGTAACGCATGGTGTCTCTCCGCTCATGAGGGAGGGGCGGACATATAAACCCGAGCACGTACTATCCCGCGTCCACGTTCACGAGCGGACCCACATTTCGGATTACGACTTTATTACCGCGCCGGCCGACCGTTTCGGGGCCACACCGCGACACGCCGCGCCACCAGGGCCGCGGCGCGCCTGTGGCTCAGGCCGCGATGCGTGTGGCCAGCCAGGCCAGCGACAGCGGATAGCGGTAGTCGATGCTCATGTGCGTGCCCTCGAACAGCTCCAAGTGGATGACCTCGTCCGGCACCCCGGCCTCGCCTAGGGCCGCACGGAAGGCCTGCGCGCCCAGATCGAGGAACCACTCGTCGCGCTTCCCGGCGTCGAGCCAGATGCCGCGCAGCCCGCGGAGCGCCTCCGCGTGCTGCGGCACCATCCGGACCGGGTCCCAGTCCAGCCAGCGCTGCCACACGTCCGGCCGGAGCCGGCCGGTCCGCGGCTCGAACGGCAGCTCCACCCGGCCGTCCGGAGTGGCGGAGAAGCAGGCCGACACGCCCAGCAGCATGAGCAGGTCGTGATCGGCCTCCTTGGTGAACGAGACCCGGGACCGGAAGTCGTCCCACCACCGCCAGATGTCCCCGTCGTACTCCCGGAGGTGACGCGCGGACTTGCCGAACTCGGGGATGTAGCAGAGCTCGTACAGCGAGTCGCCGGCGTGCGAGGCCAGCGCCCCGAAGAGGTCGGGCCGCAGCATCGGTGTGATCATCGCGCCGAACCCGCCGCTCGACTTGCCCATGATCGCCCGGTGCGCCGCGGACGGCTCCGTCCGGTAGTGCGCGTCCACCCAGGGCACTACCTCCTCACACAGGTACGAGTGGTACCGGCCGGTACCCGGGGAGTCGACGAACTGGCTCCCCCCGTAGCCGGTCCACGCATCCACGTAGACCACGATCACTCCGGGCGCCTGCCCCGACGCGAACACCGCGTCCGCGGTCTCGGTAAACGGCTGCCGGTATGGCGAGCGGTTCTGCCACATGGCCAGGTGCCCGGTGTAGCCCTGGATCACGTAGACGGCGGCGTAGCTCCGGGCCGGATCATCGTCGTAGCCGGGCGGCACGTAGATCCACAGCGGTCGCTCGTACGGATCACCCAGCGGGTTGTCGCGCAGCAGCTCGCTGGTGATCACGTGCTCGTCAATCCGTCCGGCCAGCTCGGCGGACCAGGGCAGCATCAGGCCTCCTCCGGTGTCAGGAACGGTGCCGCACCTACCGTAGAGCAACCGGCCCTACGGTAGGGGAATGAGCCCTGGTCAGGCGGAACGGGCGCCAGTGCGACAGGCACAGGCGGAACGAGACTCTGTGGAGCGCCATTTCGCCGAGGCGATCGGCGCGCTGGACCGGCCTTCCGCGGGCCCGCGCGCCGAGCGTCCCGCCGGGCCGCAGCCGATCCGGGATGGTTCGGCCCTGACCGGGCAGCGCTGCCTGGAGCTTTTCGACGCGCAGCTGGCTAGCCGCCATCTCGATCTGGCCGCGCGCTGGCTGCGGGCCCGGGGGGCCGGGTACTACACGATCGGGTCATCCGGGCACGAGGCGAACGCCGGCGTCGCGGCGGCCCTGCGGATCACCGACCCGGCCCTGCTGCACTACCGGTCGGGCGCCTTCTACCTGGCCCGGTGCCAGCAGGCCACGCCGCCCCGCGACGGGGTCCGGGATGTCCTGCTCGGGCTGGTGGCCGCCACGGAGGAGCCCATCGCCGGCGGCCGCCACAAGGTGTTCGGCCACCGGCAGCTGCACGTCATCCCGCAGACCTCGACCATCGCCTCGCACCTGCCCCGCGCCCTCGGCCTGGCCTTCGCCCTGGACCGGGCGGCCCGGCTCGGCCGGCCCGCGGAGTGGCCCGCGGATGCCATCGTGGCCGCCAGTCTCGGCGATGCGTCCCTGAACCACTCCACCGCCGCCGGGGCGATCAACGCGGCCGCCTACTGTGCCTACCAGCATCTGCCGCTGCCGCTGCTGCTGGTCATCGAGGACAACGGGATTGGCATCAGCGTGCGGACCCCGGTCGGCTGGGTTCAGGCGGCCGCCCGGAACACGGCGGGCTTCGGCTATTTCCACGCGGACGGGTCTGACCTGGCCGCCGTGTACGACGCGGCGCTCGCCGCCTCGGCGTGGGTCCGGGAACGGCGCTCCCCCGCATTCCTGCATCTGGCCGTGGTGCGGTTCGGCGGTCACGCCGGCTCAGACGTGGAAACCAGTTACCGCGAGGCAGCCGCGCTCGCCGCGGATCTGGCCGCGGACCCGCTGGTCGGGACGGCCCGGCTGCTGGTGACCGCCGGCATCCTGACCCCGGCCGAGGTGAGCGACCGCTACGAGGAATCGCGGGCCAGGATCCTCGGACTCGCGGCCGACGTGGCCGGGAGCCCGCGGCTGGCCACCGCCGCCCAGGTGACGGCCCCCCTCGCGGCGCATCATCCCGAGCAGGTCTGGGCCGGGGCCTGCCTGGCCGCGGGACCGCCGCGCCGGGACCAGGCCTTCGCCGGGCGGCTGCCCGAATCGGCCGGCGGCCTCACCATGGCTCAGTCGATCAACGCGACGCTGGCCGACGCGCTGGCGGCCCGGCCCGGGATGCTGGTCTTCGGTGAGGATGTGGCCCGCAAGGGCGGCGTGTACGGGGTCACCCGCGGGCTGGCCCAGCGGTTCGGGGCCGCACGGGTGTTCGACACCCTGCTCGACGAGCAGTCGATCCTGGGGCTGGCCCTGGGGGCGGGCCTGGCGGGCCTGCTGCCGGTCCCGGAGATCCAGTACCTGGCGTACCTGCACAACGCCGCCGACCAGATCCGCGGCGAGGCCGCGACCCTGTCGTTCTTCTCCCAGGGCCAGTACCGGAACCCGCTCGTGCTCCGCATCGCCTCGCTCGGCTACCAGGAAGGCTTCGGTGGCCATTTCCATAACGACAACGCGCTGGCCAGCCTGCGCGATATCCCCGGCCTGGTGGTCGCCTGCCCAGCCCGGCCCGACGACGCGGCCGCCATGCTCCGGACCTGCCTCGCGGCGGCGGAGGCGGACGGGCGCGTCTGCGTCTTCCTTGAGCCCATCGCCCTGTACCACACCAGGGACCTGCACCAGGCCGGCGACGGGGGCTGGCTGGCCTGCTACGACCCGCCGGGGCTGTGGCCAGCTGGCTACGTCCCCGTCGGCAGCGCGCGCGGCTACGGCCAGGGCCGCGACCTGACCATCGTCACGTTCGGCAATGGGCTGCGGATGAGCCTTCGGGTAGCGGCCCGGCTGGCCGCGGACGGGATCGGCTGCCGCGTGCTGGACCTGCGCTGGATCACACCGCTGCCGGAGAAAGACATCGTCCGCGAGGCGTCGGCTACCGGCCGGGTCCTGGTGGCCGACGAGACCAGGCGGACCGGCGGGGTTTCCGAGGCCGTCGTCACGACCCTGGTCGACGCCGGGTTCACTGGAAAGATCACCCGTGTTAACAGCGAGGACAGTTTCATCCCG
The DNA here is from genome assembly GCA_036509255.1 of Streptosporangiaceae bacterium. Classification (GTDB taxonomy): domain Bacteria; phylum Actinomycetota; class Actinomycetes; order Streptosporangiales; family Streptosporangiaceae; genus RYN-230. The sequence continues at coordinate 22,979 of DATCFY010000132.1, forward strand.
CTGGGTGATGCCGCCCAGGCCGTGCTGCTGTCCGAGGTGTCGATCGAATCCGCAGCACGCTCCCTGTTGCCCCAATAATCCCGGCTGGTCCTGTCTATGCTGCTCCCGTGGGGATTCTGGGAATACCCAGGGGACTTCTCGCTATCCGGCCGTGGCCCGCGGTGGGCCTGGGCCCCCGGCCGGAACTTGCCGACGTCGCCCGGCTGGCCGGGCGGGTCCTCAGCCTGGCTGTGGCCGCGGCCCGGGCGCAGGATGCGCCCGTTCAGCGCGCCCTGGCCGCTCACCTCGGCGCGCAGGCCGCGGGATGGCCCGTGGCCACGGCGTCATGGCCCGCGTTCGACCAGGTCAACGTCCAGGCTGGCCTGGACGCGTGGCTCGCGGGTCCCGGCCTGCGGTACGAGCTGCTCGGCCTGACCGGCGTCCGCCATGGCCCTGTCGACCTGGCCGACCTCACCGCGGCCGGCCTTCCCCGATCCCCGGCGAGCGTCCCCGGGATCGGCAGCGTCACTACCGCCGTCCGCCCGGCCGGGCCCGGCGGGATCTCCCGCGCCTGTGTGACCTGCGGCCTCTACCTGGTGGAGCAGACCGGCCAGCAGTCTGCCGTGCTGCTGCGCGGCCCGGCGGGCGATGACCCGCGCGACGTAGTCAGCGTGCAGGTCACCGCCCCGGATCAGGCCGCGGCCGGCCAGATCCTGGATCAGATCCGCACCCTGGCCACCGCGCACAACATTTATCGCGGGCAGGTGATCTCGTTCGACGCGGACTCCCGCGGGCCGGCCGGCGGCCACGTGCTGGAGTTCGTGGACCGGCCGCAGCTCGACCGGGCCACGGTGATCCTGCCCCCGGACGTGCTGGACGGCATCGAACGCCAGGTCCTCGGCATCGCCCGGCATTCCGGCCAGCTCAGCGCCAGCGGCCAGCATCTGCGGCGCGGAGTGCTGCTGCACGGGCCGCCGGGAACCGGCAAGACGCACGCGGTCCGGTACCTGACCGGCCAGCTCCCGAACGTCACGGCCATCATGCTGTCCGGCGCGGCGCTGGGGTCCATCAGCGAAGCCTGCGCGATCGCCCGCACCCTGCAGCCCTCGATCGTGGTGGTGGAGGACGTCGAGCTAACCTGCGGGCCGCGCGGCCCGCAGGCACCGCTGCACCCGTCACTGCTGCAGTTGCTCAGCGAGATGGAAGCCGTCGCCGGCGACGCCGACGTGACCTTCCTGCTCACCACGAACCGGGCTGACCTGCTCGAGGAGGTCCTGGCGGCCCGTCCAGGCCTGATCGATCACACGGCCCGGCTCCCCCTTCCGGACGCCGCGGCCCGGCGCCGACTGCTCCGCCTGTACCAGGGCAGCCTGCGTATCAGCCGGGCTAGCGTGAGCGCGGTCGTCACCCGGACCGACGGGGTGAACGCCTCTTTCATGAGGGAACTGCTGCGCCGGGCCGCGGTCTACGCGGCGGACGCCCGGACCGCTCGCGCGGCCCCGGCTGTGGCCAGCGGCTTCGCGGCGGCCGCGCCCAGCGGCTCCCACCCGAACCCGGCCAACGGCTCCGCCCCGGCCCACGCGACCCTCCCGCCAGGAGCCAACGGCTCCACCCCGGCCCGCGGCTCCGCCGGGGATCAGGGGGCGGCGCTGCGGGTCAGTGCCCGGCACCTGAATCTGGCCCTGGACGAACTGCTGGACAGCCGGCACGACCTGACCCGGGTGCTGCTCGGCAGCCGGCCTATGCGGGGCGCGGACGCGATCATCCGCCCGGTTCTCCCCCACCTCCGCCCCACCCGCTGACCCGGGATCGGGGTCAGCGGGGTCAGCGGGGTCAGCGGATGTAAGTCTGATGCGCTCGGGACTGTTGAGTTCCAGATGACGTGTTTCGCGGCCCGGACCGCCTCCAGGCCCCCACATCCTGCCCGTGCGTCCTGTACCCCGTCCGCCGCCGCACTTGCTCCCTGTCCCACGAGTCACACTGGCCCCTACCGCCCACTTTTCCCGCGGAGTGTGCGCCGAATACGGACAAAACACCCGCCAGGGCGCACGTCCCACGGGAAAAGTCAGCCGTGCCTGGGCGGGTGAGCCCGCCGAGAGGGGGCCGGTCCGTGATCAATGTGACCTATGAGGCTGATGGTGCGTATCTGCTCCGCCCGGAGCGGCCGATTCGGCGGGGACGACGGTGGCCGGCCGGGTCGCCGCCATCCGGGGCCTGAACCGGGCCCTCCCCGGGCAGGACCGGGCTTTGACCGGGGCGACTGCCTCCCTGTTGGGCCACCGTGTCCCGGCCCTACCGTGGCCCCGCGCCTCCGCCCGGGCGTCACGCGGTCCCCGAGCAGCCCGGGGCGCCCAGCCCGGACCCCGCCGAACTCCCGCGGGCATGGCACCGGCGATGAGCCGCGTGCTGGAAAACGATCATGATCGACGAGCCCCGTCCACCATGCATGTCGCGCACACAAGCCAGGGGTGCTTGGAAGTTACAGGTACACGATCCTGCGACGACAAGCCGGCGGGGCCGGGGCGGCACGGACACTGGTGTCCTATCCCGTGCCCGTTCGGTGCGTCTCTGATTCCAAAATGATGTCTAATACAGCTGTCCTTTGGTGCTCTCGTTTAGAAAATCTTGGTGTAATATAAATGTTATGACGCGCATCACTGTGGACGTTAACGATGGGTGGCTGGAGGCGGCGCGCGTGGTGCTCGGCACGGACACCAAGGTGGCGACGATCAACGCCGCGCTGCACGCCCAAGCCCTGAAGGCGAAGGCCGCCGAGATCCTGGCCGCGCTGGACAGCGTGGAGATGGACTACACCGGGAGCGCCGACGGCTTCCGCTATGGCGGCGGCCGGGACCTGAGCCGAATCAGCGAGCTGGCCCGAGAGGACGCGGCGGCCGAGCAGGACACCCGGTCCAGCCGCTGATGGCCGGGCCGGTCTTTCTCGCCGACACTTCGGCGTATGTGGCGCAGGCCCGAGATTCCGCTGCGCGGGCCAGATTCGCTGGACTGCTCACCGAGGGACGGCTGGCCGTCTGCCAGATGACCGCGCTCGAGTACTTCAACAACGCCCCGGACCCCAAGGCGTACGAGGTGCTATGGACCGCCCTGCACGGGCAGCGCTGGATGGACGTGACGGCTACGGCGATGAACCGGGCCATGGAGGTGCACCGGATGCTCGCGGAACGAAGCCAGCACCGCAACTTCCGGCTGCCCGATCTGATCATCGCTGCGACAGCCGAGGAGCACGGCGCGACGGTCCTGCACTACGACGCGGACTACGACCGCATCGCGGCAGTCACCGGGCAGCCGGTGGAATGGGTAACGGCCCGGGGTTCCCTCTAGGCGTCCAGGCCCAGCAGGCCGCTGCGGATTCACCCCCAGGCAGCTGGCGCCACCGCGAGCAGGTGGGCGGTCAGCGCGGCGGCTACCTCGCCCGGGGCGGACACATTGGCCAGGTGCGACGCGCCCCGGATGACCGCCAGCCTGGACCCGGTGATCCCGCGCGCCATGACGGCCCCGTGCCAGGGTGGGGTCGCCGGGTCTTCGGACCCCGAAATCACCAGCGTGGGCGCGGTGATCTCGGCCAGGACGGGCTGCAGATCCATGTCGGCGATGGCGTCACAGCAGCCGGCGTAGCCTTGCGGGTCGACGCCGTCCAGGGTGGCGATCAAGTCGGCCGGGACCGACGGGTACCGCGCCACGAAGGCCGACGTGAACCAGCGGCTCACGATCTGGGCGGAGATGGGCGGCAGGCCGTCGGCCCGGACAGCCGCCGCTCGCTGCACCCAGGGGTCCCGGTCCGGGAAGCGGGCGGACGTGCAGCACAGACCGAGGGCGTCGATCCGGCCGGGCGCGTTCGCGGCCAGCCACATCCCGACCATCCCGCCCAGCGACACGCCACAGTACGAGGCGTGCTCGACCCCGAAGTCGTCCAGCAGGCGCAGCACGTCGGCGCCGAGGTCGGCGATCGTGTACCGGCCCGGCGGGGCGGGTGAGCCGCCGTGCCCGCGGTGCTCGTAGCGGAGCAACCGGAAGTGCTCCCCCAGGGCCGCGATCTGTGGTTCCCATAGTTCCCGGGTGGTACCGAGGGAGTTGCCGAGCACCAGGACCGGGGCGTCCCGCGGCCCGTCCAGGGTAGCCGCCAGGCGCACCGACTGGCGCCCGCCGGGCGTGACCCGCGCGGCCTCGGCCGGCGCCTGGCCGATCTCCCCCGCCGCGGGAGCCTGCGGGTCAGACATCGAAGAACACGGTCTCATGCTCGCCCTGCAGGCGGATGTGGAACTGGAACCGGTACTTGTCGCCGCCGTCCGCGACGGCGATGAGGGTGTCCCGGCGGGCGGGGTCGACGGCGGACAGCACCGGGTCGTCCACGTTCGCCTCCTCCTCGTCGGGAAAGTAGATGCGGGTCACCACCCGGTCCAGCAGGCCGCGTGCGAACACGGAAACGTCCAGGTGCGGGGCTTCCAGACCACCGTCCGGGCTGGGCAGCGCGCCGGGCCGGAGCGTGACGATCCGGTAACTGCCGTCCGGGCCGGTCGGGCACCGGCCGAAGCCGCGGAAGGCGGTCCCGTTCCCCGATGCGCCGCGCGGGTCGTCCGGATGGTCGAAACGGCCGTCCGGGTCGGCCTGCCACGTCTCGATCATCCCGTCCGGGACCGGCGTGCCCTCGCCGTCCAGCAGCCGCCCGGTGATCGTAATCGCCCCGGGGGTGTCCTCCGGCACCACGGTCGGGCCGTCGGCCCACGGCAGCCCGATAGCCAGGAACGGCCCGATGGTCTGCGAGGGAGTCAGTGGCAGGCCGGTCACCGCTGCCCCCCCTGGGTCCTGGCCACGGGCTTCCTGACCACGGGCTGTTCCTCGAAGACGGTCGCAGCGCTGCCCCGGAGCACGATGTCCCATTCATAGCCGAGCGCCCAGTCCGGCTCGGTGAGGTTGATGTCGAACCGGGAGATGAGCCGCTGGCGGGCCTTCGGGTCCGGGATCGAGTTGAAGATCGGGTCGTATTCGAAGAGCGGATCGTCGGGGAAGTACATCTGCGTCACCAGGCGCTGCGTGAACGCCCGCCCGAACAGCGAGAAGTGGATGTGCGCGGGCCGCCAGGCGTTGGGGTGGTTCCGCCACGGGTAGGCCCCGGGCTTGATCGTCACGAACCGGTAGCGGCCCTCGGAGTCGGTCACGCAGCGGCCCACGCCGACGAAATTCGGGTCCAGGGGGGCTGGGTGGTTGTCCACGACGTGCTGGTAGCGGCCGGCCGCGTTGGCCTGCCAGATCTCCACCAGCGTGTCCGGGATGGCCCGCCCGTCGCTGTCCAGCACCCGCCCGGTGACGATGATCCGCTCGCCGAGCGGCTCGCCCGCGTGCTGGGTGGTCAGGTCCGCGTCGGCCGGGGCGACCCGCCCGTCGCCCAGCAACGGCCCGGTGATCTCGGTCAGCCGCTGCGGGATCAGCAGCGGCGGCCGGCCCGGCGCGCGCAGCGCGGTCGACCGATAGCCCGGCGAGTCCAGCGGCGGGTGCACACCCCGGGGCCGCTCGTAGGAGGGCAGGATCAGCCCGGCTGGCGGGGACGGCGGGTGGGTGGTCATCGGGGTGCTGCTCCTTCTAGCTCGGCTTGTCCGCCTTCTTCTGCCTGCGTGAGCTGGCGCAGTGCGGCGAGCTCGGCCGCGGTGGGCGGCTCCAGGACTTCCAGCGAATCCGACACCGCGAGTTCCCAGCCCGTCCTGGCCGCTGCGTCCGCGACCGTCACCCCGGGATACAACCCGGTCAGCGTGAGCTCGCACGTCGCCGGGTCTGGTTCGAGGACGCCCAGGTCAGTGATGACCCGGCGGGGGCCGGCGCCGGCCAGTCCCAGGCGCTCCCGGTAGCCGGCCCCGTCACCGAAGCCAACCGAGGTCACGAAGTCCACCCGCTCGACGAACGACCGGCGGGTCTGCCGGACCACCACGATCACCTCGCGGCACGACGCGGCGATCTCCGGGGCACCGCCCGCGCCGGGCAGCCGCACCGCGGGGTGGTCGTACTCGGGGCCGACGACCGTGGTGTTGATGTTCCCGAACTTGTCGATCTGAGCCGCGCCAAGGAAGCCGACCCCGATCCGGCCAGGCTGGAGCCAGTAGTTGAAGATTTCCGGCACGCTCACCACCGCGTCGGCGGTCTCGGCGAGGATCCCGTCACCGATGGACAGCGGCAGCCTGTCCGGCCTGGCCCCGATGGTGCCCGACTCGTAGATGAGCACGAGGTTCGGCGCGTGCGTGGCCCGGGCCAGGTTGGCCGCGCCACTAGGCAGCCCGATGCCGACGAAGCAGGTCATGCCGTCACGCAGGGCACGGGCCGCACAGGCCGTCATCATCTCGTCCGCGGTGAACTCGGCCGGGTCCTCGGCCGCCGGTGCGGGAGCCCCGGTGGCGTTCATGCCGCTCATCCTCCCTCGCCGGCCCCGGCGCTGGCCAGGGATCCGGCCTCGCCGTACACCTCCTCGGCCAGCCAGCGGCTGAACCGGTCCCGGTCCCGGCTGATCGCGTCCCAGGCCTGGTAATAGTCGTTGTCGCGGGCCGAGTACCCCAGCGCGTACGAAGGATGCGACCCGCCGGGCGCCGCAGCCACGTAGCCGACCACCCAGGAGGGCAGCACGATCGCCCCCGGCTCGGGCCGCAGCTCGTCCACGATCTCCTCGACGGTGACGATCGACCGCTGGGCGCTGAGCACGGCTTCCTTCTGCACCCCGGTGATCCCCCACAGCTGGACGTTCCCGGCCCGGTCGGCGCGCTGGGCGTGAATGATCGCCACGTCCGGGTTCAGCGCGGCCACCGCGGTCAGCCGCTCACCGGTAAACGGGCAGGTGACCGACCGGATGGCGGGCTGCCCATCCAGGCCGGGCAGGCTTTCGAGGCCGGTGCCACTGTAGCCCCGCAAGATCGCGAACGGCACGCCCGAAGCGCCCGCCACATAGCGGTTCGCCATCCCCGCGTGACTATGCTCCTCCAGCTGGAGCGCTCCTGGCCAGCCATGTTCCACCGCATCGCGGAACCTGTGCAGCGAGCCCACTCCCGGGTTGCCGCCCCAGGAGAAGATAAGCCGACTCGCACAGCCCGCCCCGATGAGCTGGTCGTAGAGCACATCCGGGGTCATCCGGATGAGGGTCAGGTCACGCCGCCGCTGCCGGATAACCTCACGGCCGGCCGCGAACGGGATGAGGTGGGTGAACCCTTCCATTGCGACCGAATCCCCGTCGTGGACGGCTCGTGCGACGGCATCGGCCAGTGAAACGATCTCCGCCATATCCTCCCGCCCTGAACACCAACACCACTGCGGCCAGCGCCCCTGAGACGGGCACCCGCGCTTACCCGACACCATAATGACCACGTGGTCGCGATAAGTACAGCCGTTCGTCATACGGACAATACGGCGTGGCGGTCCCCGGCGCCGGCCCGGGTCACCCGCCTTCGGCCAGCACTTCCCGGGCGATCGCGAAGGCGCGATTCGAGGCCGGCACGCCGGCGTACACGGCCGTGTGCAGCAGCAGCTCGCCGATCTGGTCCGGGGTCAGGCCGTTGCGCAGCGCGGCCCGCAGGTGCATGGCCAGTTCCTCTTCCTGGCGGAGCACGACGAGCGCGGTGAGGGTGATCATGCTCCGCTCGGCGCGGGACAGCCCCGGCCGGGACCAGATCTCGCCCCACGCGTAGCGGGTGATGAAGTCCTGGAACGGGGCGGTCAGCGGCGTGGTCGCGGCGACCGCCCGGTCGACGTGCTGGTCACCCAGGACCTCACGGCGGACCGTCATCCCCTGCGCGGCGCGCTCAGCATCGTCCATGGTTCCGCCTTTCACGGCTCCAGGGCAGCGACGCCGCCGCCGGCCAGGAAGGTTACCCATTCCCGCCCGGGCCTGCGCGACCCGGGCGGCCCGGGACCGGCCTTCGCGGCGGCCGGAAAGAGCGAGCGGCGGCCGGAGCCCGCGGCCCCCTAGCCGACTGCGCGCGCGTGCGCAGCCAGGGCTGCGTCCACGAACTCCGCGGCGGCCCCCAGGTATCCGGCCGGGTCGAGGGTCGCGGCGACCTGCTCGGGCGTGACCCCGGCTTCGGCGAGCCGGCCGGCATCGAGGCGGTCCAGCAGCGCCTCGCCCAGTGTCTGGCCCTCCATCACGGCCGCGGCACTGGCCTCGGCCAGCAGGTCATGGGCGGCGGTCCGGCCCAGCACGGGCGTGAGCAGCGCCGCGGCGTGCTCGGCCATCGGGAAGCCGCCGGCCCCGTCGAGGTTGCGCCGCATCCGGGCCGGGTCAGGTTCGAGCCCGCCGAGCAGATCCGCGCCCCACGACGCAGCCGAGCCGGTGAGACGGAGCAGGTTCGCCAGCGGCTCCCACTCCGCGTGCCAGGCCCCGGCGGCCCGCTGATACTCCTGCTCCGCGGCGGCGACGAGGGTGGCGATCAGCCCGGGGACCTGCCGGGTACAGCCGAGGACGGCGATGGAGGCGACCGGGTTCCGCTTGTGCGGCATGGCGGACGACCCGCCGCGCCCGGCGGCCCCGCTACCCTCGGTGACCTCGCCGACTTCGGACTGGGCCAGCAAGGTGACGTCACGGGCGATCTTGCTCAGCACCCCGGTGGCGCCCGCGCAGGCCCCGGCGATCTCGGTGATCCGCAGCCGGTCGGTATGCCACGGCAGGGTGGGGGCGTGCAGGCCCAGCTCCGTGGCGAGTAGCGCCGCGACCTCCGGCCCGCGGTCTCCGAGCGCGGACAGGGTGCCCGCGGCCCCGCCGAACTGGACCGCGAGACGGCTGGCCGCGACCCGGTCCAGTGCGGCGGCGGCCTCGTCCAGGCCAGTCAGCCAGCCCGCCGCGACCAGGCCGAAGGTGACCGGCACGGCCTGCTGGAGCAGGGTCCGGCCGATCATGATGGTGTCCCGGTGCGCCGCCGTCAGGCGCACCGCCGCCACGGCCGCAGCGGCCAGGTCGTCCGAGATGACCCCCAGCGCCTGCCGGGCCAGCAGCATGGCCGCGGTGTCGATGATGTCCTGGCTCGTCGCACCCTGGTGCACCGCGTCCGCGGGGCCGGGGGGCACCATCCGGGTCAGCTCCCGGACCAGCGCGGGTACCGGGTTCCCGGTCAGCGCGGTCTGCCGGCCCAGTTCCGCGGCGTCGAACGCCTCGGCCCGGGCCGCCGCGGTGACCGCCGCGCCCGCGCCCGGCGCGGTCAGCCCGGCCTGCTCGAGCGCCCGGGCCAGGGCCGCCTCGGTGTCCAGCATCGCCTGAAGCCAGGCCTGGTCGGAGGTGTCGACGGCCCCGCGGCCGAACACCCCGTCGAAAAGCCCCTGGGAAGTGAGCACCGTCTGCTCCTGCGGGAGTGCGCGAGTCATCGGGCTGCCTGCCCGGCCCACCCTAACGGCCGGGCGCGCAGGTCGCCGCGCCGGCCGCCGGACCACGCTCTGACGCGGTGATCACGCGCACGGAAATGGCTTCCCCGCGTATGCCGCGATGATCTCGTCGATGGTGGCAAACGTCGGCATGGTCTGGCCGACAGAAGCGGGCATCATGCTTCTCAGCAGTGGCCCGACGTCCGGGTAGGGATCACTGACGTTCTGAAAGACATCCCAGGAGCTTAAATGTCAAGCCGCTGCCTGCTCCGTCTTCGCCGCGTACTGCGGCCAGGCGGTGGTCTCGTCGTAGAGGGTGCGGGTTTTGAGGCAGCCGTGCAGGATGCCGGTGAGCCGGTTGGCGAGCTGGCGCAGGGCGGGGTTGTGCCCGGAGCCGCGGGCGCGCTGGCGGTCGTAGCAGGCGCGGGCTCCCGGCGATGCCTGGAGGGCGGAGAAGGCCTGGCTCATGAGGGCGTCGGTGAGCCGGTCGTTGTGCACGTACCGGGCCATGACCGTCTTCTTCTTGCCGGAGGCGCGGGTGATGGGGCTGGTGGCGGCGTAATTCTTGCGGGCCTTCGCGGAGGCGTACCGGGCGGGGTCGTCGCCCGATTCTGCGAGCACCCGGGCGCCGAGGATCGGCCCCAGGCCGGGCTGGGAGGTGATGATCTCAGCGTCCGGGTGCTGGCCAAAATAGGCCTCGACCTGCCCTTGCAGGGTGGTGACCTGCTCGTTCAGCGTGGCCAGGACCGCGATCAGGGCGCGGACGGAGGCGGCGTAGGCGGCCGTCACGATGGCGGGCTGGCCCAGGTGCGCGGCGCGCAGCACGGCCTGGATCCGCTCCGCCTTTGCGGCGACCCCGCGGCGGCGGGCGCGCTTGAGGGCGGCGCTGATCTGCGCGGTCGTCAGCCTGGCCGCCGACGCCGGGTCCGGGGCGCGGCCCAGCAGTTCCAGGGTGTCAGGGGCGTCCAGGTCCTCGTAGGCCTCCAGCGCGGCGGGGAAGTAGTCCCGCAGCGCGTGCCGCAGCCGCTGGGTGTGCCGGGTGCGTTCCCAGATCAGCGTCTTGTGCGTCCGGGTAACCACCTTGACCGCTGCGGCCTGCGCGCTGTCCCCGGCCACCGGCCGCAGCTGGTGGGAATCGGTGCGCACCATGTCCGCCAGGACATGAGCGTCGCCGGCGTCGCTTTTCGCGCCGGATACGCCGTGGCGTTCCCGGTACCGCGCGGCCTGCAGGGGGTTGATCGCATACACGGTGTACCCAGCCGCGATCAGCGCCTGCACCCATGGGCCCCGGTCCGTCTCGATCCCGACCGCGACCTGCCCGGCGTCTTCCTCATCAGCGTCTTCGCCGAGCTGCCCGCCGATCATCGCGTGCAGCCCGGCGATGCCGGCCACGCCCTCGGGCAGCCGGGCCTTCGCCAGCCGCCGGCCCGTGGCATCCATCAGCTCGACGTCGTGATGGTCCTCGGCCCAGTCATCCCCCACGAAAAGCCGCAAGGTCTCTCCCGTCGTCGTGATCGGGCACGGCCAGCAGCCTGCGGGAGAACTATCAGCGACCTAATGAACCAGTGCTCACGCCACCCCGCGGCGGGCACGACATCCCATCAGCGATCAACTCTCCCGGCCAGCCGGCAGGGGCACGCTCTTTGACCAGGACTCAACGTCCAGGAGCACACAGTGCTCACCTGCCGGCGGCTACCA
>DATCFY010000133.1:0-2115 GCA_036509255.1 Streptosporangiaceae bacterium
CCGAACGTGTAGGTGAGCGCGACCGGGATGCACAGGATCAGCGCGATGGACAGGAAGTTCGTCAGCCCGGTCGGGTTCTCGAATGGGCTGGCCCCGTTGGCGTTGAAGAACCCGCCGCCATTGGTGCCCAGCTGCTTGATGACCTCCTGCGAGGCCACCGGGCCGCGCGGGATGACCTGCCGCGCGCCGTTCAGCGCGTCGTGGACATGAACCGGCCCGGCCAGGGTCTGCAGGGCGCCCTGGGTCATGAAGACGATCGCGAACACGAACGCGATGGGCAGCAGGACATAGATCGTGCCGCGGACCAGGTCGACCCAGAAGTTGCCGACCGTGTTCGAGCCCTTGCGGGCGAACCCCCGGATGAGGGCAACGGCGACGGCCATGCCGACGGCGGCGCTGAGGAAGTTCTGCACCGCCAGCGCACCCATCTGTGACAGGTACGACATCGTGCTCTCGCCCGAGTACGCCTGCCAGTTCGTGTTCGTCACGAAGGACACCGCCGTGTTCCACGACAGCGCCGGGGTGACGCCGGGGAGATGCTGCGGGTTGAACGGCAGGGACCCCTGGAGCCTGAATATCCCGTATGTCACCAGGAGGGCTACGCCGGAGAACACGATGACGGAGGCGCTGTACCGCTGCCACGATTGCTCGAGCTCGGGATCGACGCCGATGATGCGGTAGACCGGCCGCTCGATCAAGGAGAGCCACCTGGTCCGCCCCTCATACACCGACACCATGTAGGAGCCGAGGAAGCGCCAGGCGATCGCCAGCACGACGACCAGAGCCACAATGGTCCAGGCGAAATCCATCAGAACCACTCGGCCTTGAAGAGCGCCACGCCGAGGTAGATGAACACCGCGATGGACAGGGCGAGGAGAATCCCCTGGATGACGGTCATATCCGCTCCAGGCCCCGGATCAGGGCCAGCATCGCCACCACGAAGACGGCGATCCCGGCAACAACCAGCAAGTCAGCCATGGCCCAAGCATGACCACCAGGCCGGTAACCACGCGGTGGACGGCGGCCCGGGCGAGGTAGAAAAACGGTGAACAGACCAAGTGCAGCCAGACCCGGGTCATCGCCCGGAGTGCGGCGGCCCGCGATAACACGGCCGGTCCTGATCCGGGCCGGGCAGCGGGGGCGACTGAGTCGTGACCCGGCTCAGTGCCCGGCCACGGCGATCACCGTGCCGGCCAGGATGATCAGCAGCCCGACGATGAGGAACGCCCGGTCCCCTGCCCGGCCCCAGCGGCCGAAGACCAGGGCATCGTCCGGGTCGGCGGGGTCGTACCAGATCAGCACCTTGTCCCCGGGCCGTGGCGCGCCAGACCTGCGGTCCGGCACCGGGCCGATCCGCTCGACCACCCGCCCGTCACACAGCGTGTACCGCAGCCTCACCCGGCGGTCTGGATCGGTGGGCTGCTGGCCGGCGGGCTCCGGCCCGGGGACGGCCAGGGCCCAGGCCGTCACCCCGTCCCGGCGCAGCCGCCGGACCCGGTGCAGCCCGGCCAGGCCGGCCAGGGCCGCGACGCCGCCGGCTACCGCCACCCAGATAGCGAACAAGATCAGCATCGCTGGCCCGATGGACGGCTAGCCATGGGGTATGGCCATGAGCTGCTCCGCGACCAGGACCGCATGCACCCGCTCCAGGCTCTGGCGGCGGCGGAACTCCAGTTCCGAGCCCTGCTGGCGGACCGGCGCCACCGAAGCCTGCCGGGTGCACCACTGCGCCAGCAGCGGCACTGACCGCTCGTCTCCGTGGTCGAGAGCCACCAGCAGCGCCGCCGTCTGCCGCGGGTGAGCGGGCCAGCCCACCTGGAGCAGGACGAGCGGCTGTCCGCCGGGTTCCGGGATGACCGCGTGCAGCCGGAGTTCCGGCCAGTCCAGTGCGGACGCCGGTTGCGGCGTAGCCAGCTTGTCTGCCAGCGCCTGCATGTCCAGATTGCCAATTTGCACCGGGTACGCAGCCAAGATCAGCCCGGCGGCAATCAGCACGATCACGCCCGCCAGCGCGGCCGCGATAATCACACCTCGACAGTATGCTCGGACCGCTCGCGTGTCACCCAACGCGTATGGGCCGCGCATGATCGTCGCGGCCTTGGTAGGTCCCGCACC
>DATCFY010000134.1:0-3604 GCA_036509255.1 Streptosporangiaceae bacterium
TCGGACTCCGCCGGCGTCATGTACCGGGCCCGCCGCCCGTCCGAGGGCGCCGCCGGATACCACAGTGAGACCATCAGCTCCCGTGCGCTCACCCCCGCGGCCCAGGGATCGGGACGGGAGACGTCTTTCAGGCATAAGGACGTGGTACCGACCGGGCACGGACCGGTCGGCTCAGGCAGGTACGGCGTGTGCTCCTGCCCGGTCGGCGCGTCCCCGGCGTCCGCGGAAGTTCCCATGCCGCTAATCATCACCGCCCGGCCCACCGCCCGCACCACCCGGAAGGCCCGTTTCAGGCGGCCGAGCGCTCGCTGAGCGGGCGGCGGCGCAGCTCCGTCTTCTGGATCGCCGGCGGCACGTACGCCTGGTCAAGGGTGCCCATGTCGGTTCCGGGCGGGACGATCTCATCGATCCGGTCGAGGACGTCGTCGGAAAGGACGACGTCCACCCCCGCGAGAAGGTCGTCGAGCTGCTCCATGGTGCGGGCGCCGAGTAGTGCGCTCGTGACACCCGGGTGCGAAATCGCGAACGCCATCGCGAGGTGGGGCATCGACAGCCCCGCTTCCTCGGCGAGCGGGATCAACTCCTCCACCGCATCCAGGCGCCGCTCATCAGTGAACACCGTGAAGAATTTCGCGCGAGTGACGTCGCTGTCCTGCCCGCGACGGACCCGACCGGTCAGCATGCCCTGACCGAGCGGTCCCCAGGCAAGAATGCCCATGCCGTACTGCTGCGCGACCGGAAGAACCTCACGCTCGATGCTGCGGTTCAGGATCGAGTACGGCGGCTGCTCGGTCCGGAACCGCTCCAGGCCGCGCCGTTCCGCCACCCAGTGCGCCTCCACGAGGTTCGATGCCGGCATCGTCGAGGTTCCGAACGCGCGGATCTTGCCGCTGCGGACGAGGTCTGTCAGCGCGGAGAGCGTCTCCTCGATGTCCGTATCGGGGTCGGGGCGGTGGATCTGGTAGACGTCGATGTGGTCGGTCTGCAGGCGGCGCAGCGAGTTCTCGACTGCCGTCATGATCCACCGCCGGGAGGCACCCTGCTGGTTCGGGTCGGTACCCATGGGGCGGCTGACCTTCGTCGCGAGGACCACGTTGTCACGGCGTCCCTTCAGCGCGCGGCCGACGATCTCCTCGGAGTCTCCGTAGGCGTCAGCGGTGTCGACGAGGTTGATGCCTGCGTCGAGCGCCTTGTGGATGATCCGGATCGAGTCCTCAGGGTCGGGGTTGCCGACCTGAGTGGCGAACATGAGCGCGCCGAGCGCGTAAGGGCTGACCTTGATGCCTGTTCGGCCAAGGTTTCGGTACTGCATGAGGGTTCTCCAGACGTGAGCTTCACGGGTGTAGACGCCTCCGTCGCCGTATGCTGCCATCAAGCGGAAGCTCTTTCCGGAAACTATACGGAATTAGTTTCCGGTTAGCAACAGGAGGACCATGGCCCCCGAGTCGGACAGGCCCTCGAAACGATCCCCGGCCGTCTCCGCCTCACCTGCCGCGCGGCCAGGGGAAGCCCGGGGACCGGCAGTGGGCCCTCCGCCGGCGGCCGTGGCGGCGTAGCGGACACTGGGAAGATGCGCTATCTCAACACGAGCACCGCCAAGCAGATATCCAAGATCGGCCTGGGTACCTGGCAGTTCGGCTCGAAGGAGTGGGGATACGGCGATCCGTACGCCGAGCAGGAGGCGCACGCGATCGTGCGCCGGGCCCTCGATCTGGGCGTGACCCTCTTCGACACCGCCGAGATCTACGGGTTCGGCCGCAGCGAGCAGATCCTGGGCCAGGCCCTGGGTAAGGACCTCGACTCGGTGTTCCTGGCCACGAAGATCTTCCCGGTCCTCCCGCTGGCCCCGGTGGTGGAGCAGCGCGCCGTGGCCAGCGCGAACCGGCTCGGTGCCCGTCACCTGGACCTGTACCAGATGCATCAGCCGAACCCGGTGGTCCGGGACGGCCGGGCCATGCGCGGCATGCGGGCCCTGCAGCGGGTCGGGCTGGTCGGCGAGGTGGGGGTGAGCAATTACCCCCTGGACCGCTGGCGGGCCGCCGAGGCCGCGCTGGGCGGCCCGGTGCTCAGCAACCAGGTCCGCTACAGCCTCGTCGACCGGGCACCCGAACGCGATCTGCTGCCCTACGCCGAGGCCAGCAATCGCCTGATCATCGCATACAGCCCGCTGGGCCAGGGGCTGCTGTCCGGGCGCTACGACCGCGACAACCTGCCCGCCAACCGGGTCCGCAGCGCCAATCCGCTGTTCCTCCCCGAGAACATCGAGCGGGCCACCGAGCTGATCGGGGTGCTGCGCGAGGTGGCGGATGCGCACGGGGCCACCCCGGCCCAGATCGCGCTGGCCTGGGTGATCCGCAGCCCGGCCGTGACTGCGATCCCGGGCGCATCCAGTGTCGAGCAACTGGAGAGCAACGTGGCCGCGGCGGACATCGACCTCAGCGACGACGAAGACCAGGCCCTCCGGGCGGCGTCGGGCCGGTTCCAGCCGCTCAGCGGGCCAGGCGTCGCCACCCGGATGCTCCGCGCCCGCATCGGCCGCTGACCAGAGCCGCTTGACTGGCCGCTGGCTGGACCGCCGTGGTCAGCCGCGGCCGATGAACGGCATGGTCGTCGCGGTGATCGTGAGGAACTGCACGTTCGCGTCCAGCGGCAGCCCGGCCATGTAGAGCACGGCCGCCGCCACGTGCTCCGCGCTGAAGGTCGGCTCCGGGGCCACGGATCCGTCGGCCTGCAGTACGCCCTGGCCCATCCGCTGGGTCATGTCGGTCGCGGCGTTCCCGATGTCGATCTGGCCGCACGCGATGCCGAACGCGCGGCCATCCAGCGAGATCGACTTGGTCAGCCCGGTCATCGCGTGCTTGGTGGCGGTGTAGGCCACGCTCTTCGGCCGGGGCACGTGCGCCGAGATGGACCCGTTGTTGATGATCCGGCCACCGCGCGGGTCTTGCGCCTTCATCATCCGTACCGCCTGCTGCGCGCACAGGAATGCGCCGGTCAGGTTGGTGTCGACCGCCCGCCGCCAGTCCTCCAGCGAGACCTCGTCCACCGCGCCGCCCGGGCCGAACATCCCCGCGTTGTTCACCAGCAGGTCGACGCGTCCCCACCGGCCGCGCACGGTTTCAAACAGCGCCGCAACGGAACCCGCATCCGTCACATCGGTAACCACCGGCACGGCGGCGCTGGTGGCCGGGGCGGGCAGATCCGGCGCTGAGAGGGTCTCGCGCAGCGCATCCTCCCGGCGGCCGGCGGCCGCGACACGCCAGCCGGCCCCCAGCAGCGCCCGGGCGATCTCCCGGCCCAGCCCGGACCCTCCCCCGGTGACCACGGCCACCCCGGTGGTGGTCATGCGGCTCCGCCCGGGGCCCACCTGTAGGGCGTGGTCCGGGCCAGGCACCGGAAGCCCAGCCGGCGCAGGATCGGCTCACTGTCGGCGGAGGCGTCCACGGTCAGGTAGCGGTAGCCGCGGCGGGCGGCCAGCCCGGCCCGGTAGGCGATCAGGGCGCGGTAGATGCCGCGGCCGCGCCAGGCCGGCAGCGTCCCGCCGCCCCACAGTCCGGCGAACTCCGAGTCCGGCGGGAAGTCCGCCCGGGCCGAGGAGACCGGC
>DATCFY010000135.1:0-6993 GCA_036509255.1 Streptosporangiaceae bacterium
TCCACCTTGTCGTAGAGCACGGTCTCCAGGCCGTGATACTTCAGCGACTCGACGATCTTGTGGACGGTGTCGCTGCCCCGCAGGCCGGTGGTCATCACCAGGATTTTCCTGAAGCCCAGCTTCTTCGCTTCCGGCCCGATCATCTCGTGCGCACCCGGGCCCAACATTGCCCGCGGGAACGGGTGAAACTCCTTGATCGGGAAGGGTTTGAGCAGTTCATCAACCTGCATGGCGGACTGGCTCCTCTCCATATGGATCGTGCGCCCGCGCACCGTGTGTGATGACCGCCTCAGCCGGCCGTACCCGATCAGCGAGAGCACCGTTGCGGTGAGGCTAAGCAGCGGCGCTCCGATCCGGAACCCGCGCGCGCCGATTCCGCCCGACAGCGACCGCTTTCGGCCCGGACGAGAGGGACGGCACCTGCCCGATCGAACTGGCCGCGCCGCGGCTTGCCATGTGTCGGGCCAGATCGGCTCGCGAGATTCGCTCGCAAGCTGCCGACCCGCACCGGCCGCACCGCGCCGACCGCGGCCGGCGCGGTGGCCGTGCGCCTGGGCCGAGACGGTCCTGCGTGTCTGTGATCCTGTCCAACTGGACGGGCGATGACGGGCCGGAAGCATGGTGACAGGGCTCGCGCCGCTTCATACGGTCACAAACATCAGGCACCACCGGCCGTGGCCACCGGCGGCAAGCCGCTCCCGCTGGCAGGCCAGTCCTGCACAGCTGATCCAAGCCTGGCTCGGCAAGTTGCGTGGGCGGCTGCCCGGTCGACCCGCTGCGTCGGCATGCCGTACCGATCAGCGGAAGCACCCTTGTGGCGAGGCTAAGCAGCAGCGCTCCGATCCGGAACCCGCGCGCGCCGATTCCGCCCGACAGCGACCGCATTCGGCCCGGGCCGGCTGGGGACGTCACCTGCCCGATCGAACGGGTTGCGCCGCGACCTGCGGGGCCGGGCCAGAGCCGCCAGGAAAGATGCGCACGCCAGCTGCCGACCAGCCCGCACCGGCCAGGCCGGAGCCCGTACCGCCTGGCCTGTGGACGGCCCGGCGTGGGCCGCGAGGGTCCCGCGTGCCCGGGTACCTGTCCAACCGGACGGGGCGATGACGGCCGGAAGCATGGTGACAGGCTCCGCGCCGCCCCATACCGTCACCAACATCAGGCTCCACCGGTCGAGCCGCGCCCAGGTTCCGTCGCAACCCCACCGCAGGAGGATTTCCATGCAGCAGGACACCCGAGCCGGCAGATCCCAGGCTGACACGGCATCGCGCAGCGCAGATATCGCCGATGGCAGCGCAGATATCGCCGATGACCGCGGCATCGACGATGACTCAGGGGTCACCGAGGAGTTGCTGGTCGAGGAAGTCTCGATCGATGGCATGTGCGGCGTCTACTAGGGCAGGTGCTGTCGCGATGACCGCGCCATTCGAGCCCGCCCGCGGCTACCGGCTCAACCCGGCTGTCGCGCTGCGCCCCGAGCCGTTCGGGGCGCTCGTTTACCACTTCGGCACCCGACGGCTGTCGTTCCTGAAGGCGCCGGATCTCGTCGACCTCGTGCGCGGGCTGGGCAACCACCGCTGCGTTTCCGATGCCCTGGCCACCGTGCCCGACGGCCGGCGCGAAGTCTACCTGCGGGCGCTGGCCGCGCTGGCCGCGTCCGACATGATCGTTCCGCAGCCAAGCACTAGCGAGGTACCGTGCGGATGACCGGAGGCGAGCCGCAGCAGAGCGAACGCGTGCCGGCGCTCGTCGAGCAGTTCAAGGGCGGCCTCGCCGCGCCGATCTGCCTGACCTGGGAGTGGACGTACGCCTGCAACTTGGCGTGCGCGCACTGCCTGTCGTCCTCGGGCCGGCGTGACCCCGACGAGCTGACCACCGGCGAGATGATGTCCGTGATCGACGAACTCCGGGCCATGCAGGTGTTCTACGTCAACGTCGGTGGCGGCGAGCCGACGGTACGGCCGGACTTCTGGGAGCTCCTGGAATACGCGGTGGCCAGCCAGGTCGGCGTGAAGTTCTCCACCAACGGACTGCGGCTGGACGCCGGGCGCGCCCGGCGCCTGGCCGGCACGGACTATGTGGACGTGCAGATCTCGCTGGACGGCGCGAGCAGAGACGTCAATGACGCGGTTCGCGGGCGCGGTTCTTACGACATGGCGCTGCGCGCGATGGAGAACCTGGCCGAAGCGGGGATGGCGGACTTCAAGATCTCCGTGGTGATGACCCGGCACAACGTGTGCCAGCTGGACGACTTCGCGAGGATCGCCGACCGGTTCGGCGCTCAGCTGCGGATCACCCGCCTGCGTCCCTCGGGCCGCGGAGCGGACGTGTGGCACGAGCTGCACCCGACGGCGGAGCAGCAGCGAGAGATCTACTCCTGGCTGATCGACCACGGGGACCGGGTGCTGACCGGCGATTCCTTCTTCCACCTCAACGCGCTGGGTGCCACAACGATCCCAGGGCTGAACCTCTGCGGGGCCGGCCGGGTGGTCTGCCTGATCGACCCGGTCGGCGATGTCTATGCCTGCCCGTTCGCCATCCACGACACGTTCAAGGCGGGCAGCCTGCGCTCACCCGGCGGTTTCGCCGAGGTGTGGCGCAGCGCGCCGCTGTTCGCCCAGCTGCGTACCGAGACCTCAGGCGGCGCATGCCGGTCATGCTCGGCTTTCAGCTCCTGCCAGGGCGGCTGCATGGCGGCGAAGTTCTTCACCGGCCTCCCGCTTGACGGGCCCGATCCTGAATGCGTCAAGGGCCACGGCGTCAGCGGGCTCACGGCAGCCGCTGGTGGCGGGCTACCGCGAGCGGAGAAAGACCACTCCCACCACCGCCCGGCGGTGGATGTCGGCATGCCCTCCATCGGCGTCCCGGCCAAGCCGTGCGATTCCAGCCCCCTGGCGGTCACGACGTGAGCATGGCCCTGACCGAACCCATCGACATCGGGCCACGCCGTGCGCCGTGCCGGGTGATGTTCGGGCCGCACGAGACCAACCTCGGGCGAGGCCGGGCGATCTCGGATCGGCACGTCGCTTATTACACCAGGCGGGCGTCTGGTGGTACTGGTGTCATCGTGACCGAGACGGCGAGCGTGCACCCGTCGGACTGGCCTTACGAGCGCGCGCCGTTGGCTTCGGAGTGCGGCCCAGGCTGGGCCGAGGCCGTCGTGGCCTGCCGGACGCACGGCGCTCTGGTGCTGGCCGGGCTCGGCCATGCTGGGATGCAGGGCTCCTCAGCCTTCTCCCAGTCCGTGCTGTGGGCACCGTCACGGGTGCCGGATGCGGGATCGCGCGAACTTCCTATGGAGATGGCCGGCGTTGAGATCGACGCGCTGGTCGACGGCTTCGCCGCCGCCGCGGCGCTGGCCGCCGGATCTGACCTGGACGGTGTCGAGATCAACGCCGGCCAGCACTCACTGCTGCGCCAGTTCCATTCCGGGCTGACCAACCAGCGCGGCGATGATTACGGCGCGGAC
This sequence comes from Streptosporangiaceae bacterium, assembly GCA_036509255.1. Lineage (GTDB taxonomy): Bacteria > Actinomycetota > Actinomycetes > Streptosporangiales > Streptosporangiaceae > RYN-230. Next base: position 3,467 of record DATCFY010000135.1, read on the forward strand.
CGGCTGCTGCTCACCGAGCGCGTACTGCGCGGGGTGCGCGGCGCGCTCGGGACCGGGCGGGTCCTGGGGCTACGGCTGTGCTGCGACGAGCTCGCCCCGTGGGCTGGCGTGACGCCGGAACTGGCCTGCGAGCAGGCAGCGCGGCTGGCCGTGCTGGTGGACTACCTGGTGGTGGTGCGCGGGTCAATCTTCTCGGTATCGGCCACCCGGCCCGACCTGCACACGGAGCCGGGTTTCGCCGTCGAGCTGTGCCGGCAGGTCCGTGCCGCGGTGGACGGCACCATCCCGGTGGTGTGTCAGGGCAGCGTGGTCGACCCAGGGCAGGCGCAGGATGCACTGGGGGACGGGGCAGCCGACCTGGTCGAGATGACGCGGGCGCAGATCACCGATCCGGATCTCGTCGCGCGGCTGCGCAGTGGAGAAGCGGACCGCATCCGTCCCTGCCTGCTGTGCAACCAGGCCTGCATGGTCCGGGACAACAGGAACCCGGTCATCACCTGCGTCGTCGAGCCGGGCAGCGGCCACGAACTCGACGACATCGACATCGGCTATGCCTCCGCCCGCGCGGACGGGACCCGGAGCCCGGTGCTGGTGGTTGGCGGCGGCCCGGCGGGAATGGAAGCGGCCCGCGTGCTGGCTCTGCGCGGGCACCAGGTGACCCTGGCGGAGCGCGAACCGGCGCTGGGCGGCATGCTGGTGGCCGCGGCCCTGGTCCACGGACGGCAAAGGCTCGGCGTGGTGGTGGACTGGTGGCGGCGGGAACTGCGGCGGCTGGGTGTGGACGTATCGCTGGGGAAGGAAGTCACCGCCTCCGACATGGACGACGCGTTGGCCAGGGGAGTTCAAGTCGTGCTGGCCACGGGATCAGTGCCCGGCCCGCGTGAGTACAGCGTCGCCCCCGGTGCGCACGTGGTCGAGGCCGCCGACCTGATCAGCCTGGTGAGCTCCGGTGCGCTGGACCGATTGCCGGCCGGCCGGGCGGTGGTGTTCGACCCGGTCGGCGGGCCGGTCGGGGTCGGTGTCGCGGAGTTGCTCGCCGCGAACGACAGGCCGACGTCGATCGTCACCCAGGACCAGATCGCCGGCACGCAATTGGCCATCACCGGCGACCTCGCCGAGGCCAACTCGCGGCTGCAGCGGGCAGGCGTGGTCCGCGAACTGCGCAGCCTGCTCCGCGGCGTCACCGGCGACCATGTGCTGCTTGAGGACCGGTGGACCGGCGAACAGCGCACAGTGGGCTGCGCGTTCCTGGTGCACTGCGGGCACCGGCTGCCCGAGGAAACCCTCTACCGGCAACGGCCCGGCACCCCCCGGGCTGGCGACTGCGTGGCGCCCAGGACCGTACTCGAGGCAGTGCTGGAGGCGCGCCGGGCGGCGCTGGGCATCGGGCGGGCGGGTGAGTGGGCTGGTCCTCCCGGCGGCCGTCAAGCGCTGACCGTGACCGGAGGCGGCCGATGAGCGCCACCAGCAGCTACCGGTACCTGTTCTCGCCGCTGCGGATCGGCCCCGTGGTCGTCCGCAACCGGATCGTGTTCTCCGCGCACCTGACCAACTTCGCGCAGGACGGCCTGCCCACCCAGCAGCACGCCGACTACTACGCCGCCCGCGCAGCCGGCGGCACCGGCCTCATCATCACCGAGGAGCACTCGACTCATCCCACCGACTGGCCCTACGAGAAGCTGATCCACGGCTTCCACCGGGCGGTCATCCCCGGCTACCGGCAGATGACCGCGGCGGCGCACGCGCACGACGTGCCGATCTTCGCCCAGCTCAACCACAACGGCGGTCAGGCATCGTCAATGTTCTCCCGGCTGCCCGTGTGGGCGCCCAGCCCCGTGCCCGACCCGATGTTCCGCGAGGTGCCCAAGGCCGTGGAGAGGCACGAGATCGCCGAGATCGTCGCGGGCTATGGCACTGTCGCCGGGCATTGCGCCGAGGGCGGGTTCGACGGCGTAGAACTGCAGTGCTCGCACTCCTCGATCGTGCGCGGGTTCCTGTCGCCGGCGACCAACAAGCGCACCGACGCCTACGGCGGCACGCTGGCCGGCCGGGCCAAGATCCTGCTGGAGATCGTCGATGCGGTGCGTGAGGCGATCGGCCCCGATCGCGCGCTGGGCGTGCGGATCTGCGGCGACGAGCTGATCGAGGGCGGGAGCACCCTCGACGAGGCGGTTGACGTGGCCAGGATGATGGAGGCGACCGGCAAGGTCGACTACATCAACACCTCGATCGGCGTGGCCACCGCGACGCTGTTCATGATCGAGGCGTCCATGAGCATCCCGCCCGGCTACGCCCTCTACATCGCCAACGCCATGCGGCGGGCGGTCAAGCTGCCCGTGATCGGGGTGGGCCGGATCAAGGACCCGGTCCAGGCGGAACGTGCGCTGGCCGAGGGGCACTGCGACCTGGTGGGTGTGGTGCGTGGCCAGATCGCCGACCCGGACTTCGCCGCCAAGGCCCGCGCGGGGTATGCCACCCAGATCCGGACCTGCCTGTCATGCAACCAGGAATGCGTGGGCAGGATGGGCCTGAACCGGTGGCTGGGTTGCATCGAGAACCCCCGCACCGGCCGCGAAGCTGTCAGCCTCCCGCCGCCGCGCCGCCGGGGCAGGCGGGTGATCGTGGTCGGTGGCGGACCGGGCGGACTGCAGGCAGCGTCCACGGCCGCGCAGCGCGGCCACCAGGTCACGCTGTACGAACGCCAGCCGCGCACCGGTGGCCAGGTCACCGCGGCCGCGTCGGTGCCCTCCCGCGCCGAGTTCCTCGACGTGGTGCGCAACCTGGCCGCCGAATGCCAGCGCTACGGCGTGGAGGTCAGCACCGGGGTGGAGGCCACGGCCGAGTCGGTGCGCGCTGATTCGCCCGACGTCGTGGTGCTGGCGACCGGGGCGCGGCCGCAAGCGCCGTACTGGGCTGCCGGTCATCCTCGCGTGGTGGATGTCCGCGACGTCCTCGAAGGCCGCGTCGAGCCGGCCGGGCAGGTGGTGGTGGTCGATGACCTCGGCTTTCATCAGGCGACCAGTGTCGCCGAGGTGCTGGCCGACCGGGGCTGCTCGGTGGAGATCATCACCGCCGGCATGGTCGTGGGCCAGGACCTCGGCATCACCCTGGACATGGAGACCTTCAATGTGCGCGCGCATGCCAAGGGGATCCGCCAGGCCACCGACCTGGTGGTGATGGGCGCGGCTGCCGATGACGCGGACCCCGGCGGCAGTTCCGGTGGCGTGGCACTCACCCTCCTGCACCATCCCACCGGCGAGTCCGCGCAGCGGCACTGTGACTGGGTGGTCTGCGCGGTCCATCAGGCACCGGAGGATGCCCTGTGGGGGGAGTTGCAGGACGCGCCGTTCGAAGTGCACCGCGTCGGCGATTGCGTATCCCCGCGCCGGGCACATGCCGCCGTGATCGAGGGGCACCGGGCGGCGGTGGCGCTATGACTGTGCCGGCCGAGAGCATGCCAGCGCCCAACGGGCCAGGTGGCCCCCTGCCAGCCGGTATCCGTGCCCTCGCGGTCGTGGTGGTCAGGG
>DATCFY010000136.1:0-13098 GCA_036509255.1 Streptosporangiaceae bacterium
GAGCATCCGCTCGGCCTGACCCGCCGCGAGCACGAGGTCCTCGACCTGATCGTCGACGGCCGGACCAACGCGGAGATCGCCGAGCAGCTGTTCATCTCGGCCAAAACCGTCGACCATCACGTCTCGGCCGTGCTGGCCAAGGTGGGTGCCCCGTCCCGCAGCGTGGCCGCGTCCGAGGCGGTCCGGCTGGGCCTGGCCCGCGCGGCCAGGGCCTGAGGCCAGCCCGGCCGGGTCCCGTGCTCACCCGGCGCCCGCTGGGGCTTTGATCTTGCCCAGTCCGAGGACCGCGCTGATGAGCCGGTCACGCTGGCCGGCCGGCACGGCTCCTCCTAATGTCAAAGCTGACCTGTTACTATCGACATGTGAGGTCATCATTGTATGTGCAAATAGACGTGTCAATAGGAATACGTTCGCAGGCACGGCCCGGGTGCGCGCCGGGCCGCAGGTGCCCGTGTCCCTGAGGCACGCCCTGATCGGGTTGCTCGCTGACCAGCCGGCCAGCGGATACGACCTGAGCCGCCGGTTCCAGGAGGTCCTGGGGTCGGTGTGGCCGGCCGGGCACCCGCAGATCTACGGCGAGCTGCGCAAGCTGGCCGACGAGGGCCTGATCGAGGTGGACTCCGAGGGGCCGCGGGGCCGCAAGGCCTACCGGGCCACCGAGGCCGGGGTAGCCGAGGTGCGGCGCTGGCTCACCGCCACCGAGGTCGAGCACACTCTGCGGCTGGAGCCCCTACTGCGCTCGGTGTTCTTCTGGCTGACGACCCCGGAGGAACTCGCGGCCCACCTGGACCGCGAGGCCGCGTACTTCCACCAGCTCGCGGCTAAGCTCCGGGACCTCGCCGGGGCCAAGGACCGCGGTGAGTACGGGCACAGCCCCCAGACGCAGTCGCTGCGGGTCACCGTGGAGGCGGGCATCCGGATCAACGAGGCGCTCGAAGGCTGGGCCGCCTGGGCCAAAGAGCAGGGCGCCAAGACCAAAGCCGGGCCGGAATCCGGCTGACCGGTTAGCCGCCCATGTTGACGGCGTGCACCCGGACCGGCCGGATCGTCACCACGACCCGGGACTCGCCTGGCTGGTCATGGGCCCGCAGATCCGAGCCGTACTTGGCGCCGACCTTGTCCGCGAACACGTAGTCGTCGTCCGCGGTGATCTCCGCGTCGCCGCGCAGCTCCAGGTAGCGGTACGGGTTGGCCAGGTCCAGGATCAGGAAGCTGGCGGCCGGGTTGGCCATGAGGTTCGTGGTCTTCTGCCGTGTCGTGTTCAGGGAGATGGCCACGGTGTGGCCCTCGGCCAGGAACCACACCTCGGACAATTGCGGGCGCTCGTCGGGCCCGATGGTGGCCAGCGTGCCGACCTGCGCGGACAGCAGGTCGCGATGGGAATCAGGAATAGCGGTCATCACAGCATCCTCATCGGTGTCGGTGGTGGTGGGACCGTCAGGTCAGGTGGAGATGTCCGGGTACGGCAGGGACCAGTGGCTGAGCCGGGTCGCGTACTCCCGCTGGAAGGCCAGCGGCTCCTCGTAGTCCCGCTCGAACAGCGCGATGAACAGGGTCAGCGTGAGGAAGTTGTGCGCTCCCAGCTCGAACAGCGTCACGTAGTCGTGGGTGGCCAGGGCCTCCCGCTCGGCGGTGGTGAACTCCAGCCAGGTGCTGCGTTCCGCGCCCGGGCAGTTGAGGAGCAGGTTGGCCTGCTCCGCCTCCCACCAGGTGACCGTGCCGCGCGGGTCCTCCCGGTAGCGCTCGACCAGTTCCGGGTCCCGGTCGATGGTGTACAGGAACTTGTTGACCAGGTACTTGCTCACCGCGCTGCCGCCCCCTCCGGATACCAGGTGAAGTACGCCTCCATGGTGTGGAACAGGTCCAGGGAGTCGCTGTAGTCGGCCTTCATGCCCGCCCCGGCCGCGCCCATCATCAGCATGAAGTCCATGAACCCGTGCGTGGCGTTGCCGGGCTGCCACAGGCTGTCCAGGCTGACCTGGGCCAGCGCCGAGTCCAGGTCTCCGGAGGAGATCCACTCCACCGCCTTGCGGTCGAACTCCGGGTCCGGGCCCTGCGGCCCGAACTGCCGGGGGCCGCCGAGCTCCAGGGACAGGTGGCCGGTGCCGATGATCGCCACCCGCTTGTCCGACGGCCAGGACTCCACCATGTCGCGGATCGTCCGGCCCAGCTCCACGAACCGGCGGGGCTGCGGCATGGGCGGGGCGAAGATGTTGGTGTAGATGGGCACGATGGGCAGGTCCGCCTCGGGCCGCAGCGTGATCAGCGGGCACGTGATGCTGTGGTCGATCCGCAGCTCGTTGCTGAACGCTAGGTCGAAGCCCGCGTCCATGCCCTCGCGGAGCAGGTAACCGGACAGTTCCTCGTGTCCCTGCAGGAACATCCGGGGCAGCCCGAACTCGCGCTCCTCGTTGTACCAGTTCGCGTCGTAGCTGGGCGCCTTGCCGATCAGGAACTGCGGCATGTTGTCCAGCCAGAGCTGGTGGAAGTGGTCCGAGCCCACCATGACCAGCACGTCGGGCCGGGCCCGGGTCAGGGTTTCCCGGAAGGCCTCGATCTTGGCCACCCACTCGTCGGCGAACGGGGGCCGGTCCGCGCCGGTGGCCGTGCTCGCCCGGTAGAAGAACGGGTGATGGGTGGAGGCGATGACCGCGGCGACAGTGGCCATGGCTGCTCCTCGGGGGTGTCAGGACCGCGCTCGGCGGGCTCCAGCGGGGCTGGCCCTAGGCGGGGTCGGGGGGAAGATACTCGGTGTTGCGGTCCACGGTCATGTACATGTCCATGCCGACCGGGCGGCGCTGCTCCTCGGCCAGGTGGCCAAGCAGCCCCGCGGTCCGGGCCAGCAGCGCGAAGCCGCGCAGCAGCGCGGGCGGGAGCCCCAGGTCCGCGAGCGCGGCCCCGCAGGTCCCCGCTCCGTTCAGCGGCAGGGTGCGGCCGAGGATCTGGGGATGGACCCGGCCGATCGCCTCGAACAGCCGCAGGTGCGGGCCGCGCAGTCCCTCTTCCTCGGCGATCCGCAGCAGCACCGGGGTGCGCGGGTCGGTGACCTTGTGCACGGGGTGGCCGAGGCCGGGGATGAACTTCCCCGCCGCGCGGGCCCGGGTCACCGCGCCGGTCGCAAGCGCGTCCCACCCGGCGTCGTCGGCCGGGAGGGGCTGGCCGGCCTCCGCCAGCGCCGCGGACAGGAACTGGCCCGCGTCCTCGGTCACGCCCAGGAAGCGGGAGCCCCCGCCGAGCAGGCCCGCCGCCAGCGCGCCCTGCACCGAATCGGGGGCGCTCAGGTAGGTGAGCCGGGCCGCCATCGCGGTCGGCGTGAACCCGTGATCGGCCAGCGCGACCAGCACCGCCTCGAACACCCGGACCTGGGCGGCGGTCGGCCGCCGCTGGGTGACCAGCCACAGGGCCAGCTCACCGAAGCCCACCTGGCCCATCAGGTCGGCGGCCAGGTCCTGGCCGAGCAGGGTGATGGTCTTCTCGCTGGAGGTGCCCAGCGAGGTCGGGAACCGGGGAACCGAGTCGGGCTGCGTCATGCGGTGCTGTCCTCCTGGGTATCTGGGGCGGCGAGCCAGGCCCGCACCTCCGTGCCGTGCTCGTCGAGCTTAGGCGGGGGGAGGTGATAGCGCGGCGGGGTGCGGGAGAAGGTCAGCGGGTGCCGGACCGTCGGCATGGTGTTGCCCGGCGGGCCGGCCAGCACGACCGGGTCCAGGCCCACCTTGGCCGCGAACGCCACGCCCCCGTCCACCGTGTTGATCGGCCCGCAGGGCACGCCAACCGCGATCAGCTCGTCGAACCATTCCTTGGCCGTCTTACTGGCCAGCTGCGCGGCCAGCAGCGGCCGGAGCTCGTCCCGGTTGGCGGTCCGGCCGTCGTTACGGGCGAACTTCGGGTCCTGGGCCAGTTCCGGGGCCCCGATCACCTGGCAGAGCCGGGCGAACTGGGCGTCGTTCCCGGCGGTCACGATGAGCTCCCCGTCCCCGGTGGGCAGCGGCTCGTAGGGGAACAGGCTGGGGTGGGCGTTGCCCATCCGGAACGGGACCACCCCGCCGGTCACCCAGGCGCTGGTCTGGTTGACCATCCCGGACAGCGCCGAGGACAGCAGGTTGGCCTCGACGTGCTGCCCGGCGCCGGTCGCGGCCCGGTCATACAGTGCGGCCACGATGCCGAACGCGGTGTGCAGCCCCGCGATCACGTCGAACACCGAGATCCCCGCCCGGAACGGCGGCCCGTCCGGGGCGCCGGTCAGGCTCATCAGCCCCGACATGGCCTGCACCATCAGGTCGTAGCCGGGCAGGTCCTTGCCACCGCCCGAGCCGAAGCCGCTGATCGAGGCGTAGACGATGCCCGGGTTCGCGGCGCTGACTGACTCGTAGTCCAGCCCGTAGCGGGCCAGCCCGCCGGGCTTGAAGTTCTGCACGCACACGTCCGCCCGGCGGGCCAGTTCCTGCGCCGCGGTCAGGTCGGCCTGGTCCTTGAGGTTCAGCGCGACCGAGCGCTTGTTCCGGTTGATGGCCAGGAAGTAGGTGGACCGGCCGTCCTCGGTGACCGGCGGCACCCACTGGCGCGTGTCGTCCCCGCCCGGGCTTTCCACCTTGATCACGTCGGCGCCGAGGTCGGCCAGCAGCATGGTGCAGTACGGGCCGGCCAGCACCCGGGAGAAGTCGGCGACCAGCACCCCGGACAGCGGTCCGGCGGGCGGGTCGGGGGTCGGGTCTGGCTGGCTCATCGGCGCTGGCTCCACTCCTGTCCGCTGATCGGGTCTGCCCCGGACGGTCCGTTATTGTTCCTGCTCGTTGACCTTGGTTATCCCACTGTCCGCTGACCGGACACTTGTCCGGCGACCTGCAGTCTGCTGGCGGCCGTGCTGGCTGTCAAGGCGCGCGGCGGCACGGTGACGTACGGCACCGACTGGTAACGTGCCCAGTCCGCGCCGATCGCACCGGCCGCCTGCAGCAGCAGCGGCAGGTATTCGCCGGTGAGCCTGTCCACCGGGGTCTCCGCCGCATGCACCGTCACGTTCAGCGCCGCGATCACCCGCCCGTCCCCGTCCCGCAGCGGGGCGGCCACCGAGCGGATCCCCGCCGCGAGCTGCTCGTCCGTGAGCGACCAGCCGCGGGCCCGCACCTCGCGCAGTTCCGCGGCCCGCTCGGCGGGCCCGGGCTGCCAGCGGGCGGTGACCCCGGAGCGGCTTGGCTCGGCCAGCACCTGCTCGGCCGTCTCCAGCGGCAGCGCGGCCAGCAGCACCTTGCCCAGCGAGGTCGGCATGGCCGGGAACCGGGTGCCGATCGTCACCGCCAGCGCGATGATCTTCGGCACCGCGACCCGGGACACGTAGACGATGTCCGGGCCGTCCAGCTGGGCGATGGACGAGGACTCGCGCGTCCGGGCCACCAGGCTTTCCATGTGCGGCCGCGCCACCTCCCAGAGACTGCGGGACAGCACGTAGGTCATGCCGAGATCGAGCACCCGGGGGGTGAGCTCGAAGCCCCCCCCGCCGGACCGGACGTAGCCCAGCTGCTCCAGGGTGAGCAGCACCCGGCGGGCGGTGGGCCGGGCCAGCCCGGCCGCGCCGGCCACCGCGGTCAGCGACATGACCGGCTGATGCGGCTGGAAGGCGCGGATCACGTCGAGGCCGCGCGCGAGCGCCTCGATGAAATCGGGGCTGGTGTCACGGCGGGCCATAGGGATCTCCTGTGCGGGCCGGCCCGCGGCCCCTGGTGCCGGGCGCTGCTGCCGGGCCCTGGTGGTGAGCGGCGGGTGGGCCGGGCACGACTGTAGCGTGTCCCGGCCAGGCCGTCCGTATCCCGGACGAGGCATCTCCGCCCCGGTCCGCCGCGCCCGCCAGGGGGCCTTGACATCGGTCCGCGGACCGGCCACGCTTCCGGACTAGTCCTCTGCGGCCGTTGTGCGGACATCTGTCCGTCAGCTGACCCGAGAGGCCGACCACCTGCCCGCCTCAGAGTGGAGGTCCGCGATGACCCTGGTGTTCCGGAACGCGACGGTGCTGACCATGGACGACGCGCACACCGTGCACCACGGTGGCGATGTCCTGGTCGCGGGCGAGCGGATCGAGGCCGTGGGCCCGCACCTGGAGGTGCCCGAGGGCACTACCGAGATCGATGCGTCCGGGGGCATCGTGATGCCGGGCATGATCGACACGCACCGGCACATGTGGCAGACCGCGATGCGCGGCTACGGCGCGGACTGGACGCTGACCCAGTACTTCGTCTGGTACTACCTGCAGTGGGGAAAGACGTTCCGGCCGCAGGACATCTACGCGGGCAACCTGCTCTCCGGGCTGGAGGCCCTCGACGCGGGCGTCACCACCACGGTCGACTGGTCGCACGGGCTGCAGACCGTGGACCACGCCGAGGCCGCGGTCACGGCGCTCACCGAGGTGCCCGGGCGGTTCGTGCTCGCCTACGGCAACATCCAGCAGGGCCCGTGGGAATGGTCGGCCGCGCCGGAGTTCCGCGACTTCGTCAGCCGCCACTTCGGCACGTCCAACGACATGCTCGGCTTCCAGATGGCCTTCGACGTGACGGGCGACCCGGCGTTCCCGGAGAAGGGCGCGTTCGAGGTGGCCCGGGACCTGGGCGTGCCGGTCACCACGCACGCCGGGGTCTGGGGTGCGACCAACGACGACGGGATCCGGCTCATGCACGAGCACGGGTTCATGACCCCGTCCACCATCTACGTGCACGCGGCCACCCTGAACCGGGACTCCTACCACCGGATCGCCGCCACCGGCGGCACCGCCTCGGTGTCCACCGAGAGCGAGCAGAGCGCGGGCCAGGGCTACCCGCCGACCTGGCAGCTGCGCGAGCACGGGATCCCGGTCTCGCTGTCCATGGACACCAGCGTGTGGTGGAGTGGCGACCTGTTCTCGGCCATGCGGACCACGCTGGGTGCCGACCGCTCCCGCGAGCACCTGGAAGCCCACGGCCGCCAGGAGACCGTCACCCACTGCCATTTGCGGGCCGAGGATGTGGTGGACTGGGCGACCCGGGGCGGGGCCAGGGCCCTGGGCCTGGATTCGGTCGTGGGCAGCCTGGAGCCGGGCAAGAAGGCCGACATCGTGCTGATCAAGAACGATGCCTCGCCGGTCATGTTTCCCCTGCTGAACCCCTACGGGCACGTCGCTTTCCAGGCCCAGCGCGGTGACGTGCACACGGTCCTGGTCAACGGCCAGGTGGTCAAGTCCGCGCACCAGCTCGCCGGTGACGGCCTGGCCCGGGCCCGCCAGGTGGTGGGGGAGACGGTCGAATACCTGCAGGGCCAGCTCGGGCCGGAGGCGTGGGCCGAGGGCATGCACCCGGAGATCCCCGAGACCAAGGTGCTCGACAACCCCTACACGTACACCAAGTGGGACGCGGGCTCCGCGCAGTGGAAGGGCGGCGCCGGCCCCGACCGGGACAGCTAGCGATCGTGGCGGATGGCAGCTCGGTCATCGCCACCCTCGGCAAACGCTGGATGCCTCGCTTCCCTGGCCTCCGCCGCCGGCCGTAACGCCGGTTTTACCTTCAGGACTCCAGATAACGGAGCACAGCGAGTACCCGTCGGTGATCGGCGTCCGACGGCGCCAGGCCGAGCTTGCTGAAGATGTTCCCTACGTGCTTCTCGACGGCCCGCTCCGAGATCACCAGAATGCCCGCGATCGCGCCGTTGGACCGGCCCTCGGCCATCAAGGCCAGCACATCACGCTCCCTGGCCGTCAGGGACCCGAGCCCGTCGCTGCGGCGGCTCGCGCCGAGCATCTGCGTAATGACCTCCGGGTCGAGGGCGGTGCCGCCGGCCGCCACCCGGCTCAGCGCTTCGACAAACTCGCCGACGTCGGCGACCCGGTCCTTGAGCAGGTATCCGACGCCGGCGGCACCCCCGCCGGAGGCCGCGCCGAGCAGGTCAGCCGCGTACCGGGTCTCGATGTACTGGGAGAACACCAGCACCCCCGTCTTGGGGTGGTCACGGCGGATGGCGATCGCGGCGCGCAGGCCCTCGTCGGTGTAGCCGGGCGGCATCCGCACGTCGACCACGGTGACGTCCGGCTGGTGCTCGTCCACCGCAGCCCGCAGATCCTCGGCGTTGCCGACGGCCGCGACCACGTCGTGGCCGCGGTCGGCCAGGATCTCGACCAGGCCCGCCCGGACTATGGCCGAGTCCTCGGCGATCACGATCCGCATCGGGACTCCGGTCCGGTCAGGCATGGGACGGCAGCTCAACGGTGACCACGGTCGGGCCGTGCCGCGGGCTGCTGACGTGCAGGCGGCCATCCACGGTCCTGACCCGCTCGGCGAGCCCGGCCAGGCCTCCGCGGGCGTCGATGCGGGCGCCGCCGGAGCCATCGTCGCTGACCCGCATCCGCAGCAGGCCGGGCACGTGCACTACCTCCAGCGTGGCATGCCGGGCGCCACTGTGCTTGGCCACGTTGGTCAGCAGCTCGGCCGCGCAGAAGTAGGCGATGGTCTCGATCGCCGCCGACGGGCGCTCGGGCAGGTCGATGACCAGCTCGACCGGCACGTCGCTGCGAGCGGCGAGGGTGGTGAGCGCGGTGCCGAGACCCTGGTCCAGGACCGGCGGGTGGATGCCGCGGGCCAGGTCGCGCAGCTCGATGATGGCTTCCTTGGCGCTGCGGTGAGCCGCATCCACCAGCTCCAGCGCCCGCTCCAGGTCGGCCTCCGCGGTCCCGCTGGTCGTGCCGCCGAGCTTCTCCCGGGCCAGGCCCAGCTTCATGGCGACGGCGACCATCTGGGCCTGGGCTCCGTCGTGCAGGTCCCGCTCGATCTGGCGCAGTCGCGCCGCCGAGTCATCCACGGCGTGGGCCCGGGTCTGCTCCAGTTCACGCACCCGGTGCCCCAGCGGCGGCCCGAGCAGCCTGGCGATCAGCTTCCCGTCCTGGGCGTTGCAGTTCTTCAACCACCACGGGCAATAGAGCAGCGCGGCCACGCCCGCCGGAACCAGAGCGAAGGAGACAGCCAGGGAATGCACCGACTGGGCCACCAGCAGGGGATTTGGCTTCCACCACATCAGCCATCCAGGCAGGTGGATCACCACACCGTTGACGTGCAGGAGCTCCCACCAGATCGGAAAGGTCAGATAGGGGAGCCCCCAAACCAGCAGGTAGATCACGATAATGGCGCTAAGCACCGAGAGCAGCAGCTTGAGCAGCAGGTAGGCACAGGTCCGCCAGCCGACCGGATCGGCCAGGACCGCCCGGGTCCGGCCGAAGGCGCCAGGCTGCGCATGCAGCGGCGGCGGCGGCTCGACCTGCACCCCTAGCAGCCGGCCGGCCAGGTGACGGTGGACCGCACCGAGCCGCCGGGCACCCAGCAGGGTCACCATCAGCAGCGGCAGCCCGACCAGCATCCCAGCGAAACTGAGTGACATCCCGAAGCCGACGGTGACACCAACCACGATGAACACGAAGCCCGGGATCGCGAGCAGCAGCCCGAGGACCGCGTACTCGATCTGCCGCCCGGTCTCCCGGGTAAACGGAGCCCGCAGCAGCTTCGCCGCGGTCCGCCGGAACCAGATCCGGTCGCGGCGGACCTGGGGCCGGCGCACGGCAGGTGCGGCGGGGATCGCGAAGGTGCCGCGCCAGGCGTCACCGGGCGCGGATGGCACTGCTGTGCGGGCCTGCTGGCCGGTCACCGGGTTGGCGCTGTCCATGACGGAACTCCCGCTTCTGTTCTCCAGTATCCGCGTGAACCGCGCGCACCGCGAGCGGTCCTATCCCGATGCTGGCCGCAGGACGGCCCATGATCGATGGGGCGGGCACCCGAACCTGGGACCGTGCCAGCCGTACCTCAGGTCCGGGTGGCCGCACGGTGGCTCTGCTGCTCGCGCGCGGCAAGTATCGGACTTAGGTGGCCGGAGTGGCCGGCGCCGCACGTCATAGGGGGCCTTCCGATGCACGCACCGGCTGACAGCGTCTATTCCTCGCAACCCTTGCTCATGAGGTTTCTGGTCAGGTCATGGGAATACCGCCACCCCAGCGCCTGGGTAGCGGTGCGCACGGTCTGCGGTATTTTCAACGTCGGCCTTGGCATCCTTCTGCTCGCTTACGCACCCTCGCTGGGGCAGCTGACCTGGCTGGCCGCGCTGCCGCTCGCGGGGGCAGCGCTGATCTTCTGGACCGTCTTCCGGCTGCAGCAGAGCGTCCAGAGCCTGCCTGCCGCCTGACGTCCAGCGGCCCCGGCCGGGCGGGCCGCGGCCGCCAGCCCACCGGGCCCGGGACCCAGCCTGTTCGCGGACGGGGCGGGGCGGGCAGCATGAGCACTATGACGTCCACCGACTCAGCCAGCTATGTGCAGCAGCGCGGCCGGGTGCTGCGCTGCGTGATTTCCACGGCCGAGCACGGCTCGGCCCTGAGTGGCGAAGCGGTCCGGCAGGCCACCGGCGCACTGACCCAGCCCGGCCCGGAGATCGGCGCGGTCCTGCTCGCCGGCGAGGGCCCGAACTTCTGCACCGGCGGCGACGTGAGCGCGTTCGGGACGGCCGCCGATCCGGGTGCCCTGGTCCAGGCCATGGCCAGCGAATTTCACGCCTTCCAGCGGGCCGTTGCCGGCGCGGCCGTGCCCGTGGTCGCGGCCGTCCAGGGCTGGGCGGCGGGGGCCGGCCTGAGCATCGTCTGCCTTGCGGACATCGCGGTGGCGGGGACCTCCACCCGGCTCCGTCCCGCCTATCCCGGGATCGGCTTCTCCCCGGACGGTGGCATGTCATGGACGCTGCCCCGGAGCGTGGGCGCCGCCCGGGGCCGCTACATCCTGCTCACCAACCAGGTCCTGGACGCGGGCCAGGCCCTGGCGCTCGGCCTGGTGAGCACGGTCGTTCCCGATGATCAGGTCACGGCCGAGGCGGAACAGCTGGCGGCCCAGCTGGCCGATGGCCCCACGGCCGCGCTCGGCCGCATCAAGCACCTGGTCCGCGACAGTGCGTCCGCGGAGTTCGGCGCTCACCTGGACGCCGAGGCGGAACAGATCGCGGCCAGTGCCGCGGGGGACGAGGGCCGCGAAGGCGTCCGCGCCTTCATCGAGCGCCGCCCGCCGCGCTTCCACGGCGAGCCGGCCGTCCCGGCGCGGGCAGACTGAGATCATGAAGGAGATCGCCGGCCGCGACCTCGGCGTGCAGGGGAGGCGTGAGCCCGGCCCGGAGGAGGAACATGAACGGCGCGGTGCTGGTCACAGGAGCGGCGGGAGCGCTCGGGCACGCAGTGGTCGCCGAGCTGCGCAGCCGGGGCCTGACGGTGGTGGCCCTGGACCGCCCGTCGGCCGCACTGGACAAGCTCGGGGCGCAGGACGGGGTGCATCCAGTTCCGGTCGAGCTGGCCGACCGGACGGCGGTCCGCGCGGCGTTCGGTGAGGTCGACGCGCTGGCTACGCCGTCGGCGCTGATCGCGCTGGCCGGCGGGTTCGTCCCCGGCAAGCTCGCGGATCTCGACGAGAACTCGCTGGACAGCCTGTGGCGGTCCAACGTGGTCTCACTGCTGTGGTGCAGCCAGGAAGCTGCGCCGCGGATGGCCGCGGCCGGGGGTGGCGCCATCGTGACCGTCGGCTCCAAGACCGCGGTCGGCGGCCAGGCCCCGCTGGCCCACGCGCTCAGCAAGTCCGCGGTGGTGCGGGCCACTGAGCTGCTGGCCGACGAGCTCCGGCCGCAGGGGATCCGGGTGAACTGCGTGCTGCCCTCGGTCATCGACACCCCCGCCAACCGGTCCTGGATGTCGCCGGACCTGGCGGCCCGCGCGGTCGCCCCGGCCGCGATCGCGAAAGTGATCGCCTTCCTGATCGGCCCGGACGCCGCCCCCATCAGCGGCGCCCGCGTCCCCGTCTACGGCGACTCGTAACGGTTATGGCTGGCCCGGCCGGAGGGCGATGAACAGGCCTTCCACGTCGGCGCACAGTGTGTCGCCTTGGCGCAGTTCCCCGGACAGGAACCGTTTGCGGCCTTCCTCGCGGTCGAACCGCGCGGTCACCTGAAGCTCCTGCTCGATGGGCGTGATATTGCGGTAATTGACGTGCAGGTATGCGGTCCGTCCCGGCGGCCGCCCGCCGGTGTTTGACAGCCGGCCCATGACCTCGTCGAAGACGAGCGGGATCGCGCCGCCGTGCACGGCCCCGTTGCGGCCCAGGTGGAGCCGGCCGAACGTCACCCGGCCCACGGCGTGCTGGTCGTCCTGCTCGTCCAGGTGCACCACCGGCACCAGGGCCTGGGCCCGGCCGGGCAGGTCGACGCGCCCGGCGATCTGGCTCTCCTCGTCCACCGCGTGCGCGCCCAGCTGGATGGCCAGGTCGGTGAGGGTGCGCGATACTTCTGCGGTCAGTTCCTCACCAGGCGCCGAGCCGGTGATCCGGTTCTGCAGCAGGCGCAGCGCGTCGATCATCGCCGGGAAGCTGGGCGGCACGGCGGGCAGGTCCGGGGAGAGCAGTCCCCTCGAGCCCAGCCCGTCGGGGAGTGGCCCGTACGGCGCGAGTTCGGCCTCCACCTGGCTGGCCGGCACCGGACCCGCCGGGCTGGCCGGCCTCGCGGGCGTCACCGTGGTCCCGGGTGGTCGTGCATGACGCAGCTGCTCATGCTGGCGACCCTATCGGCCCGGGCATGGCGGGCCGCGGCGGTGGATGCCCGGTGCGCGAGGCCGGCACGCCCGCACTGCCGCTGGCTACGCGGCCCCGGCGACCCCGATCAAGTGACCCTCGGGATCGGTGAAGTGGCCGACCACCAGGCCCGTCGGCGCCTTCACCGGGCCCATCTGGCGCTGGCCGCCGAGGCTCTCGGCCCGCTGCAGTGCGGCCTCCACGCTGGGAACGCCGACGTAGAAGATCACGTGGCCGTCGCAGCCGGCGCCTCCGCCGACGCCTCCGCCGACGCCGCCGGGGATCCCCGTCCCGTCGCTGGTCGTGCCGCCGTTCACGAAGCCGTAGTTCATCGGCTCCGACACCGTCTCCGCGACCGGGGCGCTCATGTCGAACTCCCAGCCGAACAAGTCGCTGAAGTAGCCCCGGAGCTTCTCCGGGTCCTTCCCGATGATCTCGAAGTGCACCACCGGCTGTGCCATGGTTACTCCCTTCCGCGCCGGGCGTCGGCGTCCGTGGGGCAGGCCCCCCAGTG
>DATCFY010000137.1:0-4008 GCA_036509255.1 Streptosporangiaceae bacterium
GGCCGGGGTGGCGGGCAGCACCCGGTGCCGTCGTGGCGCAGCCAGCCGCCGCCACCAGCACCACCAGACAGCAGCCGCGTACTAACCCGCCCGCGGCAGCGATGCCGCGCCGGATCCGATGAGTCATGGAGCCTCCGCTCAGGCGGCCGGCCACACACGCGGCCGGCAGTGCCGCTGAAGTCTGAGTCAGCAGAATAAGCCGTGGCGGCAGGCCCGCGATCCTTCAGGCGGCGGGCGAGCGGGGGATGACCAGGGCGTCCACGGCGATCGCGGCGGCCGGGCCGCAGATCAGCGGGTTGATGTCCACCGCCTCCAGCACGTCGCCGAGCTCAGCGGCGAGCTTGGACAGGCCGGTGATCGCGGCCGCGACCGCATCCAGGTCCGCCGGGGGCTGGCCGCGGACCCCGGCCAGCAGCCGGGCCACCCGGAGCGTGCCCAGCATCCGGCGTGCCTGGGCCTCGGTGACCGGGGGCAGGGCCACGGCCCGGTCGGCGAGCAGTTCCACCAGTACCCCGCCCGCGCCGACCACCAGCAGCGGGCCCAGCTCGTGGTCGCGGGCCAGGCCGGCCGACAGCTCGGGCCCCGCCGGGATCGTCTCGCAGACCAGCACCCGGCGGCCGAGCCGCTCGGCCAGGTCCTGATAGGCGGCCAGCAGCGCGTCCGGGTCGCGGAGGCCGAGCAGCACGCCGCCCGCATCCGATTTGTGCGCGATCCCGGGCTCGCCGGTCTTGAGCACTACCGGGTAGCCGATCTCCGCGGCCGCGGCGAGCGCCCCGCCGCGGCTGTCCGCGGCCCGGGTCCGGGCCGCCGCGATGCCGTAGTCGCGGAGCAGTTCCTCCAGCCGGGCGCCGTGCGCCTGCCCAGCCGTGATCACCCGGGTCCAGCGCTCCTGCCGGGCCTTGTCCACCGGGACGGCGGGGGCGGGAGGATCCGGGTCGGCGGCGTGGTCGAGGAGATGCTTCAGGGCCAGCAGGCCGGTCCGGGTGCCCTCCAGCACCGGGATGCCGCCGGCCCGCAGGCCCGCGGCGGTGTCCGGGTCGATGGCCGCCGGCACGTTGCTGAGCACCACGACGGGCTTGCTGGTGCGGCGCGCGGTCTCGGTCACCGCGAGCGGGTAGGACTCGTCGCCGTCGAACTCGTGCACCAGGTCGACAGCCAGCGCCACCGCGCGCACCGCCGGGTCGTCAGCCAGCGCGGCCAGCGAGCCGGACAGCTGCTCCTCGGCGCGGGCCCCGGTGCCCCACACGTCGAGCGGGTTGGCGGCCTCCAGGCCCGGGTCGAGCAGGGCGGCCAGCCGCGCCCTGGTCGCCGCGCTGATCGCCGCGAACGGGACGCCCAGCTCGTCGGCCACGTCGGCCACGTGCGCCCGCTCCAGCCCCGAGTCGTGCACGGTCGCGATGCCGGTCCGTACTACGGGTCTAGTGAGGTCTATGGAGCGGATATGAGCGCTGGGGGTGGAGTTGACGGGGTGGTGAGTAGGGCTTCCGGTCAGGGCGAACAGCTCCAGGGTGTCGGCCATCTCAGCCAGGTCAGCGACCCGGTGCACGCCGTAGGCGGCGGCCAGCGCCTCCCACCCGCCGTCGGCGGTGGCCAGCGCGCCGGAATGGGCCGACACCAGGGCCCGGCCGCCAGCCGACCGGCCCGCGGTGAGCATGACCACCGGGATGCGCCGTTCGCGGGCTGTGGCCAGCACCGCGCGCAGCCGGTCCGGCTCCCGGATGGCCTCCAGGACCAGGGCCAGCACCCTGGTCTCCGGCAGGCTCAGCGCGTACTCGGCGTACTGCGCCGCCGTGGTGACCAGTTCCTGGCCGGAGGACACCGCGACCGTGAAGCCCAGCCCGCGCCGGGTGCGCAGCAGCGCGGAGAACACCGAGCCCGAGTGCGTGATCAGCGCGACCGGGCCGTGGGGGAGCGGATCCGGCTCGACGTAGCCCACCGCGCGCAGGCCGTGGGTCACGTTGATGAAGCCCATGCAGCCTGCCCCGCAGACCGCCATGCCCGCCGCGCGGGCGGTGGCGGCCAGCCGGGCGCGCAGTGTCGGCTGCGGCTGGCCGGGCAGCTCGTGTGCGCTGCCGAAGAGCACCGCGGAGCGGTCGCCCCGGCGGGCCGCCAGGGTCAGCTGCTCCTCCACGGCCGGGTCCGGCACGGCCAGCAGGACCAGGTCCACCGGTCCGGGCAGGTCAGCCAGGGATGCGTGGCAGCGCCGGCCGGCTACCCGTTCGTGCCGCGGGTTGACCAGGAAGACCTCAGGCCTCGCGGGGCTCCTGGTGACCTCGCTGACCATCCGCTCACCCAGGCTGCCCGGCCGCGGGCTGGCCCCGACCAGCGCCACGGTCCGGGCCTCCAGCATCGCCACCAGCGCAGGCCGGCCGGGCGCAGGCTGGCCGGGCACAGGCTGGCCGGCCGGGCCGGTTCCCGGAAAACCGGGAACCGGCGCGGTGGCAGCGACGTCACTCATGGGTTCCGTGGCGGACAAGGACAACCGATCAGGAGCGGCGGGTCAGCTTGCGGACCTGCTCGGCCCGCTTGGCGCTCTTCTGGTCCGCCAGCGCCGCCTTGGCCGCCTGCCAGCCGGGGATCCCGCACACCCCGCCGCCCGCGTGCGTGGCCGAGCTGCCGTAGTACAGGCCGGGCAGCGGGGTCCGGTAGTCCGCGTAACCCGGGGCCGGCCGCATGTGGAACAGCTGCTCCAGGGACAGCTCGCCGTGGAAGATGTTCCCGCCGACCAGGCCGTATTCCTGCTCCATCTCGTACGGGCCGACGATGTCGCGGTGCAGGATGGAGGCCTTGAAGTTGGGGGCCAGGTCGTTGTAGCAGTCGATCATCCGGTCGGTGTAGGCCTCGAGTTCCGCGGTGTGCGGCTCCTCGCTCCAGTCGGCCGGCACCCACTGGGTGAACAGCGACATGATGTGGGTGCCCTCGGGGCTCAGCGTCTTGTCGAACGCGGTGGGGATCACGCCGTCGCTGAACGGCCGGACGGCCGCCTTCCCGTCCCGTGCGTCCAGGAACGCGCGCTCGATGTAGTCCATCGTGGGTGCCATCTCCACCGACCCGGTGTGGTGCTCCTGCAGGTTGGAGCCGGGGTCGGCGATGAAGTCGGGCAGCTCGGACAGGGCCAGGTTGATCTTCACCACGCCGCTGCGGGTCTTCCAGTGCTCGATGTCGCCCAGGAAGTCCGGGGGCAGGTGCTCGCGGCCGATCTGGTCCAGGAACGCGGTCCGCGGGTGCAGCGTGGACACGATCACCCGGGCGCGGATCTCATCGCCGTTCTCCAGCACCACGCCGGCGGCCTGGCCGTTCTCGACCAGGATGCGGGCCACCTTGGCGTTCAGCCGGACCTCGGCGCCGTGCTCGCGGGCGGCCAGCTCGATCGCGCTGGACACCCCGCCCATGCCGCCCTCCTGGAAACCCCAGTTCCCGAGGTGGCCGTCACCGACGTCGCCGATCGAGTGGTGCGCCATTACGTAGGCGGTGCCCGGCTCGTACGGGCCGGCCCAGGTGCCGATCACGCCGTTGACCGCGAGCGCCCCCTTGACCTGCGGGGACTCGAACCAGTCGTCGAGCAGGTCGGCGATGCTCATCGTCATCAGCCGGGTCACGTCGGCCACCGTCCGCACGTCCAGGCCGCGGTTCTTCCACGCCAGCCTGAGCGTCTCACGCAGGTCACGGGGCTTACGGGAACCGAGGTTGGGGGGAACGGTGAGCAGCAGCGGGCCGAGCACGTCGGCCAGCCCGGCCAGCCAGGCGTCCCAGCGCGGCATGGCGTCGGCGTCCTTCTTCGACCACTTGGAGACCTCCTCGTGGTTGCGGCGGGCGTCGTCGGCGTACAGCTTGATCGAGCCACCCTCCGGGAAGGCCTGGTAGTAGGGGCCCATCGGGTAGATCTTGTAGCCGTGCCGGGCCAGGTCCAGGTCCTTGATGATGGTCGGCGGGAGCAGGCTCATCACGTACGACAGCCGGGTAACCCGGAACTCCGGCGCGTCCGGCCAGGGGGCCTCGGTAGTAGCG
>DATCFY010000138.1:0-3867 GCA_036509255.1 Streptosporangiaceae bacterium
GGCTTCTACCAGCGGGTGATGGGCTTCACCAACATGAAGGAGTTCGTCGGCGACGACATCGCCACCGAGTACTCCGCGCTGATGAGCAAGGTGGTCGCGGACGGCTCCCGGACGGTCAAGTTCCCCATCAACGAGCCGGCCGCGGGCAAGAAGAAGTCCCAGATCGACGAGTACCTGGAGTTCTACGGCGGCCCCGGCGTCCAGCACATCGCGCTGGCCTGCGACGACATCGTGGACACGGTGCGGGCCATGAAGGCCGCGGGGGTGGAGTTCCTGGACACCCCGGACAGCTACTACGACACGCTCGGCGAGTGGGCCGGGGAGACGCGGGTGGCCGTCGAGACCCTGCGCGAACTGCGCATCCTGGCCGACCGGGACGAGGACGGCTACCTGCTGCAGATCTTCACCAAGCCGGTGCAGGACCGGCCCACGGTGTTCTTCGAGCTGATCGAGCGGCACGGCTCGGACGGTTTCGGCAAGGGCAACTTCAAGGCGCTGTTCGAGGCGATCGAGCGGGAGCAGGCGCGCCGCGGCAACCTGTGAGCTGAGCCTGGCGGGGCCGCACCGGGACCGTCAGCTCACCGGAACATCAGGTGGTAGCCCGCCTGCCGGAGCTCGCTGATCACCTCGTCGCAGTGCGCCGGGCCGCGCGTCTCGACCTGCAGCAGCACCTCGACCTCGTCGACGCGCAGCCGGGGCGTGATCCGTTCGTGCATCACGTCGAGCACGTTCGCGCCCAGGCCCGCCACCGCGCCCAGCAGGGCGGCCAGCGCACCGGGACGGTCCGGGATCCGGCACCGGAACGTCAGGTAGCGGCCGGCCGCGGCCAGGCCGTGCCGCAGCACCTTGGCCAGCAGCAGCGGGTCGATGTTGCCGCCGGACAGCACAGCGACCACCGGCGGCTCGAACATGCCGGCGTTCTCCATCAGCCCCGCCACGGCGGCCGCGCCGGCCGGCTCGACCACCTGCTTGGCACGCTCCAGGCACAGCAGCAGCGCCCGGGACAGACTCTCCTCGGACACGGTCAGCACGTGAACGCCGAATCCGGAGAGGACCCCGAACGGGATGTCCCCGGGCAGGCAGACCGCGATGCCGTCGGCCATGGTCGAGCCGGGCTGGACCCGGACGGGATGGCCGGCCGCCAGTGACGCCGGGTAGGCCGCGACCGCCTCGGCCTGGACCCCGACCACGGCCACCGACGGGTCGGCGGACTTGACCGCGACCGTGACCCCGGCGGCCAGGCCGCCCCCGCCGACCGGGATCGCGATCGTCCGCACCTGCGGGCACTGATCCAGGATCTCCAGGCCCAGGGTGCCCTGGCCCGCCACGATGTCCGGGTGATCGAACGGGTGGATGAGCACCGCGCCGCGTTCCGCCGCGTACTCGTGGGCGTACTCCAGGGCGTCGTCCACGGTCTCGCCGTGCAGGATGATGTCTGCCCCGTAACCCCTGGTCGCCTCGATCTTGGGCAGCTGGGCACCCTCCGGCATGATCACGGTGGCCTTCACGCCGAGCAGCGCGGCCGCGAACGCCACCCCCTGGGCATGGTTGCCGGCGCTGGCCGCCACCACGCCGCGGGCGCGTTCCTCCTCGCTGAGCCGGGAGATCCGCAGGTACCCGCCGCGGGCCTTGAACGACCCGGTGCGCTGCAGGTTCTCGCACTTGAGGAACACCGGGCCGCCGACCCGCTCGGACAGGACCCGCGAGTGCAGCAACGGCGTCGGGGGCAGGATGTCGCGCAGCACCTCACGGGCGGTGGCCACGTCGTGGGCGCTCACGGAGGGGGAGGTCATCGCCATGCCATGCAGTGTCGCACTCAGGGGGAGATGCGAGCGCTGCCGACTGGGACGTAGTGTCGAAAGCGTGCAGCCAGACAACGAAACTCATGCAGCCGACGGAACCCCGCCCCGCCCCGCCGCCACCACCCTGGGCGAGCTGCGCGCCAGCGGGCACGAGTTCGAGACCGTAAAAGAGGAGCTCCGGCGCAACCTGCTGGCCAGGATGCGTGCCGGTGAGGAGAGATTTCCCGGGATCGTCGGGTTCGACCAGACCGTGCTCCCGCACGTGGAGCGGGCCCTGCTGGCCGGCCACGACACGATCCTGCTGGGTGAGCGCGGCCAGGGGAAAACGCGCCTGATCAGGACGCTGTCCGTCCTGCTCGATGAGTGGACGCCCGCGGTCGCGGGCTGTGAGATCAACGACCACCCCTACCAGCCGGTCTGCGCGCGGTGCCAGCGCCTGGCCGCGGAGCAGGGCGACGACCTGCCGGTCACGTGGCGGCACCGCAGCGAGCGGTACGGCGAGAAGCTGGCCACCCCGGACACCAGCGTGGGTGACCTGATCGGTGACATCGACCCGGTGAAGGTGGCCGAAGGCCGGACGCTGGGCGACCCGGAGACGATTCACTTCGGCCTGGTCCCGCGGACCAACCGCGGCATCTTCTGCCTCAACGAGCTTCCCGACCTGGCCGAGCGGATCCAGGTCGCCCTGCTCAACGTGCTGGAGGAACGGGACATCGGGGTCCGCGGCTACGCGCTGCGGCTGCCGCTGGACCTGGTCCTGGTGGCCAGCGCCAACCCGGAGGACTACACCAACCGCGGCCGGATCATCACGCCGCTGAAGGACCGCTTCGGCGCGGAGATCCGCACGCACTACCCGCTCACGCTGGACGAGGAACTCGCGCTGACCCAGCAGGAGGCGCTGGTCGCCTGGGACGGCGCCGACCCCGGCGCGGACCTGCCCGAGCACCTGGTGGAGGTCATCGCGCGGTTCACCCGGCTGGTCCGGTCCTCGCCCGCGGTGGACTCCCGGTCCGGGGTCTCGGCCCGGTTCGCGATCGCCGCGGCCGAGTCGGTGGCCGCCTCCGCGGTCCGCCGGGCCGCGCTGACCGGGGAGGCGCAGCCGGTGGCCCGGATCTGCGACCTGCCGCCGATCGTGAGCAGCCTGCGCGGCAAGGTCGAGTTCGAGGTCAGCGAGGAAGGCCGGGAGACCGAGGTGCTCGAGCACCTGCTCCGGCGGGCCATCGCGGACACGTTCCGGTCCCGGCTGGGCAGCGCCGACCTGAGCGGGCTGCTGGCCACGTTCGAGGAAGGCGGCTCGGTGGAGACCGGGGACATGGTGCCCGCGGCCACGCTGCTGAACCGGATCGGCGAGGTTCCCGGCCTGGCCCGGATCATGGACCGGCTGGGCATGGACGGCGGCGAGTCGTTCGGCGAGGCCGCCGCGGCGCTGGAGTTCGCACTGGAGGGCCTGTACCTGATGCGGCGGCTGTCCAAGGACGTGATCGACGGCAGTGCGGTCTACCGCACATGAGTGGTTACCGGTACGGCGAGTATCACGACGGGCCTGATCCGCTGGCCACGCCGTTCGACGCCCGCGGCGCCCTGGACGAGCTGGGCGACGCGGTGCTGGACGGCGCGGACCCGTCCAGCGCCCTCCGGGACCTGCTGCGCCGCGGGGTGAACGGCCGCCGCGGCCTGGACGACCTGCTGCGCCGGGTCCGGGACCAGCAGCGGGAGATCCGCGGCCGCGGCCGGCTGGACGGGATCCTCGAGGAAGCGCGGGCGCTGCTGGACACGGCGGTGGGCCAGGAGCGGGCCGAGCTGTTCCCCGACCCGGGCGACGAGGCCCGGCTGCGCGAGGTCGAGCTGGACGCGCTGCCGTCGGACACCTCGCAGGCCATCCGCAGGCTGGCCGACTACAACTGGCGCAGCCAGGCCGCCCGGGAGACGTTCGAGCGGCTCAAGGACCTGCTCCGCAGCGAGGTCCTGGACAGCCAGTTCCGCGGCATGAAGGAGGTGCTCCAGCAGCCCGACCCGGAGGCCATGCAGCGGGTCAAGGACATGATGGCCGACCTCAACCAGATGC
>DATCFY010000139.1:0-4508 GCA_036509255.1 Streptosporangiaceae bacterium
CCCGCCGCGGCGGGCGCGGCCAGGCCGGCGGCGGCCAGGCTGGCGGCAGCCAGTGTGCTGGCTGCGACCGAGGCGCTGAGCCACCGGACAGGCATCCACCAGCGGCGACCCGGCGCAGGCATCTCGCTCCCCTTTGCGGCACCAGGGCAGGTGCCCCGCTCAGCATCCGGCCGGACCATTCCGGACGGCCGAAGACGACCCCTTTCCTACCGGGCCGGCCGGTAGCCTCGCAACGGCAATGGCCACAAACCCTCTACGTAACGGCAGACCGGTTGCGGCGCGATCAGAAGCCGCGGGAACCGGCGGGCGCCGGGGAGCGTCACATGGGCATGAAGTTCTCCTTGCGGCACGCACGGCCGGGCGCCGGGTACCTCCTGCCCGCCCTGCTCTGCCTGATCACGGCGGCCGCGTGCGGCAGTGTCACCAGCACCGGCTCGGCCCCCAAGCCCTCCGCTCCTGCGGCCAAGGTCTCGCTCACCGTGGTGGTCACGCCGACCCCGGGGGCCACCCCCAAGCGGTGGACGCTGCGCTGCGATCCGACCGGCGGCACCCATCCCGACGCCAAGGCCGCCTGCCGCCAGCTGCTGGCCGCCAAGAACCCGTTCGCGCCGATCCCGCGCGGCATCATGTGCCCGATGATCGTGGCGGGCCCGCAGCGGGCCACCATCAGCGGGACCTTCTTCGGCCAGCACGTCGAGACCGACTTCTCCCGGGCCGGATGCGAGGCCACCCGGTGGGCCCAGCTGGGCGCGGTCTTCGGGTCTTTCGGTACCGGCACTGGCGCGGCCTCCGGGTCACCCGTGCACTGACTAGCCGTGCACTGACTAGCGGAGCAGGCGGGACATCCGGCGGTCGGCGAGCGGCTTGCCGCCGGTCTGGCAGGTGGGGCAGTACTGCAGGGCGGAGTCCGCGAAGGAGACCTCCCGCACCGTGTCGCCGCACACCGGGCAGGGCTCCCCGGCCCGGCCGTGCACACGCAGCCCCGACTTCTTCTCGGCCTTCAGGTCGCCGGCGGCCAGGCCGGCCGACCGTTCCACAGCCTCCCGGAGGGTGCCGGTGATGGCCGCGTGCAGCTCCCTGACCTCGTCCTCGGTGAAGCTGCTGGCCAGCTTGAACGGGGACATCCGGGCCGCGTGCAGTACCTCGTCGGAGTAGGCGTTGCCGATCCCGGCGATGATCTTCTGGTCCCGGAGCACGCCCTTGATCTGGGTACGGCGCCCGCTGAGCATCCCGGCCAGGGCCTCGACGGTGAACGAGTCCGCCATCGGGTCAGGACCGAGCGCGGCCACCCCGGGCACCTCGGCCGGGTCGGCGACCAGGTATACGGCGAGGCGTTTCTTCGTGCCCGCCTCGGTCAGGTCGAAGCCGGCGCCGTCGGTGAACCGCAGCCGGAAACCGAGCGGCCCCTTACCGGGCCGGGGCGGTTCCGCGGGAAGGTTGTCGCGCCAGCGCAGCCACCCGGCCCGGGCCAGGTGGATCACCAGGTGCAGGGGACCCTCGGCAGGCTGGCCACCGTCAGCGGCCGGGACGGCCACCAGGTCCAGGAATTTCCCGTGCCGCTGGGTGTCTGTGATGACCCGGCCGCGCAGGGCGGTCAGGTCCGGGCGGTAAGTCTTCAGGACCGAGATAGCCGCGCTGTCGGCGCGGTCGATGACGCGCCCGGCGGCTCGCTGCCGCAGGAAGCGGGCGAGCGACTCCACCTCGGGAAGTTCCGGCACGGTAACAATTCTGCCTGGTCCCCTCGGATGTTCGCGCCACCACCGGCTTGCCGATTGTTATCACACCGATACAGCTCGCCCGTGGTTAAGTCACGCTGACGCCCTGATCATGGACCGCGCGGGCCAGATCCGGCCCTGTACGCCGGATCACCGCGGTAGCCAGGCGCCCCGGATCACCGGGGCGGCCTGAGTAGGCCCCGCGGCCTGCTGGGCGCCCCCGGGCGCCCATGGTTGCGGCGAACGTACCGGGGTAGCCGGGCAGTGATGGGTGCGGAGAACGGCGGCGAAACGCTGGGAACTACGGCGCCGAAAACGCCGGAAGTCCCGGCTGGTATTGGATCAGGCCGATTACTTGTTTAATGAAAACTAACGTAGCTTGCGGTGTGTCATCACTGAGCGGAGCATGGATTCACAAGGATGAGAAGCCATGGACCAGGCAGAGCCTCAGCCTCTCCCAGGCCAGCCTGAGCAGCCCGCCCCTGGCGCTGGCCAGCCAGACGGGGCGCAGCCTGACGGCCCTCAGCCGGACAGGCCCGCTGACATGCCGTCACGCAGCACGCCGGCCGACCAGCGGGCCCGCCGCCCGGCGGACCCGGGCCGCCCGGCGGAGCCCGACCCGCGCAGCGAACCGCTAGCGGGCGGCGGTCGTGTCCTTGAGCTGAACCATCCCGTGGTGGTCGGCTACGACGGATCCAGGTCGAGTCGGCATGCGCTCGCCTACGCCGCGGGGATGGCGCGCAGGCTCGGCCGTCCTCTGCTCCTCGCCTACATCACCAGCCCCGGCATCTTCTGCGAGCCGCTGAGCGGCCAGGTCATCGCCCCGGCCCGGGACTCGGAGGAGACCCACCGCTGGCTCCTCGCGGAACTCGACGAGGTATGCGACCGCGAGGGGCTGGACGTGAGGATTGTCACCCGGCAGGGCAGCCCGGCCCGGGAACTCGCCGCGGCCGCCGACGAGTTCAGCGCGGACGCGCTGGTCATCGGCGCTCCGGCGCGCGTCTGGCATCACGTCGCGGGCTCGGTGCCGGGCTGGCTGGCCCGGCACGCGCACTGCCCGGTCATCGTGGTGCCCTGAGGTCAGGCAGCGCTCCGCGGTCAGGCGGCCAGCGGGTCGTAGTAGTGGGCGTACTGCCAGGTGCCCCGTTCGACCAGGGCGTCGTCGGACAGGGCAGCACCGGCCAGCGAGGCGCCGCCGGGCGCGCCGAACCGGGCCGGGGACAGGGAAGACAGGTCCACCGCCGGGTGACCGCCGGTAATCCACCGGGCCAGCGCCTCGCCGATCGCCGGGGACGACGAGAACCCTGATCCGTTACAGCCGCTGGCCACCCACAGGCCCGGAACCTCGGGCACGGGTCCCGCCAGGAATCGGCCGTCGGGACTCATCGTGAACAGCCCGCCGCGATGCTCGGCCACGGCCGTCCGAGCCGCGGGGACCTGCCCGGCGACCTGGGCGGCCATCGCGTCCAGTACCCCGCGGTCCAGCGGGACGTCGTCCGTGTCGAACCCAGGGGCCTCGGCGCGGGGGTCGACCGGAAGCGGGGCGGCCTCGAACCCGCCGAGCATCAGGCCGCCGCGGGCGGGCCGCAGGTACACCGCGCAGTCCAGGATCCTGGTGATCGGCGCCCCGGCGGGCACGTCGGGAACGGGCTCGGTCACCAGCAGCTGGTGCCGGACCGGCGCGGCTGCGACCCAGGCACCGGCCAGTTCACCGACCTGGCGAACCCAGGCTCCGGCCGCGTCGACGACGACCCCGGTCTCGATGCGGCGGGCGGCGGTCGCCACGCCGGTGATCGCGCCGGCCCTGGTGATCACTTCGGTGACCGGCTCGTCCGCCAGGATCTGCACGCCCGCCCGCAGGCCGGCCGCCAGGTAGGCCGCGATCAGGGCGCCGGGTTCCTCGATGTAGACATCTTCCGGGCACCAGACCGCGTCCTCGTCCCCGGCCGGCCGGTAGTATCCGCCGGTCCGCCCGGCCACCTCCGCAGGGCTGATCGCCGCCAGGTCCACTCCCCAGCGCAGGGACTGGGCGAGCTCAGCGGCCAGCAGTTTCTTGTGCCCGCCGCCGCGGGCCACCAGCACGCTGCCCGAGGCGGCCACGGCCAGCGGCACCCCGGCCCAGTCGCCGAAGTGCCGGACGAGGTCGATGCTGCGGCGGGCCAGGACGGTGCGGACCTCATCGCCTTGCACGGATTTGAAGAGGCCCGCGGCGCGGCCGGACGCCTGCGAGCCGGGAGCGCGCCGGTCCAGGACTACCACCGACCGACCTTGGAGCGCGCAGTGCAGGGCCGTGCTCAGCCCGAGGGCACCTGCGCCGACGACAGCGACATCCGCCTTCATGAACTCAGCCCCCACGCAGCCGGCTGCCGATGTCCCCGAGCTGCCTCTTCGAGGTTGCCCCGGGGTGCCGATGACCACAAGGTGACAGTGCACTGGCCTGACCTGCCGAGATCGCCCCCGGCACGGCGTCCTGGCGCATAAGCTCAGGCCAGTGCGCCTAACCACCTGCCCCGGCACATCTAAGTTCAGTACTACTAGTGGGCGAGGAGGGATTTGAACCCTCACGTCCTTTCGGACACACGGACCTGAACCGTGCGCGTCTGCCGTTCCGCCACCCGCCCTACGCAGTGAGTCAGGTTAGCACGTCCGCACCAGCACCCTGAGCGCCGATACCATCGGATGCGGATAGGGGAAGGAGGTACCCCGGTGGGAGTTCTCAGTCGCTTCGAGCGCAGGCTCGAGGGCATGGTCGAGGGTGCCTTCGCGCGGGCGTTCAAATCCGAGCTGCAGCCA
>DATCFY010000140.1:0-33794 GCA_036509255.1 Streptosporangiaceae bacterium
TCCTCGGCCTCGTTGAACGAGCCCAGCATCCGGTAGCAGTACGCCACCAGCTCACCCCGGTACGGCTCGAACTCCACGGGCCCATCATGGCGCGGACGCGACGGCGACGCACGGCCCGCAGGTCGCCGGTTATTACCCGAAATGGCTTATGCGGCGCGCCGGTAATCACTTCCGGATTGCCGGTCCGGGGACGGTGAGCTGGTAGTTTCCCGCGCGGAGGGGAAATGAGGCGACGGTGAGCGGCAAGCATGCCCGGCCAATCCCGCGGCTGAAGAATGCGGCCGGATTGGGGCTGGTTATAGTCCTGTCCGGCTCTATGGGAGCAGGCGTGCTGCTGGCGACCCGGGATCCGGCACCCGCGCGGACTGTGCCAGTGCGGGTCGTGCCGGCCCGGGTTGTGCCGCCGCGGGCTCTGCCAGTGCGCGCCCTGCGGGCAAATCCGCAGCCCTCGGCCCGGCCGCCAGCCGAGCGCCCCGTGCGGGCCGGCCTGTGCACCTCCCCCTCGCCGGCCGGGCACGCCCTGGCGGCCCGGATCTCCCGCGGGATCCTGGCGGCCGTGCGCGGGGCCCCGGACGCCGGGATAGCGGTGGCGGATACGCGCACCGGGATCCGCTGCTCGTTCCACCCGTCACGGCACTTCGACGCGGCCAGCATCGTCAAGGTGATCATCCTGGCCGCGCTGCTGCACGAGGTGACCGCGCAGCACGGCGCGCTCAGCGGAGATCAGGACGAACTGGCCCGGGAGATGATCACCGAGTCGGATAACACGGCGGCGGACGCACTGTGGCACCAGGTCGGCCGGGCCAACCTCCAGCTTTTCCTCGACCTGGCCGGGATGACCCACACCACGCTGGGGCCGGGCATCCTGTGGGGGCTGACCCAGGTCACCGCCCAGGACGAGGTGCGCCTCCTCACCCTGCTGACCACCGCCAACCAGGTCCTGGACCGCCCGTCACGGGAGTACGAGCTGCGCCTGATGGCGCAGGTCGTCCCGGCGCAGCGCTGGGGCGTCCCGGCGGGCGCCGCGGCCGGGGTGACCGTGCACGTGAAGAACGGCTGGCTGCCGGATCCGGAGCTGTGGGTGATCAACAGCATCGGGGCCTTCACCGACGACGACGGCGTCTACGAGATCGTCGTGCTGACCGAGGACAACCCGGCCATGCCGGACGGGATCGCCACGGTCCAGGGCGTCGCCGCCGTGGTCAACCGGGCCCTGGCCCCGGGGTAGCGGCGCCCTCAGCCGGAGCCGGAGCCGGAGCCGGAGCCGGAGCCATCAGCCGGAAGCGGCGCCGGAATCGCCGGTGGCCGGAACCGCGCCGGGGTCCTCGTCCGGCGCGAGGTGAGCCAGCCGGAAGCGAAGCCGGCACACCACGACGTTGTTGGTGCCGGTCACGATGGCCCGGTTCAGCACAAAACCACGCTGGTTGTGCAGGAACCACCGCCACCAGTGCTCGGGCTGGACCTCGGGGATCACCACCACGACCCGGCGGTGCGGATCTTCCTGCTCCTGGGCGCGCAGGTAATCCACGATCGGGGGGCCCAGCGCGCGGTGCCCCGTATGCAGCGTGACCAGCGGCACGTCCGGATCCCACTGTTCCCACTGCGCGCGGAAGCTGGCGTCGGCCTGCTCGTCCTCCATGTCGTGATAGCAAATGGTCACCGCGACGACCTCATCAGCCAGGGACAGCGCCGCGGAGATCGCCTCCCGGCTCAGCCGGGACAGCCCGCGGACCGGCACCACGGCCAGCGCCGCCGTCCGCTCCGGCGGGGGCGGCGTCTGGCCCAGCTCGAGCAGCGAGCCGATCTCCGCATAGGCCCGGTGGATGCGGGTGAACAGCAGGACGAACAACGGGATGATCAGGACGACGAGCCAGGCACCCTCGGTGAACTTGCTGACCAGCTCGATCGCCAGCGCAACCAGGGTGAGCACCGCGCCCAGGCCGTTGATGAACGCCCGCCGGGCCCACCCCGGCCCGTGCTGCTCGTGCCAGTGCCGCACCATGCCGGTCTGGGACAGGGTGAACCCGACGAAGACCCCGATGGCGAACACCGGGATCAGCGCCTGGGTACTGCCCTTGGACACGACCAGCAGCACCGCGGCCGCGACCGCGAGCACCCCGACCCCGTAGCGGAACACCTGCCGCTCGCCTTTCAGCGCGAACAGGTGCGGCAGGAAGTTGTCCCGGGCCAGCAGGCCGGCCAGGACCGGCAGGCCACCGAAGGAAGTGTTCGCGGCCAGGGCCAGCAGCACGGTCGTGATCAGCTGGATGGCGTAGAAGGCGACGCCCTTCCCCACGGCCACCGCGGCCAGCTGGGCGAGGGTCGTCTCGGTCGCCGACGGGCCCACGTGGAACTTGCGGATCAGGATGGCGAGGCCGATCAGCATCAGGCCGAGGATGACGCCCAGCATCATCTCGGTGTGCTGGGCCCGGCGGACCCGTGGCCGCTTGAACTCCGGCACCGCGTTCGCGATCGCCTCCACGCCGGTCAGCGCCGAGCAGCCGGAGGCGAACGCCTTCAGCAGCAAGAGGATGCCGATGGACTCGGCCACGGCCGGCATGTGCCCGGAAGGGGCCACCACCGGATGCGTGCGGACCAGGCCGCCGACGATGACGACCGCGATGGCCAGGATGAACACCAGCGTCGGCACGATGAACAGCCGGGCGGACTCGGCCACGCCCCACATGTTGGCCGCGGTGATGATGGCGAGCACGCCGAGGCAGAGCCAGACCCGGTCGCCGTACAGGGACGGGAAGGCGGACGTGAACGCCTCGACTCCGGCGGACACGCCCACCGCGGCGTTCAGGATGTAGTCGACGGTGAGCGAGGCGCCGGCCACCAGGCTGGCTTTCCGGCCCAGGTGCCGTTTGGCCACCGCGTAGGCGCCGCCACCGCCCGGGAAGGCCTCGATCACCTGCCGGTAGGAGATGACCAGCACGGCGAGGAGCACGACGATCGCGATCGTGACCGGAAGGGTGTACTCCAGGCCGGCGGTCCCGGCCGCAGCCAGCACGATGACGATGGCCTCGGGACCATAAGCCACCGAGGACAGGGCGTCGAGCGAGAGTGCGGCCAGCCCTTCCAGCGCGGTCAGCCGGTGCTTGTCCTCATCCTGGTCCCCCGCGGCGGGCGGGCGCGGCGTAGCGTCACGGACCGTCATGAGTGCTCATCCTGCCTGGTGCGGCGCGCGCTCACCGCCCCGCCCCCGGAAATACCTGATGGAGCGGGAGTAACGATCACCAAACTCACCGGCCGCACCGGAAACTGCGGCGCGGCGGACGGACCGCAGTGCGTTCCTGCTAGCCGATGACCAGGAGGGCGATGATGAAGAGAACCACCGCGACCACGATCACCACGCCCGCGAGGATCGCCACGCGGTTACGCGGGGCACGCATCGACCAGGGCGCAGTCTCGGACCCGGAACGCCCGTTCGCGAACGCACGGAACTGGGCAGTGCTGGCCGACGGATCATGCTCAGGGTTGGGCATGCTCCGACTGTAGCGACCCTGACCTGGCCGTGAGCGGCTTTATTCGGGATTGCGGGAATTTACCGCCGCGTCTTGCTATCCGCTGGCGTTACTCGCCGGCAGGATGTCCGCCCGGCTGACCAGCCGGGAGAGAACGATCACGCTGCGGGTCCGGTCGACGAAGGACTCCGCGGAGATCCGCTCCACGACCTGCTCGAAGTGCTGCACGTCCGCCGCGCGGATGTGCAGCAGTGCGTCTGCCTCGCCGGTGATCGTGGCGGCTCCGGTCACCTCGGGATACTTGCTCAGCGCGGCGCCGATGGCACTGGGCGAGGTCCGGCCCCGGCAGAACAGCTCCACATAAGCCTCGGTGGTCCAGCCCAGGGCCGACGGGTCGACGGTCACGGTGAACCCGGTGATCGCGCCGGACGCACGCAGCCGGTCGACCCGCCGTTTGACCGCGGACGCGGACAAGCCCACGGTGGTCCCGATATCGGCGTAACTGGCCCGGGCGTCCTCGACCAGCACGGCCACGATCCGCTCGTCCAGTTCATCGAAAGCTGCAGGTCTTCCTGGCACACCTCGATCCTGCCAGCCCGGGACCCCGGCGGCCATCGCGGCCTGGCCGGCTCCGGATGACACACCTGGCGGTGGCAGCCCCGGCCCCGGCGCCCAGAATTCCGCCATACCCTCCGGAACTGCTTAGTGAATTACGTGAAAAGACCGTTATCTGCTATTGCACTTCGTCGTAAACCGGAAATTCCGGTCAGGCCAAGCCGGTAGGTGCCCGATCCAAAATGAATGGTCAACTTACCCAGTTAAGCCACATAGATCTCACGCTCTGATTACGATCCAAAACCGTGAGCGAGGGAGCGCGATGATGATTTGCCGGATATGTGGCGACCCGGTAGCCGGGACCCTGAACTATTGCCCCCGGTGCAGTGCACCACTGCAGGCACCGGGGATGGCCCCGGGATCGGACCCGTCCAGGTCCTATCCGTACCGCCCCGCTCCGTCCGGGGGCGTCCCGCCGGAACTAGCCGAGTTCGGGGACCTGTTCGCCGGCGCCCCGGAGACCGGGCCGTTCCCCACCCTGACGGCCCCGGAACCCGGGGCCGGCGAGAACCTGGACGACACGGCGTCCCGGCTGCTCTACCCACCGCCCGGCCCGCGGCGGCGGGCGGCGGGCCACCGGGCCAAGGTCACCACGGCCACGCTGGCCGCGGTGGCGGTGCTGGCGGGCCTGGCCATCGCGTGGACCGCGTTCGGCCGGCACCACGTGACGGCCGGGACTCGCCTGGCCGGGCGCCAGACCGCGGCGACGGGCCAGGCCAGTCCCGCCCCGCGGGCCCGCACCACGCCGTCCGCCACCCCCTCAGGATCGCCCGCCGGATCGCCCGCCGGGACGCCCACCGCCCCGGGCCCGGCTCCTAGCGGCGCCGCGGCCCTGGTGACGATGGCGCCCGGGGTCAGCCAGGTGCCGGACTCCGCCCAGGTTGACGGCTTCCTGGTCAGCTACTTCGCGGCCATCAACGCCCACGACTACCAGCAGTACGCCGGGCTGCTGAGCCCGGGCCGCCGGGAGCAGCTGACCGCGGCGGATTTCGCGCGGGGGTACGGGACGACCACCGATACCGCCGCCAGCGTCGTCGGGATCTCGGCAACCGGGCCCGCCGTCGCGGCCACGGTGACCTTCACCAGCCGGCAGCAGTCGGTTCCAGGTGCGGACATCACCGGCTGCACGCGCTGGGAGATCACCCTGTATTTGCGGAAACATGACGGCACCCTGCTGATCGGGACGCCGCCAGTCGCCTACCACGCCTACCAGAGCGCCTGCCCCTAGGCCCATCCGCCCCACGGCCCGCTCCCGCCCCGCCCAGCGCGGCGTCGATGTGAAGCTGGTGTCGTTGGGACAGCACCAATGCCACATCCACGCGCACGAGCCACGCGCACGGGCCACGCGCACGGGCCACGAGCACGGAGCGGGCCATGCGCACGGAGCGGGCCATGCGCACGGGGCGGGCGACCCGCCCGGGCCATGCGCCCGGAACGGGGCACGCCCCCCAACGGGCGACGCGGGTTCAGCACCCGGTGGTCACCACGGTGGGTATGAGCGTCATACTGCTCGGCGTGATGGTCCCGCTCGCCGTGCGCCGGTACAGCCGGCTCGCCCGCTGAGCGGACACCCCGGGGAAACGGAGGCAACCATGGCCCGGCTCGGCAACATGTACGGCCCCGATGCGACGTTCCTCGGGGTGCCACCGGCCGACCTGGCCGACCCGGGCTCCTGGGCGGGCACGGACATCCTCATCATCGGCGCCCCCTTCGACGGCGGCACCTCGCACCGGCCCGGCGCCCGGTTCGGCCCGCAGGCCATCCGGTTCACCGACTACCTGCCGCACGACGGGTCCCGCCCTCATCTCGCCCTGGGCGTCGACCCGCTGGCGGAACTGCGGATCGCCGACGCCGGCGACATCGAGATGCCCTCCGGGGACACCGAGCTCTCGCTGCGGCGCCTGGAAGAAGCGGTGCAGCAGGCGAGCGAGGCGGGCGCGATCCCGGTCATCCTGGGCGGCGACCACACCATCGCCTTCCCCGACGCGACCGGCGTGGCCCGCCACGTGGGGTGGGGGCGCCTGTCCGTCATCCACTTCGATGCGCACGCCGACACCGGCGACACCCAGTTCGGGTCGCTGTACGGGCACGGCACGCCGATGCGCCGGCTCATCGAGTCCGGGGCGGTGCGCGGCGACCGGTTCCTGCAGATCGGGCTGCGCGGCTACTGGCCCGAGCCGGAGACGCTGGCCTGGATGGCGGCCCAGAACATGCGCAGCTACGAGATGACCGAGGTGGTCACCCGGGGCCTGGACGAGTGCCTGACCGAGGCGTTCGGCATCGCCACCGATGAGTGCGACGGGGTCTTCCTGTCCGTGGACGTGGATGTGGTCGACCCGGGCATGGCCCCGGGCACGGGGACGCCCGAACCCGGCGGGCTGACCGGGCGGCAGCTGCTGGACGCGGTCCGGCGGATCGCGATGGAACTGCCGCTGGCCGGGGTGGATGTGGTGGAGGTCGCGCCGCCGTATGACCACGCGGAGATCACCGCGTTCCTGGCCAGCCGGGTGGTGCTCGAAGCCCTGTCCGGGATCGCCTGGCGCCGCCGCAAGGAGGCGGGGGCACCGGACCGGCCGGCCCGGGACCCGAGCTCGCCGCTGCTGGAGGGCCGCGGCTGAACCCCCGGGCGCCCCGCGGGCCGCGCCGGCGTAGCGCGGCGGGCCCAGGTCACGTACGTTGACGGCGTGGGACCGCTGAACGGCGCGGCGGCCAGGCCGCGCCAGCTGCTGCAGGCCCTCGGCATCCGGTGGATCGATGCCGGCGCGGCCGCGGTGGTGGCCGTCCTGGTCGAGCTGAACGTGGTCGTGGGCGGGGGACCGGGCGCCGCCCCGCTCAACGCCGTCGCCTACCTGCTCGGCGCCGTCCTGGCCGTGCCGATCCTGTTCCGGCACCGGTGGCCGCTGGGTTCGCTGCTCGGCTGCGCGGCGCTGGTCTTGCTCTACTACATCGTGGACCGCCGGAACATCTCGCCCGCGCCACTGCTCTGCCTGCCGCTGTACGACGCCGCGGTCGCCGGCTACCTGGCCGCCGCGATCGCCATCCCCGCGTTCTTCATGTCGGTCGGCCTGTTCGTGGTGGGCGTGTCGACCCATCCGGGGCTGGTCACGCTGGCCACGGACTTCCTGCCGAGCATCGCCGTGCTCGCGCTGGCCATCATGCTCGGCGAGGTGATCCGCAGCCGCCGCGCGCTGGCCGCCGAGACCGCGGACCGGCTGCGCCTGGCCAGCGAGGAACGGGAGGCGGAGACGGGCCGCCGGGTCGCCGAGGAGCGGCTGCGGATCGCCCGGGAACTGCACGACACCGTGGCGCACAGCATGGCCACGATCACCGTGCAGGCCGGGTCCGCGCTGCACGTGCTCGGGCCCGGGGATCAGGACGGCGGCCCGGACGGCAACCTGCGCGGCGCGCTCATCGCCATCCGGGAGACCAGCAAAGGGGCGCTCACCGAGATGCGGGCCACGCTGGGCCAGCTCCGCAATGAGACCCGGGACGAGTCAGCCGAGCTGCGCGCGGCCGGGCTGGACCGACTGCCCGCGCTGTGCGAGGCGGTGACCGCCGCGGGCGCCCCGGTCACCCTGGCCACCGAGGGCCAGCCCCGGCCCGTTTCCCCCGCCGTGAGCCACGCGGCGTACCGGATCCTGCAGGAGTCCCTGACCAACGTGCTGCGGCACGCGGGCCCCCAGGTGCGCGCGATGGTCTGCCTGAGCTATGAGCCCGGGGCGCTGGCCATCCGGGTGACCGACGACGGCCCCGGCCCCGCCTCCGCCGACGGGGCACGGCCCAGCGGCCACGGGCTGACCGGGATGACCGAACGGGCCGCGGCGGTCGGCGGGAGCCTCTCGGCCGCGGCCGGGCCGGACGGCGGGTTCGAGGTCGTGGCGCGGCTCCCCACGACCCGGCCGGGCCACGCTGGGCCGGGCCAGGACATGCCCGACCAGGACGCGCCGGACCAGGCCGCGCCGGACCAGGCCGCGCCGGACCAGGAGGCCGCGGCGCCCGGAACCGCCCCGGTCACCGCGGCAGATGTCGCCCGATGATCCGGGTGCTGCTCGCCGACGATCAGGCCCTGGTCCGCGCGGGCTTCCGGATGCTCCTCGAGTCGGCCGACGACATCACGATCGTTGGCGAGGCACCTAACGGGGGGGCCGCGGTGGCCCTGGCCCGCGACCTGCGTCCCGACGTGGTGCTGATGGATCTGAGCATGCCGGAAGTGGACGGTCTCACCGCGACCCGGCGGATCACCGGTGACCCGCAGCTGGCCGCGGTCCGGGTCGTGGTCCTCACCACGTTCGACGACGACGAGCACGTGTTCGCGGCGTTGCGGGCGGGAGCCAGCGGGTTCCTGGTCAAGGACGTCGAGCCAGAGGAACTCCTGCAGGGAGTCCGGGTCGTGGCCCGCGGCGATGCGCTCCTGGCGCCCAGCGTGACCCGGTCCCTCATCGCGGCCTTCACCGCGGGCAGCCCAACCGCGAGCAGCGCAACCGCGGGCAGCCCAACCCCGGGCAGTGCGGCCGCGGGCAGTACGGCCGCGGGCAGCCCGTCCCGCCCGGCCCCCCGCAGCCGGGCGAACCTGCCCCGCCCCTCCGCCCCGTCGCCCGGGGTGGCCTCGCTGACCGAGCGCGAGCGCGAAGTCGTGGCGCTGGTCGCGGCCGGCTTGTCCAACGACGAGATCGCGGCGGAACTCGTGGTCAGCCCGCTGACGGCGAAGACCCATGTCAGCCGGGCGATGATCAAGCTGGGCGCCCGGGACCGCGCTCAGGTCGTCGTCCTGGCCTACGAGAACGGGCTCGCCGAGCCCGGCCATTGCTGAGCTGGCCCCGTCCGGCCCAATGCTTACGGTGGACTAACAGCCTGCCGGCCAGCGTTCCGGAACCGCCGGAAGGCCGGTCAAATTGGACCCGGAGGTTAATCCCAGGCGTTTGACGGAACCAGGGAGTTCCCATGCGGTTCTGCCCGAACTGCGGAAATCCGCTTGGCGGGTCGCCCCGGTATTGCGCGGGATGCGCGACACACGTGGGCGCAGAGAATGGCCCGGCCTCCACGCCGCCCTGGCAGGCCAGCCCCCCGCCGCCGACAGCCAGCAGCCCGCCCTGGGCAGTCAGCGCCCAGCCGCCCGCCGGCGACCCGGCACCGCTCGGCGACAGGGGGGCAGCCGCGGATCAGGCCGTAACCGGGGACCAGGTGGCGGCCGCGATCACGGGGAACCCCGGCGCCAGCCCGCCCGGCTGGGGGGCCGCGCGCCCCGGGCGCTGGTCCCGGCTGTCCGCGGGCCACGGGATGACGATCACCGCCATGGTGACCACGGTGGCGTTGCTGGTCACCGGGGGCATCGCGACCTGGCAGGCCGGCCAGATGGGGTCCCATATGCGCGCCGCGAACGTGAGCCTGGCCAGGCACACCGCCGGGCGGGCCCGCGGTCACGCCCGGTCCCGAGCAGCTTCTCCCTCCGCCGATTCCCCAGCCACGGGGTCACCGACCACGGGCTCCCCGACCACGGGGTCACCGACCACAGGCTCCCCGACCACAGGCGCCGCCGTGATCGTCGCCCCGGACGTGGGCTTCCAGCCGCATGTGCACCGGGTCGCGCTGCTGCTGGACCGCTATTTCGGGGCCATCAACCAGCATGATTTCCAGGCGTACAGCAGCCTGTTCATCCCGGCCATTCGCGTCAGCATGCGCAATTTCGGCTCCGGCTACCAATCCACCCGGGACTCGCGGGCCACATTGACCGGGCTGGTCCCCACAGGCCCGCAAGGCCTCGGCGCCATAGTGACGTTCGTCAGTCACCAGAATCCGGCCGAAAGCCCGGACCACGCCAGGTGCGACCGCTGGCACATCACCCTGTTCCTGAAACGCAACGGGGGCAGCTACCACATCAGGCGGCACCGGCCCGGCTTCCCGGCGGACACCGTCCGCGCCTGCCGCTGAGCTGTACCCCCTGATCTGCACCCCTCTGACCTGGGTCCCGCCGTCCCGGCTACTCCCCCGGGAGTAGTCCCGCGGCGCGCCGCGGCGCGCAACTGCCTCCCTGCGTAGGACGCGCCGCGCGCCGCCGGCCGCGAGCATCGGAGAAGCATCCACTCCTCCGGCTCGCAGGAGACCAACATGCCCGGCCCATCCAGCCGTCCTCCCTCCAGCTCCACCCCTCACCGGGCCCGCCCCGCGATCCTCGGCCCGCTCGGGCGCGCCTGCTTCCGGCACCGGCGGCTCACCGTCATCACCTGGATCGTCGGAGTCGCCTGCCTGATCACGCTGTGGACCAGGTTCGGGGCGCCCGCCCAGGACAGCTTCACCGGCAGCGACCCCGGGCAGACCCTGCTCAACCAGCACTTCCGGCAGCAGTCCGGTGACACGCTGACGCTGGCGATCCGCTCTAACGGTCCGATCGGCTCCCGCGCCGTCCGTACCCGGGTCACCAGCGCGCTCACGCCCTTCGCCCGCGCGCCGCACGTCACGTCGGTCACCAGCCCCTATCAGGCCGCCGGCCAGATATCGCCGCACGGGCACGTGGCGTTCGCGGTCATCCAGTTCGGGGTGCCGTCCAGCGAGATCAGCAACGGGGAAGCTCTCGCCCTGATGAAGGACGCCACCTCGATGTCCGGCCATGGGGTGCACTTCTACCTGGGCGGCGACGTGGTCGACCTGGCGGAGACGCCCTACGGCGGGCCCACTCAGGGCGTGGGCGTGCTGGCCGCCGCGATCGTGCTGCTGGTCGCGTTCGGGTCGCTGCTGGCCATGGGGCTGCCGGTGCTGACCGCCGTGCTGGGCATCGGTGCCGGCCTGTCGCTGATCGCCCTGCTGGGCCACGTGTTCCCGGCTCCTTCGTTTTCCCCGATCATTGCCTCGATGATCGGCCTGGGCGTCGGCGTGGACTACGCGCTGTTCATACTGAGCCGGTTCCGTGAGGCACTGCACCAAGGCCAGGATCCGGAGAGCGCCACGGTGACCGCGATGAGCACCGCAGGCCGGACCGTGGTCATCGCGGGCACAACGGTGATCATCGGGATGCTGGGGCTGCTGGTCCTGCGGCAGTCGCTGCTCAACGGGGTGGCCATCGCCGCGGCGGCCACCGTCGCCATGGTCATGCTCGGCTCGCTCACCCTGCTCCCGGCCTTGCTCGGGTTCACGGGCACCCGGCTGGCGAAGCCTTCGCGACTCCGCCTGCCCCGCTGGCTGGGCGGCCGCCCGGCGAGCACACCAGCCGCCCGCTCCGCGGACCAGCCCGCGGGCCAGCCGGCCCGCCGTCCCGCTGCCGAACGGTGGGCGGGTGTGATCCAGCGCCGGCCCCTGCTCGCCGCGCTGCTGTCCACGGCGCTGATCCTGCTGCTCGCCGCGCCGGCGCTCAGCATGAAGCTGAGCATGCCGGACGAGTCCAGCCAGGCCCGCGGGACCATGGGGTACGCGAGCTACGCCACGATGGCCCAGGGTTTCGGGCCGGGATTCGACGCTCCGCTGATCGTGGCGGCGGCGCTGCCCACACCCACGGCCAGCACCACCCGGCTGGCCGCCGCGATCGCGGCCACCCCCGGCGTCGCCCGGGTCAGCCCCGTCCAGGTCAGCCACGACGGCCGGGCCGCGCTGATGATCGCCTACCCGACTACAGGCGAGCAGGACGCGGCCACCAACGCCCTGGTCAACCGGATCCGCACCACCGTGATCCCGCGCGCCACCGCGGGCACCGGCATCCGCGCGTACCTCACCGGGCCGAACGCCGGCAACGTGAGTTTCGCCAACCTCGTGGCGCAGCGCCTGCCCTGGCTGATCGGGGTCGTCGTCGCACTGTCCACGCTGCTCCTGCTGGTCATGTTCCGGTCGGTCACGGTCGCGGTGAAGGCAGCGCTGATGAACCTGCTGTCCATCTCGGCCGCGTACGGCGTGCTGGTCGCCATCACGCAGTACGGCTGGCTCGGCCACCTCTTCGGCTTCCCGGAGAAGATGCCGGTGACCACCTGGGTGCCGATGTTCCTGTTCGTGATCCTGTTCGGCCTGTCCATGGACTACGAGGTGTTCCTGCTCTCGCGGATCCGCGAGTCCTACGACGCGACCGGCGACAACGCGGCCTCGGTCGCCACCGGGCTGGCCCGGACAGCCCGGGTGATCACCGCGGCGGCGGCCATCATGGTGGTGGTCTTCCTGTCCTTCGTGCTCGGTGCGGACGTCTCGGTGAAGCAAGTCGGCCTCGGTCTGGCCGTGGCGGTGCTCATCGACGCGACCGTGGTCCGGATGGTCCTGGTGCCCGCCGTGATGGAACTGCTGGGCCCGGCGAACTGGTGGCTCCCCCGGCCTCTGGCGCGCATCCTGCCGAAGGCATCCCCCCGCGAGGGCGAGCCCCTGGCCGACGCGAGGCCCTTGGTCCCGGCGACGGATGTCCCCGCGGACAGCTGAGGCCTCGCGGGGGGAGAACGCCCGGCGTCACCGGATCCCGGTGGCGCCGGGCGTGACCTTTTAGCCGCTTCTGCCCTATCCGCCAATCAGATGGCGCGATGGCATTCATGGCCCGGCATTCTCTTTACTCGGACCATGATCGGTTTTCCCATTCGCAGAGTTGGTAAGTTAACTGTGGCGCGGCCGAACTGGCGTGCTACATGTCCGGTAATCCGGGACCGAGCGAAGGATTGGCCGATGTGGGAGAAATGCGTCGGGTGCGGCGAAGGTCTTTTCGCCGGAGACGCGTTTTGCGGCAATTGCGGACGGCCTGTGACGCCGTCCGTCCCCGCCGCGCGCGAGCCTGACGGGTTAGAGCCTGCACGTCACGCCGCGCCTCCCGCCGGCTGGCTCCCGGTCCGCATCATCCCCGCCACCCAGGATCCCGGGGCCCCAGATCAAGCTCGACCCGATCACGCCGGGCCGCAGGCGGCACCACGCACGGTGCTTGCCGGGCCGGACAGGACAGCGCAGGACAACGCGGCGGCGCCAGACGACCTGGCGCCGCAGTATGAGCCGGCCTCCCACGGCAGCCCGGCGCCCCCGTACAGCCCCGCCCAACCCGGCGATCCGGCCGGTCCAGCGCAGCGAGCAGGTACGGGCCGGACCCGCCGCGCTGGCCCGGGCCAGCGCGAGAACCCTGGCCCGCGCGGGGACACCGGCCAGCGCGGGAACCGTGGCCCGCGCGGGGACACCGGCCTGCACGAGGACGCGGGCCGCCGAAACGGGACCGTCCCGCGGGACGGCACGGCCCGCGGCGAAGAGTCGGGGCGTCCGCACGTCGCGGAGGGCGCCGTGCCTGGCGTGAAGGTCCCCGCCCGGCGCTCGGCGCCGCGGCTTTCCGGGCCCAACACCCTGGACCCGGCCCGCAACCCCCGCTACCTGATGTACATGCTCCGCCAGGCGGGCGTGTTCACCGGGATCTACCTGCTCATCGAGACGGCCCTGATGTTGTGCTTCCTGCTCGCCGCCGCGATCGGGACAAAGCTCGGCCTCGCCCTCCGGCTGGAAATGGACAGCCTGTGGCTGGTCGCGCTGGTGCTGGCCATCCCGTTCTGGCTCATCCCGGTCCCGGCGTTGCTGGCCGAATGGAGCCTGATCATGGAGCAGGGCTCCGGTGCCGCCCACACGGCATTTGCGCACATCCATTCGGCGTTTCAGGCTCACGGCACTCCGGTTGATTCGCTGCGGCCGCGGACCGTCTCGCGGCCCGCGGAAGGAGAGCATGAATACCTGGAGTTGCGCCGCAACCATTTCAGCGGCTACATCTCATGTTTTGCGCAGGGGCGCGACTTGTACGTGGGCTGGACCTTTTGGCTGCATATGTCGCCCCTGCGGCTGCTGCTGATGGTCATCGGCCGGAATATCCAGGACGTGACTAGCCGGGGAGACGGGATCCGCCGCTCGCTCCGCTTTGAATCCACCCGGGCGCTGGTGGCCGCGATGCACGGGGCCACGCTGGCCGGCATCGATGCGGCCAACAGCGATCTCGACCCGGAACTCACCAGGGAGACCGCCATCAACACGCACTTCAGGCTGGGCTGATCGCCGATGAGATTCTGCACGAAATGCGGATCCCCGGTCAGCGGGATGCTGCGCTACTGCACGCGTTGCGGGGCGCAGACCAGCACCGAACGGGAGAGCGCCGCCGAGGCTGACGCCGCGGAGGCCAGCACCACTGCGGCGAGCGCGCCGGAAACTGGCGCGGCTGGAACTGATGCCGATCAGGCCAGTACGGGCCAGGCCACCGCAGTCCAAGTCAGCGATGCAGGAGCGGGTACGGCTCCGGCGTCCCCAGAGGGTCCGGACCATCCGGGGTCGCACCCGGTCATCCCGGCCCAGGTCGGCGTGGCCGACGCGGACTCCGGCGACGTCCCGCCCGGCCAGCCGTCCCCGGCCTGGGCTGCTCCGGCCTGGGCCGCCGCACCAGCGGACAGCTTCGCGCCGCAGACGGCCCAGGATGACCCCGCCGCGGATCAGCCCGCCGACGAGCAAGCCGCCACCGAGCAAGCCGCCACCGAGCAGGTCGCCGTAGAACAGCCGGCCGTGGAACAGCCCACCGCGGAACAGCCGGCCGGGGATGGACCTCAGGCGGACCCCGATGACTATCCGGCCCAGCCAGAGCCAGTACCGGCCCGCACCATGCCCGAAGACCCGGGACCGCTCAGGCTGGTCCGGATCGGCACCGAAGCCGACAGCGAGCCCTACCCGGACGAACTCTGGGTCCACACCCGCCAGCGCCCGGACCGCCGGCTGGTGGTCATCGGCGGGGTGGTGATCGCCGGGCTGCTCGCGGTCGCCTCGACCGCGTGGCTGGTCGGTGCCAACCAGCCCCTGGCCGGGGGCGCCCACGGCAGTCATCTGTCCTCTCACAGCCAGGCGGGGTCAGGCCACGCGCAGCCCAGCCAGGCGCTGTCCGGCCATCCCTTGCCCGGCCAGTCAGCGCCGGCGCGGATTGGCACCAGCCCGTCCCGGCCAGGCCAGAGCGGACGCAGCCAGAGCGGGAACCCGGGAACCAGCCGGACCAGCACGGGCCACGCCAGCACGGGCCACCCAAGCCCCGGCCACGCCAGCACTCCTCACCCGGGAACGAGCCAGGCGGCAAAACACCACGCGGGATCCGGCCAGTCCGGAACCGGCCGCACAGGAAGCAGCCAGTCCGGCACGAGCCACACGGGGAACAGCCAGTCCGGGCCAGGTCGCACCGGGTCGGGGCAGGCCAGCTCCGGCCAGCCTGGTTCCCGCCCGCATAGTTCCGGCCAGCCGGGAGCCGGCCGATCCGGCACCGGCCAGACTCGGACCGGCCACACGGGGACGGGCCGATCTGGCACCCGCCAGACTCACCCCGGCCGGTCCGGTTCCGGCCACACCCGCCCCGGCCACACCGGCACGGGCCGGACTGGTTCGCATCCATCCCGGTCCGGGCGGGCCGGAACCGGCCGCCGCACCACCCACACCGCCTCGCATCCGCGCCGGCCGGCGCCGGGCTCCGGGCGCAGCGGCCGGGCGCGGCACCTGGACCGTGGCCTGGTGTCGATCGCGCCCGGCCTGGCCGGCCGGCCAGACACCGGCCGCGTCGCCGCGCTCCTGAACCATTACTTCGCGGCGGTCAACCGCCGCGAGTACCAGGCGTACGCCCAGCTGTTCGCGCAGCGCCGCCAGCTGACCCCGCGCGAATTCGCCTG
Source organism: Streptosporangiaceae bacterium (assembly GCA_036509255.1). Lineage (GTDB taxonomy): Bacteria > Actinomycetota > Actinomycetes > Streptosporangiales > Streptosporangiaceae > RYN-230. Next base: position 15,692 of record DATCFY010000140.1, read on the forward strand.
GGGCTACCGCACCAGCCACGACTCCAACGCGATGCTGGTCGGGGTGTCCGGGCTGGCCCGCGGGCTGAAGGCCACGGTGAGCTTCACCAGCCACCAGGACCCGGCCGGGAGCCCCGACCACTCCAGCTGCATCAACTGGACGATCACCTTGTTCCTGCACCGGGCCGGCTCCACGTACCTGATCGGCATGCCGCCATCCGGTTACCGCCCAGGTATCCAGGCCTGCCGGTTCGCCCCCCGCCATTCCGTCCCGCGGCATTCCAGCCACCTCAACTCGGGGCACCCCCGGGTCCAGCACCGGAGATCCCGGCACCAGCGACGGACAAACCGTTAGGGATCTAGCAGGTTTGATAGGCGGGGCCCCGAGCAACGGAAGGTTAGATCGAGCGGATCTATACTTGCTGAATGCTGGATGTGACCAGGCTGCGCGTGCTCGTCGCGGTAGCCCGGCACGGCTCGGTGACCGCCGCGGCCCGGGCGCTGAACTACGCGCAGCCGTCGGTGAGCCATCACCTGTCCCGGCTCGAGGCCGAGACCGGGGCGCTGCTCACCCAGCGGGCCGGCCGCGGCGTGCGGCTCACCGAAGCGGGCCGGCTGCTGGCGGAACGGGCCGAGGAGATCCTCGGCCGGCTGGACGCCGCGGAGAACGAGCTCGCCGCGCACGTGGGCCTGCGGGCCGGCCGGGTCCGGCTGGCCGCCTTCCCCTCCGCGCTCAGCACGCTGGTGCCGATGGCCGCGGCCCGGCTCGAGGCGGAGAATCCCGGCCTGGATCTCACGCTGGCCGAGGCTGAGCCACCCGAAGCCCTGCGGATGCTCCGGGCCGGATACGTGGACGTGGCCCTGGTGTTCCGGCACTACCAGGACGGGACGACGGTCAGCCCGGCCAGTGACGCCGGTGAGGGCACCCGGTCCCGGCTGCTCCTCGACGATCCCATCCACCTGGTGACCCGGGCCCCGGCCGGCGCGGACACCCACGCGCCCCGGGCCGGGGGGCACGAGCCGCCGCTGCCGCAATGGCCGGACCTGGCCGACTACGCCGAGTACCGGTGGATCGGCGGCTGTGAGCGGTGCCGCAGCTACCTGGTCTGGCAGTGCGAGCTGGCCGGCTTCAGCCCGAAGATCGCGTTCACCACCGACGACTTCGTCGCGGTCCAGGCCCTCGTGGCGGCAGGCCTGGGCATCACCACGCTCCCGGGCCTGGCACTGCGCGCAGCCCGCCACCCGGGCATCCAGGCCACGCCGCTGCCCGGATCGCACCGGCAGGTGCTCGCCATGACCTACGGCGAGGCGCCCGAGCAACCCGCCGTGGCCCGGCTGCTGGACGTACTGAGCGTGACCGCGGGCGCCGAGCGCCCGACCGTTCCGGCCTGACCCAGGCCGCGTTACCGGGGAGCTAGATCGAGCGCCCGTAGTCCCGCCAGTAAGGCTCCCGCAGGCGGCGCTTGAGGAGCTTGCCGTTGGGATCGCGGGGCATCTCGGAGGTGAAGTCGATGGCCGACGGCCACTTCATCCGGGCCAGCTTCCCGTCCAGCGACCGGAGGATCTCAGCGGCCAGGTCAGGACCGGGCTCCCGGCCCGCGGCGGGCTCGATCACGGCCATCACCCGCTCCCCCCACTCCTCGTCGGGAACCCCGAACACGGCCACGTCGGCCACCGCGGGATGCATGATCAGCTCCGCCTCGACCTCGGCCGGGTAGATGTTCGCGCCGCCGGAGATGATCATGTCGGCCTTGCGGTCGCAGAGGAACAGGAACCCGTCTTCGTCGAGATAGCCGATGTCGCCGACGGTGAAGAAATCACGCAGCCGGTTGGCCTCGGTCTTGGCCGGATCGCCGTTGTACTCGAACGTCGTGGTGCTCATCTTCATGTAGACGGTGCCGGGCGCGCCGGGCGGGCATTCCTTGCCGTCGTCGTCAGCGATAAGGATCTCGCTCGCCGGCCACGGCCGGCCCACCGTGCCCGGGCGGGCCATCCACTCCTGGGGAGTGACCAGCGTGCCACCGCCTTCGGTGGCCGCGTAGTACTCGTACACCCGGGGCCCCCACCAGTCCAGCATGGCCTGCTTGAGCGGCACCGGGCACGGGGCCGCGGCGTGGATAATCCAGCGCATGGACGACAGGTCATACGCGTGCCGGGTCGACTCGGGCAGCGACAGCATCCGCTTGAACTGCGTGGGCACCATGTGGGTGCTGGTCACCTGGTACCGCTGCACGCAGTCCAGCGCGGTCTCGGAGTCCCAGCTGTCCATGTACACCAGGGTGTGGCCGAGGTGAATGGCCGCGCCGCCGAACAGCGTCACCGCGGTGTGGTAGCTCGGCGACGTGACCAGGTGCACGTGCGGCTGGCCGGGCGGGACGCCGAAGATCTGGAGCAGGGCCGTGGTCGTCTCCGCCGCGTCGTCCGGGTCGGCTCCGGACAGGCTGCGGCGCACGCCTTTGGGGCGCCCGGTGGTGCCCGACGTGTAGTGCATGGTCGACCCGGCCACCCGGTCCGCAGGCACCGTGACCGGCTGCCCGGCCAGCAGGTCCGCGACGGGCAGGAACCCGGGAACCCGGCCGTAGCTGAACCGTGTGCTGACCGGGAGCCCGGCCAGATCCGCGGCCGCGACCCCGGCAGCCCCGTGCCGTTCGTGCACGAAGAACGCCTTAGCCTCGCTGTCGGCCACAATGTAGGCGATCTCCGGCGGGGTGAAATGCCAGTTGATCGGGGTGTAATACCAGCCGCCCTGCAGCGCGGCCAGGTAGATCTCCAGCGCGGCGCCGCCGTTGGGCAGCAGCACCGCGATGCCGTCACCGGGCCGCAGCCCCATCCCCCGGAGGGCGTGCGTGAGCTGGTTGACCCGGGCGAGCAGCTCCCCGGCCGTGCGCTGGGTGCCGTCTGGCTCGACCAGCGCGGTCCAGCCGGGGTCCGCCTGCGCCCGGCGCCAGAACGCGAGCGCCATCGCCCACCTCCTCGGGGAAATCTACCCACGAGTAGATCACGGGCCGTGGGCGTTCGCCCATGCCCTGCGCGACTTTGCCTCGCCGCCGTACGGTACAAGTTGAGCCGGTGGCGGGCTCAGGACGAGAGGCAGGCATGAAGCGGATGCTGGCACGCGCCGGCCGGGTGGCCGTGGCGATCGCGGCGGGGGCGATGCTGGCCGGATGCCAATTCGCGGTCGTCCCGCCGAAGAACCACGCCGCGGGCAGCCCCCGCCCCACGGCGTCGCTCCGCGACCCTTATGGCTACCGGCGGGCCGACGCGCCCGCGCTGCTGACCCAGTGCCTGGTGGACACGGCCGGCCTGCGCCCCGGCACCGGCCTGGACTGGTTCAGCCACGGCCAGGTCACGGTCAACACCACCAACGCGGACAACTTCACCGCCTGGTGGCAGGCGCACAACAAGCCGGGTCCCTACTCCCAGACGTTCGTCATCGACGGGCACCGGACGCATTACCTGGAGTTCGGCACCACCTGGGTGAAGAGCGGCAGCCTGTGGGTGCCCACCCACGTCGGCGACGAGAACCCGCGGGCCCTGGACTACTCGCTGATCGCGTGGACCAACTGGACCGCGGTCAACGGGAAACTGCCCCCCGCGGTCTGCGGCACGACGCTGACGGCGAGCCAGCTTCAGGCGCAGGTCTTCGGGAACAGCACTCCTGACCCCTGGTGACCCTTGGCGCTCGGGGCGCTCGGGGCGCTTGGTACTGGGGGCCGGGGCGGGCGGGGATGGGCTCGCTAGGGTGATGGCAGGTGAGCCGGGAAGACTGGTCGGCGCCCTGTCAGCCTGCGGAAGGGACGCTGCCCGGTGCCCGTGGCCCTGCAACTCCTGATCTTTTTTCTCGCCGCGGCGGTCAGCCTGGCCACCAGCTACCTGCTGGTCACCCGGCTGGAGCGGATCGGGGAGCGGCTGGGCCTGTCGGAGGCCCTGCTGGGGATGGTGGCCGCGCTGGCCGCCGACGCCCCCGAGATCACCTCAGCGGCCACCGCGCTGGCCCAGCATCAGCAGAAGGTCGGCGCGGGCGTCATCATCGGCTCCAACGTGTTCAACCTGGCGGCGCTGCTCGGCCTGGGCGGGGTGGTGGCCGGCAGCATTGCGCTGCACCGGCGGGTCGTCGCCCTCGGCGGGGTCATCGCCCTGTGGGTGGCGGCGGTCTGCCTCGTCACCATCACCGGCACCATCCCGCCCGCCGCCGGGCTCGTTGCCGTGCTGGCCGTCCTGCTGCCCTACCTCGTCCTGCTGGGCGCGGGGGCCCGGCGGCTGCACCGGGTGCCGGTGGCGCGCCGCTGGGAAAGCTGGCTGGCCGTGGCGATCTCCGAGGAAGAACAGGAACTCGAGGAGATCATCCACCCGGCGCACGGCCGGCGGCGGGACCTGCTGCTGGCGGTGGGCGCACTGGTCGTGGTCGTGGCGGCCAGCGTGGTCATGGAGCGCACCGGGACGTCCGCCGGGACATATTTCGGGGTGCCGCAGATCGTTACCGGCGGGGTGGTGCTGGCCGCGGTGACCAGCCTGCCGAACGCGGTCGCGGCCGTGTACCTGGCCGCGCGCGGCCGCGGCGCGGCCATGCTGAGCACCACGCTCAACAGCAACGCGCTCAACGTCGCCGCCGGGCTGCTGCTGCCCGCCACCATCACCGGGCTCGGGCCGCCGTCCGCCCACTCCGTGCTCATCGCCGTCTGGTACCTCGCCCTGACCGCCGCCGCGCTCGCCTTCGCCTTCCGGGACGGCGGGGTGCGCCGGGCCACCGGCGCCTTCATCATCGGCTGCTACCTGGTCTTCCTCGGGTCGCTGCTGGCTACCGCGCATTCCGCGGCGCCCGGGCCGGGGCTCACCGTCGTCCCGCTGGTGGTCACCGCTTTGGCCGGGGTGGCAGGGCTGGCCCGCCGGCGGCCGGGGCGGCGGGGCTGGCGCCGTCAGCGGGGGCGGCGGGGTCAGGCCGGGGACGACTCGCCCGCCGGGACCAGCACGACCTCGGACGAGAGCAGGTCGTAGGCGTCCAGGTCGACCTCGCCCAGCAGGTCGGCCGACGCGCCGAGGGCCACCGCGTGCCGCAGCGCGTCCGGCCACGACCAGCCCTGCGTGACGGCCGGCAGCAGCCCGGCCACCACGGCCTCCGCGGACAGCGACAGCCCGGGGTAACCCTCCAGCGCGGCCCGCCACTGCCCGTCTGGGCCGGAGCCTGCCGGGCCGGGGTCTGCCGGGCCTCCGGGAGCGGGGCGTGCCGGGCCGGGGCCTGCCGCGGCGAGGAGCGCGGCACCGGACAGCATGACCGCCGCCCTCGAGCCGCGGGCCAGCAGGGCGGCCGGGCTCTCCGATACCCCGGCACCGGGTACCCCGGCCGTGGAGGCGATCAGCACCAGGGCGGGATGCCGGTCCAGGGTGCGCCACAGCACCGGGCCGCCGGCGTGGACGATGGCTGGTACCGAGGCCTCCGCGGCGTAGCTGGCCAGCGACGCGTACATGTCCAGTGGCAGGCCGGCCGCGAGCGCGCCACTCAGCACCACGGCGTCCAGGCCGGGGAGCAGCTTGCGGAATTCGCCGGCGAACCGGCCGAGTTCCTCAGTGGTGATGAACGGCGCGGGCTCGCTCAGCCGGGTGCTCTCCTCCCGGGCCTCATCCAGCACCTCGATCACCCGCCGCGATTCACGGCCGATCCTGGTGAACGCCGTGGCCACGCCCGCGCGGGCCAGATCGGCCTCGATCAGGTCCCCGCCCCCGCCGCCCGCGAAGCCCGCCACCAGCACGTCCTCGCCCAGGCCGGCCAGCACCCGGGCGACCGCTAGGCTCCCGCCGCCCGCCCGGGAGGTCATCCGGCTGATGTGGTTGGGCGCGCCCCAGGCGATCTGCTCCGCCTCGTAGCTGACATTCACCGTGGCGTTCAGGGCGACGGTCAGGATCACGAGACCAGTTCCGCGGCGACGGTGGCGCCCAGTTCCCAGCACGCCTCCAGGTCCTGGGGCCCGACCTCACCCACGACCGTGACCGGCGGCCGGGCGCGGTGCCACCGCAACCCGGTCGTGATGGCTTCCACCGCCCGCACTGCGCCCCCGGTGTCGTTGTTGCCGTGTACGTACAAGCCATAGTGCCTGCGCTGCGTGGCGTCGAGGCACGGGTAGTAGATCCCGTCGAAGAAGTGCTTGAGGGCTCCGGACATGTACCCGATGTTCGCCGGGGTGCCCAGCAGGTAGCCGTCCGCACTAAGCACATCGACGGCGGACGCGGTCAGCGCCGGCCTGGTCACCACTTCGACGCCCTCGACCTCGTCGGTGCCCGCGCCGGCCAGCACCGCCTCGAGCATCGCCTGCATGGACGGTGAGGACGTGTGGTGAACGATCAGCAGCCGGGCCATCGCCCTCGGACATTCGGGCTAGCTGGCCCATGATCTGGCACCTGGTGAGTGTACGCCCCGGATGATGTCGCTACCGGGCAGTATCCCGGCCAGGCTGGGTGCTGGAGGGGCCGGGTCGAGGCTGGCCGGCACTACCCTGGCGCCATGCGTTCTGCTGGCGCGGCCCTCGCCGATTTCTGCTGTGTGCTGCTCTTCGTCGTGATCGGCCGGGCCAACCACCACGCGGGTGGGGGCGGGACCGGGCTGTGGGACACGTTCTGGCCGTTCGCCGCCGGCGCGGCCGCGGGGATGCTGGTGACACGGTTCTGGCGGCGGCCGACCGCGCTGTTGCCGACCGGCGTCGGCGTGTGGCTGGGCACCGTGGTCCTCGGCATGGTGCTGCGGGTCGTCGCGGGCCAGGGCACCGCGTTCGCGTTCATCCTGGTCGCGCTAGCCTTCCTCGGCCTATTCCAGCTCGGCTGGCGGGTCGTGTGGCGGTGGGTCGCGCCGAAGTTTACGGCAGTTGACGCTAACGTTCGCTCTCACTAACGTTAGCGATATCTGATCGTCTGGGCCGGCCGACCGGCGGACGCTGGTGCGGGGCTGACGCCGGGCCGGTGCCGGCCGGTGGGCAGCACGGGAGGGGACCCCCCGTGAGAGGCACGCCTCCGGGTGGCGCGCCCGCGGCCGCGGGCGAGCGGACGGACGGCGAGCGGACGGACGGCGAGCGGACGGACGGCGAGCGGACGGCGGATGAGGCCCTGAAGGCGATCGCCGAGCCACGCCGCCGCGCCATCTTGAGGCTCGTCGCCGACGACGAGCTGGCGGCCGGGGAAATCGCCGCGGCGTTCGACGTGACCAGGACCGCGATCAGCCAGCACCTGACCGTGCTGAAGAACGCCGGGCTGCTGACCGTGCGGCGGGAGGGCACCCGGCGGCTGTACCGGGCCCGGCCCGAGGGCCTGGACGGGCTGCGGGAGTTCCTGGACGACATGTGGGCGGCGTCCCTGGATGCTGCCCGCCAGATGGCCGAGGCGGACCGCGGACTCCGCGACGCCGGCCCGTCCGCGCGGGCCGGATAGGACAGCGGAACTGCCCATGAGCCAGCCGCCTCAGCCGGACCGGGTCACGGCCCTGCGCCGCCCGCCGGTGCGCCAGTCCACAACCGTCCGCAGCGATCCTGAGCACACGTTCGGCACGTTCGTGCGGACGATCGGCGCCTGGTGGCCGGCCGTCCCGTTCTCTGCCGGGCAGGACCGGGTCCGCGACGTGACCATGGAACCGCGGGCCGGCGGCCGGGTCTACGAGACCTGGGCGGACGGCACCGAGCTGGACTGGGGCGAGCTGCTGGCCTGGGAGCCGCCGGAGCGCTTCGTGATGACCTGGACCGGGACGCCAGTGCCTACCGAGGTCGAGTTCTCCTTCGCCGCCCTCGGGCCGGCCCTGACCCGGGTCACGGTCGAGCACCGCGGATGGGAGGCGATGACCGACGAGCAGCTGGCCGAGGACTGCGCGCTGCCCGGCGGCTATTCTTCCGGCGCGTACTCCACGGGCTGGACCGCCATCCTGGACCGATTCGCCGCCGCCGCTCACGAGGCCGGCCACCCGACCCGCTGAAAGGACTGTCCGATGCCCGGACCAGAGCTTGCTTCGTACCAGATGGTGCTGCTGCGGCATACGGCCGCGGGGCGTGCCTTCGACGAGGGGACCAGGGAGCGGATCTTCCGCGAGCACCTCGCGTACACCCTGAGCATGGTCGCCGGCGGAGATCAGCTCGCGGCGGGCCCGGTCGGCGACAGCCCGGCTGAGGAGGAGGACATCTGCGGGCTCGGCTTCTACCAGAAGGAGTCCCCCTGGACGAGGTCCGCCGCCTCATCGAGCAGGATCCGGGCGTTCAGCAGGGGATGTACCGCTTCGAGGTGATGACCTGGCGAACCGCGCCAGGCACAGTCACTCCCCCGGCCGCAGCCTGGGTACGCAGCTGATCCCTGCGCCGGCGATGCGCGGATGACTGCGATGCGCGGGTGACCACGGAGCCCGGCGATGCGCGGGTGACCACAGAGCCTGGCGGTGCGCGGGTGACCGCGGCGCCGGCGAGAAGCAGTGCCCGGCTTACGCCAGTCCCGCGGCCGGGCGCGGCATCGCGCGGCGCGACTGACGGCGGGCCAGCCGGCCCCGCGCCGCGTCGGCGTTGTGCTGCAGCCGGGCAGCTTCCTGCTCCAGGACGGCCGCACCGTCGTCGGTCAGGCGGTAGTAGCGGCGCAGCCGGCCGTCGACCATTTCTTCCCGGTCCGGCTCGAGCAGGCCTTCGCCCCCCAGCCGGTCCAGCGCGCCGTACAGGGTGCCGGGACGCAACGCCATGCGCCCGCCGGACAGCTCAGCGACCTCACCGATGATCGCGTACCCATGCAACGGCTGCGGGGCCAGCGCGGCGAGGATCAGGAAGGTGGGCTCGCGAAGCGGATCACGCATACCGGCAACGTATCGGTGATCAACGTATCCGGGCAAGCATGCCCAAGTGCGCACTGCCCTGGGACCCAGTTCCGGGATGCTCTACCCTGGCGCACCACTCGTGGCTGTGGCGTACTCCGGTGACTGTGGCGTACTCCGGGCGCGACGCGAGTACCCTCGCCCTCCAGCCGGGCACATTTCCCGCGGAACGTTCGCTGAAAACGGGCAAATCGCCCGGCGCGGCGCACCTCCCGCGGGAAATGTCGCTTCGACCCCGCCACGGGGCGTGACCGGCAGGACTTGTGCGGCCTGTGGGGCTTATGGGGCGGGCAAGCCGTGACCCGGAGGACCACGTGTGGCCCGCAGGACGCGGAGACCGCGCATACACAGGTCTCCGGTCCGGCACCGGCGCGACCGCCCCCTGGCCAGGTCCCCTGGCCAGGCTCCAGGCCCATGCCGGGGCCCAGGCCCCAGGCCCCAGGCCTCAGGCCCTTGCCAGGCCTCAGCCTTCCGATTTAGACTGAACGTTCAGTCAGTGTGAGGAGCGCACCGTGCCGAGTCAGCAGGACAGCCCCCCGCGGCTTTCCGACGATCTCACCAGCATCATCGCCCAGCAAGAAAAGATCTTCGTCGAGCGCCAGCCCGAATCGGCCCGGTTGGCCGGCCGCGCCGCGCACAGCCTGGCCGGAGGCGTGACCTCCAGCTGGCAGATTACGGTCCCCCAGCCGGTCTGGCTCAGCCACGGCAAGGGTTCCAAGATCTACGACGTGGACGGCAACGAGTACGTCGACCTGCACGGCGGCTACGGCGCGGCGCTGGCGGGCCACGCCCACCCGGCCATCGTGGAGGCGGTGCACAGCCAGGTCGGCCTGGGCACGCACTTCGCCCAGCCCACCCAGAACGCGCTGGCGGTCGGCGAGGAACTGGCCCGCCGGTTCGGCCTGCCGCTGTGGCGGTTCGGGAACTCGGGCACCGAGGCGACCATGGACGCGGTGCACCTGATGCGGTCGATCACCGGCCGGGACCTGATCATCAAGGTGGAGGGCTGCTACCACGGCCACCATGACTCAGTGCAGGTCTCGGTCGCCCCCGAGGCCGACGAGGTCGGCCCGGCGGACCGGCCCGCCCAGGTGCCGGCCAGCTCGGGCATCCCTGAGGCGATCATGAGGCTGACCCTGGTGGCCTGCTTCAACGACCTGGCCAGCGTCGAGCGCCTGCTGGACGAGCACCCCGGCCAGGTCGCCGGGATGATCATCGAGCCGATCATGATGAACGCGGGCATCATCGAGCCCGAGCCGGGCTTCCTGGCCGGGCTGAAGGACCTGCTGCACTCGCGGGGCGCCCTGCTCACCTTCGACGAGGTCAAGACCGGCCTGACCTCAGGCCCCAACGGCGCCACCGGGCTGACCGGGGTGACCCCGGACATCATCTGCCTGGCCAAGGCCATCGGCGGCGGCGTGGCCATCGCTGCGGTCGGCGGGTCGGAAGAGGTCATGGCCCACGTCGCCGACAACGGTTACGAGATGGTCGGGACCTTCAACGGCAACCCGCTTGCGGTCGCCGCCTGCCGGGCCATGCTCACCGAGGTGGCCACCCCGGAGGCGTACCGGCGGATCGACGCGCTGCGCCAGCGCGCGGTCAGCGGCATCGAGCGGGAGATCGCCCGGACCGGGCTGGAAGCCCACGTGGTGGCGGTCGGCGCCAAGGGCTGCGTCGTGTTCTCCCCCGAGCCGGTCCGCAACTACCGCGGCTTCCTCGGTATCGATGACCGCTACAGCCACGCGCACTGGCTCTTCCAGCACAACGGCGGCGTGTTCCTGCCTCCGTGGGGCAAGATCGAGCAGTGGCTGATCTCGGTTCAGCACGACGAGTCCGACATCGACCTGCTGGTGTCCAACTTCGGGGCATTCGCGACGGCCGTCACCAGCTGAACCAGCGCCGCACCCAGGCGGGGCAGCACCGGGCCCAGCATCCAGCCCAGCATTGGGCCGGTGCTGGGCTCAGCCGTGCGCGCAGCACCGGGCCCACACCGGACCCCGGAGGTTTCGGTCGTGTTTCGCCTGTTGAGTGACCCTTTTGCCGGGAGAGCCTTGCGCTTATGCTGTCGCAGTAGTACCTGTTATTGACGGACCGTTCAGTCAGGATTCATCCGGCTGGGCCCAGCAGCCGAGCAGTGGCCTGACCGCCCAGCCGCCCGGGCCTGGCAGCACAGCCGCAGAGCCGCAGAGCCGCCCAGCAGCCCGGACGAGACTGGCCCAGGACTCCGGAGGAAGAAGCGAACTGGTGCATCCGCGAGAAGGCTGGCCAAAGGACGGGTCCCGCCCGCCGCTGTTCTCCCGCCGCAACTTCCTGGCCCGGAGCACAGGGGCAGGCCTGGCTGCCCTAGCGGGCGGCGGGCTGCTCGACGCCTGCGCGCCCGCGCTGGCAGGCTCAGGCAAGGTACCCCTGCCCCGCCCGGACAACCCCGTCAAGTGGCCCACCTACAGCGACAACAAGCCGATCGCCAGCGGCATGAAGCCCGAGACCGGCGCCACCCTGCAGATCTTCAACTGGGTCGCCTATGTCAACCAGGCCTGCCTGAACCACTTCGCCAAGAAGTACAACTGCAAGGTTCAGCTGACCACGTTCAACACGATGAACGAGGCCCTGTCCAAGCTGCGCAGCGGGCTGTCCTTCGATGTGTTCATGGGCGTGACCGTGGACGTGCTCGGCCAGCTCATCGAGTCCAAGCTGGTCCAGCCGCTGAACCACAGCTACATCCCGAACATCAGCCAGGCCTGGCCGGACTTCACCCAGCCTTTCTACGACCGGGGATGGCAGTACACCGTCCCGTACACGATCTACACGACCGGGATCGCCTGGCGCAAAGACCTGGTGCCCGAGAACCCGTACGCGATGCGGAATGCCTGGTCGCAGATGCTGTGGCAGCCCAAGTACAAGGGCAAGGTGGCCATCCTCGACGACTACCGCGAGGGCATCAGCCTGGGGCTGATGAAGAACGGGATCTTCGACCTGAACACCACGGACCGCGGCCGGATCGCACTGTCCCGCAAGTCCCTGCAGGACCTGTCCAGCAGCGTGGACGTGCACATCGACAACAACGACTACACCGAGGTCCCGGACGGCCAGACCTGGATTCACCACGCGTGGTCGGGCGATATGGCGTCCTCGCAGTACTACATGCCGAAGGGCGTGCCCGTGGACACGGTCGGCTACTGGTTCCCCACCGACGGGCGGGGCCCGGTGGCGAACGACACCAACACCGTGCTGCGCTCGTCGACCAACCCGGTGCTGGCCCACCTGTTCCTGGACTACCTGCTCGACCTGCCGAACGTGCTGGAGAACATCAGCTACAACGGCTACATGCAGCCGCTCAACGAGATCACGCCGCAGCGCCTCGTCAAGGAGCAACTGCTGCCCAAGAGCCTGATATCCACCGCCGTGCTGCCGTCCTACTTCCGGAAGGGCGTCAGTCAACTGCAGCTGCCGGTGGACGCGGATGCCCTCTGGCAGCAGGCCTGGCTCGTCGTGAGCAACGGGATCTAGGGGACGGCGGCCATGGCCACAGCCACGCAGCAGACCGGGACCCAGCCGGCTGAGGGCCGGAAGCCGGAGCGGCAGAGCCGGGTCTTCTGGATCCTGCTGGCCGTACCCGGCATCCTGTGGCTCACGCTGCTGTTCATCGTGCCGTTCTACGCGGTGCTGGCCATCGCCATGGGCCAGCTCAACCGGCTGTTCGAGTCCCCGATCGCGGTCTGGAACCCGCTGCAGTGGAGCTCCTCGAACGTGATCAACGTCTGGCACGATCTGTTCGGAGCGACCTCGTTCGCCGGGCCGATCGTGCTGCGCACCATCCTCTACGTCGCCCTGGCCTCGCTGCTGTCGCTGGTCATCGCCTACCCGGCGGCCTACTTCGTGGCCCGCTTCTCCGGCCGCCGTAAGGCGCTGTTCCTGATCCTGCTGATCGCGCCGTTCTGGATCAGCTACATGATGCGCATGCTGGCCTGGATCGACCTGCTCCAGACCGACGGCTACGTCAACCGGGCCCTGTCCGCCATGGGGCTGATCTCCCAGCCCATCAACTGGCTCGGCGGCCGGTGGTACACGGTGGTGCTGGGCCTGGTCTACGGCTACATCCCGTACCTGATCCTGGTGCTGTACGCGGGGCTGGACCGGATCGACCCCTCGCTCATCGAGGCCGGGCGGGATCTCGGCCTGAACCGGGTCCGGACCTTCACCCGGGTTACCCTGCCGCTGTCCCGGCAGGCCATCCTGACCGGCATGCTGATCACCGTGCTGCCGATGCTCGGCGACTATTTCACCAACCAGCTGATGTCCGGCGCAGCGAGCACCTCGATGATCGGCAACCTGATCGAGGGGCAGCTCGGGACGCCCGGGCTGGAGGGGCAGGGCGCGGTGCTGTCCCTGCTCCTGCTCCTGGTGCTGCTGATACCGATGGTCTACTACGTGATCGCCACGAACCGATCCACCCGGGAGGCGGCGTGACCGCGACCAGCGCCCCCGCCCGGGCCGCCGAGCCCTCGGGCACCGCGGCCCGCAGCGGCCTGTCCCGGCTGGTGCCCCGCCGTAACCCGTGGGGCCACCCGTGGTTCCTGGAGGGCTTCACCTGGCTGTACCTGATCTGGTCGCTGGTGCCGATCGGCATCGCGGTGCTCTTCTCGTTCAACAACGGCAAGTCGCAGAGCGCCTGGCAGGGTTTCTCCTGGCGGTGGTACTTCAGTGATCCCGTCAACTCGGTCCTGCACAACCCCCAGCTGCACGCGGCCGTGATCCAGACCGTCCGGCTGTCCGTGCTCACCACGATCATCGCGGTGCCGCTGGGCGTGTCGTTCGCGCTGGGCATCAACCGCTGGCGCGGCTTCACCTCCTCGACGTTCAACTACGTGATGATCCTGTCCTTCGTGATCCCGGAGCTGATCTTCGGCGTCGCGATGTTCTTCATCTTCACGGTGCTGTTCACCTCGGTCCACCTGGGCACCCTGGCGGAGGTCCTGGGGCTGGTCACCTGGAACGTCAGCTGGCCGGCCATCATCGTCCAGGCCCGGCTGGTCACCCTGGGCCGCCAGTACGAGGAGGCCGCGGCGGATCTGGGCGCCAACCAGCTGTCGACCATGCGCCGGGTGTTGATCCCGCTGCTCGGCCCGGCCATCTTCGCCAGCGCCGTGCTGGTGTTCTCCGGGGTCATCGACGACTTCGTGATCGTCGACTTGCTGTCTTCGAGCGCCAGCAACACGCCGATGTCGGTGATCATCTACTCCACCCAGCACGGCGGCAACGGCGGCCCGGCGCTGAACGCGCTGGGCACGATCATGCTGGCGATGTCGCTCGTCATCGCGTTCCTCGGCTACCTCGGCTACCGGTGGATGACCCGTGGCGAGCGGGGCAGCCGGATCGATGCCCTGACCACGATCGCCGGCGGCGACTGAGAAATCCCCTCTGGGACCCGGACGGACCCGGCCGCCAACTTGCTAAGCCCAGACTTATCAGTTTAGGCTTAGGGAATGGTGGAAGTCTCGAGCCCGCCCGAGCCGGACGTCACTGAGGTGGCCGCGGCGCTGCGGGTCAGTATCGGCCTGCTGCTGCGGCGGCTGCGCCAGGTCCGGCCCGACGGCGAGCTCAGCCTGCCGGAGACCTCGGCCCTGACCCGGCTGGACCGCTCCGGCCCGGCCACCTCCAGCGCGCTGGCCAAGCTGGAGCAGATCAGCCCGCAGTCGATGGGGGCCACGCTGGCCGCCCTGGAGACCCGCGGGCTCGTGGCGCGCCATCCCGACCCTGAGGACGGCCGCCGGGCCGTGCTGTCGCTCACCGAAGCCGGGCAGCAGCTACTGCGGGACAAGCGCAGCGCCCGGGTGGCGCAGCTGGCCCAGGCCCTCACCGGCGCCTTCACGCCCGCGGAGATCAGCCAGCTGAAGGCGGCCGCGCCGCTCCTCGAGCGACTGGCCCAGAGCATCTGATGGCAGGCCCCGGGGCAGACTCCGAGGACCGCTACCGCTGGGTGGCGCTGGCCAACACGACCGCGGCCATGTTCATGGCCACGCTGGACGGCTCCATCGTCATCATCGCGCTGCCGGCCATCTTCCGCGGCATCCACCTGGACCCGCTGGCGGCCGGGAACATCAGCTACCTGCTCTGGATGATCATGGGGTACCGGCTCGTCCAGGCGGTGCTCGTGGTCAGCCTGGGCCGCCTGGGCGACATGTTCGGCCGGGTCAAGATCTACAACTTGGGCTTCGCAGTGTTCACCCTGGCCTCGATCCTGCTCTCGTTCGATCCCTTCCAGGGCAGCCGCGGCGCGCTGTGGCTGATCGGCTGGCGGGTGCTCCAGGCCGTCGGCGGGTCGATGCTGATGGCGAACTCGGCCGCGATCCTGACCGACGCGTTCCCGGCCGACCGGCGCGGCTTCGCGCTGGGCACCAACCAGGTGGCCGGGCTGGCCGGCCAGTTCGTCGGCCTGGTCGCCGGCGGCCTGCTGGCCGCGATCGACTGGCGGGCCGTCTTCTGGGTCAACGTGCCCGTGGGCGTGTTCGGCACGGTGTGGGCCTACCGCAAGCTCCGCGACAACGGCGAACGTCATCCGGGCCGGATCGACTGGTGGGGCAACATCACGTTCGCCATCGGCCTGAGCGCCGTCCTGATCGGCATCACCGTGGGCATCCAGCCCTCCGGGCACCACAGCATGGGCTGGGAGAGCCCCTCGGTCCTCGGCCTGCTGTTCGGGGGCATCGCGCTGCTGGCCATCTTTGCCGTGATCGAGACCCGGATCGCCGAGCCGATGTTCCAGCTCAGCCTGTTCCGCATCCGGGCCTTCACCGCGGGCAGCATCGCGGGACTGGTGGTGGCCATCGCCCGCGGCGGCCTGCAGTTCATGCTCATCATCTGGCTGCAGGGCATCTGGCTGCCGCTGCACGGCTACAACTACAGCGAGACCCCGCTGTGGGCCGGCATCTTCCTTCTGCCGCTGACCGCGGGCTTCCTGGTCTCGGGCCCGGTGTCCGGCACCCTGTCCGACAAGTTCGGGTCCCGGGGCATCGCCACGGCCGGGATGGTGGTCTTCGGCGGCAGCTTCATCGGCCTGATGCTGCTCCCCGTGAACTTCCCCTACTGGGCGTTCGCCGCGCTCATCGCCGCGAACGGGATCGGCAGCGGCATGTTCGCCGCCCCCAACTCGTCCTCGATCATGGGCAGCGTCCCGGCCCGGCACCGCGGCGCGGCGTCGGGCATGCGTTCCACCTTCCAGAACTCCGGCACGGCCCTGTCGATCGGCGTGTTCTTCTCACTCATGATCGCCGGGCTGGCCAGCAGCCTGCCCCAGTCGCTCACCAGCGGCCTGGTCCGCCACGGCGTCCCGCACGGCGTGGCCGCGCACATCGGGGCGCTGCCGCCGGTGTCGTCGCTGTTCGCGTCGGTGCTGGGGGTGAACCCGATCCAGCACCTGCTCTCCGCGGCCGGCGTGCTGGCGACCCTGCCCGCGGCCGCGCAGCGGATCCTCACCGGGCGCGAGTTCTTCCCCCAGCTGATCGCCGAGCCTTTCCATAACGGTCTGACCGTGGTGTTCGCCGTCGCCGCGGGCCTGGCCGCGCTGGCCGCGGTCGCATCGCTGCTGCGCGGCGGGCGTTACGTCCACCCTGAATTCGCGGCCGAGGGACCCGCCGCCGGCCCCCCAGCCGGCACCACCACCGGCACCGTAACCACCAGCACCGGAAATCACCGCACGGAAGAGGAGCACGATGACGCTGACCACCCTGGACCCCAAGCCCGCCCTGGTCGTGATCGACCTGCAGAAAGGGATCACCGCGATGCCAGGGGTGCCCGCCCTCGATGACGTCATCCAGCGCTCGGCCGGCCTGGCCGCGGCCTTCCGCCGGCACGGGCTGCCGGTCGTGCTGGTCAACGTCACGGGCGGCCCGGCCGGGCGCACGGAGGTCAGCCGGCCCGCGTTCACCCCGCCGCCAGGCTGGACTGACATCGTCGAGGAGCTGGACCAGCAGCCCGACGATCTCGTGGTC
Organism: Streptosporangiaceae bacterium; assembly: GCA_036509255.1. Lineage (GTDB taxonomy): Bacteria > Actinomycetota > Actinomycetes > Streptosporangiales > Streptosporangiaceae > RYN-230. Next base: position 32,480 of record DATCFY010000140.1, read on the forward strand.
ACCAAGCAGACCTGGGGCGCGTTCCACGGCACGCCGCTGGACACGCTGCTGCGTGAGCGCGGCGTGACCCAGATCGTGCTGACCGGGGTCTCGACCAGCGCCGGGGTCGAGTCCACCGCCCGGGCCGCGCACGAGCACGGTTACCACGTGGTGCTGGCCACCGACGCTATGGCCGACCGGGATGCCGGGCTGCACGAGAACAGCATCCAGCGGATCTTCCCCCGGCTCGGCGAGACGGCCACGACCGACGATGTCCTGGCCATGCTCGACAAGACCCGGTAGCCGGCGCCGCAGCCGCGCTCGCGGGCGCCCACCGGCGCAGCCTCACGAGCGCGCCCCGGCGCAGCCTCACGGGCGCCGGGCGACCCCGCAATAACCCCAGCGCGAGCCGTCGCTGTCAGCCAGGCCTGGATCCTCGCAGCCCCACAGGCCCAGGTAGGTCACGTCGGCCGGGGCGTCCTCGTAGGGCGGCTCCAGGCGCAGCCCGGAAAAGAACTGCCGCACGGACGCCCGGTCCCGCAGATGGAGCTGGACCGGCGCGTCCGTGTACATGTCCTCCCAGCGCTGCACGGCCTGCGGCGGCATGCCGTCCGCGGTGGCGTGGGACAGAGCGAGGTAACTGCCCGCGGCGAGCGGGCGCAGGTAGCTGCGCACCAGCTCCCAGGGATCCGACCCGTCCGCGACGAAGTGCATGACGCCAGTCATGATCAAGCCGACCGGCTGGGTGAGGTCGAGCAGCCGGCCCAGTTCCGGCTCCGCAAGTAAGGCGTCGGGATCGCGCAGATCGGCCGGGATCAGCGTGGCCCCGTCGTCCCCGCCGAGGGCGTAGCCGAACGCCGCGACGGCCGGGTCCATGTCCACGTACACCACCCGGGCGGTGGGCCGGATCTCCCGGACCACCTCGTGGGTGTTGCCCACCGTGGGCAGCCCGCAGCCGAGGTCGAGGAACTGGCCGACGCCCTGGTCCGCGATCCAGCGTGCGGCCCGCTGGTGGAATCCCCGGTTCGCCCACGCGATCTCGTGAAATTCCGGCACCACGTCCCGGAGCCTCGCGGCAGCGTCGCGGTCGACCGGCTGGCTATGACAGCCGCCCAGCATGTAGTCGTAGATGCGGGCCGGACTCGGCCGACTGACGTCGACCTCGCGCCGCAACTGCGGGACTTCCGTCATGGCGCCTCCAGATTGCCCGCCCACCCCAGGTACTGGCATGCGCTGGTGCTGACGAGGCAGCAGCGCCAAGAGCTTCACAGCCGGTAACTACTGCGTCGCAGCTACGTCGCAATACTAACCCCGTAGCGCCCCGTCCGGGCAGGCC
>DATCFY010000141.1:0-24178 GCA_036509255.1 Streptosporangiaceae bacterium
CCGGTGAACGCGATCTTGTCCACGCCGGGGTGCGCGGCCAGCGCCTTGCCCACCTCCGGCCCGAACCCGCTCACCACGTTGAACACGCCGGGCGGGAAACCGGCCTCCTCGACCAGGCCGGCCAGCGCGATCGCGGACGCCGGGGAGTAGTCGCTGGGCTTGGCCACCATCGTGCAGCCCGCGGCCAGGGCGGGCGCCAGTTTCCAGCAGAGCAGCAGGAGCGGCGAGTTCCACGGGACGATCGCCGCCACCACGCCGGCCGGCTCGCGCCGGGTGTACACGAGGAAGTTCGGCTTGTCCGCGGGGATGGTCGAGCCCTCGAGCTTGTCGGCCAGCCCGGAGAAGTAATAGAACCAGTCCGGAATGCTGCCCAGCTGCCCGCGCATCTCGCGGAGCAGCTTGCCGGTGTCCCGCGTCTCGAACTCCGCGAGCCGGTCGGCGTCCCGGGCGATGAGCTCGGCCAGCCGCCGCATGAGGCGGGCCCGGCCGAACCCCGTCAGCTGCCCCCACGGGCCGGAGAGTGCGCGCCGGGCGGCCGCCACCGCCAGGTTCACGTCGGCCTCACCCCCGTCGGCCGCGGTGGCCCACGGCGCGCCCGAGAACGGGTCGACGCTCTCGTACCGGCGCCCGGAGACGGGCTCGGTCAGCTGGCCGTCGATGACCAGGGAGAAATGAGGCAGCTGGGTAGGTGCCTGCGTCGTGGTCATGATGATGCCTCCTGCCGTGAGGGTCCGAATTCCGCGCGGATGGCCGTGGTGTGCTGCCCGAGCGCCGGGACTGCCCCCATCGCGGCGGTCCGGCCGGGCACCGTCACCGGCGGCAACAGCGCGCGGACCTGTCCCTCCGGTGAATCGATGTCCCGCCACCGGTCCCGGGCGGCCAGCTGCGGGTGGGCCGCGAACTCCGCGGGGGTGCGCATCCGGGCGTTGGCGATGCCTGCCGCCTCCAGCGACGCTTCGAGCTGGTCCGCGGGGATCCCGGCGAACGCCCCGTTGATAAGGTCCGTCAGCTCGTCGTGGTGCTCGACCCGGGCGGGGTTGGTCGCGAACCGCTCATCGGTGACCAGGTCGGGGCGGCCCAGGATCCGCTCGCACAGCACGGCCCACTCGCGCTCGTTCTGGATGCCGAGGAACACCTGGCCGTCTTTAGCCAGGTAGGGCCCGTACGGGGAGATCGAGGCGTGCCGTGCCCCGGTGCGCGGCGAGGTCCGGCCGCCGTACACGCTGTAGAGGTAGGGCTGGCTCATCCATTCGCCCAGCGCGTCGAGCATGGCCACCTCGAAGCTGCCGCCGTGGCCGGACCGCTCCCGCTCGTAGAGCGCGGCCAGCACGCCGGAGTAGGCATACATCCCGGCGGCGATGTCGGCTACGGAGATCCCGGCCTTGGCCGGCTCTGCCGGGGTCCCGGTGACCGACAGCAGCCCGGCCTCGCACTGCACCAGCAGGTCGTATGCCTTCTTACCGGCGTACGGGCCGTCCGGGCCGTAGCCGGAGATCGAGCAGCTGATCAGCCGCGGGTAGCGGGCGGTGAGCTGTTCCGCGCCCAGGCCCAGCCGCGAGGCCGCGCCGGGCGCGAGGTTCTGCACGAACACGTCCGCGCGAGCGAGCACGGCGTCAAGCACGGCCCGGTCGGCGGCCTTCTTCACGTCGAGCTCGATGCTTTCCTTGCCCCGGTTCAGCCAGACGAAGTAGCTCGACTGGCCGTGCACCGACTGGTCGTAGCCGCGAGCGAAGTCACCGGCGCCCGCCCGCTCAACCTTGATCACCCGGGCGCCGAGGTCGGCGAGCTGGCGGGTGGCGAACGGAGCCGCCACGGCCTGCTCCAGCGCAACGACCAGCAGCCCGTCCAGCGGCAGTTCCCCCCTCACGGGGCAACGGAGTTTCGCTTGATGAGCTGCCGGGCGATGACGTTGCGCTGGATCTCGTTGGTGCCCTCGCCGACGATCATCAGCGGAGCGTCCCGGAAATAGCGCTCGACGTCGAACTCGGTGGAGTAGCCGTATCCGCCGTGGATGCGGACCGCATTGAGCGCGATTTCCATCGCGGTCTCGGAGGCGAACAGCTTGGCCATGCCCGCCTCCATGTCGGCCCGGGCGCCTGAGTCGACGCAGCGCGCCGCGTACAGCACCAGCTGGCGGGCGGCGGTCAGCTTGGTGGCCATGTCGGCCAGGTAGTTGCCGACTGACTGGTGCTGCCAGATGGGCTGGCCGAAACTCTCCCGCTGCTGGGCGTACCGCAGCGCGTCCTCCAGCGCGGCCCGGCCGACGCCCACGGCCCGGGCGGCGACCTGAATCCGGCCGATCTCCAGGCCACGCATCATCTGGCCGAAGCCCTCGCCCTCCCGGTCGCCCAGCAGCGCGTCCGCCGGTACCCGGAAGTCGTCGAAGGACAGCTCGCAGCTTTCCACTCCCTTGTAACCCAGCTTGGGCAGGTCACGCGAGACCGTGAAACCCGGCCCGTGCTCGACCAGCAGGATGCTGATCCCCGCGTGCGGGGGCCGGGCGGCCGGATCGGTCTTGCACAGCAACGCGACCAGCGCGGACCGCCGGGCGTTCGTGATCCAGGTCTTGGTTCCGTTGATGACGTAAGAATCGCCGTCGCGGCGCGCGGCCGTGCGCATGGCTTGCAGGTCGGAGCCGCCACCGGGTTCCGTGAGCGCCATCGTGGCCCGGATCTCACCAGTTGCCATCCGCGGCAGGTACTGCTCCTTCTGCGCGTCGGTCCCGTAGTCCAGGAGCAGCTTCGCCACGACCGTGTGGCCGCCCATGGCGCCGGCCAGGCTCATCCAGCCGCGGGACAGCTCCTCGGTGACCAGTGCGTAGCAGGGGGTGCTGACCCGTGCAGCTCCCCACGGCTCGGGGATGGCCAGCCCGTAGATGCCCAGCTGCTTCATCTGCTCGATGAGCTTTTCCGGGTAGGTGTTCGCGTGCTCCAGTTCCGAGGCCACCGGCCTGACCTCACGGTCGGTGAAGTCGCGGACCAGGCTGACGATCGCGCGCTCCTCCTCGCTCAGCTCATCCATGGCCGTCCTTTCGCTGCCGGTGCTGCCTGGGCGAGCGTCGCCGCCGGGTCTGGCCGGGCCGCCGCATCAGTCCCACTAGCAGAAGTCCCGGAGCAGGTCGGCGGCGCTCGGCCAGGTCCACGCGGACGGGTCCAGCTCGTAGCCACCCCGCTCCAGGCCGGCCAGGCAGTCGGCGATCTTCGCCTGGAGCTGGGCGGCGGTGGCGGGCCGGGCCGGTGATCCGGGCGGGAACTGCTGGCTGATCTGCGCCACGCCCCCACTGGCCGTGTGCAGTTCGGCGACGAGCTCACCGTCCAGCAGCCAGGTACCGCCCGGCTCACTCTTGATCTCGACCAGCCCGGCCAGACGGCGGGCCGCCGGCCTGCGCACCGCGTCGTCGGTGAAGCTGGCAAAGCCCGGGCAGCCGTCAAGCAGCGCGGCAGCCGCGGCGTACTCCAGGCTGAACTTGCCCTGCAGCCCGGTATCGGGCGAGTGATGGATCAGCGGGGTCAGTGTGCCCTCTGGGGTGCGCAGCACGATCCTGCGCACCTCGGCCGGGTCCAGCGGCCCGGACTGGGACAACTCCCCCAGCGCGCTGATGGGGCGCTGCAACGCGTAGCAGCACGGGTAGATCTTGACCGCCAGGCCGCCGGGAACCGCGGGCCCGGACAGGTCGGCCGCGCCAGGATCTCCGCCGACCAGGGTCATCCACTCGCCCAGGGCGGCCGGGTCGGCCTGCGCGCCGGCCGCGGCCAGCGTGGCGGCCCGGATCCCGGTGTCCACCGCGAACCCCACCTGCAGCGACTTGGCGTCGGTGCCGAACGCCCGCTGCACCCCGCCCGCGCCGGGCACCGCGAGGGCCATGGCGATGGCGATCTGTTCCGGGCCCAGGCCCAGCGCGACCGCCGCGCCGGCCGCGGCGGCAGGCGCGCCGGCCGTGCAAGTGGCGTGCCAGCCTGCCGAGTAGTGCGGCCAGCCCAGCGCGTTGCCGAGCCGGGCCATCACCCCGGCCGAAGCGAGGTAGGCCCGGGCATCCGCGCCCAGCGCCAGGGCGGTGGGCACGCAGACCGCACTGATGTGCGTAGTGGACTCCATGTGCAGGTCATCGAAGTCCAGGACGTGGGCCGCCACCGCCCAGCGCGGGCCTTCGGGCAGGGTCCCGGCCAGCTGAGTCACCGGGTGCTCGCGGCCGGCCAGCGCCACGGCAACCGTGTCCACCAGCGAGCGGTCCGCCAGGGCCAGGTCCTCCCCGGTTGGCTCGAGGTCGTGGGCCCACTGGGCGAGCCGCCCGGCGAGCGAGTCCGCTGGTTCCGGCACCTGGCACCTCTCCCGAAGTTGGCCGACTGAATCTAAGATATGTACGGCCATTTAGCGACGCAACCGTCTGGGCCGGCCAGTCGGCTCGGGCAGGCCCGTCCGGACGGGCCTGCCCGGCCCCGACGCAGGGAGGAGCGGGACCGTGCCCGACCAGGTCAGGTCCAGCGCCTACCGGACGCTGGCCGCCGAACTGCGGGACGCGATCCGCAACGGTGAGTACGCCGACGGCCGGCAGTTGCCCACCGAGGAGCAGCTGTCCGCGCGGCATTCGGTGAGCAGGCAGACGGTCCGGCGGGCCATGCAGGACCTGGTCTCTGAGGGGATCATCTACCGGGTCGCCGGGCGCGGCACCTACCCCGTAGCCGAGGCCGACCGGTACCTGCGGCATTTCGGCTCGGTCGAGGACCTGATGGCCTTGTCCCTGGACACCGACTGCGAGATCATCACGCCGCTGCGGCACACGGTGGACCTGGAGGCGGCGAGCCGGCTACGGCTGCCCTCCGATGACGTGCACGCGGTCACCCTGATCCGGCTGCACGGGAACGTCCCGTTCTGCCACACCTCGGTGTTCCTGCCACCGCCGGTCGGCGCGCTGATCAGTGATGTACCGGAGCTGAGAGCGGCGGGGCGGCGCAGCCGGATCACGGTCATCGGGCTGATCGACGCCAGGATGGCCCGGTCCATCAAGGGTGCGGAGCAGAGCATCACCGCGGCAGCGGCCCCGCCGGCCGTGGCGGCCCACCTGGAGTGCGCCCCCGGCCACCCGGTGCTGCGCATCGACCGGCTGTACACCGACGAAGCGGACACCCCGGTCGAGCTGGCGGTGAGCTACTTCGACCCGGCGCACTACTCGTACCGGGTCAAGCTCCGCCGCGGCCCGTCCTGAGCACGGACGGCCCGATCGGCCGGCCCGACCAGCCGATCCCGCCGGGCTGGATCAGGGTGAGGCGGAGTGGTCACCGGCGCCGGCCGCCGCTGCGGTAGCGGCCGGTGCCGGTGACCAAGATCATCAGGACAGGCCCTCCAGCCGGCCGCAGAAGGCCCGGTACTGCTGGAGCGCGGTGCGCAGGTCCTCGGTGGTCGTATCGTTCTCCCACGCTGCGCGCAGGGCGGCCTGCTCACGCTGCAGCGAGGCCACGAAGGCCTTCGCGGCCTCGTCGGCCGCCGCCGCGGCGCGCCGCACGGACCCCTGGGGATCGTCAACGAACATCGCCTGGATAGCCGGCCACTGCTGCCCTGACAGGGCAGCGGCGGGAATGCCGGCCTCGGCAGCTCCGGCGGCCGGGTCACGGTCGCTCGAGCCCGGAGCACCGGGGGCGGCGGCCGGGTCCGGAGTGCCTGCCACGCCGGGCTGCACCCCGGCCCCCGGCGGCCCGGAGGTCGCCGCCGGACTGGGAGCCGCCGGGTCAGCGGAGACCGGGCCGGAAGCCGCCGGGTCAAAGGAGACCGGAGCATCGGCCGAGCTGGAGGCCGCCTGAGTGGACGCCGCCGGGCTGGGCTCCGCGGGGATGCCCATGTCCGGGCTGGGTGCCTCCGGGGGCACCACCAAGGGAGCGGGATCCGCGCCCCCGGTATCCGGCGCGGCGTGGCGCCCGACCAGCTCGTCGCTGTCCGTCAGGTCATCGCCCGTCTCGTCCGCTCCCGGGCCTGCAAAGTCCGGGGCCTCGTCCGCCGGGACCTCCCCGGTCAGGATCTCGTCGCGGCGCTCGATGACGATCGGGTCGTCCGTCACCGCTTCGCCGGGCGTGCGGGTCTCGTCGCGTTGCGAAGTCATCTGCTGGTCACCTCTCCTGCTGGCGCGCGGTGGTCACCGCGTCGGGAGTCCGATTGCGGGCCGGGTTACCGGAGGGCTGGCTGGTGGTGTCGCCGGCAGCCGGGCTGACCGGGGCCGCCGGGACAGCGGACTGGTCGGCCGACACGGGCTCCTCCGCTACAGGCTGTTCCGCCGCGGGCTGACCCACCAAGGGCTCCTCAGCCACGGGCTCCTCCGCCAGAGGCTCCTCAGCCGCGGGCTGATCCACCACGGGCTCCTCCGCCGCGGGCAGGCCGTCCGGCCGGCTGGTGGCAGGGTCGCCCGACGCCTTGGCATCAGGGCGGGCGGCGGGCTCCCCGAGCAGCTCCGCGAACAGCGCCCGGTAATGGATCATCGCCTGGCGCAGGTCCTCGGTGGTCGCCGTGCCGGCGGCGGCGTTCTGGCTGATGTCGTGGGCCGCGCGGAAGTGATCCAGCGTCTTGGCGTGCTCGACGGACAGGTCGGCGAGGGTCTGGTCGTAGGGCTGGGTCGGGTAGCCGCGGTCTTGCATCACGGCCGAGACCAGCGTCTGGGCCCCGGTCACGGCGGCCTGCGGCGCGTCCACGAACTGCTCCTGGACAGCCGTCCACTCCGACGTGTACTGGCTCCGGGCCGCGGGGCTCAGCGGCCGGAGGTCAAGGTCCCGGACGTGCCGTTCGCGCCCGGCGAGCTCGGATTCCGCTTCCCGCCTGCTGCCGTGCTCGGTGACCGCCCGGTCGTATTCGGGCCCGAACCGCTCGCGCAGGCGGCGACGGCGGTTCGCCGCCGACACCGCGACCAGGATCGCAGCCACGATGATGACCACGACAATGACCGCCACAATGGCCCCGACTGTCATGGGAACCTCCTTTTCAGGGACTGGCGCACAACGACTCCCCTGCTTTCGCGCCCCCAAACCCGGTACCCGGCAGGTGTTCAAGGCGGCGGCCCACGGGTAGTGGCGACGGCATGAGCACGACCGTCTACGAGACAGAAATCAAGTACGAGGCTCCCCCGGGCACTACCGTGCCGCAGCTGGGCGGGCTGCCCAGCGTGGCTGGCGCCTCCGGGCCCGAGGAGCAGCTCCTGGAAGCGGAGTACTACGACACGAGCGACCTGCGGCTGATCCGCAACGGGATAACCCTGCGGCGGCGCCGCGGCGGCAGCGATCCAGGCTGGCACCTGAAGCTCCCGGCCGGGGGCAGCACCCGGCGGGAGATCCAGGTCCCGCCTGGCCGGGGCGGCCGCCAGGTACCGGCCAGGCTGGCCAGCCTGGTCCGCGGGTACACCCGTGGCGAGACGCTGCGGCCGGTGGCCCGGATCAGCACCCGCCGCCAGGTGCTCACCCTGCTTGACAGCGCGGGCGCCTCACTCGCCGAGATCGCCGCCGACGACGTCTCAGCGCAGACCATGGGCGAGGAGACCATGATCTCCCAGTGGGCGGAGGTCGAGGTCGAGCTGACCGGGGGCGGCCCGCGGCTGCTGAAGGCCGCGGACGCGCAGCTCCGCCGGGACGGGCTGCAGCCCTCGGCGCGGGCCGCGAAGCTGGAACGAGCTCTCGGCTGGCCAGCGGAAGACGGGCCGGCACGCACCCAGCCGGCCGCCACGGCGAACGGCCGGCGCGGCGAGCAGCATCATTCCGCGCCGGTGTCCGCCGGCGACGTGGTAGTGGCCTACCTGCAGGAGCACGCGGCGCGGCTCGGGGCGATGGACCCGCTGGTCCGCGGGGACGAGCCGGACGCAGTGCACCAGATGCGGGTCTCCACCCGCCGCCTGCGCAGCACCCTGCAGACGTTCGCCGAAGTCATCCCCCGCTCCGGAACGGAAAAGATCCTGGCCGAGCTGAAATGGCTCGGCGGGGTGCTCGGCGAGGCCCGCGACGCCGAGGTGCTGGCCAGCCGGCTCAGCCAGAACGTGCGGACGATCCCGGCCGAGGTGACGCTCGGCCCGGTCCAGGCGCGGGTGCAGGGTCACTTCGCCCCGATCCAGGCGGCTGCGCGCAGGAACGTGCTCGCCGCGCTGGACTCGGCGCGTTACTTCGCGCTGCGGGATGCGCTGGACGGGCTGCTGGCCGATCCGCCGTGGTCGGCGGAAGCGGCCCGGCCTGCGGGCCGGGTGCTGCCCGCCGCGGCCCACCACGCCTACCGGCGCACCCGGCGGCGGATCCGCAAGGCCGGGGCCACGTCCCCAGGCCGGCCGAGGGAACTCGCCTACCACGAGGCCCGGAAGGCGGCCAAGCGGGCCCGGTACGCCGGCGAAACGATCAGCCCGGCGCTGGGCAAGGCGGCCAGGCGCTTCACCAAGCAGATGAAAAAGGTCCAGACGGTGCTCGGCGACCACCAGGATGCGGTGGTGGCCCGCGGCGCGGACCGGGAACTCGGCATCGGCGCGCACCTGGCCGGCGAGAACGCGTTCACTTACGGGCTGCTGTACGACCAGGAAGACCAGCGGGCCGTCCGGCTGCAGGCGAAAGCCCAGCGGGCCTGGAAGCGGGCCCATCGCCCCCGGCTGCGCCATTGAGCTAGCTAACGGACTGTCCGGCGGCCGGAATGGCCAGGATGACCGGCTAGCGGGCCGGTCCCGAATGGGGGCCCCAGTCAGCGCGAGCCGGGCCTGATCGCAGGATCAGGCCCGGCTCGTCACGCTGAAGAGGGCCCGTTATCAGTGCCGCCGGCCTCGGAAGATCAGCCAGCCGCCCAGCAGCAGCGCCCCCGCCGCCGTCGCGGCCGCGAACGGTACCCGGTGCTCGTCCACGGTGGCCGCGACCCGCCTGGCCCGCTGCTGGACCGGTTCCGGGGTGGCGGCCCAGGCGGTCGCACCGAACGACTGGGCTGTGGCCCCGGCCTGGGCGGCGCGGCTGGCGAGGCTCTTGGTGACCGGCTGCCCGGCGCCCAGCACGGTCTTACTGTTCTCGGCCACGGCCTGCCGGGCCTCGGCCGACCGGCTGCTGACCTCGCCCTTGAGCTGGCCGGCCTTGCCGGACAGCCCCTGGGTGATGTCCCGGACCTTGGTCTTGAGCTCCCCGGACACCTCGCTCGCCTTCTGCTGGGCCCGGGCCTTCACGTCCACCTTGGCCGCCAGCGCCTCAACCGTGGTGCCGAGTTCTTCCCGGGTCCGGTTGATCTCCTCGACCAGCGCATCCGGATTGTCCGGCGGAGCCGCAGGGCCGTCCTGGTCTCCGGTGCTCTCTGCTGCGGTCATCGGTGTGCCCTTTCCTTGATTTCTTCCACGTCAGCTTTCACGCTCTGCACCGCCTGCTCCGGGACCGGCGGTACGGCCTTGGTTACCTGGCTCTTACCCATAAGTGCGGCCAGACCGGCGATGACCAGCAGCGCGCCGCCCACGATCAGCGCCGCCGCCCAGGCGGGCAGCACGGTGGCCAGGCCGATAATGGCCGCCGCCAGCAGGCAGCCAATGCCGTACAGCGCGACGAGCCCACCGCCGCCGAACATGCCGGCGCCACGGCCGATTCGCTTGGCCTTGCTGGTCATCTCGTATTCGGCGAGTTTCAGCTCGTCACGGATAAGCCGGGAAACCTGCTCAGACAATTGCTTCACGAGTTCGCCGGCCGAAGCCTCCGGGGCCACGGCGGGCTGGGTGCTACCGTTCGGGTCTGCCATAACGTCCGCCCTCCTCAAGGGTGGGCCAGACCTACCCTGGTGTACCCCGGCCTAACGCCAGGCAAAAACAAACCTCACCGCGGTTATCCCGGCCGGCGGGCTGACCGGACGCCGGCCCGGCCGCCAGCGCCCAGGCTGGCCGTTCAGGCGCCGGGCCTGGAGAGGCTGCCCGCGACCTTCTCGGCGATCAGCTCGAAGGACCGGACCCGGTCCTCAATGTCGTAGACCATCGTGGTCAGCATCAGCTCGTCGGCGGCGGTCCGCTCGAGCAGGTCGGACAGCTGCCGGCGGACTGTTTCCGGGGAGCCGAGCGCCTGGCCGGTGAAACGGTCCTGGGCGAATTCCCGCTCCCGGTCGGAATAGGGGTAGGCCGCCGCCTCCTCGGGGGTGGCCAGCGGGGCCGGCGTGCCGGACCGGAGCCGGACGAACGACAGGGTGGCCGGCCCGGACAGCCACTGGGCGCGCTCGTCGGTATCCGCGCAGATCGCGCTGACCGCGACCATCGAGTGCGGCCGCTCCAGCCATTGGGAGGGCTGGAAATTCTGCCGGTACAAAGCCAGCGCGGGCACCGTGTTGGCCGAGCTGAAATGGTGCGCGAACGCGAACGGCAGGCCGAGCAGCCCGGCGAGCTGCGCGCTGAACCCGCTGGATCCGAGCAGCCAGATGGCGGGCATGTCCCCCCGCCCGGGTGTCGCGGTGATCGGCCGCCGCAGGCCTTCTGCGCTGAACAGCCCGATCAGGTCGGCCAGTTCCTGCGGGAACGCTTCGGCTGAGAGCCCTTCCATGGTGCGCCGCAACGCGAGCGCGGTGTACTGGTCGGTGCCCGGGGCGCGGCCGATGCCCAGGTCGATCCGGCCGGGATGCAGGGCTTCCAGGGTGCCGAACTGTTCCGCCACCACCAGCGGGGCGTGGTTGGGCAGCATCACGCCGCCGGAGCCCACCCGGATGGTGGAGGTCGCCGCGGCCAGATGGGCGATCAGCACGGCCGGGGCGGAACTGGCGATAGCCGGCATGTTGTGGTGCTCAGCCACCCAGAACCGCTGGTACCCCAGCTCCTCGGTGCGCCTGGCCAGCTGGGTCGTGTACTCCAGGGCCTGGCCTGCGGTGGCTCCGGCCGCCACGGGGGCCAGGTCCAGTACGGACAACGGTACGTCGCTCACATAGCGGCCAACCCGCCGCGGCGGGTGTTTCTTCCGGGTCCAGCTGAGCCGGAACTCACAACGGCGCTTTGTGGGCCAGCCAGACCGCCTGCAGGATCTGCATCCCGGGCGTGATCACGCCCACTGTGCGCACCCGCCCGGGTGCTGAGGCCGACCAGATTCCCAGGGCCGTGCTGGACTGCATGAGCAGCTGGGTGCCCGACGGGTTCCACGCCAGCGGCTGCCAGCCGGAGGGCAGCGGCTTCCGGCTGCCGTCGGGGAAGAGCAGCTCGGCGCGGTGGGCCGGGAACGCGATCGCCAGCGCGGGCGCGCGATGCCCCCAGGCCACCAGGGAGGGAATCGCGGGAACCCCGGTACTGAGCGTCGTCACCTGGCCGCGAGCGTAGATCAGCACGCTTGGCCGGCGGCCATGCTGCGGGCCGGTCCAGCCCTCGATGGCGATCTGGCCGTGCGGCCCGAACACCGGTCCGTCCAGCGGGCGGCGCTGCCGGTAGATGACCGCGGCCGCGCTGGTGTACGACGGCTGCGTCCAGATCGCGAACTCCGCATCCCGGTGGCGTCCGGACCCGCTGGGCGGGGTGACGTAGCCGACAGTCCCGTTCCCGCGGATGTCGGGCGAACTGCCCTGGATGGGCGCGCCCAGGCGGTGATGCCGCAGCCAGGCGGGGCCGTGACCGGTCCACCGGGCCAGCCGGTCCGTGCCGTTCGCCTTGTCAGCCAGGACGATGCCCGCGTCGGACGCGGCGAGGGCGTCGATCGGGTGACCAGTGCGGTTGCGGGTGAGCTGTATGACGGCGCGGCCCGGACCCAGTTCCCACACGTTCAGGCTGCCCAGGGTCCGGCCGGCGAGCACGTAGTAGGCGCCGGCGGGCAGCCTGGCCGCGGTGCCCGCGGGGACCGGCTGCCCGGACATCGCGGAGGCGACCGTCGCGGGGGCGGCCGATGCTGATGGGTTCGGCGTCGTGCTGCTGGCCGGCTCGGACGTGGCGGTCCGGGCTGGCGTCTCGATGCTGGCCGAGTCGGCACGCCCAGTACAGCCTGCGGCTGCCAAGGCCAGCAAGCAGGCGGCCAACGGGGCACTAATCCATCTACCCACACCAAGTCCCGCGAGTAGTAGAGACGGACACCGGGGCAGGACGCCGCCGCTGCCTCTCTCCGGTTAAAGCCAAGGTATCAGCGGGGGCAACACATCGTCGCCTTGCGTCTGACCCCAGGGTTGTGACCTGGGCCGCAGCGCGCCAGGCCGGACGGCCCGTAACGTTAGGCCGCCGCGGCACTACCGGGCTTCGCGGTCTGCAGCGGGAAGGATGCCGTGGACGGCGCGACCGAGGACGGGCTGATGAACGTGCTGCCGTCCGGGCCGGCCTGTACCGCCATGCCCAGGGCACTGCCGCGCACCAGTTTCTTCCAGGACAGGAACCACACCGTCCAGCCGTTGTCCCAGGTGCCCGCCGCGGGGCTGCCCGTGATCATGACCGGGTCGCCGGGGTTCTCAATCTGGTAGTAGGTCTGGGCGTCGGCGGGTGCCATGTTCACGCATCCGTGGCTGACGTTCACCGCGCCCTGCTCCCCTACGGACCAGTAAGCGTCGTGCAGATAGTCACCGCTCCAGGTGAAGCGGACCGACCAGGGCACCTCCAGGCTGTAGCCCGGGCCGGTCATCAGGACCGGGTTGCCCTTGTCGATAGTGAGGTACGTGCCGTCTGGCGTGTCGTCGCCGGGACGGCCGGTGCTGATCGGCCACGTGTAGAGCAGGTGGCCGTTGCGGTAGACGTGCATGTGATGGGTGGCCGTGCTGGCCGTGACGATCAGCGAGGCGCCGATCCGGAACGTCTGGGTCAGGTCGGCCGTGGCGTAGACGCCCGGGGCGCCTTCTACGCCGTCCAGGTGCCCGTGCAGGGTGACCGTGGTGTGCGCGGGCCAGTAATTCCGCGGCCGGAAGTACAGGGTCTTGTCGCCGTCCCAGTACCAGGCCCCGGTCACCGGCCTGGAGGTGCGCAGCTGGAGCGAACGCTCCACCGTGGCCCGGTTCCTGATCGGGTGGCTGAAGTAGAGGATCACGGGCATGCCGACCCCGAACGTCTGGCCGTATCCCTCGTAGATCTCGGTCTTGAACGTGTGCGCGGGCGCGAGGGTCCGGAACGAGGCCGTCCTGGTGACCGTCCGGCCGGAGGAGTCCACGGCCGTCGCGGTGACCGAGTAGTCCTGGGCCGGGTGCATGGCCCAGGTGCTGTGCCAGATGGCCCGGGTACGGCTGGTGCCCGCGGTCAGCGTGCCGCCGACCGCGGCCCCGTGCGTGCTGACCTGGACGCTGCGGATCCGGGTGCCGCCCGCAGCGGTGACCGTGATGGGTGCCTGCGGACTCACACCCGAACTGCCGCCCGCGGGCGAGATGGCCGGCGGGGCGCTGCTGGGCTCCGGCCGCGCGGCACTGCCCGCCGGCTGGCCGCCTCCTCCCGAGCAGGCTGCGACGACCAGGCACGCCCCCGCAACCCCCGCCAGCCAGCCGTCCCGCAGCCGATATGCCGCGCTGATCCCCCGGATTCCCCGCACGCTGAGCCTCACGTAACTCGTGGCGGGGCCGTGGGCCCACGCGCCCGGCGATCCCGCTGAATTGGACGATCCCCCGTGTTATCCGCCCCGCCCGGCCCGGGGAGAGCGGGGCGCCCGAATTGGTGCCGAGGGGGCTAAATGCCCGCCGGGAAGGAGCGGATGACTGGCTGGCCAGCCATCTCTGGCGTTTCTGCCCCCTGGTTGCCCGGTGAAACGGTCCCGGCTGCGGAGCGGGCCGGACGGGTGGCCCGGGAGCCGGATACCGTGGGCCCGGTGAGTGACTGGGCGCAGATCCGGGCCGGCACGGTGCTGTATGAGGACGACGCGGCCCTGGTGCTGAACAAGCCGGCCGGCCTCGCGGTCATGGGCGAGCGGCACGATACCGACCTGGTCCGGCTGGCCGAGGAGGCGGGCGAGAAGCTGTATCCCGCGCACCGGATCGACAAGGTGACCTCCGGGGTTCTCCTGCTGGCCAAGGACCTGCACCTGCACGGCGATCTGACCCGCCAGTTCAACCGGCGCACCGTGGATAAGGCCTACCTGGCCATTACCGCCACCACTGGGCTGCCCCAGCGAGGCACGATCGAGCTGCCGCTCAGCGTAGGCCGCAAGAACCGGGTCCGGGTAGCGGCCAACCGCGCCGCGATCACCTATGACCCGGACGTGTCCCGCTGGTCGGTCCCGCCGGATGAGCAGTTCCAGGAGGCCCGGACCTACCCGTCCACCACCACGTTCCTGACCGTGGCCGGCGACGAGGGTCATACCCTGCTCGCGGTCAGCCCGGTGACCGGGCGGCGGCACCAGATCCGGGTCCATCTCGCCTGGATCGGCCACCCCATCGAGGGCGATCCGCTGTTCGCTAAGGCCGCCGCCGGCCGGACGCTGCTGCACTCGTGGCGGCTGGGGTTCGACGCGGCCTGGGCCGGCGGCCGGCGTATCCAGGTCGAAGCGCCTCCCGGGCCCGACTTCTGGGCGGCCCTGCCCGGCGGCGCGGTCCCGCTCCCTGACTGGGACGCCACCGCCTGCGGGCACTGACCTGCACTCTCGTCAGGTAGGCGGGGGGCCCAGGAAGATGCAGAAGGGATGCCCCGCCGGATCGGCGTAGACGCGCAGCGGCTCATCCGGGTCGTCGGACCGGTCCATGATCAGCCCCGCCCCGAGAGCCAGCGCCCGCTCGTGCGCCGCGGCGAGCTCATCCACCGTGGTGACATAGAGGTCCAGGTGCATCTGCTGCGGCACCGGGCCCTCCGGCCAGGTCGCCCGAGGCAGCGACGTCACCTGCTGGACCGCGATGCGGACCGCGCCCGCAGAGTCCTTCAGCACCAGCCAGTCCCGGCCCGCCGGGTCCGGCTCGCCCGGGGCCGGGGGCTCGTCGCCGGGGCGATATTGCCAGCCCAGCAGCTGCCGGTAGAACTCCGCCAGTTCCCTCGCGTCGGTGCCGTCCAGGACAACCTGCCGGAACTGCGGATACCCTCCCCCTGCGCCTGCATCCTCTGCTGCCACGGACGCTTCTTACCCTGGGCGGGTGCCGGGAATCCGCGGCCGGCGCCGCCGTCTCCAGCCTGCTCGCGGAGGGGCTGCTGCTCTCCCCCAAGGACGCGCCACCCGTGCCGCTCTCTGCTGCACGTATACCGGCCTAAACAGGTACGTCGCGAGCAGCCAGCCTGGTCTGGTGCGGCTCGCCGGGTGGTTCCTCTATGCCGAAGCTAAGGATCCGGGTGGGACGGATCCGGATGAGGGGACCGCCGTCCGCGGCGTCGTCAACAGCCTCCGCGGTGCCCCGGATCTCGAGGAAGCGGACCCGCCAGGGGTCGGTGGAGACGATGTCGTCCACCACGAGCGCGGCCTGGCCGTTGCGCCGGACGTTCCGGAACTTCTGGCTGGACGTCAGGTTGAAGCCGGTCACGTCGATCGTGCCGAGCCCGGGGTTGACGTGGAAGCCGACAGGCTTGACCTGAGGGCTGCCGTCCGGCTGGACGGTAGCCAGCCGGCCCAGCTGCTGAGCACCCAGGTAGGCCGTTTCGGCATCGGTGAAGGGTATCTGCGACTCCATTCGGTGGGACGGTCGGGCCCACTGGCGACGGTAGAACCTCAAGCAGGCTTGAGGTCAAGGGGGGCGTCGGCACGTATTCTCGATCGTCGGCGGCCCGTGCTCCTGGAGGTATTGCGTGTTCAGGCTGGACCACGAGGCGGAAAACACGGTGCGGCAGGGGCTTGGCGCCGTGGACGCTGATGCATTCCTGGCCCGGCTGGAGCAGCTGGCCTTCGACATAGCCGGCCCGCTCGAGCAGGTCTACGGCGGCGTGACCGACATCACCCGGTTCGCGACCGAGCTGGTGCTCGACGCCCTGGAGGCGGCCGCCGCGCGGCCCGCGCCGCTGCGGCTGCTGGACCGCCGCCGCGAGATCGATCCCGCGTGGTTCCAGCGGTCCCGGATGATCGGCTACGTCTGCTACGCCGACCGTTTCGCCGGCTCGCTGCGCGGCGTCCGGCAGCATCTGGACTACCTGGCCGAGCTGGGGGTCACGTACCTGCATCTGATGCCGCTGCTGCAGCCCCGGGACGGGGACAGCGACGGTGGCTACGCCGTGGCGGACTACGGCGCGGTGGACCCGCGGCTGGGCAGCATGGCCGACCTGGAGGCGCTCGCCGCCGAATTGCACAGCCGGGGCATGGCGATGTGCATCGACCTGGTCCTCAACCACACGGCACAGGAGCACGAATGGGCCCGCAAGGCGCAGGCCGGGGATCCCGCCTGCCGCGACATGTACCTGATCTACCCCGACCGCAGGGTTCCCGACGCCTATGAGGCCACGCTGCCCGAGGTGTTCCCGGACACCGCCCCCGGCAGCTTCACCGAGGTGCCCGGGCTCGGCTGGGTGTGGACCACGTTTCACGACTACCAGTGGGATCTGAACTACGCCAACCCCGACGTCTTCCGGCACATGCTCGCGATCATGCTCACGCTGGCCAACCGCGGCGTGGACGTGCTGCGGCTGGACGCGGCGCCGTTCTTGTGGAAACGGCCCGGCACCGACAGCCAGAACCAGCCGGAAGCACATCTGCTGCTCCAGGCGTTCCGCGCGCTCACCCGGCTGGCCGCGCCGGGCCTGGTGCTCAAGGCCGAGGCCATCGTCGGCCCGGAGATGCTGGTGCAGTACCTCGGCGCGCACGACCGCTACCAGCCCGAGTGCGATCTGGCCTACGACAACCAGCTCATGGTGATGCTCTGGTCCACCCTGGCCACCCGGGACGTGCGGCTGGCCGAGCACGCGCTGTCCCGCCGCCGGCCCGCGCCCGCGCCGACGGCGTGGGTGTCCTACCTGCGCTGTCACGATGACATCGGCTGGGCCGTCTCCGACGCGGATGCCGCGGCCGTGGGACTGGGCGGTTTCGAGCACCGCAGGTTCCTCAACGAGTTCTTCGCCGGCCGTTTCCCCGGATCGTTCGCCCGGGGGGCCGGCTTCCAGGAAAACCCGGCGACCGGAGACGCCCGGATCTCCGGTATGGCCGCCTCGCTGTGCGGCATCGAGAGCGCCGCGGCGGCCGGCGATGAGGCCGAACTGACGCTGGCCCTCAGGCGGCTGGAGTCCCTGTACGCCGTGGTCTTCTCCTTCGGCGGCATCCCGCTCATCTATATGGGCGATGAGCTCGCCATGACGAATGACCCTGGGTGGGCGGACGACCCGGCGCACGCGCACGACAACCGGTGGATGCACCGGCCGCGGATGGACTGGGCCCGGGCGGCCCGCCGCAGCGACCTGGCCACCATGGAAGGCCGTGCGTTCGCGGCACTGCAGGGCCTGGCCCGGGCCCGGCAGGAACTGCTGGCGCTGCGGTCCGGCGGCACCACCGAGATCCTGCCCACCGGGAACCAGTGCGTGCTGGCTTACCGCCGCAGTCACCCGCGCAGCGCACCGTTCCTGTCGCTCACCAACTTCAGCGACGTCAGCCACTCCGTCGACGCGGGGATCATCGCCCGGGCCAGCCTGCGGGCGCCCCGGCTCGCCCACGCGAGCACCCCGGGCACCGGCACCCCCCGGATCGAGCCAGCCCGGGTCGAGCCGGGCCGCATCGAGCTGGAACCGTGGAGCTTCGCCTGGCTTACGGGGACGTGACTGGCCCGCGCAGGGCCGCGGCCGTGGCCGCGTCGGCCGGATAGAACGCCTCGATGGCCAGCTCGGCCACGGTCACGTCGGTCGCGGTGCCCACTACCGCACTGATGCTGAACAGCGAGAGTTCCTGGCCGCCGCGCCGGTAGCGCAGTGGCAGGACGACCCCCGCGGGCGAGGTCACCTCGGCCATGCCGCCCGGGTAGGCGAGCAGCTCGTCCCGCAGTTCCCGCAGCTGCGGATCGCCGAGAGCCTGCGCTCGGTGCTGCAACTGGGACAGCAGGTGACCACGCCACTCGGCCAGGTTGGCGATGCGGGGCGCCATCCCGTCGGGGTGCAGGGCCAGGCGGAGCACGTTCACCGGCGGCTCCAGCAGCCAGGCGGCACACCCGTCGGCGAGCACGGCGAGGCCCGCGTTGCCGTCGAGCAGTTCCCACCAGCGGTCGACCAGGACCGCGGGGTAGGGCTCGTGGCCGGCCAGCACCTGGCGCAGGGCATCGCGGACGTTCCGCAGCTCCGGCTCGCCCAGCTCGTGCTCCGGGTATGCCGGGGCGTAGCCGCCGGCCAGCAGCAGCGTGTTCCGCTCCCGGAGCGGCACCTCGAGCTGCTCAGTCAGCCGCAGGATCATGGCGGGCGTCGGCCGCGAGCGCCCGGTTTCCACGAAGCTGAGATGCCGCGCGGACACCTCGGCCCGGATGGCCAGGTCAAGCTGGCTGATCCGGCGGCGCTCGCGCCATTCGCGCAGCAGCTCACCGACGGGGCGGGTGCCCGACATGGGCCACGTCATGGTCGCCATGAGGCTGACGTTAGCGGCCCGCCCGCAGCGCCGCGATTACCTCCCAGGTCAAGGCCGGGCATTACCTCCCGCGTAATCGACACGGGCCCGGCCCGGTCCGCAGGATGGGCCGCGACCGCACAGAGCGGACCCATCACGAAAGGCACTCCCTATGAACGACACGATCACCCGTTACGTCGACTGCTGGAACGAGACCGACCCCGCGGCGCGGCGCAAGCTGATCGACAGCACCTGGGCCCCGGACGCCAGCTACATCGATCCCTCGGCGAGGCCCGCGGCCAGGACGAGATCGACGCGGCCATCGCCGCGGCGCAGGAACAGTTTCCCGGCTTCGTCTTCACCCTGGCCGGGCCGGTCGACGCCCATCACCGCCAGGCCCGCTTCACCTGGGGTCTCGGCCCGGAGGGCGCCGAGCCGCTGATCGTCGGGTTCGACGTGGCGGTCACCGGGGACGACGGCCGGCTCGTCACCGTCCTGGGATTCCTCGACAAGGTGCCCAGCTAGCTAAGGTGCCCAGCCAGCTAAGGTGCCCAGCCAGCGAGGGGCCAGCTAGCAAGGTGCCCATAGCCCAGCGGGGGAAGCCCGCTGCCCAGCGGCGAACGCTTACGGCCGGGCGTCCCCGACGGTGACGGCCTGTGACTTCATGCCGATCGTCACCGGTTCGACGTAGACCGGCTGGATGGTGCTGGCCGCCGGGAACTGCTCGTGGACGCGCATCTTGAGCGGCTCGGTGGCCAGGTCGATGAATATCGGGTACAGGTCGTCGTGATGGCAGGGGATGACCGCCCGGGGCTGGTAGGTCTCGATGAGCGGCATCGTCGCCTCCTTGAGCTGGCGGCGGGCCGGCGGGCGGCCGATGAAGCCCACGATGGCGAGGTCGCAGCCGGGGCTGGCCGCGAAGAACGAGCGCTCCTCCTCGCTGACCGGGCCGCCGCTGTCCCGGTACACGATCCGGTAGCCGTCGATGTCGATGACCAGGCACATGGTGCCCTCGGTGAAGACCTCCGGGGCCATGCTGCCGCGCTGCATCACGGCTGCGGCGTAGGCCTCTTCGGCGGCGCTCAGCGGCGGCTCGTCCCGCTCCCAGACCTCACGGGCCTGGCGCAGCGCCTCCAGGCTCATCTGCTGTTCCGGGTGGGTGAGGTCGGCGTGAAAGCCGTGGATGACCCGGAGGGTGAACTCGGGGAACTCCAGCAGCTCACCCTCGCCGAGGCCGGTCACCGCGTGGATCTGCGACACGTCCAGGCCCCCCTGGGTCAGCACGTCCGCGCCGAGCGGATGCACCACCACCGGCGCGCCCGTGGCCGAGGCCACCTGGGCTGCGTCCGAGATGTGGTCGTAGTGTGGGTGCCCGATCAGCACCGCATCGGCGCGGACCATCTCATCGGGCCGGAACCCGAGGCCGCGCATCCGCGGGCCGCGGTCGTAGAACGTGTCGAGCAGCACCACCCGGTCGTGGAAATTCAGCTCAAAGTTAGACGTCCCGTACCAGCGGACGGTCAGGGCATCAGGGTCCGGGCTGACCGGACCGCCCAGCATGGCCGGCCGCTGGTACCCCAGGACGGTGTCGGTGTTCATCACGGGCGGACCTCCCGGTGGCACTCGTTCGCCCGGTGGCGCCTGCACACCGGGTGGCACTGGCGCGACGTTACCTGCGGGGGGACGATCAGTGCTACAGCGGGCGGGCGACGCGGGCCGCCCCCGGAGCAGGGAGGGGATCCGGATGCCGGTAGTGCAGGCGAACGGTATCGACGTCCACTACGAGGTCGAGGGAGACGGTGAACCCCTGATCCTCATCCCCTACCTGGCCGCCGACCAGGCGTGTTACGCGTTCCAGGTGGCCGACTACGCGAAGAGCTTCACCTGCTTCACCGTGGACCTGCGCGGCGCTGGCCTGTCCGGCAAGCCGGAGGGCAACTACACCACCGAACTGTTCGCCGATGACATCGCCGCGTTCATGCAGGCGGCCGGCCTGGACCGGGCGCACGTGTCCGGGCTGTCGCTGGGCGCGGCCACCGGCATGTGGCTCGCGGCCAAGTACCCGGACCGGGTGACGTCGCTGTCCCTGCACAGCGCCTGGCCGGCCAGCGACCCGTTCCTGCGCACGGTAGTCGAGGGCTGGCAGATCATGGCGCAAGCGCTGGGCAGCGTGACGGACATGGTGATCAAGGGAATCTTCCCGTGGTGCTTCACGCCCGAGCTGTACGCGGCCCGGCCGGAGTACATCGAATCCCTGGCCGATTTCGTCCGTGGCCGGCCGATGCCGCCGGTGGACGCGTTCCTCCGGCAATCGCAGGCGGTGCTAGCCCACGACGCGCGGGAGGTACTGGCCTCCGTGCAGGCCCCGACCCTGGTCACCTTCGGCCGGCACGACCAGGTGACCTCCACCCGGTTCGCGGACCCGCTGACCCAGGGAATCGCCGGCACGGAGGTCGTGGTGTTCGAGGACTGCGCGCACGCCCCGATCTACGAGAATGTCGAGGCCTTCAACCAGCGGACCCTGGACTTCCTGCACCGCCACTCCGGGCCGGACGTCAGCGGCTGATCTGCGGCCGCGCGGCCAGGACGGCGCCCAGCGGGATCCCGCTCTAGGCATCCGGCCCGGTCCCCGCGGGCGTCAGTCACGGCCGCGGAGCAGCGAAACCCGGAACGGGCGCAGCTCACCCCGGGCGTACCCCCTGCTGATGGCCGGGTCGGCCGCCATGATCTGCCGGGCGGCGTCCTCGTCGGGCGCCTCGAACACGGCCACCCCGGTGTTGATGCGGCCGAGCGTCGGGCCGGCCAGGATCAGCTGCCCGTCCGCGAGCAGGCGCTGCAGCCGGCCGAAATGTTCCGCCCAAACGGCTTTTTCGTCGTCCGTCATGGTCGCCGCGAAGTCGTCGCGCGGGGGATGGATGAAATAGATCCACTCCGTCACGCGCCGAGTCTGCCGGGGCCCGGGCCGCCCGTCAACGCGCCGCCAGGCTGGTCACGTCGCCCGGCGCAGGTGGCCCGGGCTCAGCTGCGGGCGGTCAGCGAGTCCAGGACGCGCTGGACGTTCTCGTCGAGGTCCCGGGCCGCGTCCGCGCGGCCCGCCAGGTGCCTGATCAGCGCCTGCTGGAAGAGCCCGTCGAACACGGCGTAGGCCGGGCCGGACGACACGGCCAGCGGCGTCCCGGCCAGATCGGCGAACTTGCTGACGATGCGCCAGATCATGCGCTCGAGGCTGTCGTCGATCTCGGTCACGTCGTGGCGGTAGGAGTCGTCGAACAGGCTCTGGTTCCGCAGGTCGTACCAGAGCCGGTGCAGCGTGGCCTCCTCCACCAGGGTGGCCGCCATGGCGGCACCGAACCCCCGCCTGAGCTCGCCGGCCGAGGTGGCGGTGGCGACGATGTTGTCGTACCGGGTCACGCATTCGGCCTTGTACTGCCGCACGCAGTAGGTGATCAGCTCGGTCTTGTCGCTGAAGTAGTAGTGCAGCACCCCGTGGGAGAACTCGGAGTTCTGCGCGATGTCCCGCAGGCTGGTCCGCGCGTAGCCCTGCTCGGCCAGGGTCTGCAGCGCCGCCGCGGCCAGCTGGGCGCGCCGTTCGGCGAACTTGTCCAGCTGGCGGCGCGCGATCCGGTCGCGGTTCCGCTCTGCTGTCTCAGTCTGGGCTGTCTCAGTCTGGGCTGTCTCAGTCTGGGCCGTCACTGCCTGCGCTGTCTCGGCCACTACCTGGGCTGCCTCGGTCACGGTCAGGTCCAATCGGCTCCGCGTGCCCCTGCGAACTGCGGGTCAAGTCTACCCGGCGCGCTTCTTCGCGATCTTGACAGGTGACCAGAATTCTCTAGACGATCGTCCAGCCATCTCTTGACAGTTGTCAAGAGACGCGGCCAGGCTATGACTCACGTCACAAGATCCGCGGCCCCGACGCTGCGGGCTACGGGCCCATGGCGGTCCCGGGAAGAGGTGCCTGATGAGCGTGTACGAACTGACGGGGCGGAAGGCACTGGTCACCGGCGGGGCCCGCGGGCTCGGCCACGGCATGGCGGAAGCCCTGGCCCGGGCCGGGGCGGCCGTCGTCATCGCCGACGTCCAGGAGGAGCTGGGCAAGAAGACCGCCGACGCGCTGTGCCAGTCCGGCGCGGTCTGCGAGTTCGTGCCGCTGGATGTGACCAGCGAGGCGAGCTGGGACCAGGCCATGACGCAGGCCATCAGCACCCTCGGCGGCCTGGACATCCTGGTCAACAACGCCGGGGTCGAGATCACTAGCCTGCTCATCGACATCGAGGCCGCCGACGTCCGGCGAATGCTCGAGGTCAACGTGCTGGGCACGGCCCTGGGCATCAAGCACGCGTTCCGGGCCATGCGCCCCGGCGGCCCGGCGGGGCAGGGCGGCGCGGTGATCAACATCGCGTCGGTCGCGGCCACCATCGCCTTTCCCGGGATCGCCGGCTACTCGGCCACCAAGTCAGGCGTGGACCGCCTCACCAAGGTGGCGGCGATGGAGTCCGGCCGGCTCGGCTACGGCGTGCGGGTGAACTGCGTGTACCCCGGCCTGGTGGCCACGGAGATGGGCATGCAACTTGCGGCAGACTGCGCCACGCTCGGGCTGTTCCCCAGCGCGGAGGAGGCGGTCGGCGCCGTGGTCGGGCTGACCCCGCTCGGCCGGCTCGGCGAGGTGCCGGACATGGCCGACGCCGTGGTGTTCCTGGCCTCCGACGGGGCGCGGTTCATCACCGGGGCGGGGCTGCCGGTCGACGGCGGCATGGGCATGTGACCGGGGTCCTTCCGGCTTCCAGCTGACTTCCAGCGAAAGGCGCACTCATGAGCACGGACAAGCCTGTCGTCGTCTACGGAGCGTCCGGATACACCGGGCAGCTGATCTGCGAGTACCTGCGGGAGTTCAACGTCCCCTTCGTCGCGGCCGGGCGGGACAAGGCCCGCATCTCCGAGGCCCTGGACCGGGTCCCCGGCATCGGCACCGTGCCGCACGAGGTGATCGAGGTCGAGCACGCGGTCGGGCCGCTGACCGAGCTGCTGACCGGCGCGAAGGTCGTGCTCAACACGGTCGGGCCGTTCGCCCGGCACGGCGGTGAGGTGGTCGAGGCCTGCCTGGCGGCCGGCTGCCACTACCTCGACACCACCGGCGAGCAGGACTGGCTGATCACCTGCGACGAGACCTACGGCGAGCAGATGGCGGAGCGCGGGCTGCTGCTGGCGCCGGGCGTCGCGCAGATGTACACCACCGGCGAGATCGCGGCCGGTATCTGCCTCGAGCTGCCGGGCCTGGACACGCTGGACATCGAGGTGTTCTGGAAGGGCCTGCCCACCATCGCCTCGACGCGGACCATCCTGGTCAACGCGGCCCTGGCCAAGGCCTACTACCTCGAGCAGAACGAGTACGTGGAATGGCCGCCCGACGCCGGGCTCTACACCGTCGTGGTTCCCGGCCAGCACGAGACGGGGCTGGCCCTGCCGTGGGGTGGCACCTCGCACCCGGTCTGGTTCCGCCGCGACCCGCGGGTCGCGAACGTCAAGGTCCTCGGCGGCGTGTTCAACCGCGCGCTCATGATGGGCGTGCCGCAGATCGTCGCGGGCGCGCTGGAGCAGATCAAGGACATGTCCGACGCCGAGAAGTACACCGCCCTGTCCGAGCAGGCCGCCGCGGTGATGAACGAGATGCCACCGCGGGAGAACCCGCGGATCAACACCTCACTCGACTCGGTCTACGCGTCCGGGCCACTCGGCCGCGCGCACTGCGTGCTGCACGGCAACTGCAACTACAAGCAGACCGGCGCCCTGCAGGCCTACGCCGCGTACTCGCTGCTCCAGCAGCCGCCCCGGCGGGCCGGCTTCGCGTCCGGCTGCCAGGCGTTCGGCCACCG
>DATCFY010000142.1:0-28314 GCA_036509255.1 Streptosporangiaceae bacterium
GTAGTGCGCGGGGACTCCGCAGAAGTGCGTGACCGGCTCCTGCGCCCGGGTGAGCAAGCCGAGCGCCACCTCAGCCTCGAAGCTCTGCATGATCAGCACCGTCCCGCCCATGAACAGCGCCGGGTTGGCGAACAGGTTCAGCCCGGCCACGTGCCAGACCGGCAGCGCGGTCAGGCACACCGAGGCGGGGGTTACGTCGCCGGCCACGCAGCCGGCGAGCATGGTCGCCTCGGAGCCCGCGTGGGTGACCAGCACGCCTTTGGGCCGGCCGGTGGTGCCCGAGGTGTAGATGATCACCCACGGGTCATCGGCGTCCACCGGGACGGGGGCGGCGGGCTCGCTGGCTGCGATGGCCGGCTCGTAGCCGCCCGTCCCGGGCTGGCCAGCCCAGCCCAGCCGGGGCAGCCCGGTGGCCACGTCCCGGCCGAGCAGGTCCGCCTCCCCGGCCAGCAACCGGGGGTCGGCATCCGTGGCGAGCGCGGCCAGTTCGCTGTCCGGCAGCCGCACGTTGAGCGGGACGAAGATCGCCCCGATCCGGCCGCAGGCGTACATGAGCTCGATCGCCTGGGCGCAGTTCCGGGAGAGCATCGCGACGCGGTCACCCGGGGCCACGCCGTACTCACGGGCCAGGACGCCGGCCAGCCGGGCAATCCGGTCGTCGAGCTCGCGGTAGCCCAGCCGCCGCCCGGTGGCCAGGTCGGCGACCGCGGTGTGGTCCGGCCGCACCCGCGCCTGGTAGCCGATCCACGATCCTGCGAGCCGGGCGGCCATCTGCGATCGGGCCCCTTCGATCTTCGACAGTGAGATCTGGAGCCGACGGTACCTTGTAGACATTTTGCTGGGAAGACCCGGCTGCGGGCCGCCCAGCGGGGAGTCGGGCAGGGGGCTCAGCCGAGGTCGTTGAGCCGCTTCCACTCCAAGCGGGCGTCGCCGGACCACCGCTGATGCCGGTCAGCGAACAGCCGGGCCGCCTCCAGCCCGCTCCAGCGGGCGGGCAGCAGCTCCCGGGGCAGCGCCGGGTCGATCGACGGGAAGCGCCGCCAGGTGTGCACCAGCTCGACCTGGCGGGCCAGCACGTCACCGGGCGCCGGGTCGCGGAACTCCTCGATGAACTGCTCGTACTGTTCCTCGACCGCGGCCAGGTCCCAGGCGGCGGCCACCATCGCCCGGACGTCGCCGAGCCCGGACCGGGTGGCCACGAAGACGTGGGCGTCCCCGGCGAGGCCCGCCGCCCGGAGCACCCCGGTGGCCTCGGCGCCGCGGTCAGGATGCGGGCTGATCCACAGGCCCGCGCCCAGTGATCCGAACCCCGCCCAGCTGAGCCGGCTGCGCACCACGTGCCGGGCCCGGCGGTCGCTCTCCGGGACCCGCGCGTAGACCAGCAGCCAGCGGCCGTCCCACTCCTCGGCGGGCCCGGTAAAGGAGTAGATGCGTTCCGCTCCGTCGGTCAGCAGCCGCCGCGCGCTCCCGGTCAGCCGCCAGCGGGTGCGGCGGCCCAGCTTCTCAGGCTCGAGCCAGCCCGCGGCGGCGGTGCGCATCAGCGCCTGGCGGGTGGCCTTTTCCTCGATGCCGAGGCGGCCGAAAGCGGCGAGGACTGCCGACGTCCAGGCGGTCCCGTCGGTGGTCAGCACGAACTCGCCGAGCAGGGTGAACAGCAGGCCGCGGGCGCTCGGGGCCCCGGCCGCGTGCCGCCGGGACAGGGCGGGCGACGCTGGCACGGGCGGGGCGGTGTCAGGCGGGGCGGTGTCAGGCGGGGCGGTCTCAGGCGCAGAAGTGCCCGGCGCGGCGGGGGCGCCCGACGATCTCCTGGCCGGCATGGGCAACCTTCCCGGGTAACGCCGACGGCGGCACGCCGCCGGGTATTCGATGCAGGCTATCAACGCGCCGGCCCCGGCCCGCTGAGCTGGCTAATTCCAGACGGCTGGCTACTTCCACGCAAACACGGGCTGCTCGAAGTGCGCCACCCTGATCATGCTTCCGTGCAGGCCCGCCTGGCAGAACTGGTAGATAATCGCCGCGGTGGGGGCGTGCACGAAGCGGCCGAGCAGGGGAAGCTGGATCACCGGCGCCTCGGATTCAGGGATCCGCAGCAGCCGCGGCGGGACGTCGAAATCGGCCAGCGGGATGACGTGAATCTGGGCCACCTCGGACTCCGGGCCATTCATGTCCGGGCTGACCTGGCCGCCCCACACCACCACCGGGGTCATCAGGTAACCCGACCGGGTGACGTAATCGTCGAGCACGCCCAGCACCGCGTCCGGCGAGACCTCGACGCCCGTCTCCTCGCGCAGTTCGCGCAGCGCCGCGTCCTCAGCGGACTCCCCCGCGTCGCGGCGCCCGCCGGGCAGCGCCCACTGCCCGGCGTGGTTGCGCAGGGTCGGCGCCCGCCTGGTGATCAGCAGCGCGGGCAGGTCGTTCTGGATCACGACGCAGAGCGCGACCGCCGCGGCCTTGAGGCCGTCGGCGGGTGCCTCGATACGGGGGAAACGGCCTAGGTTCGCCGCGATCGCGTCCCTGAGCTCCGCCTCCATAGGCTGCACCTTAACCTGCGCCTTCGCCTGCCCATTCGCCCGGGACGTCCAGCGGGCACGGGCCGCGGCGGCCGGCCCGCTGCCCGCCGCCGTCGTCCCGCATCTTGAGAAGCGGCACAGAAGATAACGAGAAGTTTCGCCGAGCATCGCCGGCCATAGTGCTAGTCATGGGTGATGTGCGGGCACCGCGCGTTCTGCACATCTCCAGGCGAGACCGGCCTGCCCGCTGGCTCGCGACCCGCTCGCTGCGCGGCCAGCTGATCACCGGCCTGCTGGCGCTGCTGGCGCTGGCCTGCGCGAGCGTGGGCCTGGTCACCTACATCGTGCTCAGTCACACCCTGCTCAACCAGCTGGATTACCAGCTCCAGACGGCGGGCGGGCGGTACGCCTCCTGCATGGAAGAGAAGCACGACGAGGGTCCGCCGCCGCCTCAGGGCGCGGCGGTCACCAACTGCAACAAGACCCCGGGCCTGAACGCCGGGACATTCGGCGCCCGGGTGAAGGACGGCGTCGTGACCGATCAGGGCATCATCGACGGCCAGAGCCACCTGTCTGACGCGGACAAGGCCATCCTGACCCGGCTGCCGCCGGACGGCAGGTACTACACCGAGAACCTCGCCTCCATCGGCGGCGACTACCGGCTCACGGCGATCAAAGGACGAGACGGTGATCTGCTCATCACCGGCCTCCCGCTGTCCACCATGGAATCCACGCTGCACAAGGTGGAAATCGCCGAGCTGGCGGCATTCCTGGTCGCACTGATCCTGGCGGGCTTCATCGGCACGGGGTTCGTGCGGCTCTCCCTGCGGCCCCTCCGCCGGGTCGCGGCCACCGCCACCCGGGTCACCCAGCTGCCCCTGGCCAGTGGCGAGGTCACGCTGCCCGAACGGGTCCCGGACACCAGCCCACGCACCGAGGCGGGCCAGGTCGCCGAGGCTTTCAACCGGATGCTCGGTCACGTCGAAAGCGCGCTGGCCCGCCGGGCGGCCAGCGAAGCGCGGCTGCGCCGGTTCGCCGCCGACGCCAGCCACGAGCTGCGCACCCCGCTGGCCGCCATCCGCGGCTACGCGGAGCTCGCGCTGCGCAATCCGGACGCGGATCCCGCCGCCATCGCCCACGCGCTGCACCGGATCGAGTCGGAGTCCGAGCGGATGAGCGTGCTGGTCGACGAGCTGCTGCTGCTCGCCCAGCTGGACGCGGGCCGGCCGCTGGCCCGGGAGCCGGTGGACCTGTCCCGGCTGGCCATCGACGCCACGAGTGACGCCCGGGTCGCCTCGGCCGATCACCGCTGGGTGCTCGAACTCCCCCATGAGGCTGTACTGGTCCGCGGGGATGAGCACCGGCTGCACCAGGTGCTGGCCAACCTGATGAGCAACGCGGCCAAGCACACCCCGAAGGGCACCCGGGTCACCGTCGCGCTGGCCGACGGGGGCCAGCCGGGCACCGTCGAACTGAGCGTGACCGATGACGGGCCCGGTATCCCGCCGGAGCTGCAGCCCATGCTGTTCGAGCGGTTCGTGCGGGGGGACTCGTCCCGCTCCCGGACCGCCGGGAGCACCGGCCTGGGCCTGGCCATCGTGGACGCGGTCACCACCGCGCACGGCGGCAGCATCGAAGTGGGCAGCAAGCCCGGACACACCCGGTTCGCCATCACGCTTCCCCGGCTCTACATCTGAGACCACGGCTGCGGCCCGGCCCTGCCGGGCCGGGCCGTGCGGCTGGAACCGGGCCTTACGGCTGAGCGACCAGCATCCCGGCGGCGGGCTCTGGCTGGGCGGCGGCCTCTAGCTGGCGGTGGGTCGCGCCTGGTCAGCCGCCTCTGGCTGGGCCGGGGTCCGCTGGACCCGGTCCAGCAGGGCAGTGAGCGCGGCGATCTCGTCCTGGCGCCCGACGAACACCGGGCTCACCACGCTCGCGCTCATAGGCTGCAGGCTGTCACATCAGGCCTGTTCCAGGAAAACACACATCAGGCCTGTTCGAGGGAGCACCACCAGGTGCTGCGGCCGCCCACGGTGCCGTGTTTCATCTCGGCGCCGTCGCGCGGGCACCGGGCGCCGGCGTGCCGGAATGGGATCACCTCGCCGGTGTGCACACCGCCGTGGGCGGCGGCCGATTTCAGCGCCGCTTGCAGGGCGTGGTGGAGCCGGTCGACGTCCGCGGGCCGGAGGCTATTCACGGGTGCCGCCGGGGAGATCCTGGCCTGCCAGAGGGCCTCGTCGGCCAGCAGGTTCCCGACCCCGGCGATCTTGGACTGATCCAGCAGCCGGGCCTTGACCGCGATCGTGCCCTTGCTCAGCAGGTGCCGGAACTGGTCCTCGGTGACCTTCCCGGCATCTGGCCCGAGCGCGTTGATGTCAGGATTCAGCCGGACGCGCCCCAGCCGGCGCTTGTCGAACAGGGCCAGGTGGCCGCCGTCGGCGAACTCGAGCGTGAAGCGGTCCCACTCGGGCTTGCGCGGCTGCGCGTCCCGGCGCCGGGGCCCGCCGCCCTCGGCGGCCGCACCGCCGGGGGCGGTGACCACGATCCGGCCGCTCATGCCGAGGTGGATGCCGAGATCCGGTCCGGGCGCGGGGTCCCCCATCACGCCGGAGGTCTCGACCCAGATGGACTTCCCCCGCCGGCGGACGGCGGTGAGCGTGCGCCCCACCAGCGCATCCCGCAGCTGGCCGGGAAGGTGGGGGCGGGTGACGTAGGTGTCCGCATCGTCGACCGCCGTGATCGTCCGGTTCAGCGCCTGGTCGGCGATCAGGCTGCGGGCGGTCTCGACCTCGGGAAGCTCCGGCATTTACCCGTTCTACCCGATCAGCGGGCCCGGGCCGGGTCCGGCCCCCGCGGCCCGCGCCGTCCCCGGGGCCTCGGGCCCGGGGACGGCGCGGGTTCAGCCTCCGCAGGTCAGTGCACGATGACCGACTTCACCGGCCTGAACACACGATGGAACTGGTTGCCGTGCAGCGTCGCATGCACCGCCTGGCCCACTCCCTCGAGGAAGATCCCGAAGTGGTTGCGGGCGATGCGGTTGCCGCCGATCCAGACATGGATCGGGCTGGCCGAGCCGACCAGGATCCCGGTCGTCCGGGTGTCCGGCACCGCCACGTTCTTCTTGGACGTGGGCGAGGTGGCCAGCTGGATCGGGTCACCCAGGGTGTTGTTGGTCCCGATCACGTTCCCGGTGATCCGGTTCCCGTTCAGGTCCTGGCTGGGCAGATGGGCGTGGATGGTGACGCCCGCGAGACCGTTGCCGTAGATGAGGTTGCCTGCGACGGTGTTGTCGGCCACCGTCTCACCCGGAACCTCGGTGGCGATCACGACGCCCGCTCCCCCGCCGGTGGACTTCAGCGTGCCGTTGTAGGTCAGCACGTTGTGCGCCACCAGGTTGTCCGTCACCCCGGCGGTGCTGTGCCCGGCCAGGATGACCCCGCACCCGCCGGGATTGTGGCTGGCCAGGTTCCAGGCGACCACGTTGTGGCTGTTGGGTCCCACGTCGTCGGCGACCAGGAAGCCGCCGCCCATGTTGTTCTCCGACACGTTGCCGGTGGCCTGGGACCAGGACGAGCCGTTCAGGTCCACGCCTACGTCGCCGTTGTTCCGCAGGACGTTATGGGACACCGAGACCCTCGAGCTCAGCCCGACCAGGATGGCGTCGAAGCCGGCGTTCCTGACCTTGAACCCGCTGACCCGGACATTGTGCGTGCCGAGGACGCCGATGCCGACGCTGCCGGGCAGCTTGGTCTTGCCGATCTTCAGCGGTTTCTGTCCCTGTGCGTCGATCACCGCACCGGGCTGGCCAGCCAGGGTCAGCGGCTTGGCCACCACGACCTGGGCGTGGTAGACACCCCGGCAGACCACGACCGTGCCGCCGGCGCTGACCGCGCCGACGGCCTTGCTGATGCTCGCGTACCCGGCGGTGGTGCACGAGGTGTCGGCACCGGACGTGCTGCCGGACGGCGAGACGTAGGCGGTGTTCCCCGTGGATGCCTGGGCCGTGGACGCCACCGCGGCACTGCCGCCGAACGCCAGCAGCGTGGCTACGGTGCCCACAGCGAATGGACTCTTGCGCATCTTCTTCTCTTTCCCTTTGGGAGGTTCGCCGCGCCCCTAGGCGCGGCAGCGCACGCATGGCATGCGGAGAAGACGCACGTCGTATACCCCCTGAAGACGCCCCCTTCCTGGCTGCGCCTCCCCCACCGAAGCGACGCTACGCCGCGACCGTCCCGGGAACGTTACGGCTGCGCGGCCAGGTATTCCTCCCGTACCTGTTTCGGCCCGAGCGATGGGTGGAAGCCGCTGTACGCGGCGGCGATCGTAAGGCCGACCGCCAGCAGCATGACCACCCACAGCGCGGTGGTGATTACCTTGACCCGCTCGATCCGGCGGTACAGGGCGACAACGATCAGCGCGGTGACGCCGAGGCCGATCACGTGACCCTGCCACGAGGACAGGTGCGGGAAGAAGAAACGCAGGTAGCTCACCAGCCCGATCACCCCGGTAGACATGATGAGCGGGATGAACAGCATCGCGGTCCAGATGAACAGGAACGGCATGAGCTTGCCGGTCCGGTACTGGAAGGCCTCCCGCAAGTACAGGTAGGTCCCGCCCGCCCCGGGCATAGACGCCCCGAGCTCCGCCCAGACCTGCCCGTCCGCCAGGGCCAGGATCGCGCCGGCTATCCAGCCGAGGACCGCCTGCGGACCGCCCATCGCCGCCACGATCAGCGGGATCGTGATGAACGGCCCGATGCCGCACATCTGGGTCATATTCACCGCCGTGGCGGGGAGCACCCCCAGCGTGCGGTGGAACCGACCCGGGCCGTCACCCAGGTTTTACGGTGCGGCGGTCTGCGGCTG
Source organism: Streptosporangiaceae bacterium (assembly GCA_036509255.1). Lineage (GTDB taxonomy): Bacteria > Actinomycetota > Actinomycetes > Streptosporangiales > Streptosporangiaceae > RYN-230. The sequence goes on from DATCFY010000142.1 coordinate 7,376, forward strand.
CGCGTCAGCCATGGTCGTGGCCTCCTCTTCCGAGCGCCCGTCGGCTCAGAGCCGCCGACTCAGCGGACTCGACTCAGCGCGGGCCCGCCAGCCTGGCCGTTAAGGATCCATGGGTGCCCCGGACGCGGGGATTCATGCACACGCCGCCCACGCTGCGGGGCCAGAGAGGCAGCTGGTGCCCACGTGGTCGTCGGAGAGCGCCCGGGCCGGGGCGGCGCCTTGCCGCCGCGCGGACGAGCCCGGCTACCGCGGGCCTGCCTGGCTACCCGCGGGCCAGCCCGGCTGCCGCCCGCCTCCACTCCACCGGGGTCAGCCCTTGGTGGAGGGCTCGGGCTGCTGCGGGAGCGTGGGCAGGTTCGTCAGCGGGTGCGCGCTGCTCAGCGGCGGCTGCCGGTAGAGCATGTCCAGGTCGAGCTGCTGGGCATCCTCCAGCACCGTGTCCTGCTGCGCCTGAGCCTGCTCGGCGGTCTGCTTGGCCAGCGCCGCGGCGAGCGCGCCCAGCTGGCGAACCCCGGTGTCATCGACCAGCACGCGGCTGTTGGTCAGGATCGCGATGCCTTCCACCCGGCGCTTACCCTGGCCGGGCAACGCCAGCGCCGCCCCCACCTTGGCCGCCTCGAACGGGTCCGCCGGGTGGGTGGTGAGCCTGGTGCGCTGCTCGAGGGCCCACTTGTGGAACGTCATGACCTCGCCCTCGAGGGGCAGGCTGGTGATGTCATCCGGTCCCAGGCCGAACCGCTTGCCCTTGCTGAAACAGCGCGAGTAGGAGGCGAGCGCAGCCGACCACAGCGCCTGCGGCACCACCGAGTCCCGGTCTTCCTCGGGCTTGTCCAGCTCGCTGAGCAACCCCATGCAGCATTCCACGACAAACTGGAGATCGGAGATGATCGACGCCTGGTCGGCGAGGATCTGCGCGGACGGCAGGTCGAGAGCGACGGTCAGCATCGGTGGCTGCGGCGATGCGGGTTTCGTGTCGCTCATGTGTCCTCGTTCCGGGTTGCCGGCACCACTGTGGTCTGCCCGCCCGATCGTGGCACGCCAGCGGACGGTTCCAGGTCTCACATAGTGACAATGCCAGGCTGGGCCGGCCCCGCCTGGCCTGGTCCCGCCTGGCCTGGTCCCGCCTGGTCTGGTCCCGCCCGCGCCCGGCGTGGCCCGGCCTGGACCCGGTGGTGGGCCGGGACGGCGGCGTGCGCGGGCGACGCCCGGGGACCGCGCACGAACCCCAGCGCGACGGCGAAGCCGACCAGGGCCAGGGCGGCGTCGGCCCGGAACGAACGCGATCGTGATGCCCTGGCTCAGCGTGGCCGCGCTGAGCACGATCGCGGTGTTCAGCCCCAGGCCGATCGCGCCCCCGGCGATCTGGCACATGTAGACGATGCCGCCGGCCAGGCTGGACCGGGACGGGTCCCAGCGCGGTGACCGCGGCCGTGGTCACCGCGGAGTAGAAGAGCCTGACGCCGAGGCCGAGCACGCACATCCCGGGCAGCAGGGGCAGGTAGGAGGTCTTGCCGGCCGGGAAGGACAGCATGAATATCCCGGCCGCGAGCAGGCCCGCGCCCGCCGCCACGGTGACCCGGGGACCGAGGCGGCCGTACAGGCTCCCGGCCACGAACGAGGTCACCGCGTAGACGCCCATCAGCGGCAGCAGGCCCGCACCGGACCTGATCGCCGAGTAGCGCAGGACCACTTCCATGTACTGCGGCAGGTACAGCAGCGCGGCGAAGTAGATGGCCGATATCAGCAGCACCACGGAGCAGGATGCCGCGAACACCCGGCTGCGCAGCACGTCGGCGGGCACCAGGGCCCGTGCCCCCAGGCGGCGCTCGGCGAGCAGGAACACGGCCAGGAGGGCCACGCCGCAGGTCAGCAGGGCCAGGATGAGCGGGCTGGTGAATCCGTCGGCGTTGGCCAGGTCCAGGCCGATCAGGATCGCGGTCGCCCCCGCCGACAGCAGGGCGACCCCCGGGTAGTCGATGCCGTGCTCCGCGGCGCCGGGCCGGCTCTCCGGGACCCAGCGGCGGGTGACCAGCACGGCGAACGCCGTCACCGGGAGGTTCACGATGAACACCAGCCGCCAGGTCGCCACGTCGGTGAGCCAGCCGCCTAGCAGCGGGCCGACCGTGTTGCCGAGCCCGGCAACCCCGATGAGCAGCCCGACGTCCGGCGCCACCCCGCACAGCAGCGAGAACAGGGCGAAGATCGCGGCGCCGGCCATGAACATGCGCTTGCGGCCGAGCAGGTCGGCCAGCCGGCCCCCGGTGACGATCAGCACCCCGAACAGCAGGGCGTATCCGTTGATCACCCACTGGGCCCGGCTCAGCGTGGTGTGCAGCTCCTGCTCGATCCGGGGAATGGCCACGCTGAGCGCGGTGAAATCGTTGGCGATAACGAAGACCCCGAGACCCATAGCCGCCAGCGCGAGCCAGGTCCGGGCGGTGATCGTGTCGTCCGGGCGGGTCGTCGATACGGCCAGCGCGTGTCCCCCTGCGGCGAACTGGGAGGGGCACCCGCTCTGTCACCAGATCTGCCCTTCTGGTGACCCGGTGAAACGGCACCAGGCGGGGCCGGCCGGGGCCCGCGCTAGGCCGTCGTGGGCCAGGTGTGCACGGGCTCGTTGGTGTGCATGAGCTCGACATAGCGCTGGGTCATCTGGCGCAGCGCCTCCGCGCGGCCGGCGCCGGTCCGAGCGCTGAGCTTCCGGGTCATGGCGACCTGCCAGGCGGCGCCGGTCTGGCCGGTGAGGCAGCGCTGCGCAATGATGCCGAGCAGCCGGTCGGCCGAGCCGGGATCGACGCCCCACCGGCTGAGCCCGTCCCGGGCCAGCGGCAGCAGGTGGCGCAGCACCAGCTCGGCCACGGGCACCTCGCCTACCCCGGGCCAGTACAGCCGGGCGTCTATGCCGTGCCGGGCGCCCTCCTGCAGGTTCTCTGACGCGGTCGCGAACGACATCTGGGTCCAGACCGGCCGCTGCGCGTCGGCCAGGGTCCGGATGAGCCCGTAGTAGAACGCGGCGTTGGCCATGACGTCCGCGACCGTCGGACCGGCCGGCAGGACGCGATTCTCCACCCGCAGGTGCGGCTGGCCGTTGACGACGGCGTAGACGGGGCGGTTCCAGCGGTAGATGGTCCCGTTGTGCAGGCTCATCTCGGCCAGCTGGGGGATGTCCCCGGCATCCAGCACCGCCAGCGGGTCCTCGTCCTCACAAAGCGGCAGCAGGGCCGGGAAGTACCGGATGTTCTCCTCGAACAGGTCGAACACGGACGTGATCCAGCGCTCGCCGAACCACACCCGGGGGCGCACCCCCTGGTGCTTCAGCTCGTCCGGCCGGGTGTCGGTGGCCTGCTCGAACAGCGTGATCCGGGTCTCATCCCACAGCTGCCGGCCGAACAGGAACGGGGAGTTGGCGGCCAGGGCGACCTGCACGCCCGCGATCGCCTGGGCCGCGTTCCAGTAGCCCGCGAACGCCTCCGGGCTGACCTGGACGTGCAGTTGCACACTGGTGCACGCGGCTTCGGGGGTGATGCTGCCCGAGTGGGTGAGCAACTGCTCGGCGCCGTCGATCGCGATGCGCAGGTCCTCCCCGCGGGCCGCGAAGATCTGATCGTTCAGCACCCGGTAGCGGTCGTTGGCGGACAGCGTCCCCTCGTGCATGTCCTCTTCGGCCAGCGTGGGCAGGATGCCGACCATGACCAGGCGGCTCCCGGCCCCGCGAGCCTTGGCGTCCGCGGCGTTGAGGCTGGCCCGGATCTCCTGCTCCAGGTCCGCGAGCGCGCTACCCTCGAGCCGCCGGGGCGGCACGTTGATCTCGAGGTTGAACTGCCCCAGCTCGGTCGCCCAGGCCGGGTCCGCGATCGCGTCGAGGACGGCCGCGTTGCGCATGGACGCCGCGCCGCCGGCGTCCACCAGGTTCAGCTCGATCTCCACGCCCACCCGCGACGGGCTGGCCTCGAACCGGTGCTCACGGAGCATCCGGGCGAACACGTCCAGCGAACGCTGGACCTTGTCCCGGTACTTGCGCCGGTCCTCACCAGTGACCTTGACGGCCTGAATGTCGCGTCCCATGAGCCCCCGCTCGCCGAGATGGGAGAGCAGCTACCCCGCAAGGCCCCGTCCTCACACAGTGCCGTCCTCACGCGGTGCTGTCTCCACACAGTGGCACGTCGGGTCAGCCGGGGCCAGTGTCTCAGCTGGGGCCAGCGTTCTTCCTGGCCATCCCGCAGTAGCCGATCACGCCGCTGGCGGCGCCGGCGTCGACCTGGTCCGGTGGCCACCACTGGCTGAGCGGGACCAGCCCGGGGCCGACCAGCTCGAGGCCGTCGAAGAACCTGGCCACCTGATCGCGGGTGCGCAACGTGATCGGCGCGGACGACCGCTCGTTGTAGCGCCGCATCATCTCCGGCACCGCGTCGGCCTGGATGTCGCTGGCTCCGTGCCCGATGACGAGGTAACTCCCGGCGCCTATGGCGTCTGTCAGCCGGGCCACGATCCCGTACGGGTCATCAGCGTCGGGCACGAAATGCAGCACCCCGATGAGCAGGATGGCGACCGGCTGGCGGAAATCGAGGGTCCGGGCGGCCCCGGTTAAAACGGTGGCCGTATCCCGCAGGTCGGCGTGCAGGTAGTCGGTGCTGCCCTCGGGACTGCTGGTCAGCAGCGCCCGCGCATGGGAGATCACGACCGGGTCGTTGTCCACGTAGACGATCCGCGCCTCGGGCGCGGCGCGCTGCGCGATCTCGTGGGTGTTATCGGCGGTCGGCAGGCCGGTCCCGATGTCCAGAAACTGCCGGATGCCGTAGCTCCCGGCGAGCAGCCGCACCGCGTCGATCAGCTGCCGGCGCGCGAGCCGGGCCAGCAGGCGCATGGACGGCAGCACCTCGAGAACCTTCTCGGCGGCCGCCCGGTCGACCTCGAAGTGGTCCTTCCCGCCCAGCCAGTAGTTCCAGATCCGCGCCGGATTGGCCACGCTCGTATTGAAGGCCTTCCGGTCAGCGGCAGCACCGGCGGTGCGCTCATCCTGGGACCCCGACACGACATGTCCTTTCCAGGCCCGATTCCCCCCGGTGCTACCGCTTAGCCTAAACGGGGCCGACCCGGGACGGATGGTTATGCCCGGATGGTTACGGCCTGACGAGACCCGCGTCGTGGGCCAGCAGCCCGGCCTGGGTGCGGTTGGCGCAGCCCAGCTTGTCCATCGTCCGCGACACATATCCCTTGATCGTGGCCTCGGACAGGTACAGCCGGGCCGCGATCTGCGCGTTGGACAGGCCCTCGCCCAGGCAGGCCAGCACCTCGGCCTCCCGCTCGGTGAGCGTCGCCGCCAGCTGGCGGGCCCGGTCGCGGGTCAGCTGGCTGTCGGTGGAGGCCGCGATCAGCCGCCGGGCGGCCGCCGGGGACAGCACCGTATGCCCCTCCGCGGCGACCTGCACCAGCCCGATAAGGTCCTCGGGCGGGGTGGACTTGACCAGGAAGCCGGCCGCGCCGGCCCGCAGCGCCCGCAGCACGTACTGGTCGGCGTCGAAGGTGGTCAGCACGACCACGACCGGCGGCGCGGCCAGCTCGCCGATCCGCTCGATCGCGGTCAGCCCATCCATTCCCGGCATCCGCAGGTCCATGAGCACCACGTCGGGGCGGGTGCGGACGACCGCCTCGACGCCGGCCGCCCCGTCGCGGGCCTCCGCGACGACCTCGATCGTGCCGCCCGAGCTGAGGATCGTTTGCAGGTGCGCGCACACCATCGGCTCGTCGTCCACGACCACCACGCGGATCATGGTCACGCCACGGGCTCCGCGGTCGGGACGTAGGCGGGCAGCCTGGCCTCCACGCAGAATCCGCCGTCCGCCGCAGGCCCGGCCCGCAGCGTGCCGTGCACCAGCTCGACGCGCTGCCGGAGATGAGCGAGGCCGAGGCCGGAACCGGTGCCGGCCAGGCCGGAGAGGTCCACGGCGCGGTCGGGCGCCAGGACTGGCGCGGTGTTACGGACCTCGAGCCGGACCTGCGCGTCGCCGTAACTGATGTACACGGTCACCCGCGAGCCGGGCGCGTGCTTGCGCACGTTCGTCAGGGCCTCCCGGACGATGCGGTAGGTGGTCCGCCCGACCACCGGCGAGGCGAGGGCCGGATCACCCTGCTCGGTCAGCTCAGCCGGGGTGCCCACCTTGACCGACTCCGCGATCAGCGCGGCCAGGCCGGGGGTGGACGGGGTCTCGTCGCCGTCGGGGTGGGCGCGCAGGATCCCGACCAGGTCCCGGAGCTCATCCAGGGCCTGGCAGCCGCTCACCCGCAGGTCCTCGGCGGCCTGCCGGGTCGCCTCATCAGGGGCGGTCATCCGCAGCGCGCCGGCCTGCAGCACCATCAGGCTGACCCGGTGCGTCACGACGTCGTGCATCTCGCCCGCCAGCCGGGCCCGCTCCTCGGTCCGGGCCTGCTCGGCGAGCAGGTGCTGCTCGCGCTCAGCCCGCTCGGCCCGCTCCTTCAGCGACTGCAGCAGGGCGTGCCGGGCCCCGAAGTACAGCGCCAGCAGCGGTCCCACCAGGATCCGGAGCAGTCCGCTCGTGATGACCTCGACCGAGGGCTGCCAGGGCCGGCACACGATCACGGCCAGCAAGGCGACGGCCAGGAACGCAACCCGTCGGTCCCGCCGGTAGTAGAAGGGCCCGTAGGCCGCGAGCGATGTGGCGAACGGCGCCCACACGTTGCCCATGTTGGCCGGGGTCAGGGCGCCGGCGGGCCAGATCAGCAGCGTGACGGCCAGCGTGAACCCGCCCAGGATGGCGATGACCAGCAGCGGCGCGCGGCGCCGGGCCACCAGCGACAGGCAGGCGGCGGCCTGCAGGCCCAGCAGGACCCAGGCCAGCGTCCCGGGATGCGCCGGCCACCAGCTGATCCCGACCAGGGTGGTGGCCGTGTCGAGCAGCGCGAAGAAGACCGCGATCCCCACGTCGGTCGCGGTCCGGTGTCGGGACGGCCAGGCGGGCCAGCGGTACCGGGACTGGCAGCGTTCGTCGCTCACGCGTTTAACGCTACGTCAGCGGTGGCCGCCGGCCCCGGCCACGCGCACCTTCGGCGGGACAGAAACCTACGAAAGTCGTATCCCGCCTGCCCCGGCGCGACCTTCGCCGGCCCAGGACCGTCCGGATCGCCCTGCCGCGCCGCAACCACGTGAGCGTGTCATGAGGGCATGACGACAAAACCAGAATTCTCCGCAACGAAACCCCGTCTCGGCCGTTATGACATCGACCCGGATGGATCGTCCGTGGCGTTCCGGACCCGGCACCTGTTCGGGCTCGCCCCGGTGCGCGGCACGCTGCGCATCCGGTCCGGGGCGGTCGACGTCACCGAGCCGCTGGGCAGCTCGCGCATCCGCGTGGAGGTCGACGCGGCAAGCTTCCGGACCGGCAACGTGGCCCGCGACGGCGTCGTGCGCTCGGCCCGGTTCCTGGATACAGGACGGTACCCCGTGCTGGTTTTCGTTGCGGAAAGAATGGACGGTCAGGTGCTGAGCGGCGACCTGACCGTCTGCGGAACCACGCGGCCGCTCTGCTTCCCGGCCGAGGTGAGCGCGCTGCCGGACGGCTCGTTCACGGCCCGCGCCGCAGTGCGGATCGACCGGACCGAATTCGGGGTCACGGCCTCACGCGGGCTGGCCGGGCGCTACCTGGACGTGACCGCCGAGCTGCGGTGCGTGCGCCGTGGCTAGCGCCATCACGGTCACCGGGCTGGCCAAGAGTTACGGCGGCGTGCGGGCCGTGGACGGGGTCAGCTTCCTGGTCGGCCACGGGGAGATCTTCGCGCTGCTGGGGCCGAACGGCGCGGGGAAGACGACCACGCTGGAGATCCTGGAAGGGTTCCGCCGCCGGGACGGCGGGCAGGCCGACGTGCTGGGCCTGGACCCCGGTGACCGCGCGGCGGGACGGGCGCTCCGGGAGCGGATCGGGCTGGTGCTGCAGGACATCGCGGTCGAGCCGTACCTGACGGTCCGCGAGACGTTCGCCCGGAACGCGGGCTACTACCCCGCGCCGCGGGACGTCGGCGAGGTGATCGCGCTGGTCGGCCTGGCCGGGCAGGAGCGGACCAAAGTCAGGAACCTCTCGGGCGGCCTGAAACGGCGCCTGGACCTTGGCCTGGGCCTGATCGGCGATCCGGACGTGCTGTTCCTGGACGAGCCGACGACCGGGTTCGACCCGGGCGCCCGGCGGGACGCCTGGCAGATCGTGCGCGGCCTGCGCGGCTGCGGCACCACGATCCTGCTCACCACCCACTACATGGACGAGGCCCAGGTCCTTGCCGACCGGGTAGCGGTGATGTCCGGCGGCCGGATCGTGGCCGAGGGCACGCCATCGGACCTCGGCGGCAGGGCCAGCGCCCAGGCCCGGATCCGGTTCGCCCTGCCCCGCGGGTTCCCGGCCGCGGAGCTGCCGATGGGCGTGGCGGCAGCGGAGGACGGCCTGGTCAGCCTGCACACCAGTGAGCCGACCGAGACGCTGCACCAGCTGACCGGCTGGGCCCTCGGCCGCGGGCTGACGCTGGACCGGCTCACGGTGGACCGGCCCAGCCTGGAAGACATCTATCTCGGGCTGACCGCGGCCGGCGACCCGGCCGCGGCAGCCCCGCTGGAAAGGAGTGCCCGGTGACCTCAGTCAGCTCTTTCAGCCCGGTGATGAGCCGGCCGGCCCGGAAGCATGATCTCGCCCTGCTGTGGCACCAGGTCCGCTACGAGCAGCTGTCGTTCTGGCGCAACCCGCAGAGCGCCTTCTTCACGTTCGTGTTCCCCGTGGTGATCATCACGCTGTTCGGCGTGATGTTCGGCGGGGCGGCCCGCAGCTCGTACTTCTACGGGCTCTCGGCCCTGCAGTACTACGTGCCCACGATCGCGGCGGTCTCCGTGCTGGGCTCCTGTTACAGCCAGCTCGCGATCGTGCTCGCCACCCGGCGGCAGAACGGGATCCTGAAACGGGTCCGGGCCACCCCGCTGCCCGCCTGGGCCTACTTCCTGGGGTTGCTGGCGCACTGCATCGTGGTCAGCGTCGCGGATATCGCACTCATCGTCGGCGTCGGCCGCCTGTTCGGCGTGCCGCTGCCGGCCCAGTGGGCCGCGATCGCGGCGGCGCTGGTGCTGGGCGCAGCCAGTTTCTGCGCGCTGGGCGTCGCGGTGGCCTCCCTGATCGGCAACGCCGAGGCCGCACCCGCCGTGGTGCAGCTCGTCCTGTTCCCGCTGCTGTTCATCTCCGGGACATACCTCCCGATCCATTCCGCCCTGCTGAACCGCATCTCCGGCTGGCTGCCGGTCCGGCCGTTCAACGAGGCCCTGCTTGGCGCGTTCGCGCAGCACACCGGCGTGGACTGGAAGGCTCTGGGGATCCTCCTCGCCTGGGGCGCGGCCGGGGCGCTCATCGCGATCCGGCGGTTCCGCTGGGATCCCCGGTCCGGGTGAGCGGCCCGGTCCGGGCGAGCGGCTCAGAGCCCGTTGGGGAAGGTGATGGAGGCCGGGGGGATGAGGGGCTTGCCGACTTCCAGCTGGATCTGGGCGTGCTTCTCGAGCGGGATGTCGCGGGGGTTGCCCTGGTAGACCCGGCCGTTGTAGAGCGCGGTCACCGGGCCGCGGGCCGGGCCTACCTGGTTGGCGCTGAGCGGCTGGCCCCAGATGTCGAAGAAGTCGCCCAGCGTGTATGTGCGCTGCACCGGGGACTCAATGTGGATGATCCCGTCGGGGGCGTGCGTGTGCAGCCAGTAGAAGCAGGTGCCGCTGGCGATGAACGGGCCGTTCGGCGTGTTCTCGGCCTGGGCGCGTGGGATGCCGATGGCCGCGGGCACCTGGCGCGCGGCACCGTTCACGAACACGGTCAGGTGGGCGTGGATGTGGAAGGCGACCTGCTCACCCCGGTCGCAGCTGATCCCGTCCACGGTCTTCCCGCTGGCCACCGTGGCGGTGCTGGCGAGCGAGGGCCCGGCCGGGACCGGAACGCCCTCGGAGCCGTTAGGGCCGGGAGAAGGCAGCGGCTTCAGCGTGCCGAGCGTGCTGAGCGAGGCCAGCTTAAGTTTCGGGGTGCTGGCGGTGGCACGATTGGAGCTTCCGCTGTTGCTGGTCACAGCCAGCGTGATGGCCACGGCGGCGATGATGACGACCACGGCGGCACCGATCCCGACCAGCCAGTTCCGGCGCCGCTTGCGGGCCGCTTCCTGGGCGCGCATCTCGGCGACCCTGGCCCGGGCGGCGGCCTGGTTTGTCTTGCTCCCGCGGCCCTTGCCCCCGCTGCCCTGGTTCCTGTTGCCCGGGTTCCCGCCGCCTGGGTTCCTGTTGCCCGGGTTCCCGCGGCCTCTGTTCCCCGCCTGCTTGGGCACCTGACCTTCTCCCTTGAGCGATCCGCCCATTGTGGTGACTGCCAGGTTATTGCGCGCAGCCGGCTTCCCCGGTGAAGTAGGTGCCAGCAGCGAGGAGGAGTCGCATGCCGGTCATCCGGGTGCACGGTACGGACCTTCACTATGCGGACACGGGCGGTTCCGGCGAACCTGTTCTGTTCCTGCACGGTTTCCTGTTCGACGGCCGGCAGTTCGACGCCCAGGTCGCGGCGCTGCGGGACCAGTACCGCTGCCTGACCCTGGATTTCCGCGGCCAGGGCCGGTCAGCCTCGTCTCCCGGCGGCTACCAGACCGAGCAGCTGACGGCGGACGTGCTCGCGGTCATCCGGGCGCTCGGCATCGCGCCGGTCCACCTGGCGGGGCTATCCATGGGCGGGTTCGCCGCGATGCGGATCGCGGCCCGCGAGCCCGCGGTCGTCCGCTCACTGATCCTGCTCAACACCAGCGCGGCCGCGCACCCCCGGGCCAAAGTGCCCGGGCACCTGGCGCTGACCGCCGTGGGCCGGCTCGCGGGCCTGTCCGGCCGGCTGCTGACGTCCAGGATCGAGGCGGAAATGTACGGCGCGGCGTTCCGCGGCGATCCGGGACGGGCCGGCCAGCGGGAAATCTGGAGCCAGCGGTGGGCGCGGGCGGACCGCGCGGCCGTGGCCAAGACCATGCTAGGAATCGTGCTCCGGCCCGATATCCGCGCCGAGCTCGGCGATATCCGCGCGCCAACCCTGATCATCGCGGGTGCAGCCGATACGTCCCTGCCGCCGCGTTTCTCCCGCGAGATGCAGTCCCTCATCGCAGGTTCCCAGCTGGTGGAACTGCCCGGCGCCGGGCACAGCTCGCCCGTCGAGGACCCGGACGGCGTGACCCGGGCGCTGCGCGAGTTCCTGGCCGCCCGCTCCGGGCCGCCGGGCCAGATCAGCCCCTGACAGTCCGGCCCGTCAGGACCAGCCATCAAGGAATGAGGTCAGCCCGAGGGCGAAAGCCTGGCCTCGGCCCTGGTCGGCTCGAATAGCTCGACCGGGTTGCCCGAGGGGTCCTCCAGCAGGATCTGCCGGCCGCCCACCCCCGAGACGATCTCGTTCCGGAAACGGGCGCCCTGGTTGTGCAGCGTGGCGACGAGGCTCTCCAGATCGCTGACCTCGATCGCGAAGCGATTCCAGCCGCCGGGAGCCGGCAGCGTCCCATCCGGCATGGCCTGGCCGCCCCCCGGGCCTGCTCCGGGGGCACTGAGCACCAGGCGGAGGTCGCCTCGCGAGAGCATGGCGAACGCTGGCGCCGGGTGCATGACCTCAGCGAAGCCGAGATGCTGGCAGTAGAAGGCGATCGCCTCGTCGACATCGTTGACGATGTACCGGACGCTGACGGTGGCCATCGCCGCCCCTCCTCCGGTCCGCGGAAACAATCCATCCGTGTGACCACGCTAACACCGGGCGCTGCTCCCCGCGCCCGGCCGGCCCGCCCCCGTGCGGGCCGGCCGGGCCAGGGCTCTGGCCGGCGCGGCTACTCCGCGCGGAGGGCAGTGGCGGTGCGGATCCGGGCGGCCCAGCCCGCCGGAAGGAGGGCCCCTGCCACCGCGATGACCATCCCGGCCAGGGCCAGCCCGGCGAGTTCCGCGCCGTGGTAGACGTCCAGGTAGCTGGCGGGCAGGCCCAGGTTCGCGGACGACGCCATTTCCGGCAGCACGGCGTGATGCAGCGCGATCCCCAGCGGGACCGCGATCAGGCCGGCCACGAGCCCGGTCCCGGCCACCCAGCAGATCACCATGGCGATGGTCTGCCGCGGCGTCATCCCGACCGCCTTGAACACGCCCAGGTCGTGCACGCGTTCCCGGGTGTTCAGGACCACGGTGTTCAGCACGCCGAGCCCGGCGACGACCGCCAGCAGCAGGGTCAGGGTGCCGATCAGGCCGAGCATCAGCGTCACCACGGGTGAGTTCCGGCTGTTGCCGAAAATCATGTAGCGGGACCCGAGTGTCCTGCCGAGCGCCTGGGAGTACGCCGCCGGGGAGGTGCCCGCCCGCAGCCCGACGTCGTACTGGTCGGGCTGGGCCAGGCCGGGGTTGGCCGCGTCCAGCGTCTGCCAGCTGGTGATCACGGACACGCCCCGGCCCTGCCCGGCAAAGGTCTCCCCGACGATGCGCACCGGCATCGGCCTGGTGCCCACGCTGAGCGTGACGGTGTCGCCGACCGCCTTGCCGGTCAGGGTGAGGAAACCGGTGGACACGTCGGCCTGACCCGGGCCGGTGTACCAGTGCCCGCTGATCAGCGGGTAGCCGGTCCAGGCGGAGGCACCGCGGAACGCGGTGAGGGGATGCTGCCCGGTCAGCCCGGCCACGGCGAACTGCTGGTCAGTCTCGGCCACGTAGCGCCGCGTGCCCGGCTGGGCGCGCAGGGCCGCCACGACGGTCCGCTGCTGGGCGGCATCCATGATGAAGGTGTTCTGCGAGCTGAGGCCGATCTGTACCGGCTGCGCCGCCGCCTGGGACAGGCCGGTCACCACCCGGCTGAGCGACGAGCTCAGGCCGACCGCGAACGTCACCGCGACCGCGCCCAGCAGGACGGCGGCCAGGGTGACCGCGGTGCGGGCGGGGCGGGCGAACGGGGCGGCGAGGCCGATGGTCACCGGCCTCGGCAGCCGCAGCCGGCCCAGCACCCGGTGCGCGGCGTACCCATGGCCCGCCAGCGGCGCCCGCCCGGCCGCGATGGCCTGGACCGCGCTGAGCCGGCCGGCCCGGGCCGCGGGCAGCAGCGCCGCGACACCGACCAGGCCGAGCATGGCCACGGGCACCGTCACCCCGACCGACACCGGCACGCCCAGGGCGCCCACGCCGTAGGCGTTGGCGGCCTGCTTGAGCAGGAGCGTGGCCAGGACGAGGCCCAGGGCCAGGCCGCCCAGCACCCCCGCCACGGCGGGCACGGCGATCTGCCCGGTGTAGGCCGCGACGACCTGGGCGGGAGTGAAGCCGATGCTCTTGAGGATGCCAATCCGCCGGTAGCCGGCCACCACCGCGGCGCTGACCACGTTGGCCACGATCAGCACTGACATGATCACGCCGATCACCCCGAAGGCCACCAGGAACGGCACGAACGGCCCGATCCGCGACGTCTCTTGCATCTTCACGGCCAGGTAGGACTGCACGGCGGTCACCGCACCGGCGGGCAGCGCCGCGCTGACCACGGCCGCGTCGGCGCGGACCGCGGCGGCACTCCCCGCGCTGCGGAAGCGGTACAGCATCTGCACGGCAGCCGGCTCAGCCGGCGCACGCAGCCGGGCGACCTCGCCGGGCACCACCCAGCCGTCCGCCGAGTTGGTCACCGAGGTCGCGAGGCCGACCACGGTCAGAGTCGGGCGGCCCGGGACCCCGGTCACGGTGATCTTCGCGCCGAGCGGCAAGCCGATCTGCTCGTTGCTGGACGGGTTACTGGCCAGGACCAGCTGCCCGGGACGCTGCGCCCAGTGCCCGGACTGCAGGACGATGTCATCGACGGGGCCGCCGGCCGTGGCCCGCCCCGCCAGCGTCATCGGCGGCAGGAATCCGTTCGCGCCCGCCACATGAGCGATCTGGGGCGCGATGGTCACCTCCCCGAACGGCCCGGCGGCAGCCGTCACCCCAGGGCGGCGGCCGGTCGCGGCCAGTTCGGCCGGGGTGGCCCGGGCCGGGTCGACGACTGCGGCCAGGTGGGCGCCGCGCTGCGCCGTGAACGAGTGGTCGAACGGGGCGCTGGAGTCCACGACCAGCGCCAGGGCCAGCACAGACGCCCCGGTGGAGACCAGCAGGACCAGGCCGATCACGACGGTCTGCACCCGCCGGCGGGCTACCCCGCCGCGCACGGCCTGGCCGACCGGGCTGCCTCTCATCGCGGCACCCCCGCCGGCGCGGCGTGCTGACCGGCGGCGTGCCGGTTTTCGTTGCGGAGAATGCGGCCGTCGGTGATCTCGACGGTGCGGCTGGCGTAGTGAGCGGCCAGGTCAGGGTTGTGGGTGACGAGCACCAGCGTGTGCCCGGACGCGTTGAGGTCGCGCAGCAGCGTGCCGATTTCCTCGCCGTTGGCGGTGTCCAGCGCGCCGGTGGGCTCGTCCGCCAGCAGCAGCGCGGGCCGGTTCACCAGGGCGCGGGCGATCGCCACCCGCTGCCGCTCGCCGCCGGACAGCCGCCCGGGGTAGGCGTCCTGATGCCGTTCGATTCCCAGGGCGGCCAGCAGTTCGCCGGCCCGGACCCGGGCCTGCCGCCGCGACAGCCCGGCCAGCTGGGCGGGCAGCAGCACGTTGTCGGCCACGGTCAGGTCGTCCAGCAGGTTGAAGAACTGGAAGATCATGCCGATCCGCTGGCGGCGGAACCGGGCCAGCCCGGTCTCACTGAGCCGGTCGATCCGCTGCCCGGCCACGGTGACCGTCCCGGTGGTCGGCCGGTCCAGCCCGGCGATCAGGTTGAGCAGGGTGGACTTGCCGCTCCCGGACGGGCCCATGATCGCGACCGCCTCACCCTGAGCCACCGTGAGGTTCACCTCCTGCAGCGCGGGCTGGCCGTCGTCCTCGTAGCGCTTCGTGACGTCGCTGAGCTGTATCAGCGGGTCCGCGGGCTGGTCAGCGGCGCCCCCGCCGCCGGACCAGTCCGGGGTGATGTCCGCGTTCATGGGTGTTCCTCCCGTGCGGGGTGCTAGCCAGGAACGGCGCTAGCCACTGTGGGCCCGGGCCGCTGCGGCCCGTCGGTGACAGCGTCCCGGGCCGGGGGCATCCAGCGACATCCCGCGAGACCCCCGATTCAGGGTGGTGCTAGCACCCCCGGCGACCCGGGCTCCTCCGGGATGGGCGGCGGACCACGAATTCCTCTAGCGTCAGTCCCGGGACCAGGTAACCGGGGGAGCGATGGCGGACAGCGGGGCAGGAGCCGGGCCTGCGGCCGGCATGCCCGCAGGCCCCCTCCCCGGAAGCAGGAATGGCCTGCGTTCAGGCAAAGGCACGCTGACCGGGATGCTGCTGCGGGTGGCCGGCCCGGTGGTCTCCGCGCAGACGTGGCTGGCCGTCATCCACCTGACGGCCGGGCTGATCACCGGCGTGGTGGCCTTCGGCCTGGTCGTGACCCTCGGCGTGCTGGGCATCAGCACGCTGTGGTTCTTCCTGGTTGGCCTGCCCGTGCTGGTGGCCGCGCTCTGGCTGGGCCTGCAGCTCGGCCGGGCTGAGCGGGCCAGGTTCGCGCTCACCCTGGGAGCGCAGATCCCGGCCCCGCCGGCCAGCCTGAGCCCAGGGGCGGGCCGCAGGGGGCGGATGTGGCGGCTGCTGACGTCCCGCAAGGCATGGCTCCACGCCGCGTACGCGCTGCTGCGGCTCCCGCTCAGCCTGGCGGAGACCATCATCGTCACCGCGTTCTGGTCGTTCGCCCTGGCCATGCTGGGACTGCCCCTCTTCGCCTGGGCGCTGATCCGGCTGAATTGGCATCTGGACGTGGCCCCGCCGCGTCCCGGGTTGCTGGCCGTGGCCGTGATCGTGGGCCTGATCCTGCTGCCGGTGGCGCCGCGGGTGACGCAGGGACTGGCCGCGGCCGACATCGCAGTGGCCCGGTACCTGATCGGACCGGGCAGCCAGGCGGACATGACCGTACGGATCGGTGAACTCGAGCAGAGCCGGGCCCGGGCGGTGGGATCCGCGGAGGCCGAGCGCCGCCGGATCGAGCGGGATCTGCACGACGGCGCCCAGCAGCGGCTGGTGTCGCTGGCCATGAACCTAGGACGGGCGCGTGCCCGGTTCGCCGACGACCCGGACGGGGCCAAGGCCATCATCGATCAGGCCCACGACGAGGCCAAAGAGGCCCTCACCGAGCTGCGCAACCTGGTCCGCGGCGTGCACCCGCCGGTGCTGTCCGACCGGGGCCTGGACGCCGCGATCTCCGGCCTGGCCGCGCTCAGCCCGGTGCCGGTCACCGTGCGGGCCAGCCTGCCGGACCGGCCGGCTGCTTCCGCGGAGGCCATCGCCTACTTCGTCGTCGCGGAGGCGCTCACCAACGTGGCCAAGCACGCCCGCGCGACCCAGGCCGACGTCGTGATCTCGCGGCATGGGGACGTGTTGTGCGTGGTCATTCGCGACGACGGCATCGGGGGCGCCGACCCGCACGGGGAGGGCCTGGCCGGGCTGGCTGACCGGCTGTCCGGCGTGGACGGGCAGCTGTCGGTGCGCAGTCCGGCCGGGGGGCCGACCGTGATCGAGGCGGAGTTGCCATGCGGGTCGTGATCGCCGAGGACTCGGTTCTGCTCCGCGAGGGCCTGACCCGGCTGCTTGCCGAGGCCGGGCACGATGTGGTGGCGGCCGCCGGCGAGGCCGAGGAGTTCCTGCGCGCGGTGGGCAAGCACGAGCCGGACGCCGTGGTGGTCGACGTGCGGATGCCGCCGACCTTCAGCGACGAGGGGCTGCGCGCCGCCCTGGTCGTCCGCCAGCGCTGGCCGCGGGTCGGCGTGCTGGTGCTGTCCCAGTACGTGGAGGAGCGCTACGCCACCGAACTGCTGTCCGACCGGCCGTACGGCGTCGGTTACCTGCTCAAGGACCGGGTGGCGGACCTGGCCGAGTTCCTCGACGCGCTGGACCGGGTGGCCGAGGGCGGCAGCGCGCTGGACCCGGAGGTCGTCGTCCAGTTGCTGGCCCGCAGCCGGCACCCGCTGGCCGAGCTGACCGCCCGGGAGCGCGAGGTACTCGCGCTGATGGCCGAGGGCCGGTCCAACGCGGCCATCGCGGCCGCGCTCGTCGTCGGCGAGGGCGCCGTGGCCAAGCACATCAACAGCATCTTCACCAAGCTGCAGCTGCCGCCCGCCGACGGCGATCATCGCCGGGTCCTCGCGGTCCTGCGCTACCTGGGAGTGGGATGACCATGGCTGCTGCCCTGCCCATGCCCCCCGCGCGCCGGGTGATTCTGGCCGCCGGCCTGCCGGTGGTCCTGGCTCTCATCGCCTTCGCCTCCTACGGCTGGGTCAACCGCACGGTCGCCTACCTGGCCAGCCAGACCCAGGTCGGCTACTCGGTCGGGTTCAGCGTGCCGGCGGCCGGCGGCACGGCCCGGGTGACCACTAGCGACGGAAATCTCACGGTCCGGGCCGGCCCCAGCCGCCAGATCGTGGTCCGCGGGCACCTCCGCAGCAGCTTCGCCCGCCCCCACTTCACCTACCGGTCGACCGCGGCAGGGCTGGCGCTCGATCCCCAGTGCCGCGTGCCCAGCGGAACCTGCTCGTTCGACTTCGGTATCACCGTGCCGGCCGGGCTGCCGGTCAACGTCAGTGACTCGTTCGGTGAACTCGACGCCCGCGGGCTGCACGGCACGGTTGCACTATCGGACAACAGCGGGGACCTGACCGCGTCCCGGCTGACCGGGAACATCCAGCTGGGCGACTCCTTCGGCACGCTGACCGCCTCGGGCCTGTCCGGCCGCATCCAGCTGGACAATAACTCCGGCGACATCCGGGCCTCCGTGGTGAACGGCGACACCCGGCTGCAGGACAGCTTCGGCACCATCGCGGTCAGCGGGCTGGCCGCAGACGACGTGGTGGCCAGCAACAACTCCGGTGACATCACGCTGACGTTCACCAGGGTCCCGCAGCGGGTGAACGTCACGGACAGTTTCGGCAACATCACGATCGTGCTGCCGAGCGGTGCCACCGCATACCGGGTGACGACCCATGACTCCTTCGGCGCCACGAATGTCCGGGTGCCGCGGTCGCCGACGGCCCGGAACGTGATCACGGCCAGCAACAACTCCGGCGACATCACCATCGTCACCCAGGAGCAGCCCCCGCCGCCGGCCAGCCCGCCCGCCGCACCGGGCGGACCGGCCCGGCCTTAGTCAGGGGAGGGTGACGCCCTCGGTGGCCTGGACCGCCCGGCGCACCATGCGCGCGTAGACGTAGGTCCCGGGGATGATGGGATGGATATGGTCCGGCCAGAGCAGATTCATCCGGTCCTTGATCGTGTCGAACCAGTCAGCCGGAGTGATGCTGGGATGCTGCGCGATAAAGGCCGCCTCCGTCGCGTTCACCTGCTTACTCCACCCATCAGGAACATAGGTGTTGATAAGGACAAGCTTGCGGTCCGGGCCGAGTATCTTCATCAGCTCGTTCAGCTGCCGGGTGGTCACGAGGTAGTTGGTGCCGAGGCCGATCACCACGATCGGGCGCAGCCGGCCGGTGTCCGCGAGCCTGCGCACGATGGCCAGGCCCGCAGGCATCTCCCGGTCAGGCTTAGCGTCGATGTAGATGCCGGGCATGGCGTCGGCGAGAGCAAAAGCGCTGGCCGCCATGACTGAGTCGCCGACCGCCGTGACCTGCTTGCCCATGGCCCTGCCTGGGGTGGCTGACGGCGTGGGCGCCCCGGTGGCGAGGTTGCTGGCCCCGGGAACGCCGGTGCTGGCGGTAGCGGTGCCCGGAGTAGCGGTGCCCGGATCGGCTGAGGGCGACGCGTGCGCCTGGGTGGCTGCACTGACCCGCTCGCCCTGCGAGATCTGCCGTTCCATCCCAGCGGGCGCCGCGGCCTGATGCAGTACGCCGCACCCGCCGGCAGCCCCTGCCGTCAGGACCGCCACCGCACACAACCCCAGCCGTGACCGTTTCCTGATCCAGCCTCCGGTATGAGCCGCAGCAGACATTTTCTTAACCAATGGCCCGGTTTCCCCGATTTCCCCAGTGGTCCGGGCCGCACGTTTCGTAATCAATTCCCTGCCCCCCGTTCACTGACTCTTTTCGCCAGCGGGAGGTGATCGCAAACGCCGTGTTCGCGAATAGGGCGGAAGGTACGGTTAGCCGTTGCCGCCCCTATTGACGCACGCCAAGGCCGGGAAACGGCCGTGCGGCCCTGGGAGAGAGGGCGCCCAGGCGGCGGGCCGGCGGGGCGCGGCGGGCTCCTGGGATGCAGTGAGCTGCCGGGGCGCAGCGGGCTGCCGGGCGCAGCGGGCCAGACGGGGCGCGGCGGGCTGGTGGGGCACAGCGGGCCGACGATAGCCAGGAGGCCAGGTGGGACGCCGGGCGGCTGGCGGGACGGGCCGCAGGCCACCGCCGGGCCAGCGAGCGGGAGCAACACGGTCGAAACAGACATCTCCTATGTACTTAATATCCGCGTTCTTACGCTCTGACCCGCCCCTGGGCGGAAGCATAGGATGTCGAGGGCACAGTTACGCGTGGAGGCGTCGGTGGACGAGGAGTCGCCAGGGCATCACGCCAACCTGGCGGCCGGCTTCGCCGCAGGCTCATGGCTGGGGGGATACCGGCTCGAGCAGCAGGTCGGCGCAGGCGGGATGGCCGTCGTGTTCCGCGCGCGCGACGAGCGCCTGGACCGGCTGGTAGCCCTGAAGATCATGACGCCCACGATGGGCTCCGACGACATGTTCCGGCAGCGCTTCATCCGCGAGTCGCGGGCGGCCGCGGCCGTCGATGATCCGCACATCATCCCGGTATACGAGGCCGGCGAAGTCGGGCAGGTGCTGTTCATCGCGATGCGGTTCGTGCGTGGCGGCGATGTGCGGTCGCTGCTGCGCCGCGAGGGGCCGCTGTCACCGGAACGAGTCGCGTCGATCATCTCCCCGGTGGCGTCGGCGCTGGACGCCGCGCACGCGGCCGGCCTGGTGCACCGGGACGTCAAGCCCGCGAACATCCTGCTGGACCGGCGGCCAGGGCGGCCGGACCACGTGTACCTGTCGGACTTCGGGTTGAGCAAGAGCGCGGAGGTGTCACTGGGGCTCACCGCGGCCGGGCAGTTCCTGGGTACCCCGGACTACACCGCACCCGAGCAGATCGAGGGCCTGCCAGTCGACGGGCGCACGGATCAGTACGCGCTGGCGTGCGCGGTGTTCGAGTTGCTGACCGGCCAGGCGCCCTTCCACCGCACCGAGAGCTTTGCGTCCATCTGGGCCCACCTGAACAAGCCGCCGCCGTCGCTGACGGAACGCCGGCCGGAGCTGCCCCCGGCGGTGGATCCGGTGATAGCCAAGGCCCTGGCCAAGGCACAGGTGGACCGCTACGAGACCTGCTGGGAGTTCGCCGACGCGCTGCGTGAGGCCTTCGGCATGGCGGCGTACCACCTTGGTCCCGCCTCCGACCCTGGCCTGTCAGGGCCCGGGAGCAGCCTCAGCCAGGACGGGCCGCGCGGCAACGGGTGGTCCCCGGTCCCGGCTGGGTCACCGGCTGCCGGATCGGCCGAACCGCCACCCGGCGAGGACACGGAAGCCAGCCAGGTCTACGTGGCGCCCTCACCAGCCGCGAACCAGTCTCATGATCACCTCGCGCCCCAGCGGGAGGTGAGTATCCCTGACGACCAGGCGACCGATCCGGGCCTTCAGGCGATCCCGCGGGACCCGGCCACCGGCCGGGTCCAGGCGCCCGAGGCCACGAGCTTGCCGCCCGGTCCCCCGGCCAGCGAGCCCAGCGCCCCAGCCCAGGAGCTCACGGACGCTCCGGTCCCGGAACTGGCCGGTGCCCCCGCCCAGGAACTCACCGACGCTCCGGCCCCGGAAGTCGCCGATGTCCCCGCCCCGGAAGTGAGCGCCACCCCGGCCCCGGAAGTGAGCGCCACCCCGGCCCCCGAAGTGAGCGCCGCTCCGGCCCCCGAAGTGAGCGCCG
>DATCFY010000143.1:0-51823 GCA_036509255.1 Streptosporangiaceae bacterium
CACCGGCCTCCCCGGCACCCTCCTCCCGACCGTCACCGGCCTCACCGGCACCCTCCTCCCGACCGTCACCGGCCTCACCGGCACCCTCCTCCCCATCGCCGGCAGCTCGCCCCTAGCCTCCGGCACGCTGCCCCCGGTGGCCTCAGGCACCACTGGCACCGTGGCTCCGATCGCTACTCCGCCCGGCCCGTCCGGCAGAGACGTACCGGGCGCGGCCTCGTCGATTCCGACTCGAGGTACATCGGCGGTTGCCGGGGCCACGACGCCACTCGGCACTGGCCTGCGCTCGCTCTCAGCAGCGGGTAACGCCGGCCACGGTGCCCCTGTCCCGTCGGTCCCGGCGCCCCCGCGGTCGCTGCCCGGGTCCGGCGGCGGTTCTAACGGCGGCAGCGGCCCGGGCGGCAGCGGGGGAAGCAGCGGAAGCAGCGGACGCGGGCTGCAAGGTGGCGTCGCGGCCGCCCTGATCACGCTTCTTTCCCTGGTCTTGCTGCGGCTGGCGCGTCGTGCTGCCGCTAAATCGATCTGGCGCTCTTATCTGCCGGAGGTCCCACCCGCCTAAGTCCTTTCCTTCCCGACCGGTTCGTCCCCTCGGCGTCCGGGCCAGCAATGCCCGGCGCTGATCCCCTCGGAAGGAAAGTGATAGCACCATGCGTACGTGGACAATGTCCGCGTGCGTGGTGCTCGCCTGGAGCATCCTGTCGATCACCCTGGTGGCGATCGGCATGACGGGATCCGTCTCACCCGCCCAGGCGAACACCCGCACTGCGCGTAGTACCGAGCTCACGCTCACCAGCACACAGACCCCCGCCGCACGATTCGTGACGGCGGTGGCCCCGGCCACGAGGTACGTGGTTCAAGACGGTGACACCCTGTCCGGCATCGCTGCCCGGCTCGCCGTGCACGGCGGCTGGCCGACCTTGTACGCGGCCAACCGGCCGGCTATCGGCCGTGACCCGAACAGGCTCCACCCCGGCACGGTGCTCGTACTGCCAGGCCAGCAGGCACAGCTGCGCTACACCGTGGCAGCCGGTGACACCTTGTCACGTATCGCGGCGGCACTGCGCCTGCGCGGCGGCTGGCGGGCCCTGTACGCGGCCAACCTGCCCGCCATCGGTCACGACCCGAACGCCATCCGCCCCGGCACCGTGCTCACCATCCCCCGCGCGGTGTCATCGGCGACGCCGGGCGCGGTCCATCAGCGGCAGCCGGCACCGTCGCCGACCCCGCCCGCTGCCGCCCGGCCTCACCCTCAGCCAGTGACCAGAGGGGCGCCGACCTCCGCGGGAATGCCGCAGTGGCTGAAGACCGTGCTGCTGGGGGTAGGGGCGCTCGTCCTGGCGGCCTTTCTCATCGAGCCCTGGCTGTCGGCCCGCCGCCGGCGGCAGCAGGCCGGGGTCAAGGGTCCGCCGCCCGGCCTGGCTGGCCGCGGCCGGGAGCTGACTTTTCCGCGGCCTGCCACGGAGAAGGCCTGCATCGTGCTCGCCGACCACGATCGGCTCATCGTCACGTGCAACAAGCGTGACGACACGGTGTATGTGCTCCGGCCACCCGGTTCAGACCCGAAGGCGATCTTGCGGGTGGCCCGTCTGGTCCTGCCGGAGGGCCCGTACGGGGAGCTGGCCAAGCAGCTTGGGATGCCCGGCATCGGGTCGGTGGAGTAGCGGATGCTGGCTCAGAAGGCCGGGGCAGGCGTCCCTACCAGTCCCCGGCTCATGCGGGCTCTCAGGAGCCTGGCCCGTGCGGGCCCTCGTGATGGCCGCGGGCCGCCCCGAGGGGCCGTGATGGGCGCGGCCCAGCCTTGTGGGGCGCACCGTCCCTAAGCTCTGCCAGGCTCACGGTCGCGGCGGATGGAGCTAATGGTCCGTTGGCTCCGGCAACGCCCTCTTGCGCAGCGATTCGACGAGGGCGGCCACGTGGCGCCGGTCTTCGGGTGTCAGCTCATCGATGCTGGCGATGAGGAGATCCCGCTCGCGGTCACCTGGGCGCTGCGCTTCGGCAGGCACCTCGTCGTAGTAGTGGAGTCCGGTGGACTCGGCGGCGGCGGCGCGGACTGCGGAGACCGGCACATCGAGGCCTTTGGCGAGGCCATCAAGCGTGGCCGGGCGGGGGGGCCGGGCCAGGTTCCGGGTCATGGCCAGGGTGTACACGGTGGAACGAGGTACCCCGCCACGCCTCGCGACCTCGCCGTAAGACCAGCCGCGTTCACGCAGCCGCTGGTGGATCAGCTGCTGCAGCGGGTTGAGTTGGTCTCCCACGTCAGTGGGGGCGCTTGGGCGGTCTTCTGGCGGCTCCCGCTCGTCCCCCGTCACATGCGCCGTCATAGCGAGCCTAGCCATCTCCGTCCGAGGGGCCTTGTCGCCGCGGTGCGCAGCCCTTGCTTTACCCGGGAGTAATAATTACTGTTCGGTGGTAGCCGAACAGTTTGTACGCCAAGCAGCGTACACCAGCGTCGGGTCCGGCACTACGGAGGTGCCGGACGGTCCCAGAGGCCCGTCTGCCCGCGACTGCGGGCGGAACCGATCTGCCTGGCCGAGGCAGGTCACTGCCAAAGGAGGCTTCATGTCCAATGTACCGGCCGTGACCATGCAGGAGCTCGAGCTCGAGCACGCGGAACTGCTGCCGAGCCGGGAAACCCTCTGGGTGTGCCACCCGAGTCGCGGTGGCAGCAGCTTCAGCTTCACCCAGGTGGGCTACGGCAACACGGCTCAGTCGGGCCTGGTGAACGTCGCCGTGGCGAACGGCAGCTTGAACAACATCCTCAGCCTGGGCTCCGGCAACATCATCTAGCGCCTGTCCGGCTGATTCCGCGTAGTGGCTTGCTGCGCACCACGGGAGGGGGCTGTGCAGCAGGAGGAAGGGCCGCCCGATCAAGGGCCTGGGCGGCCCTTTCCTCTTGCCTCCAGCCCTGGCCGGGACCACCGGCTCCCAGCCGCCATGGCGGTGAGCATGTGAGGAGGAGCAGATCATGACCGTGGCCGCCGGGCACCAGACCACCGAGCGGGCGGAGACCACCCCGTTCCCGGCAGGGGCCGGCGAGCCCGCTGACCCGCCCCGGCTGGCCGACGGGGTCGAACTGCTGGGCGAGTACCAGGACTCCGGCTACAGCCAGCCGCCGTCGCTCGTGCGCCGGCCCGACGGCCAGGTCATCCAGATGTCCCCGCTGTTGTACCAGGTGACCTGCAGCATCGACGGCTTCCGCGACTCGGTTGCCATCGCCCAGCTGGTCAGTGGCCACCTCGGCCGGTCGCTGACCGCCGGCCAGGTCCGCCAGCTCCTCGCGGCCAAGCTGGTGCCGCTCGGGATCGTCGCCACCGTAGGCACCCCGGCCGCCCCGCCGAAGGCCAACCCGCTGCTCGCACTCAGGGCGCGGGGCACGCTGCTGCCCGAACGCGCGGCGAATGTCGCGGGGGTCCTCCTCCGCCCACTCTTCCGCGGGCCGCTTGTCGTGGCCGTGGTCGGCAGCGTCCTGGCCGTGGACTACTGGCTGTTCGTCCTCCACGGGCTGGGCGGGGGCGTTGAGCAGGTCCTGCGTGACCCGATGGACTTGCTCGTCGTGCTCGGCCTCTCCGTGGTCTCCGCCGCGTTCCACGAGTGCGGGCACGCGACCGGCTGCCGGTATGGCGGCGCGCGGCCCGGCGTGGTCGGCGTGGGCGTCTATCTGATCTGGCCCTCGTTCTTCACCAACGTCACCGACTCCTACCGGCTCAGCCGCGCCGGGCGGCTGCGAACGGATCTGGGTGGCCTGTACTTCAACCTGATTTTCATGCTGGCCCTGGCCGGCGTCTACGCGGCCACCTCGGCCGAGGTCCTGCTCCTCGTGATCGCCATCACGCACCTGGAGATGGCCGAGCAGTTGCTCCCGTTCGTCCGCTTCGACGGCTATTTCATCCTCAGCGACCTGGCCGGCGTGCCCGACCTGTTCGCCCGCGTCGTCCCCATCCTGCGCAGCGTCGTGGCCCGGCACCCAGGGGACCCGCGCGTCACGGGCCTGCGCCGCCACGCCCGGATCCTGGTGACCGGCTGGGTGCTGTGTGTGATCCCGCTGCTCACAGCGGGGGCCGGGTACCTCCTGCTGCGCTTCCCCGAGATCAACCGGGCTCTCTGGCGCTCAGCGAGTCGGCAGGCACACCTCGCGGCCGCCGCCGCCATCAGCCACCGTTACCCGGTGGCCGTGGTCGATGCCCTCGGCTTCGCCCTGCTGGCCCTGTCGCTCGCCGGTTCGCTCTACATCGTGACCGGGCTGGCGCGGCGGCTGACCGCTGCGGGCCTGCGCTGGTCAGCCGGGCACCCCGCCCGGCGCACGCTGCTGGCCCTGACCGGCCTGGCCTGCGCGGTGGGCCTCGCCAGCCTCTGGACCTGGCAAGGCCAGTTCCGCGGCTGGTAGCCACCCCCCGGACGAGGGCAGGAGGCGGCTGCGGCACCAAGAACGGACCGGGCGGTTACTTGGGCTGGAAGCGGATCCCGCCGTCGAACCGGATGACCTCGGCGTTCATGTAGTCGTTCTCGATGAGCGCCTGGACCAGGTGGGCGAACTCGGCGCCGGTGCCCATCCGCCTCGGGAACACGACCGGGGCGGCCAGCCGGGCCTTGAACTCCTCGCTGGCCTGGCCGGTCCCGTAGATCGGGGTGTCGATGAGCCCCGGGCAGATCGTGTTCACCCGCACGCCGATCGCGGCGAGGTCGCGGGCCGCCGGCACCGTCATCCCGATGATGCCGCCCTTGGATGCCGAGTAGGCGATCTGGCCGGTCTGGCCCTCCAGGCCAGCTATCGATGCGGTGTTGATGACCACGCCGCGCAGGCCGTCGGCGTCAGCCGGCTCGGTCTGCGCGATGGCCGCGGCCCCGATGCGCATCAGGTTAAAGGTGCCGATCAGGTTGATGTCGATGACCTTGCGGTACGACGCGAGATCGTGCGGAGCGCCGTCGCGGCCCACGGTCCGCGACGCCCAGCCGATCCCGGCGCAGTTCACCACGGTCCGCAAGGGCGCCCCGGTGGCCACGGCGGCGTCCACGGCGGCGGTAACCGAGTTCTCGTCGGCGACGTCCGTCTTCACGAACAGCCCGCCGGTCTCCGCGGCGACCGCCTTGCCCTGCTCCTCGTTAAGGTCGGCGACGACAGCGGTAACCCCCGCGGCGGCAAGCCGGCGGGCCACCGCCGCGCCCAGCCCGCTGGCTCCGCCGGAGATGATCGCTGCGGTTCCGTTCAGTTTCATGGCCGGGAGCATACTTCGCGGTTCGGGCCGCCAACCGAACGGGGTTCGGATTTGCCATCCGGGCGACGCTTACGCCGACCTCGTTATGTCGGTGCCCCGGTCTACGATCGTGGGAAACGGGAGCCGGGCTATTTCCGGGCCAGCCGCCTGGACTCAGGGGAATCCGGCCTCAGGGCAAGCAGGGAGCATGCGGTGAGAAAGTTCCGCGGGAACCCGTGGGCGGTGCTGCTGGTCGTCTCGCTCGGGTTCTTCATGACGCTGCTCGACCTGACCATCGTGAACATCGCGATCCCGGACATCATCACGAGGCTGCACGCGTCCCTCGACGACGTGCTGTGGGTGATCAACGCCTACGCCCTGGTGCTCGCGGTCCTGGTGATCACCTCGGGGCGGCTGGGTGACCTGATCGGGCCGCGGATCATGTTCGCCATGGGCATCACCGTGTTCACGCTGGCCTCCGCCGCGTGCGGCCTGGCCGGCGACCCGGGGTGGCTGATCGGATTCCGCGCGGTCCAAGGGCTGGGTGCGGCCATGCTCATGCCGCAGACGCTGACCATCATCACCAACACATTTCCCCCCGAGCGCCGCGGCGCCGCGTTCGGCGTCTGGGGCGCGGTGGCCGGGGTGGCCACGATCGCCGGGCCGACCCTGGGCGGCCTGCTGGTCACCGCCTTCGACTGGCGCTGGATCTTCTATGTCAACGTGCCGTTCGGCGTGATCGCGCTGGTGCTGACGTTCGTGATCATCCCGGACCTGCGGCCGGGGCGGCGGCACCGGATCGACGTTCCCGGCGTGCTGCTGGCCAGCGCGGCGTTGCTGGCCATCTGCTACGGCCTGGTCGAGGGGCAGAAGTACAACTGGGGCACCATCACCTCGTTCATCAGCATCCCGCTGGTGCTCGGGCTCGGCGTGCTGCTGCTGATCGCCTTCCTGCTGCTCCAGTGGCGGACTCAGGACCGGGAGCCGCTGGTGCCGTTCGCGTTGTTCCGGGACCGGAACTACGCCGTAGTCAACTGGGTGTCGGGGACACTGGCGGTCGGCATGATGGGGATCTTTCTCCCGTTCACCATCTACCTGCAGTCGGTGCTGGGGTTCTCCGCGCTGCGGGCCGGCCTGACCATGGCCCCGGCCCCGGTGCTGTCGATGTTCGTGGCGCCGGCCGCCGGGCGGCTCACCGACAAGATCGGCGGCAAATACATCCTGATGCTGGGCCTCATCCTGTTCGGCGCCGGAATGGGCTGGGTCGCGCTAGAGGCGACGACCACGTCGGTGTGGTACGACTTCCTGCCCGCGCTGATCGTGGCCGGCATCGGGATGGGCTGCACGTTCGCGCCCATGGTCACCGTGGCCATGCGGAACATCGACCCGCGGATGGCCGGCGCGGCGTCCGGCGTGCTGAACACCGTCCGGCAGGTCGGACTGGTTATCGGCACCGCAGCGGTGGGTGCGCTGCTGCAGAACCGGCTGGTCTCCTCCATGAACAGCCAGGCCGCTACGCGCGCCGCAACGCTGCCACCCCAGCTACGCGGGCCGTTCGTGGCCGGGATCAAGCATGCGGCCAGTAACGGGATCCAGGTCGGGGCCGGCCAGAACGGCTCAGGGATCAAGCTGCCCGCGGGGCTGCCCGCCCGGCTGATGGCCGAACTGCTCCGGATCGGCCATGACGTGTTCGCCTTCGGCTACGTGAACGCCATGCGCTCGACCATGCTGCTGCCGATCATCCTGCTGGCCGTGGGTGCGGTCAGCTGCCTCATGCTCAGGGAGGGCCGGCAGACTGCGGGGCCTGCTGCCCCGGAGGTCCAGGCCGAGCAGCCCGCCCGGGCCTGATCCAGCCAGGCCTGATCTAGCCGCCCTGACCCGCCCGGGCCTGATCCGGGCCGTCCTGGTCCAGCCGGCGTCAGCTGGCCGACTCGAAGAGCTCCGGGGACCAGAGGCCGGGCAGGTCCTCGGGATCGGCGGCCTCGAACGGGAAGCGGGTGGCGAACGCGGGCCTCAGGTCGCTGAGCCAGGTCGCGTCCGGGTCGTAGCGCGCAAAGAACGGCTTGCCGACCAGCCCGGGATCACGGGCCTGGATCATGTGCAGCACGAAGACCCGCTGGCCAGCCACCTCCGCGATCCCGTCCACGCACACCTTCCCGGGGGTGGCGGACATCGAGGGCCCGCGCACAGTGCGGCACAGGCCGGCCACCTGCCGGTACGCGTTGCTGAAGATGCCGTGCGCCGTCGCCAGCGGCACCGCGAAGTAGTCCTGCGGGCCGGTGTCGCGCTCCACGAACATGTAATACGGCACCATGCCCATCCGTACCTGGGTCCGCCACATCCCGGCCCAGATCGCCGGGTCGTCGTTGATCGTCCTGATCAGCGGGGCCTGGGTGCGGATCACCGCCCCGGTGGCCCGGATCCGGCGGCTGGCCTCGGCGGCCAGGGCGGACCCCAGCTCGCGGGGGTGGGAGAAGTGGGCCATGAACGCGAGCGACCGGCCTGAGTCCACCACCTGCTCGAACAGCCGCAGCGTGTCGTCGGCATCCGGGTCGGACACGAACCGCTGCGGCCAGTACGCCAACGCCTTGCTGCCGATCCGGACCGACTCGATGTGCTCCAGGCCCGGTTCCAGCAGCGGCTCGAGGTAGCGGCGCAGCACGGTCGCACCCATGATCATCGGGTCGCCGCCAGTGATCAGCACGCTGGTCACTTCGCGGTGCTGACGCAGATAGCCCACGACCCGGTCCAGGTCTGCGGTCGCCATCTTGAGCTCAGGCTCGTCCACGAACTGCGCCCACCGGAAGCAGTACGCGCAGTACGCGTGGCAGGTCTGCCCCTGCCGGGGGAAGACCAGGACCGTCTCCGGGTACTTGTGCTGCACCCCGGGCAGTGGCTCGTCGTCGAGATCAGGGATGTTGAGCGCCAGCTGCCCCGCTGGATGCGGGTTCAGCCGCATCCGCACCTCGTGCGCCGCGGCCTCGATCTCCGGCTCGGGCGCGCTGCGGGCCAGCAGGCCCGCGATGCGGGCCACATCCGCGGCCGGAAGCATGTCGGCCTGCGGGAACACCAGCCGGTAGAGCGGGTCGTCAGGGGCCGCACCCCAATCGATCAGTTCCTCGATCACGTAGGCGTTGGTCCGGAAGGGCAGCACGCTCCCGACCGCCCGGACGGCCAGCCGCTCGGCCTCACCGAGGCCGGCCCGCGCGGTCAGAGCGTCGAGGTGCTTCGAGGTGTAGGCACGGAAACGTCGACCCCCATCAGGTACTGGCACTATCTGCCGGATGCCACTCACGGGTCTCCCTCCGGTCGGTCGCGATCCCGGCGGCCCTGCCGGGATGCGAGGTCCCTGTGGCCCGCAGCTAACGATCTTCGCCGCGCTCTCGCCAGCTGCTCAGCACCAGCTGCTCTCCGCAGCAGGTGCCCTGGTCATCAGCTGCTCTGGGCGGCGCCCAGGTCACGTCGGCATGACGTTGACACTGGGGCGAACGCCCGCACCGGATCCATCCAAGGAGGTCACGCTGAGGAAACGCTGACGTGGCGTTCACGGTTAGCCGGGCCCGCCCGGCTCCGCCCGCCTGCTTCCCCGTCGGTCACCCGCTGGGTCCGGCCCAGCCGCCAGCCGTTGCTTGCCGCCAGACCCCCACGACTCATCGCTGGTCCCCGCGTCTTTGCGGCCCCCACCAGGACGGTCTGAATCACCCCTTCGTCGCATTTCGTCACTTGGCCAGCACTGGTAGGTGCCAGACCCAGATCGTGACAGATGGTTACCCAGTGGGGCTGATGATCAATCCTGTACCACGCCGGGCGTACGGCGCTCCCTGGCGGGCGCTCGCCGGACGGCCCTGGTCCCTGGCATCGCGCCCGGGGTGAGAGGCTTGGGCCCGTGCTCGAGGAATCCACGCCGGCCGGCCCCCAGGAACAGGCCGTGGTGGTCGACGCCATGGGCGGCGACAACGGCCCGGCTGTGGTGGTGGCCGGAGCCGCGGCCGCCGCGGCCGCGCTGCGGGCCCCGGTGATCCTGGCTGGGCGGCCTGCTGAGCTGCGCGGACTGGTGGCCGAGCATCCGGAGGTGGCTGGGCTGCTGCGGATCGCACCTGCCGAGGACACCATCGCCATGGACGAGGGCGCGCTGGCCAGCTGGCGCCGCCCGCGTTCCAGCATGGCCGTGGCCTGCCAGCTGATCCGGCGGGGCCAGGCCGCCGCCGTGGTCTCGGCCGGCTCCACGGGCGGCGTGGTCGCCACCGCGCGGCTCCGGCTACGCTCCGTGCCCGGATTGCTCCGCCCGGCGCTGGTGGTGGTGCTGCCCACCCAGCCCCGGCCGACGTTCCTGCTCGACGCGGGCGCCATCGCCGACCCCAAGCCGGAGATGCTGCTCCAGTTCGCCCAGCTGGGCGTGGCCTACGCACAGATCGCACACAACATCCCTGATCCGAAGGTGGGACTTCTCACCATCGGGGCCGAGCCGGGCAAGGGCAACAAGCTGGCCCGGCGGGCCCACGAGCTGCTGACCGCCCCGCCGCCGCACGGCGCGCTGCCGATCCGCTTCGCCGGCAATGTCGAGGGCACCGACCTGCTGACGGGCGCGGTGGACGTGATCGTGACCGACGGCTTCACCGGCAACGTCGCGCTCAAGACCCTGGAGGGGGCGATGGGGTTCGCCGCCGGGCAGTTGCGAGACGTGCTGAGCGGTTCCCGGTCGGCCCGGGTCGGCGCGGTGCTGCAACGCCGCGGACTGCGTGAGCTGCGCGGGCGGCTGGACTCCGAGACCTACGGTGGCGCCGCACTGCTGGGCTTGGAGGGGACCATCGTCATCGCCCATGGCGCGTCCAGTCCCCGCGGCATCACATCGGCCTGCCTGCTCGCCGCGGAGCTGGTCAAGGGCCAGATCACCGAGCGGATCCGGGAGCGCCTCGGACACGGCCGCGGCGCACACTTCCTCCGCCGCAACTGACTCCCGCGTGGCCGCGGACCCGCTCCGCTGCCACGCCCGGAAGGGCGGCTGGGTCCGTCTGCCGGGCCGCCTATCCCAGAATCACCACCAGCCCCGCAGCCACCGCCGCCCGGTCGTGACTGAAGGTGTGGTGTCGTCCTGACGACACCACACCTTCAGTCACGGTCGCGGTACCGGCCGGCCCCAGGTACACCAGTAACTGCAGCCACGCAGTTCACCCCAGCCCCGCCGCGCGGGCCAGGGGACCCGCCACACGGCCTTGGGAGTGGGCGGCCGGGGTGGTGCACGTGGTACCGCGAGTCCCGGCGGCTCACTCTCACCTCACCATCCACAACGATCCGTTCGTGATCATGCCTCGGAGCCGGGACGGCAGCCAGGTCCTGATCGGCAGCCAGGGTGCGGGCTAGGGGCATGATCGCAAGCTACGGGATGCGCGCTCCTGGGCACGTGATCACGACGAGACGATGCGCGCCCCCGAGCTGGGTTACGAGCCGGCGATCCGCGCCTCATGGGCCTCGTCACGGGCGGGGGCGCAGAGCCACGGGGCTTGATCACGGATTTAACCGGCCCAGGCCCACCCGGCGTGGTCGCTAGGCTTAGCGCATGGCGGATCCACGGGATGTTCTCGCGCAGCGGGTGTCGGCTGCGCTCGGTGCGGCGTTCGGCCCCGAGTACGAGGCGGCCGACCCGGTGATCCGCCCGTCCTCGTTCGCGGATTACCAGTGCAACGCGGCCCTGCCGCTGGCCAAGCAGCTGGGGCAGCCGCCGCGCGACATCGCCGCGGACATCATCCGCCACCTCGACCTGTCCGGGGTGGCGGAGCCGCCCGAGGTAAGCGGCCCGGGCTTCATCAACCTCAGGCTCCTGCCGAGCTGGATCGCAGGCGAGGCCACCAGCGAACTGCGCGACCCGCGGCTCGGGGTAACTCCGGCCAGCCCGCCCCAGAAGGTCGTGGTGGACTACTCCGGCCCCAACGTGGCCAAGGAGCTGCACGTCGGCCACTTGCGGGCCACCGTGGTGGGCGACGCCATCGTCCGGGTCCTGGAGCACCTGGGCCACACGGTGATCCGGGCGGCGCACCTGGGTGACTGGGGCACCCCGTTCGGCATGCTGATCGAGCACGCCCTGGACATCGGTGAGGACGCCACCCGCAAGCAGCTCGTGGCCGGCGAGTTCACCCCGTTCTACCAGGCGGCCCGGGCGGAGTTCGACAACGAGCCAGGCTTCGCCGACCGGGCCCGGGGCCGGGTCGCCCTGCTGCAGGGCGGCGAGCCCGAGTCCCGTCGGCTGTGGCAGGTACTGGTCGCCGCATCCATGGAGTACCTCACCGCGATCTACCGGCGGCTCGGGGTCACGCTGACCGAGGCTGACATGGCCCCGGAGAGCTTCTACAACCCGATGCTGTCCGACGTGTGCGCCGAGCTCCAGGATGCTGGGCTCGCCGTGATCAGTGACGGCGCGCTGTGCGTGTTCCCGTCCGGGTTCACCGGCCGGGACGGCACGCCGCTGCCGCTGATGCTGCGCAAGAGCGACGGGGGTTATGGCTACGACACCACCGACGCCGCCGCCATCCGGTACCGGCTGGTGGACCAGCACGTCCGGCGCCTGATCTACGTGGTGGGCTCCGAGCAGTCACAGCACCTGCAGATGATCTTCGAGCTGGCCCGGGAGGCTGGCTGGCTCACCAACGGGGCGACCGCGGAGCACGCGGTGATCGGCCTGGTCACGGGCACCGACGGCAAGCGGCTGAAGACCCGGACCGGGGAGCAGGTGAAGCTGGCCCAGCTGATCGACGAGGCGGTCGAGCGGGCCGGCCGGGTCATCGCGGACCGTTATGACGACCCCGAGCAGCGGGACCAGATCGCCGAGGCAGTCGGGGTCGGTGCCCTCAAATACGGCGACCTGTCCGTGGCCAGGGATTCCAGCTACATCTTCGACTACGACCGGATGCTGGCCCTGACCGGGAACACCGGGCCATACCTGCTGTACGCCACGGCCCGGATCCGCTCCATTTTCCGCCGGGCGCAGCTCGACCCGGCCGGGGCCACGGCGCCGATCCAGATCACCGAGGGGGCGGAACGGGCCCTCGCCCTGCACCTGCTCGGCTTCGGGACCGCGCTGCAGCAGGTCGCCGAGACCACTGAGCCGCACCTGCTGGCGGCCTTCCTGTTCGACGTGGCGAGCGCGTTCACCACGTTCTATGAGCAGTGCCCGGTGCTTCAGGCGGAGCCGTCCATCCGGGACAGCCGGCTCGCCCTGTCCGCGCTCACCCTCCGCGTCCTGCTGACCGGGCTGGATCTGCTGGGGATCCCGGTTCCCGAGCGGATGTAGCTGGTTCCCGGGACGGCAGCTTCCGGTAATTCCGGAGCATGCTCCCAGGGAAATCCCAGACTCCACCGCCTGATGTCACAGCCGGACCGGACAGGCTCGGGAGCATGGACAACATGGAAGAGCCCCAGGGTGGGGACCCGACGCCGGGGTCCCGCCCGACTGAGCAGTTCTGGCCGATGAGTCAGGGACCTGACGGGAACTACGGTCCGGGTAACCCTGGTTACCCGGACCCGGGTAACCAGGGCCCGCAGTATCAGGCCCCCGGCGGTCCCCGGCGGCGGCACCCGCTGCACTGGACGGTAGGGCTGGTGGCGGCCGCGGCGCTGGGCGCGGGCGGCATCATCGCCGGTGTCTCGCTGGCCGGGCATGCGTCGCCGGCCGCCAGCACCTCCGCCGCGGGCACCGCCGGGCCAAGCACCGAAGCCGCCGCCCTGAACAGCGCGCTCAACTCGGCTGACGCCTCAAGCGCCCTGGCGCTGACGTCAGCGTCGTCCGGCGCGAGCGCCTCCGCCGCCAGCGCGCCGGGCAGCTCCGCCGCAGCCCATCCGTGCGTCACCGCGCTGAGGGCGGCCCGCGCCGACCGGAAGGCCGGGCACCGGACCGCGGCCAGGGCGGTCCTGAAGGCGGCCGGCGCCCGCTGCCGGGCCCTGCGGCACCGCCTGTTCCGGGTTGCCCTGCGGCGCGGCATCGACGGCCAGTTCAGCTTCCGCGGCAAGGGCGGCACTATCCGGACCGTGGCGTTCCAGCGCGGGATCGTCCAGTCCGTCAGCGGCAGCGACGTGACCGTGCACGCCGCCGACGGCAGCACCTGGACCTGGGTCCTGGTGAAGAACACCGTGGTCCGGGAAAACCGGAGCAAGACCACCGCAAGCGCTCTGGCCACCGGCGAGCCGGTCTGGGTCGGCGGCCCGGTGGTCTCCGGGGCCAAGGACGCCCGGCTCATCGTGATCCGGCCGCCGTCGGGTTCGTCTGCCTCGTCCAGCGCGTCCCCGTCCCCCGCGGCGTCCAGCAGCTCCGGCAGCTGACCATCCGCCACGTCCACCCCCGCCCACTGACGGGGGGACCGGCCGGCTCCCGCAGGCCCAGCCTTCGGGAGCCGGTAATCTTTGCTGGCCACAGGTGATGACAGACAACGACCGGATCCCCCAGGTGCTCGTCGTGGACGACGAGCCGAACATCCGTGAGCTGGTGCAGGTCGCGCTGAAGTTCCACGGCTGCTCGGTCACCACCGCGTCCAGCGGGAAGGATGCGCTGCGGCAGGCGGAGGCGGCCCGCCCGGACCTGATCGTGCTCGACGTGATGCTGCCCGACCTCGACGGGTTCGAGGTATGCCGGAGGCTCAGGGCGGCGGGCAACGACGTGCCGGTGATCTTCCTGACCGCGCGGGACACGTCGTCTGACACGGTGACTGGCCTGGCGCTGGGCGGCGATGACTACGTCACGAAGCCCTTTTCGGTGGAAGCGCTGGTGGCCCGGGTTCGGGCCGTGCTCCGGCGGGCCGCCCGGACCGGCGGCGATGCCCCGGCTAATCAGGACGTCCTGCGCGCCGGGGACCTGGAACTCGACGAGTCGCGGTGGACTGTGCACCGCGCGGGAACGCCGGTGGAACTGTCGCCGACTGAGTTCCGGCTGCTGGCGTACCTGATGCGGCACCAGGGCCGGGTGCTGACCCGCGCCCAGCTCCTGGAGAACGTGTGGGGCTGGGACTACGCCGGGCAGTCCCAGATCGTCGAGACCTACGTTAGCTACCTGCGGCACAAGCTCGACCCGCTGGGTCCGCCGCTGATCCACACCCAGCGCGGGGTCGGGTACAGCCTGCGGCCGGGCACCCGGCCGCAGGGATGACCGCGCCCGGGCGGCGGGACGCGGCCGCCCCGGCCCGGCGGGCCAGCGGGATCCTGTCCCTGCGCGCCCGCCTGCTCGTCCTGCTGATCTGCGTGACCGCGGCTTTCCTGCTGATCATGGGCGTGGTCAGCACGATCGTGCTCAGCAGGCGGCTCGGCGGCGAGTTCAACAGCCAGCTCGTGGCGGCGGCCCAGCACTCCCCGCAGCAGATCGCCAGCAACCCCGGCGACTACGTGGCGGTCGAGATCACTTCCCGCCCGGCGCAGGTCCGCCCGCTGACCGGCAACTCCGCCGCGACCCGGGAGCTGGGCGCCGCGGTGCAGAACCTGATCGCCAGGCGGGTCGCCCGCTACTACGTCGGCGACCAGCCGTTCGCGGTGCCCCTGACCACGGGGCCCCGGACGGGCGGCCCCCGGCTGCGCGCGGTGGCCCGGGTGATCCCGGCCCGGGCCAACGGCGGGGTGCGCGGGGTGCTGGTCGTGGCCCGCCCGGTCGGCGCCGTCACCGATCAGGTCGGCGGGATCGTCATCGCCGAGCTGATCACGGGGGGCGCACTGATCCTGCTGCTGGCGGTCAGCGGCCGGTGGCTGATCGGCCGGGGCCTGGCCCCGCTGGGCCAGATGGCGAGGACCGCGCACCAGATCACCTCGCGCGGCGACCTGACGGCCCGGATGCCCGAGGCGGACGACAGCACCGAGGTGGGCCAGCTCGGCGGGGCCATCAACGCCATGCTGGACCGGATCCAGCAGGCCTTCGGCGCCCGCTGGCGCTCGGAGCAGAAGGTCCGCCAGTTCGCCGCCGACGCCTCGCACGAGCTGCGCACCCCGCTGACGACCATCCGCGGCTACGCCGAGCTGTACCGGCAGGGCGCGCTCGGCCCGGATCAGCTGCCGAACGCCATGCGCCGGATCGAGCAGGAGTCACAGCGGATGAGCACCCTGGTCGCCGAGCTCCTCGAGCTGGCCCGGCTGGACCGCACGTCCTCGCTGGACCTGACCGAGACGGACCTGTCCGTGCTGGTCCGGGACGCGGCTGCGGACGCCTCGGCGGTCGAGCCGGAGCGCCCGGTCACGGCGGAAGCGCCGGACCGGCTGATCGCGGTGGTGGACGAGGCGCGGATCAGGCAGGTGCTGGCGAACCTGCTCGGCAACGTCCGCGAGCACACGCCCCCGGGGACGCCGGTCGCGGTCCGGCTGGCCCCGGTCCGCGGCGGCGCCGTGCTCGAGGTCGCCGACGCGGGACCGGGCATGTCTGAGGAGGACGCGGCCCGCGCCTTCGACCGCTTCCACCGCGGCGCGGACCGCCCGGGCAGCCAGGACGGCGGCAGCAGCCAGGACGGCGACGGCGACCAGGACGGCGCGGCCGCCCCGCCGCGGGGCGGCCGCGGGCTGGGGCTGTCCATCGTGCAGGCCATCGCGGCCGCCCATGGCGGCCAGGCGGTGCTGGAGTCACGTCAGGGCTACGGGACCAGGGTCAGGATCTGGCTCCCCACCCAGTCGCCCGCATCGTGATCCTGAAAGTTCCCGCCAACGGTCTTTCCGGTCGTCTCCCCCTGGCCGCGCCCGTGCGGCCGCAGCGCGGTCGCTCAAGACGGTCGCTCAGCGCGGTCGCTCGAGACGGTCGCCCAGCGCGAGAGGAGGGTGCCCTGCGGGCCTGTCAGCCCGGGGCCGCGGCGGACGACGGGCTGGGCAGGTGCTCGAACAGGTAGTAGACGGCGAGCAGTCCGTAGATGACCAGCGCGATCAGCGGCGCCCCGAACGCCGCCACCACCGTGGCGCCCACGTAGACCAGCAAGCCCCCGGTGAACCCCGGTATCGAGCGCCGCAGCGCCTCCGGCTGCGCCTGCCCGCCCAGCTGCTCCGCGTGCGTCACCACGTAGATCCACAGGCCCGCGAAACCCAGCGAGGCCGCGATCAGCACCAGGCCGTAGGTGACCGTCGACGCGACGCCGCCGGAGCCCCGCAGATGTTCCGCGACCAGCGAGGTCGGGAACGGGATGACCACCACGGCCATCAGCAGCAGCAGGTTGATGACGAGCAGCGGGCGGTCCACCCGGGAGATGTGGGCCAGCATCGTGTGGTGGTTCATCCACATGATCCCGATGGTGAGGAAGCTGACCACGTAGGCGAAGTACTGCGGCCAGACGGCGAGCAGCTGAGCGGTCACCGTGGGGTGGGCGTGGCTGGGTCCGGGGAGTCGCAGGTCGAGCACGAGCAGGGTGATCGCGATGGCGAACACCCCGTCGCTGAACGCCTCGGCGCGCCTGCTGTCCATGGTCCCCGGCTGCTGTCCCGGCCGGGGTCAGCCGGTGGGCTGGTCGGCCGGGGCCGGCGCGGCAGGAGCAGCCGACGGTGCGGCACCGGCCGGTGGTGCGGGCGGGAGCATGGAGCGGGCGAGGACCTGGGCGACATCGATGACTTCGAGGGTGTCTTTGGCGTCGCCGCTGGCTTTCTTGGCGCTGACCGCGTCGCCGAGCATGACCAGGCAGTAGGGGCAGGCGGTGGAGATGGTGTCGGGGTCGGTGCCGAGGGCCTCGTCGATGCGCTCGGTGTTGATCCTTTTGCCGATCCGTTCTTCCATCCACATCCGGGCCCCGCCGGCGCCGCAGCAGAACCCGCGGTTCTTGCACCGGTGCATTTCCTGGGCCTGGACGCCCGGGACGGACTCCATGATTTCCCGCGGCGGGGTGAACACCTTGTTGTGCCGTCCCAGGAAACACGGGTCGTGGTAGGTGATCTTCTCCTCGACCGCGCTGACGGGGGTCAGCTTCCCCTGCTCGACCAGTCTCGCGAGCAACTGGGTGTGGTGCACCACCTCATAGTTCCCGCCCAGCTGCGGGTACTCGTTGGCGATCGTGTTGAAGCAGTGCGGGCAGGACGCCACGATCGTCTTCGGTGCGGCATCGTTGAGGGTCTCGATGTTCTGCTGGGCCAGCATCGAGTAGACGAACTCGTTGCCCATCCGCCGGGCCGGGTCGCCGGTGCACGTCTCCGCCGGGCCCAGGACGGCGAAGTTCACCCCGGCCTGGTGCAGCAGGGTGGCGATGGCCCGGGTGGTCTTGCGGGCCCGGTCCTCCAGCGCCCCGGCGCAGCCCACCCAGAACAGGTACTCCACCCCGTCATCGAGTTTCCCGCTGGCCACCGGGACCTCGAAGTCCAGGCCCTCGGCCCAGTCCATCCGCCGGCCGCCGCCCATGCCCCACGGGTCGCCCTTGTTCTCCAGGTTCTTCAGCATTCCCGAGGCCTCGGTCGGGAACGCGGACTCGATGAGGACCTGGTGGCGGCGCATGCCGTCGATGTGGTCGATGTGCTCGATGTCGACCGGGCATTCCTCGACACACGCCCCGCAGTTGGTGCACGACCACAGCACGTCCGGGTCGATCACCCCATGCTCCGCCTCGGTGCCGACGAGCGGTCGGCCTGCCTCGAACTTCACCGCGTCCGGCAGCGCCTCACGGGCCTCGTCGCTGGCCGCCAGCAGGTAAGGAGCTTTGGCCAGGGCGTGGTCACGCAGGTCGAGGATCACCTGCTTGGGCGACAGCGGCTTGCCTGTCGCCCAGGCGGGGCACTGGGACTGGCACCGCCCGCACTCGGTGCAGGTGGCCATGTCCAGCAGACCCTTCCAGGTGAAGTCCTCGATCTTGCCCAGGCCGAACACGTCGGTGTCGGGGTCGGCTTCCTCGAAGTCCAGTACCTTCCCCCCGCTGCGCATCGGCTCCAGGGCGCCCAGAGCGTTCGGGTGGCGGGAGAACAGCACGTTGATGGGCGCGGTGATGATGTGCAGGTGCTTGGAGTAGGTCACGAAGACCAGGAACCCGAGCACCACCGCGAGCTGAGCCAGCAGGAACACCGTCTCGATGACCTTGTTCGCCCCTACGCCCAGCGGCGCCAGCCAGTGCCCGACGATCTGCGACGCGAACGCCCCGTGCGGATAGGGGAAGTCGCCGGTGTTGATCTGCGCTCCCCGGTAGATCAGCAGCGTCGCGATGACCAGGAAAATCCCGCCCAGCACCAGCCACGCGGCACCGGTGTGGCTCCCGGCGAACCGGGACGCCCGCCCCTCACGCTCCGGGTTGTTACGCAGCCGGATCACCGCGAACGTGATGATGCCCGCCAGCACCCCGACGGCGAACAGGTCCTCGATGAACCCGACGAACGCCCAGTGGCCGATGCCCGGGATCGCGAACGTCTTGCTGAACAGGTCGCCGTAGGCCTCGATGATGGTGAGCAGCAAGACGATGAAGCCCCAGAACGTCGCCGCGTGCGCCGCCCCCGGCACCGTCCACCTCAGCAGCTTCCGCTGCCCGATCACCTCGGCAGCCTCGACCCCCGCGTCGCGGGCCGGATGCGAGCGCACCGCCTCGATCCGCTCCGGGGCCGGCTGCCCGGCCCGGCCCACCCGGGCCAGCCACCACAACCGCCGCCCCGCCAGCGCGAACGCCGCCACCGTCAGAACCAGGCCGATCACGATCCGCACGACCACGAAGAACCTCCTCCTGCGGCCCCAGGCCGCCGGACCCGGCGCTGCGCCGGGTGCCAGCGTACGCCGCGCCGCCCTGCACCAATGATCAAGGCGCTGTGTCCCGGCGATCAAGGGCCGGGGCACGTGACCCCGGCGACATCCTACTGATCAGTAACTTGACGGTCCGGGTCATATCCCTGAACGCATGCCGAATGGCCTTCCGGAAGCCATGACGAACGGTGCTCCGGGCGCGCTCCGGACGGCACCCCGGCGGGCCGCCAGCCCGCGTGGCGGCGATGCTGGGCCGGCTGGCAACCAACGGGGAGGTTTGGGCGTCTTTGATGTGTTTGCAGTGACCCCTGGGGGGCGATCCAACGGAGGAACGCATGACAGGCAGGCAGTGAGGCGCATGGCCAGAACGCGCGTCAGGACCACGCGCGTGGCCAGCGGCGATGGGGCACCGGCCCCGCAGAGCGGGAACCGGTGGCAGGTCAGCCGCCTGCGGCCAGCACGACGGGTCATGGCTCCGGCGCTCGGCGCGGGGATCACGGCCACCATCCTGGCCGGCACGATGATGGCCGCGGGCCCGGCCGCGGCGTCGCCCGCGGCCACGACGGCCCGCAAGCCCGCACGGCGGCCGCCGCGAACATATTCGGCATCAACGGGGCGGTCCTCGAGGGGGTGTCCTGCACCGGGCGGGCCCAGTGCACCGCGACCGGGACGGCCAGCACCCGCAGCGGCAAGAACGTCAAGACCCTGGCCGAGCACTGGAACGGCACCACCTGGACCGTGCAGTCCACGCCCACCCCAACCTCCCGCACCCTGCAGGGTGGCGCCCTGGCGGGCGGCGTGTCCTGCCCGTCGTCCACGGCCTGCGTGGCGGACGGCTTCTCGTACAGCAAGAAGTCCATGCAACTACTGGGCGAGGGCTGGAACGGGCGCACCTGGAGCACCCAGCCGGACGCGACCCCGGTAGTGGCCGCCGAGCCGGCCGGCATCTCCTGCACCTGGTCGAAGGACTGCATGGCCGTGGGTGACCGGCTTTCCGGCCAGACCCTGGCCGAGCACTGGAACGGCCGGAAGTGGTCCGCCGTGACCACCAAGCATCTCGGGGAACTGGCCGGGGTGTCCTGCCCTGCCACGGGGAACTGCACCGCCGTCGGCACGAACAGCGGCGGGAAGGTCCTCGCCGCGCACTGGAACGGGAAGGCCTGGTCGGACGAGTCCCCGGCCAGCCCGGACCAGGTCAACGTCCTGGGCGGCGTGTCCTGCCCAGTCACGACCGACTGCGTCGCGGTCGGCACGGCCGG
Source organism: Streptosporangiaceae bacterium (assembly GCA_036509255.1). GTDB lineage: Bacteria > Actinomycetota > Actinomycetes > Streptosporangiales > Streptosporangiaceae > RYN-230. The sequence goes on from DATCFY010000143.1 coordinate 20,094, forward strand.
CACGGCGACCAGCACGGCGCTGGACCTGGCCCCCCTGGCCGAGCAGTGGGCCGGCGGGAAGTGGGCGGTCCTCACCGTCCCGGACCCGGCCCCGGCGGGCGACATCACCGAACTCAACTCGGTGTCGTGCACCTCGGCCACGAACTGCATGGCCGTGGGCGACTACTCAGACCAGGCCGGCGACAGCGATACGACGCTGGCCGCCCAGTGGAACGGCACGACCTGGACGGTCGTGACCACGCCCAGCCCGGCGGCGTTCAGCACCCTGGTGTCCGTGTCCTGCCCCTCCGCGTCCCACTGCATCGCGGTCGGGGCCAGCAGCCCGACCGCCAGCGGCGCGATTTCCCCGCTGACCGAGGTGTGGAACGGCAGCACCTGGACGGTGGCCAGCGCCCCGCGCTGATCCCGGGCCGGAGAAAATTCCATCTCGCCTACGCCTCCGCGGCGTGGCATGATCCCTTGCCGGGCGCATGCCACGCCGCGCGGTGCGGCGGATATGCGTACCGCGCTCTTATTTTCCCGGCCAGCCACCATCGGCCCGGGATGGGCGTCTAGTTCGTGCATTTCTGAGTGGGGGGCCTGACACAGCGGAGGTACCCCCATGCGGGGCAAAAGAGGAGTGTTCGGAGCCACCGGCGTGCTGGCGGCCGTTACGACCGTGGCCGCGCTGGCCGCGGGACCGGCCGGAGCCGCCGCGGCGGTCAAGGGAACGGCGGCGACTCGCGAGGTCGCGGGCACCAGCGTGGCCGCGGTCCGCCCGGTCCCCGGCTGGATGGCCCGGCTGAGGCCCGGGAGCCCGGGAGTCCTCCCCTGGGCCCGGGGCACGGCGAAGGGGGCCGGGACCACGAGCCAGCAGGCCCACGCTGCCGCCGCAAGCTCGTCCACCTTCTCTGGAGCGGACCTGTACGGAGTGTCCTGCACCGGGCGGAAAGAGTGCACCGCCACCGGGCTGGCCGCCACCCGCACCGGCAAGAACTACAAGCCCCTGGCCGAGCGGTGGAACGGGACGACGTGGACCGTGCAGTCCACGCCGACCACCAACTCCGGCGGTTACCTGGGTGCCGCGCTCAGCGCGGGCGTGTCCTGCACGTCAGCCACCGCGTGCATGGCGGCGGGCTTCTCGTACACCGCGAAAACATCCCGGCTGCTGGGCGAGGGCTGGAACGGGCGCACCTGGACCATCCAGCCGGACTCGACGCCAGTGGTGTCGGGGAGCGCAGACGGGATCTCCTGCACCTGGGCCCAGGACTGCACCGCGGTGGGTGAGCGCTCGTCTGGCATGACCCTGGCCGAGCACTGGAACGGCAGGCACTGGTCCGCCTTCACCACCAAGCACACCGGCGCGCTCATCGGTGCGTCCTGCCCCGCCACCGGGAACTGCACGGCCGTCGGCTGGAACGACGCCGGGAAGGCGCTGGCCGCGCACTGGAACGGGAAGGCCTGGTCGGACGAGTCTGCTGCGGACCCGCAGCCGCTCAGCCCGCTATCCGCAGTGTCCTGCCCGGCTGGGACCGGCTTCTGCCTGGCGGTCGGCTCGGGAGGCACGGAGTCCGGCTCGGCGTATTCCATGGCTCCTCTCGCCGAGCAGTGGACTGGCAGCACCTGGGCGGCGCTCACCGTCCCGGACCCGTACTCCTCGACTGATTACGCGGAGCTCAACTCGGTGTCGTGCATCTCGCCCACGAACTGCATGGCCGTGGGAGATGACATCAACGCGGCCGGCACCACCGACGCGACCGTGGCGGCCCAGTGGAACGGCACGACCTGGACGATCCTGAGCACGCCCAGCCCTGACACGCTCAGCGCTCTCTACGGGGTGTCGTGCACGTCTGCTACCTTCTGCTCGGCCGTGGGCGCCAGTACCCCCACCCCGGCGGGCAAGGTGACGCCGGTCGCCGAGACCTGGAACGGCGCCACCTGGTCGCTGCAGACCGCAGCCGGCTGACCGTCGCTAGCCCGCAGCACCACCAGTGCGGCGTGGCGCGCTCTCCTTCCGGGGCGTGCCACGCCGCACGGTCGTATTCCGGCCCCGGTCAGATGGGGGGCTGCCGGCGGGAATCATTCTCCGGCCCCAGAAGTTGAGCCAAGTACACTCAACTCATTTGCCAGGGGTCAGCGTTCCTGGCAGACTTGAGCCGGCAAGGCTCAAGTTAACAGACGAACACACACACAGGGACTACACATGGCACGTGCGGTAGGTATCGACCTCGGAACCACCAACTCCGTCGTCGCGGTTCTCGAAGGCGGCGAGCCAACGGTCATCGCCAACGCGGAGGGATCGCGGACCACCCCGTCCGTGGTGGCCTTCGCCAAGAACGGCGAGGTGCTGGTCGGCGAGGTCGCCAAGCGGCAGGCGGTGACCAACGTCGACCGCACAATCCGCTCGGTCAAGCGCCAGATGGGCACCGACTGGACCGTCAAGATCGACGACAAGAAGTTCAACGCCCAGCAGATCAGTGCGTTCATCCTGCAGAAGCTGAAGAGGGACGCCGAGTCCTACCTCGGTGAGACGATCACCGATGCGGTGATCACTGTCCCGGCGTACTTCAGTGACGCCCAGCGGCAGGCAACCAAGGAAGCCGGGACGATCGCGGGCCTGAACGTCCTGCGCATCATCAACGAGCCCACCTCCGCGGCCCTCGCCTACCACCTGGAGAAGGAGGGCGAGGCCACCATCCTCGTCTTCGACCTGGGCGGCGGCACCTTCGACGTCTCGCTGCTGGAAGTCGGCGACGGCGTGGTCGAAGTGAAGGCCACCAGCGGCGACAACCACCTCGGCGGCGACGACTGGGACCAGCGCATCGTGGACTGGCTGGTGCAGGACTTCAAGAACAACTACGGCACCGACCTGTCCAAGGACAAGATGGCGCTGCAGCGGCTGCGTGAGTCCGCGGAGAAGGCCAAGATCGAGCTGTCCGGCTCCGCCGAGACCACGATCAACCTGCCCTACATCACCCACTCCGAGCAGGGCCCGCTGCACCTGGACACCAAGCTCAGCCGGGCTGAGTTCCAGAAGATGACCTCGGACCTGCTCGACCGCTGCAAGAGCCCGTTCCAGCAGGTCATCAAGGACGGCAACACCAAGCTCGGCGACATCCAGCACGTGGTGCTGGTCGGCGGCTCCACCCGGATGCCCGCCGTGGTCGACCTGGTCAAGGACCTGCTCGGCGGCAAGGAGCCCAACAAGGGCGTCAACCCGGACGAGGTCGTCGCCGTGGGCGCCTGCCTGCAGGCCGGCGTCCTCAAGGGCGAGGTCAAGGACGTCCTGCTGCTCGACGTGACCCCGCTGTCGCTGGGCATCGAGACCAAGGGCGGCATCTTCACCAAGCTGATCGAGCGCAACACCACCATCCCGACCAAGCGGTCGGAGATCTTCACGACGGCCGACGACAACCAGCCTTCCGTGCAGATCCAGGTGTTCCAGGGTGAGCGCGAGATCGCCGCGTACAACAAGAAGCTCGGCATGTTCGAGCTGTCTGGCCTGGCCCCCGCGCCGCGTGGCATCCCGCAGATCGAGGTCGCCTTCGACATCGACGCGAACGGGATCGTCAACGTCTCCGCCAAGGACCTGGGCACCGGCAAGGAGCAGCGGGTGACCATCTCCGGAGGGTCCGCGCTGGGCAAGGACGAGATCAACCGCATGATGGCCGACGCGGAGAAGTTCGCCGCGGAGGACGCCGCCCGCCGCGAGGAGGCCGAGGTGCGCAACCGCGCGGACACCCTCGCCTACCAGACGGAGAAGTTCCTGGGCGAGAACTCGGACAAGGTTCCGGACGACATCAAGTCCGAGGTGGAAGAGTCCATCGCGGACCTGAAGAAGGCGCTCGAGGGCACCGACCTCGAGACGATCAAGGAGGCTACCGAGAAGGCGGCCACGGTCAGCCAGAAGATGGGCACCGCGATCTACGCGCAGACCCAGGCCAGCACGGCCGAGGACACCTCGGCGGCTAGCACTGACGAGACCACGGACGACGACGAGGTTGTCGACGCCGAGATCGTGGACGAGGACAAGCCGCGCGAAGGTGGCGCCGCCTGATGAACTCGCCAGAGGACACCAATGCAGGGCCGGTGATCCGTGACCTCAGGCGCGTCGACCCGGTGACCGGCCAGGTCAGGGACCCGCAGGGGCGCCGCGACGGCACCCCGGGGAAGCCGGCCCGGCCGGGGCGGCACTCGGTCTCCAAGCCGGGCGGCGCTGGGGCCCGCCCCGCGGCACCAGGCGGTGCCGCGGGGGCCCAGCCCCCCGGCGGGGGCCGGGCCGGCCAGCCTCAGCAGGGCCAGCCTCAGCAAGGTCAGCCCAAGGGCCGGCCTGAGGGCCAGCCCGGGGACGGTCCGCAGCAGGGCGCACCAGCGGGCGGCATGCCGTCCGGCGGCGCGCCCGGCGGCTCCGGCCCGGGCGGCTCCCGTCCCGGCGACGGGGCCACGGCTGCCGGCCCGGTCCAGCCCGCCAGCCCGGATGGCGACGCTCTCGCCGCCCAGCTGGCCGAGCGGACCGCGGACCTGCAGCGGGTGCACGCGGAGTACGCCAACTACCGCAAGCGCGTCGAGCGCGACCGGCTGGCCGTCCGTGAGCAGGCCCTGGCCAACGTGCTGAGCTCGCTGCTTCCGGTGCTGGACGACATCGGCCGGGCGCGCGAGCACGGGGACCTGAACGGCGCCTTCAAGTCGGTCGGCGAATCACTGGAGACCATCGCCGCCAAGCTGGGCCTGGAGAGTTTCGGTGAGCCCGGCGAGCCGTTCGACCCGCTGGTCCACGAGGCCCTGATGCATTCCTATTCACCGGATGTCACCGAGCCAACCGCGGTCCAGATCCTGCAGCCCGGCTACAAGGTGGGCGAGCGGATCATCCGCCCGGCCCGGGTCGCGGTCGCGGAACCCGGCGACGGGGCCGCCCCCGACGACCAGGCCGAGGCGCGCCAGTCACGGGGAACTCCGGCGGGAAACAACTGACCCCCGGGGAGAGGTAGTAAGTGAGCACGAAGGACTTCCTCGAGAAGGACTACTACAAGGTCCTGGGCGTCTCCAAGAGCTCGACCGCGGACGAGATCAAGAAGTCGTACCGCAAGCTCGCCCGCCAGTACCACCCCGACGCCAACAAGGGTGACCCCAAGGCGGAGGAGCGGTTCAAGGAGATCTCTGAGGCCTACAACACGCTGTCCGACAGCAAGCGGCGCAAGGAGTACGACGACGCGCGCTCGATGTTCGGCGGCGGGTTCCGGGGCACCGGCCAGGGCGCCCCGGGCGGTGCCGGCGGCGGGTTCGGCGGGTTCGATCTCGGCGACCTGTTCGGCGGCGGGACAGCCGGCGGCGGTGCGGGCGGCGGCGGGCTCGGGGACATCCTCGGCGGCGTGTTCGGCCGGGGCGGCGGCGCGCGCACCGCGCAGAACCGGCCCCGGCGCGGCGCCGACGTGGAGACGGAGACCTCGCTGCCGTTCAGTGACGCGCTGGACGGCGTCACGGTCAGCCTCCGGCTGGCCGGCGAGGGCCCGTGCCCGACCTGCAAGGGCACCGGCGCCAAGGCCGGCACGGTGCCGCGGGTCTGCCCAAACTGCGAGGGGACCGGCCAGGAGAGCAAGAACCTCGGCAGCTTCGCGTTCTCCGAGCCGTGCCACGAGTGCCGCGGCCGCGGGCTCGTGGTCGACGACCCGTGCCCGGTGTGCTCCGGCAGCGGGCGGGCGATGAGCACCCGGACCATCCAGGCGCGCATCCCCGCCGGCGTCGCCGACGGCCAGCGCATCAAGCTCAAGGGCAAGGGCGCACCCGGCGAGCGTGGCGGCCCGGCCGGCGACCTGTACGTGCGCGTGCACGTCACGCCGCATCCGGTGTTCGGCCGGACCGGGCACAACCTCACGGTCACGGTGCCGGTGACGTTCCCCGAGGCCACGCTGGGCGCGGAGATCAAGGTGCCGTCACACCGCGGGGCCCCGGTCAGCGTCCGGATCCCGGCGGGCACCCCGAACGGCCGCACCTTCCGGGTGCGGGGCAAGGGCGTGCGCCGCAGCGACGGCACCAACGGGGACCTCCTGGTCACCGTGCAGATTCAGGTACCGCAGCACGTGAGCGGCCAGGCCCGGAAGGCCCTGGAGGACTTCCGGGAGGCCACCGCCGGGCAGGACCCGCGCGATGACCTGCTGCAGCGCGCCCGGAGTGTCTGACATGCCTGGGCCAGAAGATGATCACAGCGGGACGGAGGTGACGGCATGAGCAGCCCGTTCGGCCTGTCCGACGACTCGCCCGTGTACGTCATCTCCGCCGCCGCCCAGCTAGCCGGGATGCACCCGCAGACGCTCCGGTACTACGACAAGCTCGGCCTCGTTTCACCCAGCCGGACCAGGGGCCAGGGGCGCCGCTACTCGCTGCGCGACGTGCTCGCGCTGCGCGAGGTCCAGCGGCTGTCCCAGGAAGACGGGGTCAACCTCTCGGGCATCAAGCGCATCCTCGAGCTGGACCAGGAGCTACGCCAGCACCAGCAGCGCCTCGTCGACGTGAGCGCGGAACTCGCCCTGCTCCGCATCGAGCTCGAGTCCACTCGCTCGGTGGCCGCCCGCCTGGCCGGCCTGCTCCGGGGCAGGACGGGCGGCGGCAACCAGCTGGTTCCGGTGCACAACCCGGCCGAGGGGACCTCTGGGGGCCCGCCTGCGGCCCGGCCGGAGCGGCGGGCGCTGCCTACCGCGCCCCGGCGCCCCCCCGCGGAACAGACCGGGCCGGACGAGGGCGAGCTTCCCGCCGCGCCCAGCTAACCGCCGCGCACCCATCCGAATCATCCGCAACGAAAACCACCTGACCCGACGGGGGTCGAGAAACAGCTATGGACGACAAGCTCACCCGAAAGAGCCAAGAGGCCGTGTCTGACGCGGTCCGGCGGGCGACCACCGACGGTAACCCGCACGTGGAGCCGCTGCACCTGCTGGCCGCGCTGGTCAGCCAGGAAGGTGGCACCGCGGCCCCGTTGCTGCGCGCCGTGGGGGCGGACGCCGCCGCGGTGCTCCGCACCACGGAGGACCAGATCGCCCGGCTGCCCAAGGCCGCGGGATCCACGGTCAGCGCGCCGGACACGGCGCGGCCGCTGTCCCTGGCGCTGGCCACGGCAGCCAAGCGGGCGCGGGAGATGGGCGACGAGTACGTCTCGACGGAGCACCTCCTGGTCGGCCTGGCGGCCGACGGGGGTCAGGCCGCGGACGTGCTGCGCAAGGCGGGCGCCGGCCCGGACGAGCTGCTCGGCGCGTTCGAGAAGGTGCGCGGGCACGCCCGGGTCACCACGGAGAACCCCGAGGAGACCTACCAGGCCCTGGAGAAGTACGGGATCGACCTGACCCAGCAGGCCCGGGACGGCGCGCTCGACCCGGTCATCGGCCGGGACTCGGAGATCCGCCGGGTGATCCAGGTGCTGTCCCGCCGGACCAAGAACAACCCGGTGCTGATCGGCGAGCCCGGCGTGGGCAAGACGGCGGTGGTCGAGGGCCTGGCCCAGCGGATCGTGGCCGGCGACGTGCCTGAGTCGCTGCGCGGCAAGCGGCTGGTCGCCCTGGACCTAGGCGCGATGGTGGCCGGGGCTAAGTACCGCGGCGAGTTCGAGGAGCGGCTCAAGTCCGTCCTGAACGAGATCAAGCAGAGCGAGGGTGAGGTCATCACCTTCATCGACGAGCTGCACACGGTCGTCGGTGCGGGCGCGGCCGAGGGCGCGATGGACGCGGGCAACATGCTCAAGCCCATGCTGGCCCGCGGCGAGCTGCGCATGGTCGGCGCGACCACGATGGACGAGTTCCGCGGGCGGATCGAGAAGGACCCCGCCCTGGAGCGGCGCTTCCAGCAGGTGTTCGTGGGCGAGCCGTCGGTGGAGGACACCATCGCGATCCTGCGCGGGCTCAAGAGCCGCTACGAGGCGCATCACAAGGTGCAGATCTCCGATGCGGCCCTGGTCGCCGCGGCCGCCCTGTCCGACCGCTACATCACCGCCCGGTTCCTGCCGGACAAGGCCATCGACCTGATCGACGAGGCCGCCTCGAGACTCCGGATGGAGATCGACTCGCGGCCGGTCGAGATCGACGAGCTGCAGCGGTCCGTGGACCGGATGAAGATGCAGGAGATGGCGCTGGCCAAGGAAGCCGACCCGGCGAGCATTGAGCGGCTGGAGCGGCTTCGCGCCGACCTGGCCGACCGGCAGGAGCAGCTCACCGCGCTGGTGGCCCGCTGGGAGCGGGAGAAGTCGAGCCTGAACAAGGTCGGTGACCTGAAGAAGCAGCTCGACGACCTGGAAGGGCTGGCCGAGCGGGCTGAGCGGGACGCGGACTTCGAGACCGCCTCCCGGCTGCGGTACGGGGACATCCCCAAGCTGGAAGCCGAGATCGACGCGGCCACCGCCGCCGCCAGCAACGACACGGGCGTCCCCGGCACCAGCGAGGCGCCGATGGTCAAGGAGGAAGTCGGCCCGGACGACGTCGCCGACGTGGTGGCGTCCTGGACGGGCATCCCGGCCGGGCGGCTGCTCGAAGGCGAGACCGGCAAGCTGCTGCGGATGGAAGACGAACTAGGCCGCCGCATCATCGGCCAGGGACGCGCCGTCCAGGCCGTGGCCGACGCGGTGCGCCGGTCGCGGGCGGGCGTTGCCGACCCCGACCGCCCGATGGGGACGTTCCTGTTCCTCGGGCCGACCGGCGTGGGCAAGACCGAGCTGGCCAAGGCACTGGCTGAATTCCTGTTCGATGACGAGCGCGCCATGGTGCGCATCGACATGAGCGAGTACAGCGAGAAGCACTCGGTGGCCCGGCTGGTCGGCGCGCCGCCCGGCTATGTGGGCTATGAGGAGGGTGGCCAGCTGACCGAGGTGGTCCGCCGGCGTCCCTACTCGGTGGTACTGCTGGACGAGGTGGAGAAGGCGCACCCGGAGGTGTTCGACATCCTGCTCCAGGTGCTCGACGATGGCCGGCTGACCGACGGCCAGGGCCGGACCGTGGACTTCCGGAACACCATCCTGATCCTCACCTCCAACCTCGGGTCGCAGTACATCGCGGACCCGTCGCTGAACGAGGAGGCTAAGCGCGTCGCGGTGATGAAGGTGGTGCAGGCCACGTTCAAGCCGGAGTTCCTGAACCGGCTGGACGACGTGATCCTCTTCGACTCACTGAACACCGAGGAACTCAGCCGGATCGTGGACCTGCAGGTGGCGCGGCTGGGTAAGCGGCTGGGCGACCGGCGGCTCATGCTCACGGTCACCCCCGGGGCGCGCGAATGGCTGGCCCTGACCGGGTTCGACCCGATTTACGGCGCGCGGCCGCTGCGCAGGCTGATCCAGTCAGCGATCGGCGACCAGCTGGCCCGGGCTCTGCTGTCCGGCCAGATCGTCGACGGCGACCGGGTCGAGGTCGACCTGGACCCGGCGTCGGACGCGCTGATCGTGCGCCGGGCTCAGCTTTCCGCGGCCGGGGTAGCCGGGCCGGTGGTGGCAGGCCCGGACGGGATCTCGTCCAGCAGCCGGTCGTAGTCGTCCTCGGGCAGGCCCAGGTCGACCCGGATGCGGTAGCGCAGGCTGAGTAGAAGCCGCAGCTCGGTCGGGTCTCCGCCCGCGGAGAACCCGGCCGGGCGGGCGGCGGGCTGGGCCGGGGCGTCCGGGTCCCACCCGGTGCCGAGCCGGCCCAGGCACAGCCCGACCCCCGTGGTCGCCCAGCGCAGCGCGCCCCGCAGGTCCGACCGGTCGACCAGCAGCTCTGCGACCAGGTCGTAGATCCGGGGGTCGTCGGGCGTTTCCTGCTCGATCTGCTGGATCAGCGCCTCGGCCTCGTCCGGCTCGTCCATCATGAACAGGGCGCGGGCCAGCGGCACCCGTGGATCGACAAACGAAGGGCCGCCGTCCGCCAGCGCCTCGCGGAAGCCCTGGGCCGCAGCGGCCGGCTCGTCGGCCAGCAACCACTGTTCCCCTGCCCGCAGGAACGCCTCGGAGCGCGGGAACTGCTCAGTCTGGGTGCCGTTAGCGGCCAGACTGATCATTTGCTCCGCTGCGGTGCGGTGATCACCGCTTGCCGCAGCGTCGAACTCGATCTCATCGAACATGTCGCGAGTCAGCACCACCACGTCCGGGGACGTACCCAACCCGGGACCCCTTCCAACGCCACGAACGAACTCAAGGTACGGGAAAACGACGCTATCTGCGTGAACGCTCCAGCGCATCCCAGAAGCCACGGCGCAGCGCATGCCTGGTTTCGTCGTGCAGCAGCGAATCGATTGGCAGCGCCGAATCCTGGAGCAGCCTCGCCTCCAGGTCCGACGGCATGCGCGGCTTGCGGGCCAGAACCGCCTCCAGCCACAGCGCCGGGGCCTCACGGGCCACTGACTGACCGAATTCGTAGCCTTCGGCGTGCGCGGCCTGGACGGCGTCGGCGAGCGGCATCCCCTCGCCCGGGGGCCCAGCTTGCGGGCCGGGACCTGGCGGCACCGGGGGTGGCACGGGCGCCTGCTGCATCGACGACGCTGGCGGCAGCGGGGACTGCGGCGAGCCGTAGGGGCTTTGCGGCGGGACGTACGCCGAGCCGGGGTTCTGCCCTGAACCGGCCGGGGAGGCCGGCGCGTACGGCTGCCCGGGCATCATCTGCTCCGACGGCAGCACCCCGTAAGCCCCGGGCTGGTACGGCCGGCCTGGCACGTCCTGCGCCGGCCCGCGGAACGAGGCCGGGGGCGCCTGGTACGGGTTCTGCTCGGCGGCCGGGGGCTGCTGCTGGGCGTGGGCGCCACGGACCCGCGGGTCCGGCAGCCCGGGAGACGACGGGCGTGGGGGCGCGGGCGGCCCCGCGTGCAGGCCCGGCATGCTCTGCTGGCCGGGCGGGCCCTGCTGGCCGGGGATGGACTGACCCGGAATGGACTGGCCTGGGACACTCTGGCCCGAGATGGACTGTCCCGGCATGCTCTGCTGCCCGGACGGGCCCTGCTGGCCTGGCACGCCCTGGCCGGGGATGGGCTGCTGGCCCGGCAGGCCCTGGCCCGGAATGGACTGGCCCGGGATGCCCTGCTGGCCGCTGCCGTTGTGGTGCGATGGCATCCCCTGAGCGGGCACAGACTGCGGCGGGCCGGACTGCGGCGGGTAGCCCTGCGGAGGCATCGGCTGGCCGGCCATGGACTGCTGACCAGGCAGGCCCGGCTGACCCGGAAGTCCCTGACCCGGGAGACCCTGACCGGGCATGGCCTGCTGGCCGGGCATGGCCTGCTGGCCGGGTCCGCCTGGCTGCGCCGGCCCAGCCGGGAGGCGCTGGCCCGGACTGGGGGTTCGTTGCGGCTCGGAAACGCCCGGCTGCGCCTGCAGTCCTGAGGCAGCCGGCAGAGTCTGTGCACTCTGCGGCGGTACTGCGGGGTTCTGCGCGCTGGCAGGCGCGCGGGACGGGCCGCCGCCGCGGGTGGCCTCCATGGACTGGCGCTCGATGGGCCCGGACGGCTCGCGGCGCGGCAGCGGGGCCGGCACCCCGCCCGGAGGCTGCGTGTTCGGGAGCTGCGTGTTCGGAAGCTGGGCCGTGGCGGGCTGCGCGCCCGGCTGCGCCGCGCGCTGGTACTCGGCTACCACGGGCGCGGTGTAGATCGCGGGCGGGGCCGGGTGCGAGCCGGCCGACAGGGCCTGCTGGCCCAGCGGGCCGACTACCGGCCCGTGGCCGTTGGTGAGGGCGCGGGTCGCGGACATAGCCAGCTGGTAAGGCTCCTCGCTGCCCAGCGGCTCCGTGCCCGCGACGATCTGGGTAAAGGGCCGGAGATGCCCCTCGCCAATCTCGATAATGTCGTCGCATTCCTGGCGGAGGCTGCGGGAAATGGTCCAGTTGCCGCCCACCGTGATGTGCACGATGGTCACCCGGATGCCGAGGTCCTGCACGTCGGCGACGACCTGGGCCAGGTCTTCCTCCGCGCTGACCAGGAGCGCGTCGCTGATCGCGTTGTTACGGGCCAGGGTGGTCAGGTCGCGGCGGATCTCGCTCTCCACGCCTTCCCGCCGGCCTGGACGGGTGCGGCCCAGCCTCAGCTTCAGCCCGGGAAGATCGGCGAGTGAGTCGTGCTCGGAAGTCCGGCGCCCCTCAACCGTGGTCTCATACCAGTAGCACCGGAGCAGTGGTCGCCCGGTCCTCTCCCGGGCGATGCTGCCCATGAACGCCAGCAGGCCAGCGTAATCCCAGGATACGGACTCCCGGTGGCGGGTTCCGTGGACGGCCATCGCGCCATCCGCCAGCACGTAGCCCGCGTCCACGAACAGCGCGCACCGATCCACGCGACACCGTCCTTTCCTCGTCGCGAGACGTTACCAGCGCCCAGCCGACCTTGTGATGGATCACGCGAGGTCGCGAGGACCTCCGCGGCCTGAGAAGTCCGCTCTTGGCAGAAGCGTCCCCGGCGATTGCACCTGGCCCGGCAGAATCAACCGGCATGCGACTTCTTGTTCTCGGAGGTACCCGGTTCCTGGGGCGTGCCATCGTGGACGAAGCGATCCGGCGCGGCTACGACGTCACGACCTTCTCGCGGGGGCTGAGCGGCGAGCCCCGGCCGGGTGCCGAGGCGCTGCACGGAGACCGTACCAACTCCGCGGACCTGCTCAGGCTGGCTGAGCGAGATTTTGATCTGGTCATTGACACCTCGGTGATCGCGCCCCGGCACGTGGCCGCGTCCGCCCGGTTGATAGCCCCGCGGGTGCGCCATTACACCTACGTTTCCACGCTCTCGGTGTACCGCGGTTTCGGTGAGGTGCCGGTCAGCGAGGACTCACCGGTGCTCGACGGCGCCCCCGACGCGGACGGCACCGTGGAGGAACTCGGGTATGGCGAGCTCAAGGCCGGCTCCGAGCGCGCGGTGGCGGAGGCCCTCCCGGGCCGGCACCTGATCGTGCGGCCCGGGCTGATCGTCGGCCCGCACGAGAACGTCGGACGGCTGCCCTGGTGGCTGACCAGGATCGCGCGCGGCGGCACGGTCCTCGCCCCCGGTGAGCCCGGCCGCCCGCTGCACGTGACCGACGCCCGGGACCTGGCCGCCTGGCTGGTGGATAACACCAGACGGGGCATCCCCGGTGTGGTCAACGTGCCCGGGGCGGACGGCCCCACGATCGGTGAGCTGCTGACGGACTGCGGCCAGGCCACCGGGCCCGGTCCGGACGGGCCGCTCCAGCTGCGCTGGGTGCCGGACCGGGTGCTGCTGGACGCCGGGGTGGAGCCGTGGTCGGAGCTGCCGATGTGGGCGCCGGACACACCGGAGTTCGCGGCCCTCTGGGACGTCACCGGGGACCGGGCGCTGCGGACCGGCATGCGCTACCGGCCGCTCAGCGACACGGTCCGCGACACCTGGTCCTGGCTGCGCCGGGACGCCGCCAGCCACGGCGGCGAGGCCACCTTCGAGCGCCGGCCCGGGCTCGGCCTGGATCCGGCCACCGAGCACGAGATCCTGGCCAGCCTGGACTAGCCCGCCTGCATTAGCCCGCCTGAGCCCCCGGCCGCCCCGGGCGGCTGGGTAGGCTCGCGATCGTGAGCGACCGTGACGATCTGCTTCAGATGATCAAGGACATGGCCGTGGTGCACGGCGACTTCGTGCTGTCTTCCGGACAGCGGGCGACCTGGTACATAGACCTGCGCCGGATCCTGCTCAGCGGGCGGGCGGCGCCGCTGGCCGGGCGGGTGATGCTCGACCTCACCGCGGACCTGGACTACGACGCGGTCGGCGGGCTCACCCTCGGCGCCGATCCGGTCGCCACCGCGATGATGCACGCGGCCAGCGCGGCCGGGCGGCCGCTGGACGCGTTCGTGGTGCGCAAGGAAGGCAAGGCCCATGGCCTGCAACGGCGCATCGAGGGCCCGGACGTCGCCGGCCGCAGGGTGCTGGCCGTGGAGGACACCTCGACCACCGGCGCGTCCGTGCTGACCGCCGTGGACGCGCTGCAAGAGGCGGGAGCCGAGGTCGTGGGCGTGGCCGTGATCGTCGAACGCGGCGCCCGGGAGCCGGTAACCGCGCGGGACCTGCCCTACCTGGCTGCCTACGACATGGGTGACCTGGGCCTGGGCTGATCGTCCTGGGCGTCCGTGCGCTGGTGCCGCGGGCCACTCCGGCGGCCCGCCGCATGACTGTCGGCTGCCGGGCCGCCCGCTGCGAGACGACCCTCGGCGGCTTCCTTGCGGACTTCCCGCAGCCGGTACATCACCAGCGCGACGATGGCGATGATCGCCACGGCCGCGATCCCGTAGCCGGCCAGCGCGATGCCGTGGGCGATGCTCTGCCACGTACTGCTCAGGCTGTAGCCGATCAGTGAGATCGCGGTCACCCAGACGGCCGTGCCGATGAGGCTGAGTATCCCGAACAGCAGCACGGGCATCTCGATGAAACCGGCCACGATCGACACGAAGGTGCGCACTACCGGCAGGCACCGGCCCACCGGCAGCGCCCACGCGCCCCGGCCGGCGAAGAAACGCTCCGCCCGGTCGATGTCGGCGTGCGTGATGAGCAGGTAACGGCCGAACTTATGCACCAGCGGCCGCTCACCGACCCGGCCCACCGTGTAGGCGACGAACGAGCCGAGAAGTTCCGCGATCGTGCCGACGATGATCACCGCGACGATGTTGAGGCGTCCCTCGCCGGCCAGGACTCCCGCGAACCCGAACGTGATCTCCGACGGAATCGGGATGCAGCAGGCCTCGAGAAAGCCGAAGAGAAAAACAGCAGCCAGGCCTGCCTGGGCGAGAAAGCTCTCCATAGCTCACTGTTGTACAGCATGGAAGGCCCCGAGCCGGTCCGCATGAGGCGACGTTGAGAGACCTTTAGTCGGCGTATGTGGCCGCAGTCCGGTCCGCCGCGCGATCCCCGGGCAGGGTTTTCGGCGCGGGTCCCCTGTCGCCTGTCCGCGGGCGGCCCCCGTCCCCGATACTGGACCCAAGCACTGAGACAGGGAGCCGATCGACATGCCTATCGCCACGCCAGAGGTCTACGCGCAGATGCTCGACCGCGCCAGGGAACGCGGTTACGCCTATCCCGCGATCAACGTGACCTCGAGTCAGACCCTGAACGCGGCCCTTCGCGGTTTCGCGGACGCGGAGAGCGACGGCATCGTCCAGGTGTCCACCGGCGGCGCCGAGTACCTGTCCGGCGCGGTCAAGGACATGGTGACCGGTTCGGCCGCGCTGGCGAGCTTCGCCAGGTCGGTCGCGGACAAGTACCCGGTGCAGATCGCCTTGCACACCGACCACTGCCCCAAGGACAAGCTGGACGGGTTCATGCGCCCGCTGGTCAAGATCTCCCAGGAGCGGGTGGCCCGCGGCGAGGAGCCGCTGTTCAACTCGCACATGTGGGACGGCTCCGCAGTGCCCCTGGACGAGAACATCGCCATCGCGTCGGAGCTGCTCGACGAGTGCGCCAAGGCCCGCACGGTCATGGAGATGGAGATCGGCGTGGTCGGCGGCGAGGAAGACGGCGTCACCGGCGAGATGAACGAGAAGCTATACAGCACGCCGGGGGACGCCATGGCCGTGGCCGAGGCACTCGGGCTCGGCGAGCGGGGACGCTTCCTGCTCGCGGCCACGTTCGGCAACGTGCACGGCGTGTACAAGCCCGGGCATGTCACCCTGCGCCCGTCGATCCTGAAGGAAATCCAGGACGCGGTGGGCGCGAAGTATGGCCACGAGAAGCCGTTCTACCTGGTCTTCCACGGCGGCTCCGGCTCCGCGTTGGAGGAGATCCGCGAGGCCATCTCTTATGGCGTGGTCAAGATGAACGTGGACACCGACACGCAGTACGCGTTCACCAGGCCGGTCGCGGACCACATGTTCCGAAACTACGACGGCGTGCTGAAGGTCGACAGCGAGGTTGGCAACAAGAAGCAGTACGACCCCCGGGCCTGGGGCAAGGCCGGCGAGGCCGGCATGGCCTCGCGGGTGGTCCGGGCCTGCGAGGACCTGATGTCCGCGGGCACCAAGCTCAGCTGACCGCGGAGGCGGCCGTGCAGATACCCCGGGTCGCCGTTCTGTCCGACGTTCACGGGGTACTGCCCGCGCTGGAGAGCGTGCTTGCCGAGCCCGACGTGGCCGGCGCGGACCGGATCGTGCTCACCGGCGATCTCGCGGCCGGGCCGCAACCATGCGGGACCCTTGACCTGCTGGCCTCGCTGGGGGACCGGGCGCTGTGGATCCGCGGGAACGCGGACCGCGAGCTGGTCCAGCTCGCCCGCGGCGAGGTGAGCACCGTTCCTGACCCGATCGCGCCGTGGGCCGCCGCCCAGCTCCGCGCAGACCAGGTAGCGCTGCTGGCCGGGCTGCCTCTGACGGCGACCCTCGAGGTGGCGGGCCTGGGCCCGGTGCTGTTCTGCCACGCCACCCCGAGGGACGACGAAGAGGTGGTCCTCGCCGACTCACGCCTGGGCCGCTGGGCCGACGTGCTCGGCCCAGTCGCCCCGGAGGTGGCCGTGGTGGTGTGCGGGCACACCCACATGCCCTTCTGCCGGCTGGCCCACGGGCGGCTGGTGGTCAATCCGGGCAGCGTCGGGATGCCGTACGGCCGGGCCGGGGCACACTGGGCGCTGCTCGGGCCGGGGGTACAGCTGCGGCGCACGGTGTTCGACGCCCGGGCGGCCTGCGCGCGGGTCGCCGCGGAATCGTCCTATCCCGAGGCCGCGGAATGGGCGGACTTCTACCTGAACGCGCGGGCCACCGACGCGGAGGCGCTGGCCGTCATGACCCCCCGGGACGGCCGGGCCGGCTGAACGCTGTCCGGCCTGCGCGGGGACCCGGGTGATCTCCGCCAGGTGAAGTCCAGGGGCCAGCGTGCGCGGCGGGGCGGGCGGCGCGGCAGGATGGGGGACATGGACCACCGGAACCTGATCGCCGGCCCGCAGCCGGTTTACCTGCCTGACGACCCGTCCGCCGCGGCACTTGCCTCCGGCGCCGATCCCGCGAGCGTTGCCGCCGCCAACCCGGCCTGCCTGGCCGCCTGGGCCGAACTGGCCGAGCAGGCCCTGGACCGCGGCGAGCTGGTCGCGGGCTACGCGTACGCCCGCGCCGGGTATCACCGGGGCCTGGACCAGTTGCGCCGGGCTGGCTGGAAGGGGCACGGCCCGATCCCCTGGGAACACGAGCCCAACCGGGGTTTCCTGCGCTCGCTGCACGCGCTGGGCCGCGCCGCCGGAGCCATCGGCGAGACCGAGGAAGAAGCGCGCTGCCAGATCTTCCTGGCGGACTCCAGCGCCGCAGCGGTGGCCGCCCTCGACGTTTCCTGACTGACGGCCCGCGGCGCTCCCCGGCCGAGCCTCCGCGGCGCTTCCGGCCGTGGGGGCGCGGGCCGTTCCTGACCCCGGGGACGTGGCGTAACGCCCAGTCCAGGACGTGGAGTAGCCTCAACTCCGCAACCGGGGCGAGGCCTGGAAGGGGCTGGTGCGATGCCGGCCATTGTGGTCGTGGGTGCGCAGTGGGGTGACGAGGGCAAGGGCAAGGCCACCGACCTCCTCGGCGACCGGGTGGACTACGTCGTCAGGTACCAGGGCGGCAACAACGCCGGTCACACCGTGGTCATCGGGGACGAGAGCTACGCACTGCACCTGCTGCCCTCGGGCGTGCTGTCCCCCCAGGTGGTGCCAGTCATCGGGAACGGCGTCGTGGTCGACCCCGAGGTGCTGCTCCGGGAGATCGACGACCTCAGGCAGCGCGGCGTGTCCTGCGACGATCTGCTCATCTCCGCGAACGCCCACCTGATCATGCCGTACCACCGCGCCCTGGATAAGGTCACCGAGCGCTACCTGGGCAGCGCCCGGATCGGCACCACCGGCCGGGGCATCGGGCCTGCCTATGCCGACAAGGTGGCCAGGACCGGGATCCGGATCCAGGACCTGCTCGACCCCGGGATCCTCAACCAGAAGCTGGAACTGGTCCTGCGGGAGCGCAACCAGATGCTGACCAAGGTCTACAACCGCCGAGGCATCGACGCGGCGGCCGTCGTCGAGGAGTACCTGGGGTACGGCGAGCAGATCCGCTCCTATGTGGCGGACACCGGGCTGGTGCTCAACCAGGCGCTGGACGACGGAAAGTCGATCCTGCTGGAAGGCGCGCAGGCGACCATGCTCGACGTGGACCACGGCACCTACCCGTTCGTCACGTCCTCCAACCCGACCGCGGGCGGTGCCTGCGTGGGTTCGGGCATCGGCCCGACCCGGATCACCAAGATGATCGGGATCCTCAAGGCGTACACCACCCGGGTGGGCGCGGGCCCGTTCCCCACCGAGCTGACCGACGAGCAGGGCGAGTGGCTGCGCAAGGCCGGCGGCGAGTACGGGGTGACCACCGGCCGCCCGCGGCGCACCGGCTGGTTCGACGCGGTGGTGGCCCGCTACTCCACCCGGGTCAACGGCATCACCGACTACTTCATCACCAAGCTCGACGTGCTGTCCGGCCTGGACCGGGTCCCGGTGTGCGTGGCCTACGACGTGGGCGGCACCCGGCACGACGAGATCCCGATGACCCAGACCGACTTTCACCACGCCACCCCGGTCTACGAGTACCTGGATGGCTGGTGGGAGGACATCACGCAGGCCCGGGAGTTCGCTGACCTCCCCCGTAACGCGCAGGCCTACGTCAAGACGCTGGGGGACATGATCGGCGCGCCGGTCGCGGCCATCGGCACCGGCCCGCGCCGCGACCAGACCCTGCAGCTGCGCCCGCTCGTCTGAACAGCCATAACGAACCGTCCGCCGACTGTCACCACCCACCGCGCGGTACCTGGCACCACTGCCGCTTCGGTAGCCCGGGCTACTGACTGCGGCGCCGGCCGGAGGCAGGCTGGGGGCCATGGCCGCCGTATCCCGGACACGTGTCCTCCGCCCGTACCTGACCAGCGCCTTAGCGGCCACCCTGGATGACGATCCGGTACGGCTGCCCGGCACCCCGTGGTCGGTCCGGCCGGCAGCCGGACCCGCCGGGCGCCCCGCCGCGGAGATCTACGCCGGCGGGTGCCTGGTGGACGTCATGGTGGCGCCGACCCTGGACCCGCGCGTCCTGCGCGGCGCGTGCTCGCTGACCTGGGCGGGCCAGCCCTGCGCCGTGGCCTGGGGTCTCCTGCCCGCCCGGCCCGGATTCTCGGTGTGGTTCACCCGCGGCCGGGCGCGCTGCCGCCGCTCCGCGGCCAAGGTCACCGTGATCACGGGCTCGTTCTGGATCGCGCCGGCCGAGGGCCGGTTCCGCGAGGTGATGGTGGAGCACGGCGGCGGGCGGGACCGCTGCCGGGTCCGCGCGGCACGTCCCTGCTGACGGGGTGCACCCGCGCGGTCAGCCGGGAGCCGCGCGGCGGCTGGCCCAGCTTTCGGCGCGGAGCGCCCAGCGCTCGTGGTCACGCCACTGGCCACCCACCATCAGGTAGCTGGGCGAGAGCACAAGAGCGCGCCCTGCGGTCGCATGCGGGAGCGGCGCGGTTCGCGTGGAACTGGGGCCTGGCGAAGTGCCAGGAGCGATATGCGGGCGAGGGGAAGTGGTACTCGGCCGCGGACCTGCACCGCCTGTGGAATGCGCAGAAGAAGGCTGATCCAGCGCTGGCGTGGTGGGGAGAATTCCAAGTGCTCGTATCAGGAGGCGTTCCGGGATCTGGACCGGGCACTACGGGATTTCACCGCGTCCAGGACAGGTGAGCGGAAGGGCAGGCGGCTGGGGTTCCCCCGGTTCAAGAAGCGGGGCCGGTGCAAGGACTCTTTCCGATTCTCCACCGGGGCGATGCGCTGCGCGGGCAGCACTGTCACCCTGCCCCGCCTTGGCACTATCGGCACGCACGAGCCAACCCGCAAGCTCACCCGCAGGCGCTGCGGTCAGTGCTGCGCCGACTCCAGCGGGCGAGCCGCGCACTCCCGCAAAGCCCAGGGCAGCGCGAACCGACGCAAGCACGCCGCCCAGATCGCCCGTATCCACGCCCGGGTAGCGAACGTCCGCGCCGACGCGCTGCACAAGGCGACCACCGGCCTGGCCCGGCGCTACGAGACGGTGGTGGCCGAGGACCTGAACGTTACCGGCATGACCCGCAACCGCAGGCTCGCCCGCGCCATCTCCGACCAGGGCTTCGGGCAGGCCCGGCGCATGCTCGGCTACAAAACGGCCTGGAACGGCGGGACGCTCATCCTCGCTGACCGATGGTACCCGTCTAGCAAGACCTGCTCGGGCTGCGGCGCGGCGAAAACCAAGCTGGCCCTGTCCGAGCGCACCTACCACTGCGATCACTGCGGCCTGCACCTGAACCGGGACGTGAACGCGGCACGCAACCTGCTGTCGCTCGCCGCCAGTGGGGCGGAGAGCCAAAACGCCTGCGGAGGCTGCGCAAGACCTGGCACCGCCGGGCCGCGGCCCGCGAAACAGGAACCCGGCACCGTGCACGCGGGCAAGACCGGGACCGCCGGGCCGCAAGACCCGGCTGCCAGCCATGCACTCACCAAAGTGACCTGACTGGCAACGGTAGGCTCGCGCCGTGCGAGTCCTTCTCCTCGGCTCGGGCGGCCGCGAGCACGCGCTGGCCCGGGCGCTGTCCGCCGACCCGGGCGTCACCGACCTCCATGCGGCGCCGGGCAACCCGGGCATCGCCGAACTCGCCCACCAGCATCAGGTCGACCTCACCGACAACGGGCAGGTAGCCGGCCTGGCCCGGGCGACCGGCGCCGACCTGGTCGTGATCGGCCCGGAGGCGCCGCTGGTCGCCGGTGTGGCCGACGCGCTGCGCGTGTCGGGCATCCCGTGCTTCGGGCCCAGCCGCCGGGCCGCAGCCATCGAGGGCTCTAAATGGTTCGCCAAGCAGATCATGCAGGCGGCGAGGATCCCCACCGCCGAGGCGTACACCTGCCAGACCCGCGACCAGGCCGACGCGGCGCTAGCCGAGTTCGGGCCGCCGTACGTGGTCAAGGCGGACGGCCTGGCGGCGGGCAAGGGGGTGGTGGTCACCAGCGACCTGGCCGCTGCGCGGGCGCATGCGGAAGCATGCGGCACCGTGGTCATCGAGGAGTTCCTGGACGGCCCGGAGGTGTCACTCTTCGCGCTGGCCGACGGGGTCACCGCGGTCCCGCTGCTGGCGGCCCAGGACTTCAAGCGGGCCGGGGACGGGGATCAGGGGCCGAACACCGGCGGCATGGGCGCATACGCCCCGCTGCCCTGGGCACCGCCTGGGCTGGCCGAGGAGGTGCTGGCCACGGTCATCCAGCCAGCCGTCGATGAGCTGCGCCGTCGCGGCACCCCGTACCGCGGGCTGCTGTACGCGGGGCTGAGCCTGACCGCGGCGGGCGTGCGGGTCGTGGAGTTCAACGCCCGGTTCGGTGACCCGGAGACCCAGGTCGTGCTGGACCGGCTGGCCACGCCGCTGGGAGGGCTGCTGGCCGCGGCGGCGTCCGGCTCCCTGGCGGATGCGCCGCCGCTGCGCTGGGCGGGAGGGGCCGCGGTGACCGTGGTGATCGCCGCGGAAGGCTATCCGGCTCAGCCGGCCCGGGGCGACGCGATCGGAGGCCTGGCCGAGGCCGGCCAGGCGCCCGGCGCGTACGTGCTGCACGCGGGCACGGCCCTGGACGGGGCGGGGCAGCTGGTGACGGCCGGCGGCCGGGTGCTCGACGTGGTCGGCACCGGCGTGGACCTGGCCGCCGCGCGGGCCGCGGCCTACGAGGCGGCCGGGCGTATCCGGCTGCGCGGCGGCTGGTACCGCCACGACATCGCCGAGCAGGCGGCGCTCGCTGGCCAGGACGCACGGGCCGGCCAGGCGCCGGCCCGGGGAGCTGTCCGGGACGCCTCGTGATGCGCACCCTCGCGTGACCTTCAGCCGTCCGGGCCCGGCCAGCCCGGGTCCCGGCGCGGGCAGTGGGCCGCCGCGGGTCAGCACGCTGGAGCTCTTCTTCGATCTCGTCTGGGGTCAAGGTGACCATCGGGCACGCGGCCCAGCCGCATCCGGCGCGCCGGGCCCTGGCCCTCGGCGTCGGCGTCGCCCTCTTCCTGGCCGGCGACGCGGCCTTCCGCGAGGTGATGGGCATCGGGCGAGCCTGGGCCCGGTACGCCGCTGCGGTGTTCGCGGTCGCCACGGCGGCCCTGGGGGCGGCCGTGGCGGTCGAGGCCCAGCCGGCCGTGCTCACCGCCGGCCTGGTGGGCATGCTGCTCGCGGAGGGCCGGCTGGGTGACGCGGCCCATCCACCAGCGGCGGTAGGCGAGGATAGAGCCTGTGATTGAGCGGTACACGAGACCCGCCATGGGCCGGGTCTGGAGCGAGGAACACAAATACGAGCTGTGGTGCCAGGTGGAAACCCTGGTCCTTGAGGCGCACGCGAAGGCCGGGACCGTGCCGGCCGAGTCGGTGGAAGCCGTGCGCGCCGCGGCCCCGCCGACCCCGGCAGCGGTCACCGCGGTGGAAGCGGTCACTGAGCACGATGTGATCGCGTTCCTGACCGCGTGGGCGGACAACACCACGCCGCGCGAGGCCGCCGCCTACGTGCACTACGGGATGACCTCTTCCGACTTGCTGGACACGGCGCTGGCGCTGCAGCTAGCGGAGGCCACCGACCTGCTGGTGGCGGAGGCGACCCGGCTGGTCGCCGCGCTGCGTGAGCACGGCCTGGCCCACCGCGGCACGCTCCGGGTGGGGCGGACGCATGGGATCCACGCCGAGCCGGACGTCTGGGGACACCGGGTCGCGGACTTCGCGTTCGCCGTGGCCCGCAGCCGGGACCGGCTGATCCGGGCCAGGGACGCGGTCGCGGTGGGCAAGCTGTCCGGCCCGGTCGGCACCTACTCCAACATCGACCCGGGCATCGAGACGACCGTCATGGCCGAACTGGGGCTCCGCCCGGCGGACGTGGCCACCCAGGTGGTGTTCCGGGACGGCATCTCGGAGTGGATCAGCGCCCTCGCGGTGATCGCCACCGTCTGCGAGGCGATCGCGCTGGAGGTTCGCCATGGGCAGCGGACCGAGGTGCGGGAGCTGTCCGAGCCGTTCCGGGCCGGCCAGAAAGGTTCGTCCGCGATGCCGCACAAGAAGAACCCGATCCGCTCGGAGCGGATCGCCGGCATCGCCCGGATCGTCCGCGGCTACATCACCCCGGTCCTGGAGGGGATACCGCTCTGGCACGAGCGGGATATCTCGCACTCCAGCGTGGAGCGGATCGCGCTGCCGGACGCGGCCATCGCCACCGACTACCTGCTCAGCCTGACCACCGGGCTGGTGCAGGGCCTGGTGGTGGACCCGGCCCGGATGATGGCGAACCTGGAGTCCACGGGCGGACTCATCTACACCTCGAGCATCCTGCTTGCCTTGGTTGACTCCGGGATGTCCCGGGAAGACGCTTACGCGCTGGTCCAGGCGGCGGCCATGATCACGTGGCAGGCGGGGATGCCGCTGCGGGAGACCCTCCGCGCCGAGGCTGCCGCGAGCGGCCGCACCCTGGACGAGGCCGCGCTGGACGAGGTGTGCCGCCCGGAACGGTACGTGGCGCGGCTCGGGCCGGTCTTCGAGCGGCTGGAGCGGCTCTCATGACACATGCTGACCCGGGCGCCCCCGCGCTGAAGCCGCTGTACTCGGGGAAGGTCCGCGATGTCTACGGCTGGGGTGACGACCGGCTGCTGCTCGTCGCCTCAGACCGGGTGTCCGCTTACGACCACGTGCTGCCGACCCCGATCCCGGACAAAGGGAAGATCCTGACCCAGCTGTCGCTGTGGTGGTTCGGGCAGCTCGCCGACCTGGTCCCGAACCATCTCGTCGACGCGGAGATCCCGGCCGAGTTCGCCGGGCGCGCCATGGCCTGCCGCAGGCTGTCGATGGTGCCGGTGGAGTGCGTGGCGCGCGGGTACCTGGCCGGGTCCGGGCTGAGGGAGTACCGGGAGTCCGGGGCCGTGTGCGGGGTCCCGCTGCCCCCCGGGCTCACCGACGGCTCCCAGTTGCCTGAACCAATCTTCACCCCGGCGACCAAGGCGCCGCGCGGGCAGCACGACGAGAACATCCCGCTGTCCGTGGTGGCCGCCTCGGTCGGCGCGGACGTCGCCGCTGAGCTGGAGCGGATCACCCTCGAGGTGTACCGGCGGGGAGCGGCCATCGCCGCGCAGCACGGCATCCTGGTCGCCGACACCAAGATCGAGCTCGGCTTCGATCCGGGCGGGCGGCTGCTGCTGGCGGACGAAGTTCTTACTCCCGACTCATCCCGGCTGTGGCCTGCGAACCAGTGGCAGCCCGGTCGGCCACAAGTTTCATTCGACAAGCAGATTGTCCGGGACTGGCTAGACTCGCCCGAGGCCGGCTGGGACAAACGGGACACAAAACCGCCCCCAGCACTGCCCGGCCACGTGGTCGAGCAGACCCGCGCAAGCTACATCGAGGCATATGAGCGCATCACTGGACGACAGTGGGTATGACTGCCGTGACAGCCTGGCCAACCACTCCGCGTCGCTAGCTGGACGCGGTTCCGGGGACCCGAATCTGGCTGTCACTGAAGGGGAGACCAGGCCGGTGGGATACTAGCCTGGAACATGTACGGGCTTCCCGCCAGCCCGCATCCCGCAGGGCGGGCGCCGGGTGGCAGCACCCTGCCGCGACCGCGGCACGCCGTTGACCTCGCGTTTCCGAAGGACAGGAGCTTCAGCCCCATGACCATTGGCCCCGAGACCTGCTACCGCGTACGAGGCGGGACTCCGCTCCAGGGCACGGTCTTCGTTCAGGGCGCCAAGAACGCGGCGCTCAAGATGATCGCCGCGTCCCTGCTCACCGGAGAAGGCCGGACCGTACTGCGCAACGTCCCCGCCATTGAGGATGTCCGCCGGGCGGTAGAATTGGCGCAGGCCTTGGGCGCAGTGGTCAAGTTCCACGAGGCCGAGCGCACCCTGGTAGTGGACGCCTCCAACCTGACCAGCTTCATCCTGCCGGCTGAGATCGCCCGCCGGTTCCGCGGCTCGGTACTCTTCGTGCCGGCCCTGCTGCACAGGTTCGGCGAGGCGGTCATCGAGGGCATCGGCGGCTGCAACCTGGGCAGCCGGAACCTGGACTTCCACTACCGCGGCTTCGCCCGGCTCGGCGCCATCGTGGACGAGCGCGAAACCGAGATCCACATCAAGGCCGGCCAGCTCCGCGGCGCGCACCTGTACCTGGACACCCCGTCACATACGGGCACCGAAAACCTGATCATGGCGGCCTGCCTGGCCCCCGGCACCACCATCATCGACAACTGCGCCCTCGAGCCAGAAGTGCTCGACGTCATCGCCTTCCTGAGCAAGATGGGCGCGGACATCAGCGGCGGCGGCACCGGCTTCATCACCGTGCGCGGGGTCAGCCAGCTGACCGCGACCGAGCACACGGTGATGCCGGACCGGCTCGACGCGGGTGTGCTGGCCATGGCGGCCGCGATCACCGGCGGTGAGCTGAACCTGGTCGGTGCCTCCCTCGAGCACTTCGGGGTGGTCCGCTGGAAGCTCGAGCAGATGGGCGTGGAGTTCACCCCCAAGGGGGCTGTCCTCCAGGTCCGCCGGGACCGCACGCTCCGCCCGATAAACGTGATCACCAGCCCGTACCCCGGCTTCGCGACCGACCTCCAGTCACCGATCATGGCGCTGAGCTGCCTAGCCGATGGCACGAGCTACATCCGGGAAACCATCTTCGACGGCCGGTACGGCCTGGTCGGGGAGCTGAACAAGATGGGCGCCAAGGTCGAGGTGGACAGCGGCAACGTGGTCATCGTGCATGGCCCGTCCACCCTCAAGGGCACGAAGGTCGTGGCGCACGACCTGCGCACCGGGATCGCACTCATCCTGGCCGGGCTGGGCGCGGAGGGCGAGACCGTGGTGGCGCCGGGATACCTGATCGACCGTGGCCACGCAGCGGTCGCGGAGCGTCTCACCACCCTGGGGGCAGACATCACCGCCGAGGAAAGCGGCTGACCCAGGCGCCAACCGGCCTGATCTGCCGCTAACCCCTGGTCCCGCAGTTAGCTCAGCCAGCGGCGAAGCCAGCCGCTGGCTGAGCGGGCGGGCCCGCAACGGGTCCGCCTCCGGAAAATGTGACGTTGCACGAAACAGTCCGCTGATTCCCTTCCCCACAGGGCGCGGACAGGTTACGAAATATACGATCGTGCCATCGCTGCAGCGTAAGGGTCAGACAGTGACTTCACAGCACACGAACTATCCCGAGGTCGGCGGCACATTAGTAGCCGCCGGCCCGCCTGACACATGCCCGCCGTCCAGGGCACGCGTCGCCTGTGGCTCCACTGGCCAGCCGCCAGCGCCGGGAAGCAGCCGGCCATGACCGCCCAGCGCCAGTCCGCGGCGGAGCTGACCATCGGCATCGTCGGGCCGCACGACCTGGTGGAACGGATCATGCTGTCCGGAAGCCCGCAGGCGAGCGGGCTGCCCGGCGGGACCCCGCACCCTGCGGCCAACCCCCCGGGGGCGTCCGCCAACGGGATCTCGGCTGCCCCGGCCCGCAGGCTCGTGGCTGCCGCGTACCGCAACGAGCAGGAAGCCGCCGACAAGGTACTGCGGCTCGGGCCGGCCATCGATGCCTGCCTGTTCGCCAGCCAGGTGCCGTACGAATACGCCCGGCGGGCAGGCACGCTCCGCGTTCCGGCCACCTACGTGCCGCTGTCCGGCAGTGCCCTGTACGCGGCCCTGCTCCGCGCCACCAGGGAACTGGGCCAGGATCTCAGCCGGGTCAGCGTGGACGTGCTCAGCCGCGCGGATGTGGAGGACGCGTACGCCGAGCTGGGGGTGCCCGCGGCTGGTGTGCACGTCAGGGAAGACGCCGCGAACGCGGCCACCCTGGCCGCGTTTCACGAACGGCTCTGGCGGCGGGACGAGATCACGGTCGCGTTCACCTGCCTCCAGTCCGTCGCCCAGCGGCTCTCCGCCGCCGACGTGCCGGTCCGGATCCTGCGCCCCACCAGCAGCGCCATCCGGGCTGCCCTGCGCACGGCGACCCTTCTTGCCGGGAACCGCCGGCTGGAGGAGGCCCAGCTCGCCGTGGCCCTGGTCGAGGTGCCCACGCTGCGGGACACCTCGCGGCGGTCCTCGCCGCGGCACGCCCGTGAGGAACTGCGGCTGACCGTGCACCGTTTCCTGGTCCAGGAGGCCCAGCGGATGCACGCGTCGGTCAGTCCGGTCAGCGATCACTGCTTCCTGGTCACCGCGACCCGCGGCTCGCTGGCTGCGGCCACCGACGGGTTCCGGGTTCCCCCGTTCAGCGAGCGGGCCCGGACCGAGCTCGGTATCGCGGTCGAAGTGGGCATCGGGATGGGCCGCACCGCGCAGGACGCGGAAACGCACGCGCAGGCGGCGCTGTCCCGGTCGCATGTGGCCGCCGGGACGCGCGGGTTCGCGCTGGACCGGGAGGGGATCGCCCTGGTCCCCGCACCCCGGCACCCAGCCACTCCGGCCGCGGAGGCCAGCAGGCCCCGCGGCCTGGAGACCCTGTCCCGGCTGTCCGACAAGCTGGCCGGCAGCGACAGCGCGCTCGTGGTCGACGCGGAAACCGCTGGCCGGGTCCTGGGGGTCACTGCCCGCACTGCCCGGCGGCTGCTGCACAGCCTCGTCGAGGAAGGGCTGGCCTGGCCGCTGCCGCCGAGCCGGGCGCCGCAGCCGGGCCGCCCGCGCCAGTTCTACCGGCTGGTCACCGAGAAGCTGGAGCGCCGCGGCACCGCCCGCTGACTGCCCGCCAGGCGACGAATTTCCCGACGTAAGGCTGCCGGACGCGCCGGGATTTCAGTGGCGTCGCGGGTAGGCGCGCGCCACGGCGATGAACGCGTCGTTCGCGTCGTGGTCACCGATCGAGATCCGGGCACCCTCCGCGCCGAACGGCCGGACCGCGACCCCGGCCTGCATGCAGGCGGCCGCGAAGTCCTGGGTGTCCTCGCCTAGGCGCAGCCAGACGAAGTTGGCCTCGGTGGGCGGCACCGACCAGCCCTGGGCCAGCAGTTCGTCCCGGACCCGGGACCGCTCCTTGACCACCAAGTCCACCCGCTCGAGCAGTTCCGCCTCAGCGGCCAGGGAAGCGATGGCAGCGGCCTGGGCGAGCGCGTTCACCGCGAACGGCAGCATGGTCTTGCGCACCGCCGCCGCCACCAGCGGGTGCGCCACCAGGAATCCGACCCGCAGCCCGGCCAGACCGTATGCCTTGGAGAAGGTGCGCAGCACGGCCACGTTCGGGCGGTCCCGGTATACGGCCATCCCGTCCGGCACCTGCGGATCGCGGACGTACTCGGCGTAGGCCTCGTCCAGCACAACGAGGGTGTCCGCAGGGACCCGGTCCAGGAATTCTCCCAGCTCGTCGCCGTGCACCACGGTGCCCGTCGGGTTGTTCGGGTTGCAGACGAAGATGAGCCGGGTCCGGCCGGTCACCGCGTCCGCCATGGCCGGCAGGTCGTGGGTCTCGTCCTGCAGCGGCACCGTCACGGAGACCGCTGACGACAGGTCGACCAGGGTGGGATAGGCCTCGAAGGAGCGCCAGGCGTAGAGCACCTCCGCGGTCGGCTCGCCCACCGCCTCGATCAGCTGCTGGGTCACGCCGACCGACCCGCAGCCCACCGCGACGTGCTCCGGCGGCACTGAGAACCGCTGCGCGATAGCCTCCGTGAGCGCCGCCGCGCCGTTGTCCGGGTAGCGGTTCACATCCAGGGCGGCCTGGGCGATGACTTGCGCCACCGACGGCAACGGCCCGAACGGGGACTCGTTCGAGGACAGCTTGTAAGACCGGCCGTCTGGCGCGGATACCCGGCGCCCGGGCTGGTACGGGGCGAAGTTCTCCAGTACCGCTCGGAAGCGGGGTGATTCCTGGGACACCAGCGTCCTCCCCTCGGCGATGACCTGCACATCCTAGCCCGATAGGGCAGCGGCGAAGATGCCGTGCATCTCCTGGCCGTACAGGACGAACCGGACCTCCTCTACGGCGGAGCCGGCGTCGCGGACCGCGGCGAGCGCGATCCGGGCGGCGTCCGGTGCGGGCCAGCCGTAGATCCCGGCGGAAACGGCCGGGAACGCCACCACGCTGGCCCCCAGTTCGTCCGCTACCCGCAGCGACTCGGTGTAGCAGGAGGCCAGCTGGGCGCTGCGGTCCTGGCGCCGTGAGTACACCGGGCCGACGGTGTGGATGACCCAGCGGGCCGGCAATTCGCCCGCGGTCGTCGCGACGGCCTGGCCGGTGGGCAGCCCGTCGGGGAGACGCTCCTCGCGCAGCGCGCGGCATTCGGCCAGGATGGCCGGGCCGCCGCGGCGGTGGATCGCGCCGTCCACGCCCCCGCCGCCGAGCAGGGTCGAGTTGGCCGCGTTGACGATAGCGTCAGCCCGCTGCCGGGTGATGTCCCCCTCGACCAGAGTGATTTCCATGCCTTCCACTGTCCCCGCTGTTCGAGGCCGCTGCGGCCGGCTTCTGCCCCCACTCCCCGGCCCATTGGTCACGGCCGCCACCTGGCCATGACTCAGGGACGCAAACTCTGACCACTCGCGAACTGGGATGAGCGCCCGATGGGGGCTGTACCCCAGCGGCGCGCAAAGCCATGGCCCGCTATTCCCAATGGTCACGGAGGGGCCATTGACGGCCTGACTGGTGTGAGTTCTGATCAAAGAGGGTCACCCGGGAGCAGCCGAGGTGGGCCGACCTTCAGGGGGCGGTGCCGTGTCCTCCCAGCCGGTCAGCAGAAGGGCGGTGCTCGCCGCGATCGGCGGCGGCGCGGCAGGTGCCGTGCTGGGCGGTATCCTCCCTGGCCGGCTGAGCGCCGCCTCGGGCAACTGGTCGAGCGGGTACGTCCCGAACGGGACCGCCGGGCTCAGCGCGGCGTTCCCGCTGTCCGCGGTCCGGCTGCTGGCCAGCCCGATGCGGGCGAACCAGACGCGGAACACGAACTACCTGATGTTCGTCGACCCGGACCGGCTGCTGCACACCTTCCGGCTGAACTACGGCCTGCCGTCCTTGGCCCGGCCGTGCGGCGGCTGGGAAGCACCGGGATCCCTGGTCCGCGGGCACTGCACCGGGCACCTGATGTCCGGGCTCGCGCTGACCTACGCCAACACCGGCCACCAGGCCGCGGCGGACCGGGGCGCCTACCTGGTCGAGCAGCTGGCCCGGTGCCAGGCCCGGGATCGCGCGGCGGGGTTCCACGAGGGGTACCTGTCGGCGTTCCCCGAGACCTTCTTCGACCGGCTGGAGGCGGGATTGCCCGTCTGGTCGCCCTACTACATGATCCACAAACTCATGGCCGGGCTGATCGACCAGCACGAGCTGGCTGGGAACACCCAGGCCCTTGAGATGGCGGCCCGGCTCGGCGACTGGGTCGGCTGGCGCACCGGACGTCTCTCCTACCCGCAGATGCAGCGGATCCTGAACATCGAGCACGGGGGCATCGCCGAGTCGCTGACCAACCTGTACCGGCTGACCTGGGACGAGAGCTACCTGCGCACGGCGGAGCGGTTCTACCACGCCCGGGTCTTCGACCCGCTGGCCCGCGGCCAGGACGAGCTGCACGGGCTGCACGCCAACACCAACATCCCGAAGATGATCGCCTGCATCCGGATCTGGGAGGAAACCGGGGACCGCCGCTATCACGACATTGGCGCCAACTTCTGGCGGATCGTCACCGGCCACCATGCCTACGTGATCGGCGGAACCAGCAATTACGAGCACTGGCACGCGCCTGACGTGATCGCCGGCCAGCTCAGCAACCGCACCTGCGAGAACTGCTGCAGCTACAACATGCTGAAGCTGACCCGGCTGCTGCACTTCCACCAGCCGCACCGGGTGGACCTGCTCGACTACTACGAGCGGACCCTGTTCAACCAGATGCTCGGCGAGCAGGACCCGCGGTCCGCGCACGGCTTCAACATCTACTACACGGGCCTGTCACCGGCCGCGTTCAAGCGCCAGCCGCCGTTCATGGGCACCAATCCGGACGTTTACTCCACCAACTACCACAACTTCTCCTGCGACGACGCGAGCGGGATGGAGACCCAGGCCAAGTTCGCCGACACCATCTACTCACGGGACACCGGCGGGCTGTTCGTCAACCTGTTCATCCCGTCCGAGGTCAGCTGGGGCGCAGCGGGCCTGACGTTCCGGCAGGCCACCGGCTTCCCGGACGAGCCCGCTACTCACCTGACCGTGGTGTCCGGCGCAGCCCGGATGGCCGTCAGGGTCCGGCTGCCCGGCTGGCTGGCCGGGCCGGCCCGCGCCTGGGTGAACGGCGAGCCGCTGCCCGGC
The DNA here is from genome assembly GCA_036509255.1 of Streptosporangiaceae bacterium. Classification (GTDB taxonomy): domain Bacteria; phylum Actinomycetota; class Actinomycetes; order Streptosporangiales; family Streptosporangiaceae; genus RYN-230. Next base: position 51,237 of record DATCFY010000143.1, read on the forward strand.
ACGCACACGCCCGGCACCTGGCTGGTCATTGAGCGGCAGTGGCGGCCAGGGGACCGCGTGGACGTAAGCCTGCCCATGACCCTCGCGCTGAACCCGACGCCGGACCGGCCGGCCGTGCAGGCCGTCACCTACGGCCCGGTCGTGCTCAGCGGGGGCTACGGCGCGGCCGAATCCATGCCGATGCCCCGGCTGAGCCCCGGATCCGTGACCCGTGACCCGGGGCGGCAGCTGCAGTTCCAGGCCACCGCGGGCGGCCGCCCCGTCACGCTCATCCCGATCGCGCGGATGCACCACCAGCATTACAACGTGTACTGGCTCACCTGACCGGTTGCGGCAGGGCCGGGCTGGGTCTGTCCCGTGGTATAGCCGGTAGGTAGAGTGACTGCGTGAACCGACTGGGCGAACTGGAACGAGCCATCATGGACGTTCTCTGGGAAAGCGAGACTCAGCTCACGGTACGCCAGGTTGGCAGTAGGCTTACCGACCGGGATCTGGCTCACACCACGGTGATGACCGTCCTGGACCGATTGGCCAAGAAAGGGTTCGCCCGGCGAGAGCGGGACGGACGGGCCTGGCTGTACCGCGCC
>DATCFY010000144.1:0-5318 GCA_036509255.1 Streptosporangiaceae bacterium
CCGTTCGAGGTCGGCGTGTCCCGGTACCGCGAGCTGGCCCGCGGGCAGATCATCGGCGACTCCTACGGCGTGCTCAAGCTGCTCGTCTCGCCCGAGGACCACTCGCTGCTCGGGGTGCACGTGTTCGGCACGCAGGCCACCGAGCTGGTGCACATCGGCCAGGCGGTGATGGGCTGCGGCGGCACCGTCGACTATCTCGTCGATGCGGTGTTCAACTACCCGACCCTGGCCGAGTCCTACAAGGTCGCGGCGCTCGACGCGACCAACAAGATGCGCCAGGTCGCCCGCTTCGACTAAGCGTTCGCCCCGCGAACGGGGCCGCGCCCGCTCCCCGCATAAGATCGGGGAATGCCTGATTCTGTTCCTGCCGCCGCCGCGGCCCAGCTGGATGACCCGTTCGCCGAGCTGCGGGGGCCGCTGGCGGGCACCGTCCGGATGCGGCTCGAGGTCACCGGCAACGACCAGCTCACCCCGCACATGCAGCGCCTGATGCTGACCGCGCCGGAGCTCGCGGACCTCACCTACCGGCCCGGCCAGGACGTCATGCTCCTGGTCGCGGCGGACGGCAACCGCCCCGTCCGCCGTCGCTACACGATCCGGGCCCTCGACACCACCCGGCGGCTGCTCACCCTGGACATCGTCCGGCACGGCGACGGCCCCGGCGAGCGGTGGGTCCGCTCGGCCCAGCCCGGGGACACCATCGAGGGCATCGCTCCCCGGGGCAAGGTCTTCGTCGCTGCCGACGCGGACTGGCACCTGTTCGCCGCCGACGAGTCCGGGCTGGCCGCGGTGTTCGCGATGACCGGCTCGCTGCCGGCGGACGGCCGCGCGACCGCGATCCTCGAGGTCCCGGAGCTCGCTGACGAGCAGCGGCCCACTGTCCCCGCCGGCGTGAGCCTGCACTGGCTGCCCCGTGACGGCCGGCCAGCCGGCGACCCGGACACCCTGGCCGCGGCGCTGCAGAAGGCCGAGCTGCCGCCCGGCACCGGCCACTTCTACCTGTTCGGCGAGGCCAGGATGGTGCTGGCGCTGCGCGAGGTGCTCGCCGCCCGCGGCATGCCCGGCGAGCAGGTCTCGGCCAAGGCCTACTGGGGCCGGGGCAAAGCCAACGCCCAGCACGGCGAGCCCGCCCGCGACAGCTGACCGCCGCGCACTAAATTTCCCAGCCGCAACGAAAACCGCGTCCGGCCGGCTCACCCATCCATGCCAGTGCCCTCGCGGGGCCGCGGGCAGCCCTAGAAGCGGGTCGCCGCCAGCCAGCGGTGCAGCAGGGCGGGATCACCGTGGACGGTGACCGCCGGGTCGTCCGGCGGCAGCCGCTGCAGCAGCACCAGCAGCAGGTCTGACGCGCCGCCCCGGAGCGCCAGGCTGGCCTTCTCGTGGGCCCGGCGCACGGTGATCCCGGCCGGGTCGTGACTGACCACCCACTCACCCGAGCCCTCGGGTACATCTGCCGCGTGCACATGCAGTGATTCGCCGTCGGCGAGCCCCGCGGCCCGCAGGTCAGGGCCGCCGTCGGACGGCCCCGACAGCACCGTCAGCCACTCGTCGATCCCGTCGGCCGCGACGTCCGCCGCGATGGCGGGCCGGCCGTCCGCGGTGCGCCGCCCGCCCGCGCCCTTCACGGTGAGCTGCGCGTCCACGCCGTGCACCGTGGTCTCGTGGGTCATCCGCCGGGCCCAGAACCCGGCGGGCTGCTGCTCGCCGAACGCCCAGACCGGCGCGTCCCCGGCCTCCCCGAGCGCAGCGACCAGCTGGTCCGCGCCCGCGAGCAGCCATCCGGCGTGCTCGGCCGGGTCGTCCGGAATCCGGCCGTCGGGAACCTCGCGGAACGCGACGGCCTGGGCCGACCTGGTGCTGACGATCCGGGCCGCCCAGCGCTGAGCCCGCCCGACATGGGTGGCCAGCTGGCGCAGTGTCCAGTCCGGGCAGGGCGGCACGGTCAGGGTGAGATCAGCCCCATCGACCAGCCCGGCCAGGGCCCTGGTGCTGGCGCCGATTTCCTCGTAGTAGCGCCCGGGAGCGAGCACGCCGGACGGCCCGGGCTCAGCCGCAGCCGCAGGCGCCGCCGCAGCAGCCCCCACCACCGCCACCGCCGCCCGGGCGCGGCCCGGCCGCGCTGGCCCGGCCGCCGACCGAGACCGCGGACAGCAGCTTGACCGTGTCGTCGTGCCCCTCGGGGCACCGGCACGGTTCAGACGATTCGCTCATCGGCCGGGTTCGCTCGAACGTGGATCCGCAGGCCCGGCACCGGTACTCGTAACGTGGCACAGCAGAAGCGTACGCGTACCCGCGGCCCCAGACGAGGGCCGGTTCCCCGGACCGGCGGATCCGGCGGCCAGGGACTGGCCCGGGCCCCCGCGGATGTAAGGTCAGCGAGGCCATGGTGGCCGGGACCCGGGGGGAGGGCGCCGGCCACGATGACCGCGATGGCCAGGGCCCGACGCCAGGCCCGGAGGGGTCCGAGGGGAGGGAAGCCGCGATGCCCGCGATGAGGGAGTACCCGCCCGGCACGCCGTGCTGGGTGGACCTGTCCAGTAGCGATCCTGCGGCGGCCGTGGCCTTCTACACCGGCCTGTTCGGCTGGGCGTCCTACGCCGCGCCGGACGGCGGCGAGGCGTCGTACACCTTCTTTGCCCCGCCCGGGACGGCCCCGGAAGACTTCCCCGGGCGGGTGGTCGCGGGGCTGATGCCCAGCCCGCCGCCGGAGCGGGCCGCCGCCTGGAACACCTACATCAGCGTGACCGACATCGACGCTACCGCCGGCCGGGTGACCGAGGCCGGCGGCCAGGTGATCGTCCCCCCGGTCGACGTGGACGGACAGGGCCGGATGGCCATGTTCGCGGACGACCAGGAGGCAGTCTTCGCGGCCTGGCAGCCGGGTGCGTTCCCCGGATGCGGGCTGGTCAACGCCCCCGGCTGCTTCTGCTGGAGCGAGCTGGCCTGCCGCGACACCGAGGCGGCGGCCCGGTTCTACGGGCATGTGTTCGGCTGGGAGGCCGTGACCAGCCAGATGGGGCCGATGACCTACACCGAGTGGCGGCTGGGCGGCCGCGCGGCCGGCGGCATGGTGCACATGGACGGGAACTGGCCCGAAGGGGTCCCGCCGCGCTGGGTGGTGTACTTCGCGGTGACCGACTGCGACGCCGCGGCGGACCTGGCGGCCGACCTGGGCGGCCAGGTGACGGTGCCGCCCGTGGACGCCCCGCCCGGGCGGCTCGCGGTGATCGCCGACCCGCGGGGGGCGGCCTTCACCATCATCAAACTGGCCGCCGATCCCTCGGGGCACTAAACCCAGGGTGGTGAGTCCCCCCGGGACCTCAGGCGACGGTGTCCTGTTCCTGCTCGGCCGGCAGGATCGTGGCCAGCGGCGGCCGCTCGTGCAGCTCGTTGACGTGCTCGTCGAGCCGCAGCCCGCGGTCGGTGGCCACGGCGTGCAGGTACATCTCCGGGCGGCGCAGCGCCCGCACCCCGGGAGTGCCCGGCGAGGAGATGCCGCCCTGCGGCAGCGACGCCCGGCTGGCCATCGCGCGCAGCACCGCCGAGCTCATCAGGCTCAGGTCCCACAGCGACTGGTGCCGGTTCTGCCGGGCCCCGAGATCGACCTGGGCCATCGCGCCGAGGCCCGCGTCCTCCAGCACATCGACCATGATGCCCAGCTCCACCCCGTACCCGGTGAGGAACGGGATGCCGCAGAACAGGTCACGGTACGCAGCGAACTCGCCGGCCAGCGGCTGGACGAATCCGGTGAGTTCGGGACAGAAATAATTGAACAGCGGCTTGGCCATGAGCTCGGTGACGCGGCCGCCACCGTCGGCCACGGATTGGCTGGAGTCCGTGAAAGGCCGGCGGTAAGCGGCCTTCGTGAACTGCACCTCGGGCATCGTGAGCAGCGGGCCCAGCGTGCCGTAAATGAATTGCTCGCGGAAGTTGCTGGTATCCGCGTCCGCGAACATGACAATGTCGCCGCTGGCCACGGACAGGCTGCGCCACATGGCGTCGCCCTTGCCCTGCGCCGGACCGTAGTCGGGCAGCAGCTCGTTCTCCGAGTACACCTCGGCGCCCCAGGCCCGGGCGATGTCCGCGGTCCCGTCGGGTGAATCGGCGTCGACGAGCATGACCTGGTCAATCAGGCCGGTCCGGTCGTTGAGCCTGGCCACCTCGGCGAGGATCGGGCCGATGGTCCCGGCCACGTTGCGGGTCGGGAAGATCAGCGTGGTGCTGACCTCGCGGGGTGCGTGGCCTGGCGTGCCCAGGGCAGCAAAGTCCTCATGGCTGAATGATCGCTGCTCGAACCATTCCCGGACGTTTATCGTCATGTATCGTGCCCTTTCGCTCAGGTCGCCGCTACATCAGCCCAGGGCGCGGTGTGGCTTTACTGACCGGGTGCATGCCCCCAGCACCGGCCACCGCAATCGGAGAGAAAATGCTAGCCGCAGCATGTTGATTTGAGGTAAAAGCGTGTTGCGCCCCGGTAAACGCGGCTGGCCGGGCGGCCATAACTCGGTGTGGTCAGCCGCGGGCGGCGGGCTGGCCGGCGGCCCCTCCAGGCAGGTCATCCGGGCACCCTGAGATAGCCGGCGCTGAGATGGCCGGGGCGCGCTGGGTTGCCGGGTCGGAGTCAGCCGGGGGTGCCCGCGCCGCCGGTGCCTGGCACCGGGGCCGAGGTGTCCGGGGCGGGGTGAGACGCCCGGGCGGTTCCGTTAGGGCTGCTGGTGGCCGCGGGGACCGTGGCGGGAGCGCGGGAGGAGGCCCGGCGGGGCTGGGGGAGCCCCCCATCCGCGGACGAGTCGTCATAGATGAACTGGCGGCCGCGCAGCAGCGAGACCATCGCCCCGATGAAGGACATGAGCGCCGCCGCGGTGAACACGATGACGAGGCCGTGGTGGAACGGGCCGGCGATCAGGGTGGGGAAGAAATGCCGCCCGGTCAGCGCGGTCACGTTGTGGGCCGGGAGGCGGCTGAGGACCCCGGACGGCTTGAGCAGGTGCTGCACCGGGTTGTAGCCGAGCAGTGCGGCGAACACCGTGCTCACCGGGGGCAGGTGGCCGACCTTGGTGGCGACGGACAGCGGCACGCCCTGGGCGGTCAGCCCGCGGATCAGCGCGGGCGGCAGGGTACTGGCCAGCCCGGCGATCAAGAGCGAGAAGAAGATGCCGATGGACAGGGACATGCCGGCGTTCTGGAACGTGGACCGCATGCCGGACGCGCTGCCCCGCTGGCTGGCGGGCACGCTGCTCATGATGGCGGAGGTGTTGGGCGAGGCGAACAGGCCGGAGCCCACCCCGTTGAAGAAGATGATCGTCGCGAACAGCCAG
>DATCFY010000145.1:0-3163 GCA_036509255.1 Streptosporangiaceae bacterium
CGGAAGCCGGCGGGGACGAATGCCACATGGCGTTCCATTTCCCGCTGATGCCGCGGATCTTCATGGCGGTCCGGCGGGAGCAGCGCTACCCCATCTCGGAGATCCTGGCCCAGACCCCGCCGATCCCGTCCCGCTGCCAGTGGGGGATCTTCCTGCGCAACCACGACGAGCTGACGCTCGAGATGGTCACCGACGATGAGCGCGACTACATGTACGCGGAGTACGCCAAGGACCCGCGGATGAAGGCGAACATCGGGATCCGGCGGCGGCTGGCCCCGCTGCTGGAGAACGACCGCAACCAGCTGGAGCTGTTCACCGCGCTGCTGCTGTCGCTGCCCGGCTCGCCGGTGCTCTACTACGGCGACGAGATCGGCATGGGCGACAACATCTGGCTCGGTGACCGGGACGGGGTCCGCACCCCGATGCAGTGGACCCCGGACCGCAACGCCGGGTTCTCCACCTGTGACCCGGGCCGGCTCTACCTGCCGATGCTGATGGACCCCATCTACGGCTACCAGGCGCTCAACGTGGAGGCCCAGCAGAAGAACGCGGGCTCGTTCCTGCACTGGACCAAGCGGATGATCGAGATCCGCAAACGCCACCCGGTGTTCGGCCTGGGCGGCTATGAGGAGCTGAGCTCCTCCAACCCGAGCGTGCTCGCGTTCGTGCGAGAGCACACGGAGAGTGACCATTCCGAAGGGCTGGACAGCACGGACCGTATACTGTGCGTCAATAATCTTTCCCGGTTCCCGCAGCCGGTCGAGCTGGACCTGAGACGGTTCAAGGGAGTGACCCCGGTCGAGTGCATGGGGGGCGTCACCTTCCCCCCGATCGGGGACCTGAGCTACCTGCTTACCCTTCCAGGGCACGGTTTTTACTGGTTCCAGCTTCCCGAGCCCCGAGGATGAGTACCGACGGTGACGGCGTGGGCTACCCCGGTGAGACCGGGATAACCCAGGCGGGACCCGCCCGCTTTCGGTGCGGAATCTGGCGAGATGGTGGTCGCTGTGATGCTGCATGATCCCTGGGGACGGGGTAGACCGGAAATATGACATTTGAGGAAACGCTGGCGGAGTGGATGCCGAGTCAGCGCTGGTTCGCTGGCAAGGGCGCCAGGATCCTCGACCTGGCCATCGTGACCGACACCGAGCTGGTCGGCGGCGACCCGGGGCTGCACCATCTCATCGTCGCCGTCACGCAGGGTAGCCCTTTCCCCCAGGGCAGCACGGGGGCCCTGGGCAGCACGGTGGACAGTTACCAGCTCTTCCTCGGCCTGCGCGAGGAAATCCCGGGCCACCTGCAGCACGTGCAGATCGGGGTGGCCGATGACGGCCGGATCGCCTACGACGCGCTGCACGACCGGGACCTGACCCACCGGCTGCTGCAGGCCATCGCCGACGGCGGCCGGGCGGGCCCGCTGTGCTTCGCGCACGAGCCGGGGGCCGAGATCGACACCAGCCTGGCCAGCCTGGTGCTGACCGGCGAGCAGAGCAACACCAGCCTGATGTTCGGCGAGGCCACCATCCTCAAGGTGTTCCGGCGGCCCTCCCCCGGGCCCAACCCGGACCTGGAGGTGCCCCGGGCGCTGGCCATGCGCGGCTCCACGCACGTGGCCGAGCCGCTGGGCTGGATCGAGTCCCGGCTGGACGGGGCCCCGGTCATCCTGGGCATCCTGTCCCGCTACCTGCGCGCCGCGTCGGACGGCTGGTCACTGGCCGCGACCAGCGTGCGGGACCTGTACGCGGCCGAGGGCCGGGTCCAGGCCGCCGACGCCGGCGGTGACTTCGCCGGCGAGGCGTACCGGCTCGGCGAGGCCACCGCCGAGGTGCACCGCGACCTGGCCCGGGCGTTCGGCACCGACGAGCTGCCACCGGAGGCCATCAGCGCGCTGGCCGACGAGATGTTCGCCCGGCTCGACGTGGCCCTGGCCACCGTGCCGGAGCTGGGCCGCCACGCCGACCTGCTCGGGTCGGCCTTCGCCGACCTGGCCAAGCTGGACACCCCGCTGAGCGTCCAGCGGGTGCACGGCGACTACCACCTGGGCCAGGTGATGCGGACCCAGACGGGGTGGGTGCTGCTCGACTTCGAGGGCGAGCCCGCCACGCCGCTGGCCCAGCGCCGCGCCCTGTCCACCGCGCTGCGCGACGTGGCCGGCATGCTGCGCTCGTTCGACTACGCGGCCCGCCACCAACTGCTGGCCCGTCCCGACGGGGACCGGCTGCACGCCCCGGCCCTGGAATGGGTCCGCCGCAACCAGGATGCGTTCTGCGCCGGGTACGCTGCCGCCGGGGGAATCGATCCGGGCACGCACGCCATCCTGCTGCGCGCCCTCGTCCTGGATAAGGCGGTCTACGAGGTGATGTACGAGGCCCGGAACCGGCCCGGCTGGCTGTCCATCCCGCTGGGGTCGGTCGCCGATTCAATCGCCGACGCATGAGCATGGTCAGCCAGCAGAATCAGGCCGGCATCAGCCTGGGCGAGATCGACCGCGTCGTCGCGGGGACCCACCATGACCCGCATTCGATCCTGGGCGCCCACCCCGGGCCGGACGGGGTCATGGTGCGGGTGCTCCGCCCGCTGGCCAAGTCGGTGACGATCGTGCTGCCCGACGGGCAGCGCTTCCCGGCCGGGCACGTGCACGAGGGCGTGTTCGCGGCCACCCTCCCGGCGGGCCAGACGCCCGAGTACCGGATCGCGGTCACCTACCCCGACGGCAACGGCGGCAGCCTGCCCGAGACCATCGCCGACGACCCGTACCGCTTCCTGCCCAGCCTGGGCGAGATGGACCTGCACCTGATCGGCGAGGGCCGGCACGAGAACCTCTGGCAGGTGCTCGGCGCGCACGTGAAGCAGTACGGCGACGTGACCGGGACGGCCTTCGCGGTCTGGGCGCCCAATGCCCGCGGCGTGCGGGTCATCGCTGACTTCAACCACTGGGACGGCCGCGGGCACCCGATGCGGTCCCTGGGCGGCACGGGGGTCTGGGAGCTGTTCGTGCCCGACGTGGGCGACGGGACCCACTACAAGTTCGACGTGTGCGGGCCGGACGGGCAGTGGCGGCGCAAAGCCGACCCCATGGCCAACCTGGCCGAGCGGCCGCCCGCGACCGCGTCGGTCATCTACACGTCGCGGTATGAGTGGAACGACGCCGAATGGCTGGCGG
>DATCFY010000146.1:0-5082 GCA_036509255.1 Streptosporangiaceae bacterium
CGTCCGGCCGTTCACCGGCGGCGTGGCCGCCAGGTCGGCCCGGACGCAGACCGAGGTCGCGAACACGAGCTTCTGATGGTGCCCGCGCAGCATCCGGACCCGCAACGCCTCAACGGTCAGCGTCCCGGCCGGCCCGGTGTACTGCCGGTTCAAGATGACCACCGCGAGGCCGCGGATCACCATCCGGGTGTTGGCCGGCGGGCTGGCCGGCAGCGTGATCGCCGGGCCGCCGGAGCGGGTGATCCGTCCGCCGGTGACGGTGCCGTGCCCGGTCACCACGCCGGTCTTCCGGTTGAACGAGCACGAGGACGAGACGCCCGCCGCGTGCAGCGAACCGTGCGCGGGCAGTGTCACGGTCAGGGCCGGGATCCTCGATGAGGCGCTGACCCCGCCCGCCGTGTCGGTGATGATCCCGGTGCTCAGGATCCCCGCGGTGTCGGCGTTGGGCAGGATCACCGGTGAGCCGCCAGAGTAAGTGGCCTCGCCGACCATCTGGGCGCTGAAGTGCCCGACCGCGTTGAGCGCGTAGGACTCGTTGACCGGCGCGGCCGCGGCGGCCGGCCCGACGACTGCCACGAGCCCCGCGCCCGCCACGAGCAGCGCGGCCACCAGGGCCAGCGGCCCGGCCAGCCTGGCCGCGCCACGGATCATCCGATTCATCCGCCGTCCCCCGCAGGACATCCCGCCAACGCTGATCTTACTTTTGGTAGTCGCACCATAGCTGAAAGTCATTAGGGGTGGCGGCCGGTGCCCGATATGCGGAAGGGCGCCGGCCCAAGGCATATGCGAAAGGGCGCCGGCCCAAGGCCGGCGCCCTCCGCGCCGCTCAGCGGCGGAATACCCGGGCCCGCTCAGCAGCGGGTGACCCCGAGTGACAGGTTCTGGCCGGAGTACGCGATGTACATGGCAGTGACCTGACGGATGCCCAGCAGGGTGTTCTGCTTGTTCAGGGTGATGGTCACCCCGCCCGGAATCTTGATCTTGGTATCAGGCGCCGGACTGAACGGCAGGGTGATCTTGCTCTGCGTGGTCTGCACGACCGTGCCGCCGTAGATGTTGGACGTGCCCGAGATCCCCGTGGTGCACGACGAGGTGACCTTGGTGGCGCTCACCGTGGCCAGGGCCGAGGAGATGTACACGTCGGGGTACTGGACCGATGAGTAACCGGTGTTCGGGCCGGCCCGGTCCAGGATGAACCCGGTGCTGAGCAGTGGCGGTGCACTGACGTTGAACGCGGTCGCCGGGGTGTTAGCCGTCGTGGCCACGGCGACCTGGGGCAGCGACACGGTCCCGGTCGCCTCGGCCCCCCAGGCCCGGGGCAGCGTGACCGCTCCGGCCGGCATAGCGGTCGCCAGGATGGCACCGCCCGCGACCGCCAGCGCCCCGGCGGTCTTGACAGTTCCGCTGACAATTCGGTTCATGAGGTCCCCATCGGATGTAGTGACGGACGTGTCACCGTGCAGCGACGATTAGTGATCGCCTGTGAGCGTACCGTTACTGACGGTGACCATCAAGTGACTCGCCGATCACCTGGGGTAGCGATTGACGAGTCAGCGGCCCCAGCGGCCAGACTGGTCCCATGAACGCTCCCGCGAACTATCGTGAGCCTCCTGACCCCGTCTTCCTCTTCGACCTGGATGGGACGCTGATCGACAGCGTCTACCAGCACGTGATCGCCTGGCACGACGCGCTGACCCGGCTGGATATCGACCTGTCGGTGTGGCGGATCCACCGGAGGATCGGGATGAGCGGCGGGCTGTTCGTGTCCGCGCTGATCCGGGAGACCGGGCTGATCCTGTCCGAGTCCGATATCGCCACGCTGCAGCAGGCCCACGCGGCCGGGTACCTGGCCCAGAAGGACTCCGTGCAGGCCCTGCCCGGGGCCGCCGAGCTGCTCCGGGCCCTCACCGCGCGCGGGATCCGCTGGGCCATCGCGACCAGCAGCTACCGGGCCACTTCCGGTCACGCGCTCGGCCTGCTCGGGCTGCCCGAGGACACTCCGATGATCACCCGGGACATGGTGCGGCGGGCCAAGCCGGACCCGGATCTGTTCCTGGCCGCGGCCGCGCTGCTGGAGGTGGACCCGCGGCACGCCTACGTGGTCGGCGACAGTGTCTGGGACCTGCTGGCCGCCCGCCGGGCCGGGGCGATCGGCATCGGCCTGCTGTCCGGCGGGTACGGCCGCGAGGAACTCGAGCGGGCGGGCGCCTACCGGGTCTACGCCGACCCGGCCGACCTGCTGGCCCGCGCGGACGAGCTCGGCGTCCGCGACCTGTCCAGCTGACCCGTCCGCCGCCCGCGGACAGTCCCCGCCCGCGGACAGCCCGCGGACGCGGCCCAGCAGCCGAAAGGGGCGCCGGCCAGCGTGGCCGACGCCCCCGGACCTCAGCGGGTCCGCAGGTCCTGCTGATTATCCCACCGGCGCCACGTAGCAGGCCGAGACGGCGAGCACCACGTGCTGGCCACCGGTCAGGTCGGCGTCGATAGCGGCGTAGCCGTTCTCCCCGACGACACTGGTCTGGTCGTTCAGCGTGATCGTGCCCGCCCCGTTGGGCAGGGTGATGACGTCGTCCGCTGCCGGGTGCATCGGCAGCGGGAAGGACATATTGACGTTGTTGTTGCCAATGACCCGGCCCGCGGTGATGGTGACCCCGCCGTACACATCACCGCCGACGATCCGGCACCAGGAACTGACCTGGCTGGCCTGCAGTTGGCCGCCATCCGGCAGGTTGATGACCACGCCCTGGGTGACCCGCGACGATGCGCCGTTCGGGTCGGCCCGGTCGAAGATGTTCCCGGTGCTGAGCACGCCGGGCACGTTGGCGTTGGATGCGACCAGCGGAGAATCGGCCACGGTCGCGTTGGCGACCGGAGGCACGGCGACGGTGCCGCTCGTCGCGGCACCATAGGCTTCGTTGCCGATCGGGACCGCGCCGGCCGGCGCAGCACCGGCCACGACGGCCCCGCCGACGAGCGCCAGCGACCCAGCGGCCACCGCGGTACGACTGACCATTCGCTTCATCGAGTTCCCCATTCAATGTCCAAGGAAAGGGGCGCCGGCCAGCGTGACCGGCGCCCCCACCCTTAGCGGTCCCAGGTACCGCTCATTTAGGTGAGCGGCGCCACGTAGCACCCGGAGACGGCGACCACCGCGGTCTGGCCATCAGTCAGGTCGACGTAGATACCGGCGTACCCGTCCTCGCCGAGGGCGGTGGACTGGTCGTTCAGCGTGACCGTGCCCGCGCCGTTGGCCAGGGTGATCACATCGTCCGCTGCCGGGTGCATCGGGAGCGCGACGCTGTAGTAGCTGTCGGTCGTCCGGTTGAAGTAGGTGATCGTGCCAGCGGTGATGGTGACCCCGCCGTACACGGTCCCGTCGACGATCCGGCACGAGGACGTGACCTGGCTGGCCTTCAGGCTCCCGTTATTCGGCAGGTTGATCACCACGCCCTGGGTGACCCGCGACGATGCGCCGTTCGGGTCGGCCCGGTCGAAGATGTTCCCGGTGGTGAGCACCCCAGGCACGTTGGCGTTGGACGCGACCAGCGGAGAGTCGCCGACGGTCGCGTTGGCGACCGGAGGCGTGAAGATGGTGCCGCCCGTCGCGGCACCGTAGGCTCCGTTGCCGATCGGCGCGGCGCCCGCCGGTGCGGCACCGGCCACGACAGCCCCACCCACGAGCGCCAGCGACCCGGCAGCTGCGGCGGCACGAGTGATCATTCGTTTCATGCGTCTCCCCATTCATGGTTCGGATGACCGGGGCCGGCCCGCGGGGTCGGCCTGCACGCTGAACTACCGCGGAGGCCCCGCCCGGGCGGGCGCTAGACAGCACGGGCAACTGGACCAGGCGCCTCCGGTCCCGGCCAGCTCCCGGGGGATCTATTAACTCTTCGCGAGCATACAGATACCCAGAGTAATGAGCAATCACGCCGGGTGCTCGGCCGGCCCCTGATCCCGCAGGTCCGCATGGGTCCTGTTAGGAACAGCCAGGGCGGCGCATGGGTCCCGCTTGGACCGGACTTTCCCCCGTTTCCTGAGGCTTGACTGAATCCGTCAGCGGCCGCACAAGGTCCTGACCGCCACCTGGACGGGGCCTGCAGACGCGGCCCCCCGCCACCCGCATCCCCCGAGCGGGTGGCGGACCAGGGGGCGCAACCAGCAGGACGCCTTGGAGGGCCCCGTGCTCGACCTCGTCTATATCGGGCTGACCATCGTGGTTTTCGCCGCGCTTTACCTCCTCGTGAAGGGGGTCGAGCGTTTTGAGCGCTGAGAACCTCATCGGCCTGATCGCCGGAGTCATCGTCACCGTCTACCTGTTCGTAGCCCTCGTGCTGCCTGAGAGGTTCTGATGAACGGCGCCCTCGCGGGCTGGCTGCAGGTCGCCTTGCTGGTGGCCGCGCTGGCCGTCTGCTATGTGCCGCTTGGCAACTACATGGCCCGCATCTTCACGACTAACAAGCACTGGCGGGTCGAGCGCGGCATCTACAAGGTGATCGGCATCAATCCTGAGGCCGACCAGAAGTGGAGCGCCTACCTGCGCAGCATGCTGGCCTTCTCCGGGATCAGCGTGCTGTTCCTGTACGGCCTCCAGCGGCTGCAGCACTACCTCCCGTTCTCGGAGCACATGGCCAACGTGCCGCAGGGTCTCGCCTGGAACACCGCTTCCTCGTTCGTGACCAACACGAACTGGCAGAACTACTCCGGCGAGTCCACCATGGGCTACCTGACCCAGATGACTGGGCTCGCGGTACAGAACTTCATGTCGGCCGCGGTCGGCATCGCCGTCGCGATCGCGCTGATCCGCGGGTTCACCCGGTCCAGGACCGACAAGCTGGGCAACTTCTGGGTCGACCTGACCCGCTGCGTGGTCCGGCTGCTGCTCCCCCTGGCGGTCGTCGGGGCCATCGTCTACGCGGCAGGCGGCGCGATCGACAACTTCAACGCCTACCACACGGTCACCACCCTTTCCGGCGGGCACCAGACCATGGTCGGCGGGCCGGTGGCGTCGCAGGAAATCATCAAGAACATGGGGAACAACGGGGGCGGCTTCTTCAACGCCAACTCCTCGCACCCGTTCGAGAA
>DATCFY010000147.1:0-34708 GCA_036509255.1 Streptosporangiaceae bacterium
CCGCGGTGCTGGTCAGCGGCATCGTCAGCTACGTAGTGCTGTCCCGGCAGCGGGACAAGATGTCCGCCGCGATCAACTCACGCCTGCAGGGTTTCCGCGGGCGGCTCGACGCCGGCACCCGGGCCGAGGACGACGACTAGCGACGCCTGCTCCGGCGAGACCGCGCTTACGCCTACGGTTTCGCTGGTTTCGCCGGAGGCAGCCAGCCCCCCGCGGTCAGCAGGTGGAGCACCGCATCCAGCGCCTGCTGGCGGGTCAGTGCCGAGGTGTCGAGGACCAGGTCCGCGTCGTCCGGCTCCTCGTAGGGATCGGACACCCCGGTGAAGTGGTCGATCAGGCCCGCGCGGGCCTTGGCGTAGAGGCCCTTGCGGTCCCGCGCCTCGCATACCTCGGCCGGCGTGGCCACGTGGATCAGCAGGAAATCGCCTACTTCCTGGACGGCCCGCCTGACCTCCTGCCGGGCCTGCGCGTACGGCGCGATGGGCGCGCAGATCGCGATGCCCCCGTGCCGCGCCACTTCGGTCGCCACGAACCCGATCCGGGCGATGTTCAGGTCCCGGTCGGCCCGGGAGAACGTCAGCCCGGCGGATAGCAGCGACCGGACCAGGTCCCCGTCCAGCAGTGACACTGTCCGCTCGCCGCGCTCGCTGAGCGCGTCGCGCAGCGCCCGGGCCAGGGTGGACTTGCCGGAACCGGACAGCCCGGTCAGGAAGATGACCAGGCCCCGCTCACTGCGGGGTGGCCGGGCCCGGCGTAGTTCCTGGGCCACCGCGGGCGGGGTGAACCACGCAGGCACCTCCACCCCGCGGTCGAGCATGTCCTCCAGCTCGCCGGACGCCAGGTCGGTGCGCTCGGTACCCGCCTCAATGAGGGACAGCGGCCGCCAGACCTCGGCGATCGGGTCATAGGCCCAGTCACCGGGGGAGAGCACCGGGATGATCGGTCCCGGCCGGGTCCCGCCGTCGCCCGGGCCAGCGGGTTCCACGGGCTTGTCGGCCAGCAGGTGCGTGGCGCCATACGCGGCCGCCACGATCGCCCGCAGGGCGAGCTCGTCCTGGGTTGCGGCGTGGTAAGGCCGGAGCGGGACCGGGATGACCTGGGTGCCGGGCGGCAGGTGGCGGGCGGCGGCCTGCACGGTCCGCACCAGCGCGTCGGGACGGACCACGATCTCCGCCGGGCCGGCCACCATGGGTAGCAGCAGCAGCCTGGCCTTCAGCTGGCTCGCGGCGTGCCGGAGCTGGCCGATCTGATGGCTGTGCAGCGGGGCGTTGGTGACGTAGCCGAGGACCGGGCCGCCCGCGAACTCGGCCGCCACCTCAGCGGGTGGCCGCCGCAAGTGCCGGAAGGGGCCATGCTCGGCCGGACGGTATCCGGTCACCGGGCCGGCCAGCCGGACCAGGTCCGGGTCGGCCGGCGTGCGGTCCGTGATGTCGAGCACCGCGAGCGGGGTGCCCTCCGGGTCTTGGAGCAGCAGCCGCGTCGCGTCCGGCTTGACGGCGCTGGCCGGCACCTCAAAGGTCACCGGGACCGGCCAGGGGGTGCCGTCCAGCAGCCTTCCCCCGGTCGTGACCGAGTCCACCTCGGCGGGCGGCATGAACCCATGCAGCGGCGGCAGGGCACCGGACAGCAGCAGCTCCAGGTCCCCCAGCTGGCCTTCGTCCAGCGTCCACGCGGGCAGGCCCGCTAGGTCCGCAGACAGCTCGGCAGGTGCTTCAGCGGTCACGTTCGCCTCCCGTCCGGCGCCGCGCCCGCTCGCCGGCGCGGATCGATCCAAGCCGTGCGTATCCGCTAGGCACCCAGAGGCTACACGCGCTGGGGGTGCCGGCCAGGAGGGTTTCAGCAGGCGGCCTACGGAATCGGGCTAAGCCGGGCCGCCGCTCAGAGGATCCGGGCGAACCGGTTCTCCGGCTTGCGCATGACGTAGAGCAGTTCCTCGTGCGCGGCGGGCAGCCGGCCCCGGGACAGCGCCGCGACCAGCTTCTGGGCCGCGAGGTAGCCCCGGGGTGCCGGGCGCAGCCCGCCGGCCAGCCCGCCCAGGGGCTGCTGCTCGGCGATCACCAGGCCGCGCATCAGCGCATAAGACTGGACGCCGCGGGCCGAGGCGACCCGCTCGTACACGGCAGGATGCGGCCCGGGGCGGCCGGGACGGTGCTTGCGCCAGATCATCCGCCGGGTCCAGTCGGGCAGGACCCGGTCCAGGAAGCCGGCCGCGCAGTCCCGGTCGCGGACCTGCAGGCAGAGCAGCCCGCCCGGCTTGAGCGCACCGACCAGCCGGTCCAGGACCAGTTCGGCGTGCTCGATCCGCTCCAGCAGCAGGGTGACTTGCACGATGTCGAAGGAGCGCTGCGGCAGCGGCACCGTCCGCAGATCTCCCAGCGTGCACCGGGCCAGGCCCGGGTGGCTGTCCTGCGCGGCCTGGGTGACCGGCTGGTCGTCGTCGACCAGGCCGAAGCTGAGGTCGGCGCCGGCCGCGCGCAGGCTAGCGGCATCCAGGTCACCGGCCGCGGTGACCGCGCCCGCCAGCAGCACGGCGATCGGCTGCCCGAACCGCTCGCTGGCGTACCCCTGCGCCCAGTGGCTGAATAGCGCAGTCTCGGGGCTGTCGTGGGCCTGCGCCCGTGGTTGGCCCACGCTTGGCTGCCGCACCCGTGGTTGCCTGGCCTGGGCGTGACGCCCCTGGCCGCGGGCAACATCGTGGCCGGTAGTACCGCCTCCGGGAACACCGCTCACCGATGTCACAAACACATAGCGTAGTCCAGCCAATGCAAATAGTCGCTGATCGGGGCGCGGGATCTGCGGGCGAGCCGGCGGGCGGGCCGGGGGACTTCGGGGCAGGCCCGTGGGCGAGCCCGGTAAACCGGCGAGGCGAGCCCGTAGGCGAGCCTGGTAACCGCAGCGTCCTGGGTCCGAGCGGCCTGGCCTGGAACGTAAGCTAGAGGTGTCCCGCGTGAGGGCTTCTGGACGCCCTGCTGCCCGCCAGCGCGGGCCTTTCGTGCTGTCTACCTCAGCTATTCCTGCTGACCCCAAGGACACTATGAGCCTCGCTGGACTGCTCAGCGTCATCGCGGCCGATCCCCAGCTGCAGCGCGCCCTGAGCCAGGGCGACGCTGACACCGACCTCGTCGCGCCGCCGGCGCTCCGCCCCTTCCTGACCGCCTCGATCGCCAGCAACTCCGCGGCCGGGCATTCCGCCACCGGCCAGCCGCGGTTCGTCCTCGCGGTGACCGCGACCGCCCGCGAGGCGGAGGACCTGACCAGCGCGCTGGGGTCGCTGCTGCCCGAGGGCTCGGTGGCCTGCTTCCCGGCCTGGGAGACCCTCCCGCACGAGCGGCTCTCGCCGCGTTCGGACACCTCGGGTCGGCGGCTTGCCGTGCTCCGCAGGCTCGCCCACCCCGACTCCGCCAACTCCCGGTCCGGAGCCCTTAGCGTGCTGGTCACCCCGGTGCGCAGCCTGCTGCAGCCGATGGTGAGCGGGCTCGGCGACCTGGAGCCGGTGGCGCTGCGCAGCGGCCAGGCGGCCGACTTCGAAGAGATCATCGCGCAGCTCGTGGAGATCGGCTACGCGCGCACCGACCTGGTCGAGCACCGCGGTGAGATCGCGGTCCGCGGCGGCATCCTGGACGTGTTCCCGCCCACCGAGGAGCACCCGCTCCGGGTGGAGTTCTGGGGGGACACGGTCGAGGAGATCCGTTATTTCCGGGCGGCCGACCAGCGCAGCCTGCACGCCGCCACGGAAGGGCTGTGGGCGCCGCCGTGCCGGGAGTTGCTGCTCAGCCCCCTGGTGCGCGAGCGGGCCAGGCAACTCGCGGCGGATCATCCCGGGCTGGCCGAAATTCTGGGCCAGCTGGCCGACGGCATCGCCGTCGAGGGTATGGAGGCGTTCGCGCCGGTCCTCGCGGACCGGATGGAACTGCTGCTCGACCACGTGCCCCCGGGTGGCCTGGTGCTCGCCTGCGACCCGGAGCGGATCCGGGCCCGTGCCGATGACCTGGTCCGGACCAGCCAGGAGTTCCTCGAGGCCTCCTGGGTGAACGCTGCCGCGGGTGGCCAGGCCCCCATCGACCTGGGCGCGGCCGCGTTCCAGCCGCTTCCCGCGGTCCGGGCGGCCGCTGAGGACCTGGGTATCGGCTGGTGGACGGTGACCCCGTTCAGCGGGGCTGAGATCGGCGAGGCGGACCCCGAGGCCGGGGACCGCGTTTCGTTGCTGATGCAAGCCGCACCCGTGCCCGGCTACCGCGGCGAGACGGCGCGCGCCGTCGCGGACGTGCGCCAATGGCTGGCCGACGGCTGGCGGGTGGTGCTGGTCACCGAGGGCCACGGGCCCGCCCAGCGGCTGGCCGAGATGCTGCGCGGCGAGGAAATCGGAGCCCGGCTCGGCGACCTGGACCTGCCGCCCGAGCCATCCGTGCCTTACGTCAGCACCGGGCTCATCGGGCAGGGCTTCACCTGGCCGTCGGTCAAGCTCGCGGTGCTCACCGAAGAGGATCTGGCCGGGCAGCGGACCGCCAGCAAGGACATGCGGATGCCGACCCGCCGGCGTCCCGGCATCGACCCGCTGCAGCTCCAGCCGGGTGACTACGTCGTGCACGAGCAGCACGGCGTGGGCCGCTACCTGGAAATGACCAGCCGCAACATCCAGGGCGCCACCCGGGAGTACCTGGTCATCGAGTACGCGCCCAGCAAGCGCGGCCAGCCGCCGGACCGACTCTACGTGCCCACCGACCAGCTTGACCAGGTCACCCGCTACGTCGGCGGGGAGGCACCGAGCCTGCACCGGCTGGGCGGGGCGGACTGGGCCAAGACCAAGGGCCGGGCCCGCAAGGCGGTCCGGCAGATCGCTGGCGAGCTGATCCGGCTGTACTCGGCGCGGATGGCCTCGCCCGGGCACGCATTCAGCCCGGACACCCCGTGGCAGCGGGAGCTGGAGGACGCGTTCCCGTACGTGGAGACGCCCGACCAGCTGGAGGCCATCGATGAGGTCAAGCGGGACATGGAACGCCCGGTCCCGATGGACCGGCTGATCTGCGGGGACGTCGGATACGGCAAGACGGAGATCGCGGTGCGGGCCGCGTTCAAGGCGGTCCAGGACGGCCAGCAGGTCGCGGTGCTGGTGCCGACCACGCTGCTGGCCCAGCAGCACTACGCCACGTTCAGCGAGCGGTTCGCGCCGTTCCCGGTCACGGTCGCCAGCCTGTCCCGGTTCTCCAGCGACGCCGAGGCGGCGCGGGTCCGGGAAGACATGAGCGAGGGCAAGGTGGACGTGGTGGTCGGCACGCACCGGCTGCTGTCCCCGGACACCCACTTCTCCCGGCTCGGGCTGGTCATCCTGGATGAGGAGCAGCGGTTCGGGGTGGAGCACAAGGAGTACCTCAAGCGGATGCGGACCGAGGTTGACGTACTGGCCATGTCGGCCACCCCGATCCCGCGCACGCTGGAGATGGGCATCGCCGGCATCCGGGAGATGTCCACCATCCTCACCCCGCCCGAGGAGCGCCACCCGGTGCTCACCCTGGTCGGGGCCTACGACGAGAAGCAGATCGGCGCGGCCATCCGGCGCGAGCTGCTCCGCGACGGCCAGGTCTTCTTCGTGCACAACCGGGTGAGCTCGATCAGCCGGGTGGCCGCCCGGCTCGGCGAGCTGGTCCCGGAGGCCCGGGTCGCAGTGGCGCACGGCCAGATGAACGAGCACGCGCTCGAGCGGATCATGAGCGACTTCGTGGACCGCAAGTTCGACGTGCTGGTGTCTACCACGATCATCGAATCCGGGCTGGACATCCCCAACGCCAACACGCTGATCGTGGACCGCGCCGACACCTACGGGCTGCCCCAGCTGCACCAGCTGCGCGGACGGGTCGGGCGCAGCACCGAGCGCGGGTACGCCTACTTCCTGTATCCGCCGGAGGTGCCGCTGACCGAGACCGCGCACGAGCGGCTGGCCACGATCGCGCAGCACACCGAGGCCGGGGCGGGCATGTACGTGGCCCTGAAGGACCTGGAGATCCGCGGGGCGGGCAACCTGCTCGGCGGTGAGCAGTCCGGGCACATCGCCGGGGTCGGCTTCGACCTGTACGTGCGGATGATCGGTGAGGCGGTCAGCGAGCTGAAGGGCGACGGGCCTGCGGAGCGCCCCGAGGTCCGGGTTGAGCTGCCGATCAACGCGCACATCCCGCACGGCTACGTGCCCGGCGAGCGGCTGCGCCTGGAGGCCTACACCCGGATCGCGGCCATCGATACCCCCGAGGACGCGGCCGGGGTGCGCGACGAGCTCGCGGACCGTTACGGGCCACCGCCCGAGCCGGTGGCCAATCTGCTCGACGTGGCGCGGCTGCGGGCCCGGGCCCGGCGGGCCGGGCTGACCGACATCGTCCAGCAGGGCACCTTCATCCGGTTCTCCCCGGCTGAGCTGCCCGACTCGCGCCAGGTCCGGGTCGAGCGGCTGTACCCGAAGACCGTGCTCAAGCCGGCCATGCGTAGCATGCTCGTACCGGTGCCCAGGGCAGGATCAGGCCGGCGCCCGGGACAGCCCGCCCCGCCGGGCGCCCCGCTGCTCCGGGACACCGAACTCCTGACCTGGTGCGGACAGCTCATCGAGGCTGTCTTCGAGCCTGACGCACCGGTGAAACCTGAGGGATAGGAAGGGACGCCGTCGTGCTCCGCACCCCCATCACCCTGACCGCCGCGGCGCTGGCCGCGGCGCTCACGCTGTCCGCCTGCGGGACCGTCCGGCTGGGCGCGGCGGCTGTCACGAACACGTCGCGGATCCCCACGGCGACCGTGACGGCCGAGGTGAGCAACCTGGACGCCGCGTACAAGGCAAATAAGGCCAAGGTCCAGCTGCAGTTCCCGGTGTCGCAGATGCCGCAGGAGGTGCTCAGCTGGCTGCTCCGGTTCCGGGTCCGCGACCAGATGGCCGAGCGCAACCACCTGACCATCACCCGCGGCCAGGTGCAGCAGGCGCTCGCCTCCGCGGCCGCGCAGGCCAAGCAGAGCGGGGTCACGCTGACCCAGCTGGCCGTGGCCAACGGAGTGCCGCCGGACCAGCTGCCCGCGCTGGGCCGGTACGTGGCCATCCAGAACCAGCTGCTGGCCCAGATGGACGGCGGCAAGCTGCCCACCGCATCCTCGGCGCTGCAAGCCCTGGGCACCAAGTTCGACAGGTCCCAGTGCCGGGCGGCCAAGAGCCTGGGCATCCAGGTCAACCCGCAGTTCGGGGAGCTGGACTACAGCCAGGTCTCGGTGATCCCAGCGCCCAACAAGCTCGCGGCGGCCTCCGGAACCGCATCTCCCAGTCCCAGCGCGTCCGCGACGTCGAGCCCTCAGCTGACGCCGGCCTGCTGACCATGCGGCTGGTGCTGCTGGTGATCGCACCCACGGTCCGGGCCGGACTGCTCAGCTGGCCCGCCTGGCAGGCCCTGGCCGGTGCCACCCGGGTGCTGGCCCCCGCGGCCGATCACCCGCTGCTGCCCGCGCTGGACGAGGCCGGGATCGGCTGGGAGGTGCTGCCCGGTGCGGGAGCGGATGACCCGGCCAGCCTGGCCCGGCGGCTGGCGGACGGGGTGGCCGGGGCGGACGGCGCCGTGGTGTGGCTCTGCCCCGCGGACCCCCCGGGCCGCCCCGCTGACCGGGACGTGATCCCGGGCCCGCTGGCGCTGGCCGACGAGCTCGGCGGGCCCGGCGGGCCGGCTGGCGCCGAGGTGGAGGTGATGTACGGCTCCACAGCACTGCCCGGCGGGGAGCTGATCACGCTGGTGTCGGTGATGGACACCCTGCGCCGGATGTGCCCCTGGGACGCCAGGCAGACGCACGAGTCGCTGGCGCCCTACCTGATCGAGGAGTCCTACGAGGCGCTCGACGCGCTGGAAAGCGGCGACCGGGCGGCGCTGCGCGAGGAACTCGGGGACGTCCTGCTCCAGGTCATGTTCCACGCCCGGGTTGCCGCCGAGCGCACCGACGGCACCGGGTTCACCGTGGACGACGTGGCCGACGGCATCGTGACCAAGCTCATCCGGCGGCATCCGCACGTGTTCGGCGACGTGACGGTGTCCGGCGCGGACGACGTGACACGCAACTGGGACGCGATCAAGGCTGCCGAGCGGGCCACCGGCGACGGGCCCGCCTCGGCCCTGGACGGGGTGCCGCTCGGCCAGCCCGCGCTGGCCCTGGCCGCGCAGCTGCAGCGGCGTGCCGAACGCGCGGGCGCGCCCGCGGAACTGGCCGCCCCGGAACTGGCCGCCCCGGAACTGGCCACGCCGGAACTGGCCACGCCGGAGATGTCCACCCCGGACATGGCGACCACGGCGGACGGCGACGAGGGCGCCCGCCTCGGCGCGGAACTGTTCGAGCTGGTCGCCCGGGCCCGCGCCGCAGGTCTCGACCCGGAACTCGAGCTGCGTGCGGCGGCCCGCCGCTACGGCGACCGGGTGCGCGCGTGGGAACAGGACCAGGGCGCGGCGCCCGGCACCGACTGAGGCCACCCCGGTCGGCGTGGCCGGTGCCGACCCCCGCTGCGACTCCACTAGGCTCCTTTACGGACAAGTCAGCCGAGCTTCAGGAGTCGTCGTGGCCTCGATCGAGGCGGTTCACGCCAGGCAGATTCTGGATTCCCGCGGAAACCCCACCCTGGAAGTCGAGGTCGCCCTCGATGACGGCTCCCTGGGCCGCGCCGCCGCCCCGAGCGGGGCGTCCACCGGCGCCTTCGAGGCGGTGGAACTCCGGGATGGCGGGGACGAGTACGGCGGCAAGTCGGTCACCAAGGCCGTCCAGGCGGTCATCGACGAGATCCAGCCCGAGCTGCTCGGCTACGACGCGGATGACCAGCGCCTGATCGACCAGGCCATGATCGACCTGGACCGGACCCCGGACAAGTCGCGGGTGGGCGCGAACGCGATCACCGGCGTCAGCATGGCGGTGGCCAAGGCCGCCGCGCAGTCCGCGGGCTTGCCGCTGTTCCGCTACCTGGGCGGCCCGAACGCCTACCTGCTGCCGGTGCCCATGATGAACATCCTCAACGGCGGGGCCCACGCGGACAACAGCGTGGACATCCAGGAGTTCATGATCGCGCCGATCGGCGCGGCCACGTTCACCGAGGCCGTCCAGTGGGGGGCCGAGACCTACCACGCGCTGAAGTCGGTGCTGAAGCAGCACGGCCTGGCCACCGGGGTCGGTGACGAGGGGGGCTTCGCGCCCGACCTGCAGAACAACCGGGCGGCGCTGGACCTGATCGTCGAGGCCATCGGCAAGGCCGGGTTCACCCCGGGCCTCGATGTCGCGCTGGCCATCGACGCCGCGGCCACCGAGTTCTACTCCGACGGCGCCTACAAGTTCGACGGGTCGGCCAAGGACGCGGCCGAGATGACCCGGATCTACACCGAGTGGCTGGACGCGTACCCGATCGTGTCGCTCGAGGACCCGCTGTCCGAGGAGGACTGGGACGGCTGGACGACGCTGAACGCCGCCGTGGGGGACCGGGTGCAGATCGTCGGGGACGACCTGTTCGTCACGAACCCGGAACGGCTGCGCCGCGGCATCGCCGAGCGCGCCGCGAACGCGCTGCTGGTCAAGGTGAACCAGATCGGGTCGCTCACCGAGACGCTCGACGCGGTGGCCCTCGCCCAGCGCAGCGGGTTCGCCTGCATGATCTCGCACCGGTCCGGGGAGACGGACGACACGACCATCGCGGACCTCGCCGTGGCGGTCAACGCGGGCCAGATCAAGTCGGGCGCGCCGGCCCGTGGCGAGCGGGTCGCCAAGTACAACCAGCTGATGCGCATCGAGGAACTCCTCGACGACGCGGCCGGTTACGCGGGCGCATCGGCGTTCCCGCGCTGGACCGCGGCTGAGTGATGCCCGGCGCGCAGCCCAGGCGGCCGCCGCCGCCAGAACGGGCCCGGTTCACTAGCCGGGCCGCCGTCCTGGCCGTGGTCGTCTGCGCGATCGCGCTGAGCCTCGCCTATCCGGTGCGGGAGTACATCGCCCAGCGGCGCCAGATCGATCAGCTCCAGGCGCAGAGCCAGGCCACCACAGCCGAGCTCGCGCGGCTGCGGGGCGAGGCCCAGCGGCTCAACGACCCGGCCTACATCGAGCAGCAGGCCCAGGACCGGCTGCACATGTGCCTGCCCGGAGCCAGCTGTTATGTGATCATCGGCGGCCGGGCGGCGGGCGGCAGCTCGGCCGTGAGCGCGACCGCGGGCACCCCGTGGTACGAGCGGCTGTGGCATTCGGTCCGCCAGGCAGACCAGGGCAACCCGCATGCCTGAGGACCAGCAGGTCATCGAGGAGCAGCTCGGCCGGCCGCCGCGCGGACTGCGCGGGGTGGCACACCGCTGCCCCTGCGGGCGGCCCGACGTGGTGGAGACGGCACCCCGGCTGGACGACGGCACGCCTTTCCCCACGTTGTTCTACCTGACCTGTCCGCGGGCGGTCGCCGCGGTGAGCAGGCTGGAATCGGGCGGACTGATGAGGGATATGCAGCAGCGGCTGACCAGCGAGCCGGACCTGCGCGCCGCGCAGCAGGCCGCGCACCGTGACTACACCGGCCGGCGGGCCGCGGCGGCCGCCGCCGCGGGGGTGGCGCCGCTCCCGCCCGGCATGCAGAGCGCGGGCGGCATGCCGGACCGGGTGAAATGCCTGCACGCGCTCGTCGCGCACGAGCTCGCCGTGCCCGGCGCCAACCCGCTGGGCCGTGAGGCGCTGGACGCGGCCGGGGACTGGTGGGCACCGGGCCCGTGCGTCCCGTGAGCACGCCGGCGCG
Source organism: Streptosporangiaceae bacterium (assembly GCA_036509255.1). GTDB lineage: Bacteria > Actinomycetota > Actinomycetes > Streptosporangiales > Streptosporangiaceae > RYN-230. The sequence continues at coordinate 10,751 of DATCFY010000147.1, forward strand.
CACTCCCGGGACGACCCGGGTCGCGGCCATCGACTGCGGGACCAACTCGCTGCGGCTGCTGGTGGCGGACGTGGACCCGGCTGCGGGCCGGCTCACCGACGTGGACCGGCGGATGCAGATCGTCCGGCTCGGCCAGGGCGTGGATTCCACCGGGCGGCTGGCCCCCGAGGCGCTGGAGCGCACGCTGCGGGCGCTCAGCGGGTACGCCCGGATCATCCGGGACCGGTCCGCGGACACGATACGGATGGTGGCGACCAGCGCCACCCGGGACGCCGCCAACCCCGCCGACTTCGTCCGCGGGGTGATCGAGGTACTCGGGCTCGAACCCGAGGTGCTCAGCGGGCCGGAAGAGGCGTACCTGTCGTTCGTCGGCGCCACCGCCGAGTTCGGCGCGGAGCCGGGGGACGGACCCTACCTGGTGGTGGACATCGGCGGGGGCTCGACCGAGTTCGTGGTCGGGGACGGGCAGGCCAGCAGGGCCACGGGGCCTGCCGCCGTCAGCGCGGTGTCGGTGGACATCGGCTGCGTCCGGCTGACCGAGCGTCACCTGCACTCCGACCCGCCGCGGCCGGCCGAGGCGGGCGCGGCGGCCGCGGACATCGACGCCGCCCTGGATGTGGTGGCCGGGGCCATCCCGGTCGAGGCCGCCCGGACCCTGGTGGGCCTGGCCGGCTCGGTAACCACCGTGACTGGCCTGGCCCTCGGGCTGGAGAAGTACGACTCGGCCCGGATCCACCACGCCCGCGTGCCAGTGGAGCAGGTCACCGCCCAGACCCGCCGGCTGCTGGGCCAGACCCGGGAGGAGCGGGCCGCGCTCGGGGTGATGCATCGGGGCCGGGCCGACGTGATCGCCGGCGGGGCCATGGTGCTGGAGCACATCATGCGGCGGTTCGGGTTCGGGGAGGTGCTGGCCAGCGAGCACGACATCCTGGACGGGATCGCCTGGTCGCTCGCCGCCGGGTGCGGCCGTGAACCGGGTGCGCCCGTGAACCGGGTGCGCCCATGAACCTGCCTGAACCGGCCACTCCCGGCTCGGGCTGGCCCGATGACCCGGCCTCCCCGGACACCCCGGTGGCGCACGACGCGGCCGGGGTGCAGGCCCTCGCGGCGGGCGCCGACACCCTGGCCGAGCTGGTGGCCCGGGAGTCCGTCTGCCGCGCCTGCCCCCGGCTGGTCGAATGGCGGGAGCAGGTGGCCCGGGTCAAGCGCCGCGCGCACAGCGCGGAGCCGTACTGGGGGCGGCCGATCGCAGGCTGGGGCGATGACCAGCCGCGCATCCTGATCGTCGGGCTGGCCCCGGCGGCGCACGGCGGCAACCGGACCGGGCGGATCTTCACCGGGGACCGGAGTGGCGACGTCCTGTTCGCCTCGTTGCATCGCTGCGGGCTGGCCGCCCGCCCGGACAGCGTCCGGGCCGGTGACGGCCAGCGGCTGCTGGACACCCGGATGGTCGCGGCGGTCCGCTGCGCACCGCCGGCCAACAAGCCGACCGTGACCGAGCGGGACACCTGCGCGCCCTGGCTGGCCGCGGAGATCGCCCAGCTGACCGCGAACCTGCGGGTCATCGTGGTCCTCGGCGCGTTCGCCTGGCAGGCGCTGTGGCCGGTGCTGGGCCGTTCCGGGTACGCGGTGCCCCGGCCCAGGCCACGCTTCGGCCATGGAGCAGAGGTCGCTACGGCCGGGCCGGCGCCCGGCCGCGAGGTGGTGCTGATCGGCTGTTATCACCCGAGTCAGCAGAACACGTTCACTGGCCGGGTCACCCCTGGCATGCTGGACACGGTCTTCCGGCGAGCTCGCGGGATGGCTGGCTTGGGTGCGCCCCCCGCACGCGGAAGCGTCGGTAACGCTCCGTAAGCGAACGCCGTCGAATGTAATCGAAATGGTTACGCTTTGCATTCGACGTCCAAGTGAAAATAGATAACTCCCCCCGGGCGAAACATTCTGTATCAATTCGGCTGCCCGAGAGTCGGTCAGACGCTCCGGGGTATTATTACCCAGCCCCCGTAGCCCAAGGGAAGAGGCCGGCCCCCTAAAAGGGTCCCCAGTGTCGGTTCGACTCCGACCGGGGGCACTGCTGTGCAGACGGTCTCCAAGCTGCCCTGATGTGGCCGGGAAAGCCTGCTGGCCACGGCATACGCGCGGTTCGCTTGGCGCACAACGGCCGGCGTATCTCGGCACTCAGTGCTAAAAGGGCCGCCATTCACGCTGTGGCTGATCATGTTCACGGGTTAAATCGTCACTCAGTAAATCTGGCCATAGCCGCCATGAGCAGCGCGGTTGTTGCACGAGAAGTCCGGTCGCGCGCAGAGCGGCCCAGCGCTGAATCGAGTTATGCCACAGTTGTCCTATTCGGCTCGGTGCAACGCAGAGTTGTGCCGCCGGGTTGCGGTGCGGGGCAGGTCATTGCAGCGGAAGCAGGCAGATGCTGCAGGCCGGGCCAGGCTAGTGCGGCGCCGGGGGTCAGCCGCTGATATCCGGGCCGGCCCGGGTGATCTCGATGCGGATCAGGCACCTGCGGTCGCGCACCATGGCGGCGCGGTAGTCCGCCCAGTCCGGGTGCTCGCCCGAGAGCAGCCGGTAGTACTCGACCAGGAACTCCATGGCCTCGGGCAGCGAAATGATCTCCGCCTTGCCCTCGACCTGGACCCACGGGCCGAAGAAGCCGTCCGTGAACACGCACAGGGAGGCCAGCGGGTTACGGCGCAAGTTCCCGGTCTTGACCGCCGTCTCGCGGGTGCTGATGATGACCCGCCCGGCCTCGTCGAGGCCGCAGGTCACCGGGGACAGCTGAGGCCGCCCGTCGGCGCGGGACGTCGCCAGGACGGCCCGGTGGTTCGCGCGGAGGAAGTCCCGGGCCTGCTCTGGCTGCACTGTGCTCCTAACAGCTGTGCTAGCTAACAGCTGTGCTAGCTAACAGCTCAGGCGCTGTTCAGCCTGAGGCGGCGGCGGAACTCGTACTCGTGCACGATCGCGCGGGCATAGCCGTGGGACAGGCCATGCTCATCGGACAGCCAGTGCGCCCGTTCGTCACATCTGGAGAACGGGGGTCCCGATTCCAGCCGGATGAACCACTCACGGAGTTCGCGCCCGGTCACCGCGGGGATCCGGGCGAGGATGTTCTGGTGCATCTCCGGCGAGTGGTTCAGGGACATGGCCACCTCCAGGGGCAGGCTGGTCTCTCTGTCGAGACTGCACCACCGGTGAGCCGCTGACAACCCCCTGGCGTAAGCCTTCCGCAATGCCCCGGATCGTCCGGCTTCACCTGGGGTTTCCCCCGCGGGGAACCAGGGGCAGGCTAGGACAGCCGCTCCAGGATCATGGCCATGCCCTGGCCGCCGCCCACGCACATGGTCTCCAGGCCGTAGGTCTTGTCGTGGAACTGGAGGCTGTTCAGCAGCGTGATGGTGATACGGGCCCCGGTCATGCCGAACGGGTGGCCGACGGCGATGGCCCCGCCGTTCACGTTGAGCTTGTCGATGTCGATGCCCAGGTCGGTGTAGGAGGGGATGACCTGGGCGGCGAACGCCTCGTTGATCTCCACCAGGTCCATGTCGTCGATGGTCATCCCGGCCCGGCCCAGCGCCTGCCGCGAGGCCTCGACCGGTCCCAGCCCCATGATCTCCGGGGACAGCCCGGTCACGCCGGTCGAGACGATCCGGGCCAGCGGGGTGATGCCGAGCTGGGCCGCCTTGACGTCGCTCATCACCACGACCGCGGCCGCACCGTCGTTGAGCGGGCAGCAGTTGCCCGCGGTGACGGTCCCGTCCGGGCGGAACACCGGCTTCAGGGTGGACACCTTCTCCAGGGTGGTCCCGGGCCGCGGGCCGTCGTCGGTGCTCACCACGGTCCTGTCCGGCAAGGTGACTGGCGTGATGTCCCGCTGCCAGAACCCGTTGGCCAGAGCCTTCTCGGCCAGGTTCTGCGACCGGACGCCGAACTCATCCTGGGCCGCGCGGGTGATCCCGCGCAGCTGGGCCACGTTCTCCGCGGTCTGGCCCATCGCGATATACACGTCGGGGATCGCGCCGCCGTCCCGCGGGTCGTGCCAGACCGGCACGCCGCCCGCGCCGAGTGCGCCGGACCGGGCCTCAGCGTCCGCGAACAGCGGGTTGTGCGTGTCGGGCCAGCTGTCACTGCTGCCCGTGGCGAACCGGCTGACGCACTCCACCCCCGCCGAGATGAACACGTCGCCCTCGCCGGCCTTGATGGCGTGGTACGCCATCCGGGTGGTCTGCAGCGAGGACGAGCAGTACCGGGTCACCGTGGTGCCGGACAGGTTGTCGTAGCCGAGCAGCACCGCGACGACGCGGGCGAGGTTGAAGCCCTGCTCGCCGCCGGGCAGGCCGCAGCCGAGCATGAGGTCATCGATGCCATCCGGGCTGAGCTGCGGGACCTTGGCCAGCGCCGTGGCGACCAGCTGCACGGTGAGGTCGTCGGGGCGGATGGAGGTGAGCGATCCCTTGAAGGCCCGGCCGATGGGCGAGCGTGCGGTGGCGACGATAACTGCCTCGGGCATGGCGGGCTCCCTTGCTTGCCGGGCCGGACGTGAGCAGGTCAGCTCAGATTACTGGCCAGTAGCCTAAACTACGGCCGTCCCGTCCATAATCCCCGGGTGGACCAGTCAGGGACAGTCGTGCTGGTCAGCCACGGGACAGCCGCAAAAGTGGGATAGCGTCGGTGCTCCGGAGCATGCCCAGGCCAGGCCGCGGCCCGCGGGCCTCCACGAACGAGGTGGTTGCGATGCAGGTCCATGAGTCCCTGATCGAGCTGGTCGGGAACACCCCGCTGGTCAGGCTGCGCGCCGTGACGTCGTCCGTGGGCGGGGGCCAGGCCCCCGCCGTCCTGGCCAAGGTCGAGTACTTCAACCCGGGCGGCTCGGTCAAGGACCGGATCGCGCTGCGCATGGTGGAGGCGGCGGAGGCGTCCGGCGCGCTGCGCCCGGGCGGCACCATCGTGGAGCCCACCTCCGGGAACACCGGGGTCGGACTGGCCATCGTGGCGGCGCAGAAGGGCTACCGGTGCGTGTTCGTCTGCCCGGATAAGGTCGGCCAGGACAAGATCAGCGTGCTCCGGGCCTACGGCGCCGAGGTGGTGGTCTGCCCGGGCACCGTGTCCCCGGAGCACCCCGATTCCTATTACTCGGTGTCCAGCCGGCTGGCCGGGGAGATCCCGGGCGGCTGGAAGCCCGATCAGTACGCCAACCCGGAGAACCCGGCCTCGCACTACCATTCCACCGGCCCGGAGATCTGGGCCCAGACCGACGGCCGGATCACCCACTTCGTGGCGGGCATCGGCACCGGCGGCACCATCACCGGCACGGGCCGTTATCTGAAGGAGGTGTCCGGCGGCCGGGTCCGGGTGATCGGGGCCGACCCGGAGGGCTCGGTGTACTCCGGCGGTACCGGGCGGCCCTACCTGGTCGAGGGGGTGGGCGAGGACTTGTGGCCCACCAACTACGACCCGGCCGTGTGCGACGAGGTGCTTGCGGTCAGCGACGCCGAGTCGTTCCTGATGACCCGCAGGCTGGCGCGTGAGGAGGCCCTGCTCACCGGCGGATCATGCGGGCTGGCCGTGGTGGCCGCGCTGCGCGTGGCCGCGACCGCGGCCCCGGATGACGTGATCGTGGTGCTGCTCCCGGACACCGGGCGCGGTTACCTGGCGAAGATCTTCAACGACGAGTGGATGGCCGATTACGGGTTCCTCACCTCGGAGACCAAGGAGCCCCGGGTGGCCGACGTGCTGGGCCGCAAGCTCCCCGGGCTGCCCGAGTTCGTGCACGCCCACCCGGAGGAGACCGTGTCGGCCGCCATCGGCCTGCTCCGCGAGTACAACGTCTCCCAGTTGCCGGTGATGAAGCAGGAGCCCCCGGTCATGGCCGCCGAGGTGGTCGGATCCATCGTGGAACGTGACCTGCTGGACGCGCTGGTCTCCGGCCGGGCCCGCCCTCATGACCCGCTCGAGGGGCACATGTCGGCGCCCCTGCCCACCGTGGGCTCGGGTGAGCCGGTCAGCCGCGCGGTGGACGCCCTGGAAAAGGCCGGCGCCGCGGTGGTCCTGGTGGACGGCCGCCCGGCCGGCCTGATCACCCGGCAGGACGTGCTGACCTTCCTCGCCGCCAGCAGCTGACCTCTTTTGCCTCAATAACGGTCCTTTCGCTGGCCACGACGACGATGGGCCAGGGGATTCGCCGATCACGAAAAGTCCGTTATGGAAGAAATAGGATTGGCGTAGACGCAGGTCAGACGGGCGTGGCGCGAAGCTTTATGCTGTCAGCCGGAAAGGTGATGTGCCATTATCGCCTGAGACCGACAGGAGACGGCGTGGACCGACCCGGGCGGCCCAGCCGCCGCCGCGTGCTCCAGGGTGGCGGCGCACTGGCTCTGGCGGCGGCGGGCCTGGAGATAGCGTCGCCGCTCGCCCGGGTCCCGGAACGGACCGCCGCCGCGACCACGCTGCCCGACATCCAGTTCGACATCGCCGCGCTGCTGGCCGCGCCGCAGACCGCCGTGTCCGGGGTGACCATCCAGATGCCGCCCGTGCACACCGTGTTCGTCACCGGCAGGCTGGAGCGCGATCCCACCGCCGCGGACCAGGCCATGCTGGCCGGCGCGCTGGCCCGGCTGGAGGCTGTGTACCCCTTCAACGCGGCGAACCTGCTGACGTTCGTGTCCTACGGGATCCCCTACTTCCGGCGGCTGCCCGGCGGACTGGGCGGCCGCCTCGTCTCCGCGCGGATGCCCCGGCTGCGGTCGGACCGCAGCCGGTACGTCCTGGAAGAGGCGCGGCCTGGCCCGACCGACGTGAGCCCCGCCAACCCGGGCGTGACCAAGCTGCGCTACCAGGTGCCGGTCGTGATCGAGTCCAACGACATGCTGCTGACCCTGCGCAGTGACCACGGGCCGGTCCTGTCCGACGCGCTGGGCTGGCTGGCCGGCAGCAACTCGCTGCGGGGCCGGGTGGTGGCGTCGCCGGCGCTGCGCGGCCTGCTCACCTTCACGTCCAGCCGGCACATGTTCACCCAGACCGGGCTGCCGCGGGCGGTGGCCCACCGCGCCGCCCTGCCGTACGCCCGCTTCATCCAGCCCCGGTCGCCGATGTGGATGGGCTTCACCGACCAGCAGGTCAACGCCTCCGGGCCGGCAGCGATCTGCACCTTCGCGGGCAACTCCTCGGCCCGGTTCACCGACGCCGTCGCCGGTGACTACTTCGACAACGGGTCGATCCAGCACCTGGCCCACGACATCCTGGACATGCTGCAGTACTACGACATGGACGACGCTGCCTCCACACCCGGTGCCGATGGGACGTTTGTGCAGCGTGTGCAGTACCTGTTCCATGCCCCGGAGATCGCGGCTGGCCACGCCGACCAGTTCGCCAACGGGGGCGGGCCCGCCTTCCTGCCCAACGCCAACCGCGGGACCGGCTACGCGCGCCGGACCGCCCAGGGCATCGGCACGAACGTCAACTTCCGGACGGGCCAGCGTGAGCACCGGATGGGGCACCTGTCCTGCCTGCAGCGGTCCTCCCGGGCCGCGGACGGGACGCCGGTCCACATCCGGATGGACGGCCCGGGCTTCGACGCCATGGATGTCCCCGGCGCCAGCCATCAGCCGAAGCTGCAGTTCACCATCTTCGTGCCGTCGGCGGACTTCTTCTCACGGCTGCGGATCAGCCAGGCGTCCCTGGACCTGCAGGCCCAATTCGGCGTGACCGCGAAGAACAACGGGCTGGAGCGGTTCATCACCGCCACCCGGCGGCAGAACTTCCTCTGCCCGCCCCGCCGGCACCGGGCCTTCCCTCTGGCCGAGCTGAGCTGATCAGGCGGCCGGCCGTGGCAGAGTGTGACACGTGACCTTCAACCCTGCCGGCTTCGAGACGCTGGCCATCCATGCAGGCCAGGAGCCCGACCCGCAGACCGGCGCCGTCGTCCCGCCGATCTACCAGGTGTCTACCTACAAGCAGGACGGCGTGGGCGGCCTGCGCGACGGCTACGAGTACTCGCGGACCGCGAACCCCACCCGGCACGCCCTGGAGGAATGCCTGGCCGCGCTGGAAGGCGGCCGCCGGGCGCTGGCGTTCGCGTCCGGGATGGCGGCCGAGGACGGCCTGCTGCGCGCGGTGTGTGCCCCCGGGGACCACGTGGTCATCCCGGACGACGCGTACGGCGGAACGTTCCGGTTGATGGCCCGGGTCCTCGCGGACTGGGGAGTCAGCTACCGGCCGGTGCCGATCAGCGACCTCACCGCGGTCCGCGCCGCGCTGGCCGAGCGGCCCGCCCGGGTGCTGTGGGCCGAGACGCCCACCAACCCGCTGCTGTCCATCGCGGACATCGCCGCGCTCGCGGACGTCGCGCACCAGGCGGGCGCGCTGCTGGTGGTGGACAACACCTTCGCGTCCCCGTACCTGCAGCAGCCGCTCGCGCTGGGGGCGGACGCGGTGGTCCACTCCACCACCAAGTACCTCGGCGGCCACTCGGACGTGATCGGCGGGGCGGTGGTGGTGGCCGACCCGGAGCTCGGCGAGCGGCTCGCCTTCCTGCAGAACGCGACCGGCGCGGTGGCCGGCCCGTTTGACGCCTGGCTGACGCTGCGCGGCGTGAAGACCCTGGCCGTCCGGATGGACCAGCACTCACGGAATGCGGCGCGGGTGGCGGACATGCTGGCCGGGCACCCGGCCGTGACGCATGTGCATTACCCCGGGCTGCCCAGCCACCCCGGCCACGAGATCGCCGCCAAGCAGATGCGGGACTTCGGCGGGATGGTCTCGTTCCAGGTCCGGGGGGGCGCCGAGGCTGCCGTCGCGGCCTGCGGCCGGACCCGGCTGTTCACGCTGGGGGAGTCGCTCGGCGGCGTGGAGTCACTCATCGAGCACCCCGGCCGGATGACGCACGCCTCGGTGGCCGGCTCGCCGCTGGAGGTGCCGGACGACCTGATCAGGCTGTCGGTCGGCATCGAGACCAGCGCGGACCTGATTGAGGACCTGCGCCAGGCGCTCGCCGGGTTGTAGCGCCCGGGGTTCCCGGCTAGCCCGGGGTTCCCAGCTAGCTCAGGGCGGCCAGCTAGCTCAGGGCTGCCAGACCATCAGCACCAGGATGACCAGCCAGATGAGGCTGACCACGCCGGCCAGCGAGGCGATCCGGCCGCGCTCCACGGTGGCTACGTTCACGCGGGCGGCAGTGGCAGTGGCAGTGCCCCCGGCCGGGGCGGCCACGGATGGGGCGGGCTCCACGTCCGCCGCCGTGGGCTCGGCGCCTTCCGGCACGGTGCCGGCGGCCGCCGTTGGGGCTCCGGCCGCCGGGGCCACCGCGGGCGCCTCCGCGGCCGCCGCGAGGCTGCCCTCCACGGCGACGATGGCCCGGTGCTGGTCCCGCATGATGAGCAGGAGCAGGACCAGGGCCACCACGAACAGGGTCATCGACGCGGTGGCCCACACCTTGGTCATCTCGTGCAGGGACTGGCCCGCGATGATGCCGAACAGCAGCACGCCGAGCGACGCCGCGCCGAAGACCCGGGTCATCCGGGACAGGTAGCGGAGCACGCCCACGTTGCGGGCCCGGATATAACGCGGCGTGGACATGCTCGCGATGGTGACCGGGCCAATGGCGAAAATGACAAAACCGATGTGGAACCACAGCAGCAGCCGGTCAGTAAAAGACATGCCATGATCCTAGGGCTGAGGCCCGCCCCCGGCTGAGACGGGGGCGGCCAGTGTGATGTCGTGTTGCGCCAGCAACCTCTGGTGACCAGCCGTTATAACGGTGCGGTTGTTAGCTGGCGCTGGACTTCTTGCCCGCGAAGCCGAGCCACCAGGCGCCGCCCAGCAGCACCAGGCCCACGATGAGGGCCACGCCCGCGCGCAGCGGGTGGTGACCGGTGGAGCCGGCGATGTGGCCCGGGATAAAGCTCGGCAGCGAACCAGCCGCGGTCACCATGTAGATCACGGCCAGGATGACCAGCAGAAGGCCGACGATGCCAAGAATCAGGGCGCCGATGCGCTTCCCCGAAGAGCGCGTGCCTGATTCGGTAACAGTACTCACGTGATCCTCCTAGAGATATGCAGACCTGGCCCAGCCGCCACCCCTTCGGCCCGCCCATAGCTGTAACGGCCGAACGCTACTACGAGATCCAGGCGCCTGCGGCACGTCCGAAAAGCCCCAAAGCAAAATCTATCCCCGCGTCTGGGAAGGTCCCGGATCCCCCGGAGCCCTGCTTTCCGAGACTACGCCGGAAAGGTTAACGACCCGCCATGTCACCGGGCCGGCGCGCCATGCTGCCAGGTGCGCCACGCGGTGCGCGCTACCGGCGTGCCTCGCGGCGGGTCCGCAGGAAGTCGCGGACCACGAACTCGCCGAGCCGTTCCGGCACCGCGTGCAGCACCCGGCCGCCGTTGCGCCGGGCCACCTCGTTCACGAAGTCGGTCAGCCGCTCGTCCTCGGCCAGCATGAACACGTTCAGCGACGCGTGCCGCCGGGTCATCTTGTCCACCTCAGCCAGGGTGAGCTGGATCGTCTCCGGCGCCGGCGGCCAGTCGAACCAGGACCGCCCGTCCCGGCGCAGGTGCGCGGTCGGCTCGCCGTCGGTCACGATCAGGACCACCGGGTCGTGCTCGGGACGGCGGTCCAGGTAGCGGCCGGCCAGCACGAGCGCGTGGTGCAGGTTGGTGCCCTGGACCATGTCCCAGCCCAGCCCGGCCAGGTCGGTCTCGCGCAGCTCCCTCGCGTAGTTCGAGAACCCGATGACCTGGATGGAGTCCTGCGGGAAGCGGCTGCGCACCAGCGCGTGCAGGGCCAGCGCGGTCTGCTTGGCCGCGCCCCAGGTGCCGCGCAGGGCCATCGAGTAGGACAGGTCGACCAGCAGGCACACGGCCGCGGAGGCGCGCCGCTGGGTCTCCCCGACCTCGAAGTCGCGGCCGGACAGCCGGACCCCGTGCGACTCACCGGTACGCGGGGTGCCCGCCTCGCGCAGCAGCGCGTTCCGCACCGTCGCCGGCGCGTCAATAGCCTGCTCGTCGCCGAACTGCCAGCGGCGGGTGGCGCCAGTGTACTCACCGGCCTGCCCGGCGTCGCGTTGCTCGTGATCGCCGTAGCCGCCCTCGGGCAGGTCCGCGAAGACCCGGCGCAGCGCGGTCTCGCCCAGCCGCCGCACCGCCTTCGGGGTGAGCTCCAGCTGCCCGGCGTTGCGCTGCAGGTACCCCTGCTGCTCCAGCTCGCGCTCGGTCTGCCGGAGCGCCTCCATGTCGTCCACGGCCTGGCGGCCCAGGGCCCGGCGGATCGCGGCCTCGTCGACGTCGTCCAGGCGTGCCCCGGGATAGTCCTGGCGCAGCTCCGACTCCAGGTCGGCGAGGTCGGCCAGGTCGGCCAGGGCAGTCGTCGCGTCGCTGAGGGGTAGTGGCTCATCGCCGGTCATCGGGTCGCCCGACCAGGCGGCCATGTCCATCTCCGGCCGCCGGGCGCGCAGCGCATCGGACAGCCGGGACATCTCCGCGGCCAGGCCGGCGTCCTGCAGAGTCTGCTCCATCAGTGCGGCCAGCTCGTCGCGCTGTCCCTCGGTGAGCGAGCCCAGCAGCCGCTGCGCCGCGGTGGCCCGGCGGACCAGCGAGTCGACCAGCTCTTCCAGGTTGGCCGGGTTCTCCGGGAACATCTCGCCGTAGCGGTCCATGAAGCCGTCGAAGTCGGCCTGGGTGTGCTCGCCCCGGGCGTCCGCCTCCAGCATCTGGTTGAGGTCGGCCAACATGTCCTTGACCCGCTGCATGGCCTCCGGGTCCGGCTGCTGGAGCACCTCCTTCATGCCGCGGAACTGGCTGTCCAGGACCTCGCTGCGGAGCAGGTCCTTGAGCCGCTCGAAGGTCTGCCGGGCGGCCGGGCTGCGCCAGTTGTAGTCGGCCAGCCTGCGGATGGCCTGCGCGGTGTCCGACGGCAGCGCGTCCAGCTCGTCCTCGCGCATCCGGGCCTCGTCGCCCGGGTCGGGGAACAGCTCGGCCCGTTCCTGGCCTACCGCCGTGTCCAGCAGCGCCCGCGCTTCCTCCAGGGTCCCGTCGAGCCGGCCACGGCTGCGGATCTCCCGCTGCCGGTCGCGCACGCTGCGGAGCAGGTCGTCCAGGCCGCGGCGGCCGTTTACGCCGTGGCGCAGCAGGTCACGCAGGGCGCTGGACGGGTCCGCGCCGTCCAGCACCGCGTCGCCCAGCTCGTCCAGGGCGCTGCGCGCGTCGAACGGCGGCGCCAGCGGATCGGGGCCGTCGGTGTACTCGCCATACCGATACCCACTCATGTGCGGTAGACCGCGCTGCCATCGATCACGTCCTTGGACAGCCGCCGCATCAGGTACAGGCCCTCCAGCGCGAACTCCAGCGCCGCGGCGGCCTGGCCGAACGACTCGCCGCCGTCCATCCCCAGCCGGTCCATGATCCGGGCCAGCCCGGGCACCTCGCCGATCCGGTTCAGCAGCGTGGCCGCGGGCACCATGTCGCCGGTCTCCACCGAGCCGCCTTCCTCGAAGGTGGCCAGCAGCCCGCTCAGGTCGGCGCTGCCCAGCCGGGACCGGAACGTATCCGCGATGGCCCGCCGGAGCAGGTGCTCGAGCACCTCGGTCTCCCGGCCTTCCTCGCTGACCTCGAACTCCACCTTGCCGCGCAGGCTGCCCACGATCGGCGGCAGGTCGCAGATCCGGGCCACCGGCTGCGCCTCCCCGGTCAGCGCGGCCCGGCGGACCGCGGAGGCGGCCACTGACTCGGCGGCGGCTATCGCGAACCGGGCCGAGACCCCGGACCGCGAGTCGACCGCGGGCGAGGACCGGACCAGCCGGGTGAACCGGGCGATGACCTCGACCAGGTGCTCGGGCAGGTCCGCGCCGGGATCGGCGCCGTCCCAGGCGACCAGCGCCTCCTGCTGGGTCAGCGTGAGTTCCTCGTCCAGCGTGAGCGGGTAGTGGGTGCGGATCTCCGCGCCGAAGCGGTCCTTCAGCGGGGTGATGATCCGGCCCCGGTTGGTGTAGTCCTCCGGGTTGGCGCTGGCCACCAGGACCACGTCCAGCGGCAGCCGCAGCGCGTAGCCACGGACCCCGATGTCCCGCTCCTCCAGCACGTTCAGCAGTGCGACCTGGATCCGCTCCGCCAGGTCAGGAAGCTCGTTGAGGCAGAAGATGCCGCGGTTGGTCCGCGGGACCAGGCCGAAGTGAATGGTCTCCGGGTCACCCAGCGTCCGGCCCTCGGCCACCTTGACCGGGTCGATGTCACCGATCAGGTCACCCACGCTGGTGTCCGGGGTGGCCAGCTTCTCGCCGTAGCGCTCGCTGCGGTGGCGCCAGGTGATCGGCAGGTCGTCGCCCAGTTCCCCGGCCAGGCGCTGGCACCGCGCGCAGACCGGCTGGTACGGGTGGTCGTTGATCTCACAGCCCGTGACCGCGGGCGTCCAGTCGTCGAGCAGGACGGACAATGTCCTGATCAGGCGCGTCTTGCCCTGGCCGCGCTCGCCCAGCAGGATCGTGTCGTGGCCGGCCAGCAGGGCCCGCTCTACGTGCGGGAGCACGGTCTGGTCGAACCCGACGATGCCGGGAAAGCGGTTCTCGCCGGCGCGCATCCTGGCCAGCAGGTTGCGCCGGATCTCTTCCTTAACGGTCTCGAACTCGTGCCCGCTGGCGCGTAGCTCGCCCAGGGTGGTGGCGGCGGGGCGGGGCGGGGTTCCGTCGGCTGCATGAGTCTTGTTGTCTGGCTGCACCTTTTCCACATTACGTCCCCGCCGGCGGATCCCGCTCAACGACCACGTCCCCGCCGGCGGATCCCGCTCAACGACCGCGCCCCCTGCGGCAGTGCCCGCATCTCACCCTGGATGCGACACTGCAAGGCATGGCGATGACCTCCTCCTCCGTGACCGCCGCCGACGTGGCCGCTGCCCACGACGTGCTCGGCGAGATCCTGCCGCCGACCCCGCTGCTGCATTCCCGGGTGCTGTCCGAGCGGCTCGGTGGCCCGGTGTTCCTCAAGTGCGAGAACTTGCAGCGCACGGGCTCGTTCAAGGCCCGCGGCGGGTACCTGCGGATCTCCCGGCTCAGCGAGGAGGAACGGGCCCGTGGCGTGGTGGCGGCGAGCGCCGGCAACCACGCCCAGGGGGTGGCGTTCGCGGCCGCGCTGCTCGGCGTGAAGGCCACCGTGATCATGCCGGAAGGCGCCCAGCTGCCCAAGATCGAGGCCACCCGGGGGTACGGGGCGGACATCATCCTGCACGGCGAGACCGTGGACGACGCGCTCGAGTACGCGCATCAGTACGCGGCGGAGCGCGGCGCGGTGCTCATCCACCCCTTCGATCACCCGGACATCGTCGCCGGCCAGGGCACCCTGGGCCTGGAGATCCTGGAGCAGTGCCCGCAGGTGCGGACGATCGCGATCCCGGTCGGCGGGGGTGGCCTGGCCGCCGGGGTCACCGTCGCGGTCAAGTCCGCGGACCCGTCGGTGGCCGTGGTCGGTGTCCAGGCCGAGGCGGTCGCGGCCTACCCGGCGTCACTGGCCGCCGGCCACCCGGTCCGGGTCCAGCCCGGCTCGACCATGGCCGACGGCATCGCGGTCTGCCTGCCCGGGGAGATCCCGTTCGGGATCCTCTCCGGGTTCGGCGTTCACGTGCTGACCGTGTCCGAGGAGAGCCTGTCCCGGGCGCTGCTGCTCTGCCTGGAGCGCGCCAAGCAGGTGGTCGAGCCGGCCGGCGCGGCCGCCGTGGCCGGGCTGATGGAGAACGTCGGCATGTTCGAGCCGCCGGTAGTGGCCGTGCTGTCCGGCGGCAACATCGACCCGCTGCTGCTGGCCAAGGTCCTCCGGCACGGCCTGGCCGCGGCCGGCCGCTACCTGACGTTCCGGTGCCGGATCCCGGACCGCCCCGGCGCGCTGGCCACCCTGCTGGGCACGGTGGCGGGCCTGGGCGCGAACGTGCTCGACGTCATGCACGAACGGGTCACGCCGCGGCTGCGGGTCGGCGAGGTCGAGGTGCTGCTGCAGGTCGAGACCCGCGGCCCGGCGCACTGCGACGAGGTGATCAGCGAGCTGCGCCAGGCCGGCTACCACCTGATGTTCCGGTGAGCCCGGCTGGCGGCGTCACAGGTTCCCGCGCCGGGCCTGCTCCCGCTCGATCGCCTCGAACAGGGCCTTGAAGTTTCCCTTGCCGAAACCGTCCGAGCCATGCCGCTCGATCAGCTCGAAGAACACCGTGGGCCGGTCCTGGACCGGCTTGGTGAAGATCTGCAGCAGGTAGCCGTCCTCGTCCCGGTCGGCCAGGATGCGCAGCTCCCGGAGGGTCGGGGCGGCCACCCGGGTCTCCCCGGCCCACTCGCCGAGCGTGTCGTAGTAGCTGTCCGGTGTGTCCAGGAACTCGACGCCCGCGGCCTTCATGGCCCGCACCGTGGCCACGATGTCGTCGCAGGCCAGCGCGATGTGCTGGACGCCGGGGCCGCCGTAGAACTCCAGGTACTCGTCGATCTGGGACTTCTTCTTGCCCGCCGCGGGCTCGTTGATGGGGAACTTGACCGTCCGTGAGCCGTCCGCGACCACCTTGCTCATCAGCGCGGAGTACTCGGTGGCGATGTCGTCGCCGACGAACTCCTTCATGTTGGTGAAGCCCATCACCTGGCGGTAGAAGTCCACCCACTCGTCCATCCGGCCCAGTTCCACGTTGCCGACGCAGTGGTCGACGGCGTTGAACAGCGGCTGGGCCGGCGGCGTGACCATCGGCCGGGCCGGGACATACCCGGGCAGGTAGGGGCCGCTGTAGGAGGAGCGTTCCACCAGCGTGTGCCGGGTATCCCCGTAGGCGGCGATGGTGGCCAGCACCACCTTGCCCTGGGCGTCCTCGAGTACCTGCGGGGCCGAGATGCCGTCGGCGCCACGCGCAGTGGCGTACTCGTAGGCGGCCTCCGCGGACTGCACGCCGAGGGCCAGGTCGATCACGCCGTCACCGTGCTCGGCGACGTGCCGGCCCAGCTCGGTGCCGGCCCGGACCGGCCCGCGCAGGACGAACCGGGCCTGGCCGGACTCGAGGACGTACGCGGCCTCGTCCCGGCAGCCGGTCTCCGGGCCGCGGTAGGCCACGCAGCGCATCCCG
Organism: Streptosporangiaceae bacterium; assembly: GCA_036509255.1. Lineage (GTDB taxonomy): Bacteria > Actinomycetota > Actinomycetes > Streptosporangiales > Streptosporangiaceae > RYN-230. The sequence goes on from DATCFY010000147.1 coordinate 26,829, forward strand.
AACGCGGCCGAGTAGTAGTGCGCGGCCTGCCGCGCATTGCCCACCGCGAAGACGATCGCGTCCATGCCGGTGACCGGGAACTCGCTGCTGGCGTCCATCGCACGCTCCAGTGCTCGGTGTCCTGTTGCCAGCAGCATGAGCTGGTACCGCATCCTGTGCAACACTGTTATGAAACGCTAGTCATTTTGTATATTCCGCAACGGTTCCGTCCGGGCTAGCTGTACAGCCTGACCGGGATCTTTCCTGCCGCTGAGGGAAGAGGTGGTCGCGGTGATCGACAGCCTGGATGCGCGGCTTATCGCCCTGCTGGCCGCCGAACCCCGGGTGGGCGTGCTGGAGGCCTCGCGGCGGCTCGGCGTGGCCCGCGGCACGGTCCAGGCCCGGCTGGACCGGCTGCATGCCCGCGGCGTGATCACCGGGTACGGCCCGGAGGTCGACCCAGTGGCGCTGGGCCACGGCGTGACCGCCTTCGTCACGCTGGAGATCCGCCAGCCGGGCGGGCACGACCCGGTGGCCGGGCGGCTGGCCGCGATCCCGGAGGTGCTCGAGGCGCACACGATCACCGGGTCCAGCGACATGCTGTGCCGGGTGGTCGCCCGGACCAACGCCGATCTGCAGCGGGTCATCGACGCGATCGTGGACGTGGCCGGGGTGGTGCGGGCCTCCACGGTGATCGCGCTGGCCGCGCCGCTGCCGTACCGGGTGCTGCCCCTCGTGCAGTCCGTCGCACGATCTGCCCAGGCCCGGCCGGCTGCCCAGGTTCGGCCGGGCGCCCCCGCCAGCCGGGCCTAACCCACGGGCGGCTCGACCCCGGCCAGCTCGCACGCGGTCTCCAGCACGATGCCGTGCAGTTCGCCGGGGGCGCCGGAGTCCTTCTCGAACAGCATGCATGAGATGCCCACCGAGACCACGGCTACCGACGCCCGGACCCGGTCGCGCAGCGGGGCATCCGGCTCGACTAGCAGATCGCGCAGGGTCTCGAACTGCGTACGGAACAGCTTCTTGCGGTCCTGCTGGCCCTCGGTCATCAGGTGGTGCACCGCGGCCTGGTTCTGCTCCAGGAAGCGCAGCACGCCCAGGCGGTGCCCGACGATCCTGCTGTAGCGGTCGAGGATGAGAGCCCGGTTCCCGCTGGTCCGCGGCTGGGCCCGGCCCCAGGCGATGAGCGCGTCCAGTTCGGTCACGTAGTCCTCGGTGAAGCTGCGGACGATGTCTTCCTTGGACTTGAAGTGGTAGTAAAGGGCGGCCTTCGTGACGCCAAGCCGTTCGGCGATCTCCCGCAGCGAGGTCTTCTCGTAGCCGTGCTCCGCGAACAGCTCGAGCGCGACAGACTGGATCCGCTTGCGGGTCTCACCCCGGGGCCGCCGTCCGCCCGGGGTGTCCGCCCCGCCCGCCTCGTCGTCCATTAATCATCCGCTCCGTGCTTGTGGCCCGGCGCTAAACTTACTTGACGCCCGGTTAGTTGGCGTCCTAGCGTGTTCCTATACTAGCCGGTCGGCAAGTAAGTAGTCAGTGGCCGGGTCCGCCGTCATCAGCGGGTCCGCAGACAGACACGGGGACGGGATGACAGACACGCAAGCCGCTGCGACGGCCCCGGGCGCCAGCCCGGACTCCGGCACAGGCATGCGCCGCGAGGTGCTGGTGGTGCTGCCGGGGCTCCTCCTGGCCATCATGCTGGCCATGCTCGACCAGCTCATCGTGGGCACGGCGCTGCCGCGCATCGTGGGCAGCCTGGGCGGCGTCGCGCACCTGTCCTGGGTGGTCACCGCCTACGTGCTCGCGTCGACCATCACCACCCCGCTGTACGGGAAGCTCGGCGACATGTACGGCCGGAAGAAGCTGTTCATGGCGGCCATCGTGCTGTTCCTCGCGGGTTCCGCGGCGGCCGGGCTGTCCCAGACGATGGGCGAGCTCATCACGTTCCGCGCCATCCAGGGCCTCGGCGCGGGCGGCCTGATGGTCAGCGCCATCGCGATCATCGGTGACCTGGTCTCGCCCCGGGAGCGGGGCCAGTACATGGGCTACATCATGGCCGTGATGATGATCGCCACCATCGGCGGGCCGCTGCTCGGCGGCTTCATCACCGACTCCTTCTCCTGGCGCTGGATCTTCTACATCAACCTGCCGATCGGCGGCGTGGCCCTGGCTTACCTGGCCGCGACCCTGCACCTGCCCCGGCGCCGGGTCGAGCACCGGGTGGACTACCTGGGCGCGGTGGTCCTCGCGGTAGCCACCACCGCGATCGTGCTCATCTCCACCTGGGGCGGCAGCCAGTACGCCTGGACGTCCCCGCAGATCCTCGGCCTGGGCGCGGTGGCCGCGGCGACGGTGGCCGCCTTCATCATGATCGAGGCGCGGGCGGCCGAGCCGATCCTGCCGCTGCACGTGTTCCGCAACCGGAACTTCGCGCTGGTCACCGGGCTCAGCTTCCTGGCCGGGCTGGCCATGTTCGGCGCGATCACGTTCCTGCCGCTGTACCAGCAGACCGTGCAGGGTGCCTCGCCCACGGTGAGCGGGCTGCTGCTCACGCCCATGATGGTCGGCGTGATGATCACCTCGCTGATCGCCGGCCAGATCACCACCCGGACCGGTCGGTACAAGGCGCTGCCGATCATCGGCGCGGGCTGCATGACCGTCGGCATGTGGCTGCTGTCCCTGCTCGGGGTGAACACCAGCCGGGTCACCTCCGGCCTGTACATGGTGGTGCTGGGCCTCGGCATGGGCTTCCTGATGCAGATGACCACGCTGATCGCGCAGAACAGCGTGCAGCTCCGCGACATCGGGGTGGCCAGCAGCTCGCGGCTGTTCTTCCAGCAGATCGGCGGGTCGATCGGGGTGTCGGCGTTCGGCGCCATCTTCGCCCGGCGGCTGACTGAGGCGCTGACCTCGGTGTCGCCCGGCGTGCACCTGTCCACCAGCGGCGGCCAGTTCAATCCGGCCACGGTCCGGGCACTGCCCGCGGCCATCCAGCACGACGTGTACTACGCGGTCACCCATGCGATCCACGGGGTGTTCCTGTGGGCGATCCCGGCGAGCGCGCTGGCCTTCATCCTGGCCTGGTTCATCAAGGAGGTGCCGCTGCGCGGCCGCACCGCCCCGGGCGACGCCGAGGCCCCAGCCCCCGAACTCGTCGCCGGCGCCTAACCCGCCGCCGAACAACAGCGCGGTGCATTGTGTGCGTGATGATGATGCACACAATGCACCGCGCTGGTGCGTCCGGGCGGTTAGCCGCCGATGTAGGGGACGGCCTCCAGGATCTCGACCTTGGCCGACCGGCCGTTCGGCAGCTGGTAGGTGGCCGAGTCGCCGATCTTCTTGCCGTTGATGGCGCTGCCCAGTGGCGAGCGCGGCGAGTAGACGTCAATCGGCGCGCCGCTCTCCTCCCGGGAGGCGAGCAGGAAGGTCACCTCGTCATCGTCGCCGTCGAACCGGATGGTCACGGTCATCCCCGGCCCGACCAACCCGTCCGTCCGCGGCGGCTCACCCACGCGGGCGTGCTGGATGATGTGCGCGAGCTGGATGATCCGGCCCTCGATCTTGCCCTGCTCTTCCTTGGCGGCGTGATAGCCGCCGTTCTCCCGCAGGTCACCCTCGTCCCGGGCGGCCTCGATCTTCTTGGCGATGTCGACCCGCCCCGGTCCCGAGAGGTAGTCCAGCTCTGTCTTGAGCCGGTCGTATGCCTCCTGGGTGAGCCAGGTGAGGCTGTCGTTATTCGTCTCGGTCACGGGTACTCCTTGCCTGCAGTGCGGACACTCGGATCCGCGTGAGCCATGCGTGGCTCCTCGGGGGTAATCCTTCGAGGCTAACAAGGCCTGACAAGTACGTCGCCCTTCACGAGTTCCGGGCCAGCCAGGCCTGACGCCGCCGTGCCATCAGAGCCCGCCACTATACGGGAATGTCGTCGCGGGGCCAGCGCGTTGTCCTGCACAATGTTCTGTCGGCGAGGTACTGGGCCCCGGTTGCACCTTCGGGGATGCGGAGCGCCGGTTCCTATTGACTTCTTCACGGTGCCGAGGGGAAATTCGCTTGTCTGCCGCCACGAATGAACCGGTGGTTCCGCCGTCCGAGCCGTTGCGTCTGATGGCCGTGCACGCGCACCCGGACGACGAATCGAGCAAGGGCGCCGCCACCATGGCCCGCTACGTCCGCGAAGGCGCCGAGGTCATGGTGGCCACGCTGACCGGTGGCGAGCGCGGGGACATCCTGAATAAGGCCATGGAACGGCCGGACGTCCGGGAAAGTCTGCCCCGGATCCGGCGTGAGGAGATGGCCCGCGCCCGCGAGATCCTCGGGGTGCATCAGCAATTCCTCGGATTCATCGATTCCGGGCTGCCCGAGGGCGATCCGCTGCCGCCGCTGCCCGAAGGCTGTTTCGCGGTCCAGTCCCTCGAGGTCGCGGCCGAGCCACTGGTCCGCGCCGTCCGCGAATTCCAGCCGCACGTGATCCTGACCTACGACGAAGAGGGCGGCTACCCGCACCCGGATCACATCAAGACTCACCAGGTCGCGGTCGAGGCGTTCGAGGCCGCCGCGGACCCGGACCGCTACCCCGGCACGGGCGATCCCTGGCAGCCGCTCAAGCTGTACTACTTCGCCACGTTCCACAAGGACCGGATCACGGCGCTGCACGACGAGATGCTGCGGCGGGGCCTGGAATCGCCCTACGCCGAATGGTTCAAGCGCTGGGAGGAGCGGGCGGACGACCGGAAGCCGGTGGAGATCACCAGCCGGGTCCAGTGCGCGGACTACTTCCCGATCCGGGACCAGGCGCTGCTCGCCCACGCCACCCAGATCGACCCGGAAAGCTCGTGGTTCGCCTGCCCGGTGGAGGTGCAGCGCGCGGCCTGGCCGACCGAGGACTATCATCTAGCCAGGTCGGTAGTGGATACCGAGTTCCTCGAGGACGACCTGTTCGCGGGGGTGCGGGAGAGGGTGAGCCGGTGAGTGTCCTGGCCGCGTCGAGCACCGCCAGCCAGGTATACCCGGGGCTGGTCGGGTTCCTCGTAGTCGTCGGCATGGGCCTCGCCCTGTTCTTCTTGTTCCGCTCGATGAACAAGCAGCTGCACAAGATCGCGCCAGGTCAGCCGACCAGTGCGCCGCCGGGCCGGACCCGGTTGCCGCGCCCTGGGCTCGCGGCGTTCCGCGCTGAGCGGGCCAGGCAAGCGCAGGCCGGTGCGCCAGATCAGTCGGACAACTCGACACCGTAAGCCAGCAGGGTGAACCCGGGCACCGGCTGCCAGTCGCGCTCCGGCAGGCGGCGGAAGCCGGCCTCGGTGTAGAGGTGCTGCGCGGCGAGCATGGTCGTCTGGGTGGACAGCAGCAGGCGCCGTACCCCGCAGCCCCGGGCCCGGTCGGCGACGGCCCGGAGCAGGGTCCGGCCCACCCCGCGCCCGCGCGCCTCCGGGGCCACCGCGAGCGCCCTGATCTCGGCCTCGTCCGGTGCCTGTACCACGTGCTCGGCGTCCGGCCACAGCTGCAGCATGACGGTGCCGAGGAGCTGGCCCGTGCGCTCATCCCCCGTGGGTCCAGCCCCGGTACGTCCATCCCCGCTGTCCGCGTCCCCGACCGCGACCAGTATCTGGCCGATGCCGTCGTGGCCCAGCGTGCGGAGAGTCTCGCCGTAGTGCGAGGCGTCGGACAAGAACCCGCCGGCCTCGTAGGCCGTCACCCGCAGATCACCCAGCTCAGCCAGCTCGCCGGGCCGGGCGTCGCGCACGATCACCGCGGGGAAGCCCGAGGCGGCCCGGCGGGGTTCCGGGGCTGGGCGGGGCGCCGGTCCGGGGCTGCGAGTCGTCTCTGACCCTGGGGTATCTGGCACGGGGGTACACCGTCCTGTGAGGGAAAATCATCCGCACTCTACCTAGCGCGTGTGGTTCGTGAGCAGCCCGGCCAGCGACTCCTTGATCGGCGGCCGGGAGCCGAACACCAGCAGGAACAGGGCTTCCCGGGCCAGCCGCTGCGCGTCGTGATCGGCCAGGATGGCCGAGGAGCCCTGGATGACCACCAGCGCCGCCGTGGCGCGCAGGGCCAGCTCGCAGGCGGCCGCGCGGGCCCCGGGCATGGAGTCAGGGCCTGCGGTGTCGAGCGCCGCCCGGCAGTGGGCCAGCTGCTCATCGAGCGGGCCAGGCCCGATCAGCTCGCAGCAGCGCGCGGCCAGGCCCAGCGCGAGTGAGCCGTTCGCCCGCAATCCGGCCGCGTCCCGGCTGCGCCACTGGTCCAGGGGCAGGGTGCCGGTCACCCGCCCCTGCGGGACGGGGTGAGCGGTGAAGGTGAGCTGCACGGTGGAACTGGCCATCACCGCCACCAGGGGCAGCGGCTCGGCCGTGAGGGAGGATCCGGCGGCGGGCCGCGCGTCGAGCACGGCCCACACGATGGTGTCGTCCTCCTGGCGGGCGGCCACGTGCAGCGTGTCGATGAGCCCCCAGCCGGTGACCCACGGCGAGGTCCCGTCGAGCACGTACCCGCCCTCGGTGAGCCGGGCCCGCAGCCGGGGCGGGCCCGGCAGCAGCCCGGCCAGGGCCACCCCGGCCCGCCGCTCGCCCCGGCACAGCGGCCCGAGCAGCTCCTGCCGCAGCGCGGCCGGAGCCCCGGCGACCGCGCGCACCACGCCATGGTGCTGCATCCACACGAACGTGGTGGACAGGCACGCGCCGGCCAGGATCTCGATGATCTGGCAGGCCTCCGGGAACGGCACGTCCAGGCCGCCCGCCTCCCGCGGGCCGGCCAGCCCGTAGAAGCCTTCGGCGGCGAGCAGGTCCAGCTGCTCCGGCGGCACCCGGTGAGTAGCCTCCACGCCCATCGCGGCCGGGGCGAGGACCTGGCTGGCCAGCTCGCGGGCGCGGTGGATCAAGGCGCTGTCGTCCGGCATGACGTCAGCCTGCCACGCGGTTCCCGGGCCTCCGTGTTCCGGGGCCAGAGTGTCCCCGATCATTGCTACCGTCGAGCGGGAGTGCAGTCCGGCCTGGTCGGGCCGGCGGGCAGGGAGCGGCGGGCATGCTGGTCATCCACGGGATCTGGGCGCGGGGTGCGCTCTGCCTGTGGGCGGAAGACTCCGCGCTCCCGGCCAGCGGACCGGCCCCGGCCGGCGGCCGCCCGTCCCGGGCGGCGCGGCCGCACCCGTTCGCGGCTGATCCTGACGTGCTGGCCGACGCGCTCGGCGTCCTGGGCGGCGGCCTGCGTGACCTGGCGGGCAAGGCGGCCGCCGACGAGCTCACCCTCTGGCTGCCGACGGCGGGCGCAGGCGCGGGCCCGGCGGCCGCTCCCGAGCTGATCAGGCCAGCCGACCCGGCCGGCGAGGACGACGGCGGACCGACCGGCCCCGGCCCCGGCCGGGGCCGCCGCGCCGCGCTCGGCTGCTGGCGTATCCCGGCGCTGGCCTTCGGGCCGGCCGCCGCACTCACCATCCTGACGGGCCTGGATCCGGTGGATACTCCCCCCGGCGTGGTCAGCCATCCCGACATGATCGCCGGGGGCTCGGCGATCTACTGGGCGGCCGTGGCCCGGTTCGCCGCCGACCTGTGCACCCGGGGCAAAGTGCTCCCGGGGCTGGACCGCGCTGGTAGCGGAGGGCCCGGTGACGGCTGGACCGCTTCCTGGCGGACGGTGCTGACCGGCCCGGACGCCCCGCGCGCCGCCGAACTGGCCGGGGCCATGCCGCCCGTGTGCCGCGCCGGCGAGCCTGGCGGGGAACCGCCCGGGCCGCTGCTGGCCGGGGCGCTGGACGCGCTGGCTGATGCGGCCGCGCGGGCCCGGCTGGACGCTGCGGGTGGGTCGCCGGGCTGGACCCTGCTGACGCCGCGGCGTGGCCGGCGGCCCGCCCGGGTCCCGGTGGCCGAGCGCTGGGCGGCCGCGCTGACCGGCCCGGATGCCGAAGTCAAGGT